>CADBCV010000025.1 GCA_902793285.1 Oscillospiraceae bacterium
CTAAACCGGGCGCAGGACAGTCGATCCCTCAGTCATGGCCTCGCGTGGGATCGGCCATGACAGCTCCCTTTTCGAAAGGGAGCTTAGAAGCTGTGCAAACCCGATACCCATAAAAATTTTTTAGGCGCGCGGAGAAGAAACAGAAACATCGCAGATCGCAGAAAACATTTTTGTTGACAAAACGCTTGCGTTTCTATTATAATACCAATTCGGCGGCACCTGCCGCGGATCAGATTTGTCAACTGCTTCTCCGCCACCGGCGGGGATGTTGAGTAATTTTCAGAATCCCAAGGATTCAGAGAAAGGAGTGCACCCCATGCTGCGTACCTATCAGCCCAAGAAGCTCCAGCGCAAGAAAGAGCACGGCTTCCGCAAGAGAATGAAGACGGCGAACGGCCGCAAGGTCCTTGCCCGCCGCAGAGCGAAAGGCAGAGCCCAGCTCAGCGCCTGAGGCGCACCGTGAACAGGCTATCGGGAATATGACTCAGGGCGGAGCGATCCGCCCTTTAGGTGCTTGTGCGCCTTTTGCATGAGCGCCGAAAAGCGGGGAGAGACGTGAAGCAGAGCTATACCTTAAAAAAGAACAGCGACTTTCGCCGTCTCTACGGAAAGGGAAAGAGCGCGGCCGCGCCGTATCTCGTGGTCTACTGCCGGAAAAACCGCCTGGACCACAACCGAACGGGCTACACCGTGTCCACGAAGCTCGGGGGCGCGGTGGTGCGAAACCGTGTCCGCCGCCGCCTGCGCGAGATCGTGCGCCTGAACCGGGACCGGCTTTTGCCGGGCTGGGATGTCGTGCTGGTGGCGCGCACGCGCGCCGTGGACGCGCCGTTCCGGCAGCTTGAGCGCGCCTATCTCACGCTCTGCGCAAAGCTCGGCCTTCTGCGGGAGGGCGCGGAATGAAGGCGCTGCTCCTCTTTCTCATCCGCTTTTACAGGCGGCATATCTCCCCTTTGCGCCAGCCCTGCTGCCGCTTTACCCCGACCTGTTCCCAGTACGCCCTGGAGGCCATCGAAAAATACGGCGCTCTCAGGGGCGGCTGGATGGCCCTGCGCAGAATCTGCTGCTGCCACCCGTTCTATCACGGGCGGCGCGGCATCTATGACCCCGTTCCTTGACGGGTATCTCTATTTGAACTGAGGAATGAATTATGTCATTTGGGGAAATCATAACCTGGCCGTTTGCAAAGCTGATGGTCTGGCTCTATAACCTGACCGGAAACTACGGCATTGCGCTGTGCCTTTTCGCCCTGGCCGTAAACCTCATCATGACCCCCTTTATGGCCAAGAGCAAAAAGAGCATGATGCGCTCCTCCCGCCTCCAGCCCAGGATCCAGGAGCTGCAGAAGCGGCATGAGGGCAACCAGCAGAAGCTCAATGCCGAGATGCAGAAGCTCTACCAGGAAGAGGGCATCAACCCCATGTCCGGCTGTCTCTGGTCCCTGATCCCCTTTCCCATCCTGATCGCCCTGTACTCCGTCGTCCGCCAGCCCCTGACGCGCATGATGTTCGTCGCCCAGGAGTTCGTGACGACCCTGCAGGACTACTTCGTGGGCAAGGGCCTCTATGAGGCCGCCGCCGGCCGCGCGAGCGCCTATCAGGAGATCGAGCTTGCCAAGCTCACCCACGCAAACTGGACCGCCGTGACCACCGATCTCGCCGACAAGCTGGACCCGAACCTTTTGGATCTGGATTTCAGCTTCCTCGGCCTGAATCTCGGCGATCAGCCCCAGTGGAACTTCTTTGCCAACACCGACTGGTCCAAGCCCTCCGTGTGGGGCCCGGCTCTCGGGCTGTTTCTGATCCCGTTCATCTCCGCCGCTCTCTCGTGGCTCTCCATGAAGATCAGCTCCGCGACGAACCCCACGCAGAACGACAACGCCCAGGCCGCCGCCACCATGAACACCATGAATCTCATGATGCCCCTGATGAGCGTGTGGATCTGCTTTGTCATGCCCGCCGCCATGGGCATCTACTGGATCGCAAACTCCGTCTTCGGCATGGCCCGCGACTATATCCTCACCAAGAAGTACAAGGCGGAGCTTGACGAGGAGGACAAGGCCAAGGCCGCGGAGCGCGCCGCGAAGGAGGCCGAGATCGAGACCAAGCGCGCCGAGTATGAGCGTCTCAAGGCCGAGGGCAAGACCCCCCTCAACACCAACACGAGCAAGAAAAAGCTCCAGGCCAGCGAGAAGCAGAAGCTGGACGAGCGCAAGGCCGCCCTGGACCGCGCCGACCGCGCAGCGAGACGCGAGCGCCTCGGCATCAAGGAGACCGAAAAGCCCGCCTCCCAGGTCGGCAACCGCCGCTACGCGAGAGGCCGCGCCTACGTGCCGGACCGCTTCAGCAATCCCGAGGGGGCCGAGGCCGCAACCCTCGCAGCCGCCGAAGCGTCCGAGAACGCCCCCGCCATTGACGACGCCGTTGAGGAAGTGAGCGCCGCCGTGGAGGAGATCCAGGCCGCCGCCGACGAGGAAGTCAGCGCCGCCGTCGAAGAGATCCAGGCCGCCGAGAGCGAGCAAGAGTAAACAGGAGTTAAGAGATTATGATCAATACACTGGAAAAGTCCGCCCGCACGGTGGACGCCGCCGTGGACGAGGCCCTCAAGGAACTGGGGATGAGCCGTGACGACGTGTCGGTCGAGATCCTGGAGATGGGCAAGACCGGCTTCCTCGGCTTCGGCGCGACGCCCGCGCGTGTGCGCGTGAGCTATGAGACCCCGGACCCCGAGCCTGTCAAGCCCGCACCCAGGAAGAGCGAAAAACCCGCCCCCGCAAAGGCCGAGAAGCCCGCCCCTGCGCCGAAGGCAGAAAAGCCGGCCGCGCCGAAGACCGAGAAGCCCGCAAAGGCGGAAAAGGCCGAGAAAACCGAAAAGATCGAGAAGACAGAGAAGCCCGTGCCCGCCGCGGAGCCCGATGGCGAGAGCCCTGACTACGCCGCGATCCGCAGCTTCCTCTCGGGCCTTCTGGAGCGCATGGGTGTCACCGCCGACATGGAGATCACGCCCCGCGACAACGGCGGCATCAACGTGAACCTCACCGGTTCCGCCATGGGCGCCATCATCGGCCGCCGCGGCGAGACCCTCGACGCCATCCAGCATCTCACGAACTATGTCGTCAACAAGGACAGCGACAAGCGCCTGCACATCTCCGTCGACGCCGAGGCCTACCGCTCCAAGAGAGAGGAATCCCTCTCAAGGCTCGCCGAGAAGATGGCGGAGAAGGCCATCAAATACAAGCGCAGCATGGCTCTCGAGCCGATGAACTCCTATGAGCGCCATGTGATCCATACCGCCCTGCAGAATTACGAGGGCGTGACCACGAGCTCCACCGGGGTCGAGCCGAACCGCCGCGTCGTAGTCTCCTACGTCAAGCCCGAGAAGCCCGACAACAAACCCAAGAGCCGCGAGTGGGCATAATATCCATTGCGAACACGGTTCGCAATGGAGGACTTGCGCTTATCGCACACGGCGGTGCGTAACACGCCGTGTTTGGTCGGCGCAAGGCTTCGCGGAGCTCCGCTTATGGTGTGTATGAGGCGGCAAAGCTGCCTCATACACTTTTTTAATATTCCGGAATCTTACAATTGCGGGCAATCGTACAAATATTGAAATCCGCTCTTGCATCCCGGCGCTATTTGTAGTACCATGCTGATGCAAAGGAATGGACTTCGGAGGAGATACACATGATTTTTGAAAATGTCAGAGACGCCCTTGCACAGCAGTTTGAGGTGGAGCCGGAAACCATCACCCCGGACACCAATCTGATCGACGACCTCGGCGCCGACTCTCTCGATGTGGTCGAGCTCATCATGTCCCTGGAGGATATGTACGGCATCTCCATCACCGATGAGGACGCGGCCCAGCTCTTCACCGTGCGGAAGATCGTCGATTATCTGGAGAAGCTCCAGTAAAAAGGAAAGCTACACAACGAAAAAGCGCTGCGATCGCAGCGCTTTTTTGTGCTTTACCCGTAGGTGTGCAGGCCGTGCATGAAGGTGTTGACGCCGGCAAAGGTGAAGAACACCACCGGCACCGCGATCACGAGAAACCAGGCCATGGCGGTCCCCCTGCGCTTCATGCGCAGGCGCAGGTGCAGGTACACCGCGTAGATGATCCAGGTGATGAGGGCCCAGACCTCCTTGGGGTCCCAGGTCCAGAAGGCGGACCATGCCTGCTCGGCCCAGATGGCGCCGGAGAGGATCACGACCGTGAGAAACAGAAAGCCGAAGGCCACAAGGCGATAGCTCAGATAGTCCATCTGGCGGAGGGCCCGCTCGTCCGCGCTCTGCTTCTTGACGGCCAGCAGATAGCGCAGGGAGATGCTGCCCGCGATGACGAAGGCGGAATAGCTCAAAACCGCCGAGCCGATGTGTACGCCGAACCAGGCGCTGCGCAGGGCGGGCATGAGGTCGCGGATCTCCATGGGCTGGAGGGCGGCATAGGTCATGACAAGAAGCGCCGCCGGCATCGCCACGACCGAGAGCCAGTCGGTTTTGAGCCGACCGCGCAAGACAATAAGCATCAGCGCCACGCCCCAGGCAAAGGCGTTGGCAAACTCAAACTGGTTCGACAGCGGCAGGCGCTTTGCCGCAATGCCGCGCACGATGAGGAAGACCGTGTGTACCGCGAAGGCCCCGAGAAACACAAACCAGGCGGATTTCAGCAGCTTGTCCTTCTTGAAAGCGGCGCCGGTAAATTCCAGAATGACGGCGATACCGTACAGCACAAAGGCGGCAAAGAAGATGAATTTCATAAGCTATCCCTTCCTGTTTTTAATCGTCCCCGAAGGGGACACCATAACTCCACACTCCACGCTATACCTCAAACTCCCGAAATTCTTCGCCGAGCTCGACGCGCATGTGCTCCGGCTTCGGCCCCGCGACGGCATAGCCCTCGGAATCGAGCTTTACAAGCACCGGCTCGCAGAAGAACGTGATATAGAGCCCCGCGATCATCAGCGTGAAGGCCGCCACCAGAAGGGCGTTCAAGAGCGGGGAGACGTGCTTTATGCGGATGCCGGGGTACTCCACCGGGGCGTTGAAGGTAAAGCGCAGGTTCATGACCGTGAGCTCGTCCCCCGGCAGGGCCAGCGTGGGCGTAAAGACCCCGTCGGAGATCACCTGCACCTGGTAGATGGGGTTGGGGTAGCTGCCCTCGGTGATGGTGATGAGGGTGACGTTCCCGCTCGGGTCGCGGATATAGTCGGGGTAGAGCGTGTCGTAGAGTATGCCGGTCACCCCGTCGGCGGAGAGATAGGTCTGCTCGGTCAGGAGAAAATCGTCCGTGCCGCCGGTCTCGAGGTTCGTGACCGTGACGGAGCCCGCCGTGCCGAAGGTCTGCTGGAAGAGCTTCCAGGGCCCGAAGGAGAAGGGGTGGTTGACCTTGAGTTCGGCAAGCTCGCTGCGCCGCCCGTCGGGGAGGGTAACCTGCACATGGCTCTGGTAGTCGAGCCGCCCCGTCTCGTCCGCGATGCGAAAGTCGCGGACGTGGATCTCGGTCCCGTCCTCCATGAAAATGGATTCGCCCGGCATACAGTCCCGGTCCACCACCGTCGGCGTGTAGAGGGCGAGGGCCCCGAAGACCACCGTCAGTAAAATCGAGAGGTGGGTGATGAAGCTGCCGCAGCGCCCGAAGCTGTGCTTGCGGTAGATCTCGACCTCGCCGATCCGCTCCCGCCGGCAGCGGCGGTCCGTGAGATAGGCGCGCAGCCGCTCGACCCCCTCGGGCGTGAGGCGCACGGCGTCGGGGAGCCCGGCCGCGCGCTCCGTCTCGCCCCGGGCCGCGCTCACGACCTTGCGGATGCGCAGCAGCGAGCAGAGGCTGAGATTGAGGCACAGCAGCACGAGGAGCGCGATGAAGTACCAGCTTTCAAAGACGCGGTTCAGCCTTAGGAGCAGGATCACGCCGTGGAAGGAGCGGTAGGTCTGCGCGTACCAGGCGACGGCGCGGCCCTGGGGGATCACGGTGCCCGCCACGGAGCAGAGCGCGATCAGCACCAGGAGCAAAATCCCGAAGCGCATGGAGCGCAGATAGTTGAACACTTTTTTCATGGGCATTTCCCCTTGTAAAAAAGCTGCCCGCCCTCTGGGGCGGGCAGCTTTTTTGATGTGGTGTTTCCTCAGCGGGTGAGGGCGAAGAGAAGCTGGGTGGCTTCCCCGCAGAGCGCGTCAGCCCTGTCGAGGCAGTCATAGGTGAGGGACGGGTTGTGCACGCCCTCGGCATTCTCCACGAACACGAAGTCCCAATAGAACTGGCTGTCGCGGGCAAGCTGCCGGATCTCGGCCAGATCCTCGTCCGTGTACTTGCCGCTCTCCACCGCCTGGGCCAGAAGCTCTGTCAGATACTCGAGCTCATAGCCGACCTCGTAGGTGCGGGTCTCCACCTTCTGCTGCACGCCGCGGACCTCAGACGCGAGATCCTTGTGGCAGACGGAGCAGGTGTTTTCCAGAAGGGCGGGGTTATCCAGCGGGCTTATGAGATTGTGGCTGTGGTAGGTGCTGCCGTCCGCCCTGGTCTCCACGGGCATGTGGCAGTCCGCGCAGGTGAAGGTGTTCGCATGGGGGCTCCCCGCGCCGAGGAAGGTCTCAAACTCGGGGTGCTGGACCTTGATCTGCTTGACGCCCGTGCGGGGGTTCGTCCAGTCGGCGAAGGGCTCCCCGTTCGGGAAGTTCGCGCCGTCGTTGAAGTAGGCCAGCATCGTCTCGGGCGCCATGGACGCAAGACTATTGTGGGCGATGGTGGTGGCCTTCGTGTCGGGGGCGAAGTAATACTCGTTGTGGCACTGGCCGCAGGCGAGGTTTGCCGGGGCGATCTTGTCAAAGTCATCGCCCACCGCGTCGATCCAGTAGGTGTGGGTCACGGTGATGGGGCCGGGGTTATTCGCGTGGCAGGTGTAGCAGGAGATGCCCTCCGTGATCTGGGCCTGCACCTCGCTCCAGTCTTTCTGGTAGGCGCTGATGCCCTCCTCGTTCACCATGTTGGTGAAGTCGGGGGTCTTGCAGGTCCAGCAGTTGGCGAGGGGGTGCGGGCGGCCGGTGGCCTCGATATCCTGCACGTCGTAATAGTGGCCGCGGGCAGCCTTGTAGTCCTTGGCAAAGCCGTAGCCCTCATACAGGGTGCGGAGCATGGGGTAGATTTCCAGATAGTCTTCCGCCTCGGAGCTCTCCCTGGTCATCATCCAGGAGTTGTACTGCTCGGGGAACTGCTCTTTCCAGTCGGCGGCGTGCATCACGGTGACGCCGGACATGGTCTGCACCTTCATCGCGCCGCTGCCCTCGGAAGCGGGAGACGCGGGAGCGGCAGACGCAGCCGGTGCGGCGGGCTCTGCGGCCGCGCCCTGGTAGGCGGCGGGGTCGAAGCCCATGGACGTGAGGGCCTCGGCGACGGCGGTCTTGATGGCGGTACTCGTGACGGTCGCGCCGGAGATGCCGTCGACCTCGATGGAGTTTGCCTCGACCATCGCGCCGGGGAGCTTCTCGACGGCGACGGAGCCGATGCCCGGGGTCACATTGCCGTCGATACCCGTGCCGGTGCCGGTCGCGGTCTGCACCCCGTCCGCGGGCTCTGCGGCCGCACCCTGGTAGGCGGCGGGATCGAAGCCCATGGACGTGAGGGCCTCGGTGACGGCGGTCTTGATGGCGGTACTTGTGACGGTCGCGCCGGAGATGCCGTCGACCTCGATGGAGTTTGCCTCGACCATCGCGCCGGGGAGCTTCTCGACGGCGACGGAGCCGATGCCCGGGGTCCGACGACATCGCCGTCGATGCCGGTGCCGGTGCCGGTCGCGGTCTGCACCCCGTCCGCGGGCTCGGCAGGGGCGGTCTCAGGCTTCGGCGTGGGCTCGGGTGTGGGCTCCGGCGTCGGGGCCGGGGTAGGCTCCACATAGCCGAAGTCCGCCGGGTTGAAGCCGGCCTCGGTGAGCGCCGCGCAGACGGCGGCCTTGATGGCCTCGCTCGTCACGGTGGCGCTGGAGATGCTGTCAACTGCGACCGAATTGGCCTCGACCATGGCGGCGGGGAGCTGCTCCACCGCGAGAGAGCCGATGCCCGGGGTCTCATTCTGCTCGAGGACCTTGACGGAATAGAGATTGCTCTTGTCGGCGGTGACCTCCACGACCACGTCGCCGACCTTGCCCGCGCCTGTACCGGTGGCGGTGACGGCCTCGCGGGACGCCTTGCGCATACCGGGATCGGGCAGCCTGCCGCTGATGGCGATGTTGACGACGAGAACGGCGACAAGGGCCAGGACCAGCAGCAGATCAAAGGGACTGAATCTTCTCTCCAGATTGCGTTTCATATCCTATCCTCCAGAACGGTGATGATATGGGAGTATAAACAAATTTTACAGGAAATCGCCGCTTTTTGCAAGAGCAAAATGTGCATTTATGTCAAAAGAAAAAACCTTTCGGCATGGTGTTTCCCATACCGAAAGGTCAGCGCCTGTTCTGGAAAAAACCGCGCAGCAGGGCGGCGCATTCGTCTCTCCGCACGCCGGGGTAGACCGCCGGGCGGTGGCCGTAGCGCTCGAAAAAAAGGTCGATGACGCTGCCGCAGGAGCCGGAGAGGGCCTCCCGCGCGCCGAAGACGAGCGTCGGGACACGGGCGTTGATGATGGCCCCGGCGCACATGGGGCAGGGCTCCAGCGTGACGCAGAGGGTGCAGCCCTCGAGCCGCCAGTCACCCAGCGCGGCGCAGGCCTCGCGGATGGCCTCAAGCTCGGCGTGGGCGGTGGCGTCCCCCGTCTCCTCGCGGCGGTTGCGCCCGCGGCCGATGACGTTCCCCGCGGGCCCGAGGACGACGCAGCCCACCGGCACCTCGCCGTGCGCGCCCGCCTCCCGTGCGAGCGAGAGGGCGAGATCCATGCACTCTTCCCGGGTCATGGCCGCCTCCTCAATATTCCCGCGCCTCGAGAAAGGCGGGGCTCAGATCGCTTTGGGTAAAGACGGACTCCAGCACATAGTTGAGCTTGCCGGGGGTCCTGCCCTCCTCCATCTGGCGGATCAGCGCCGCCACGCGCGGGCCGTGGAGGGGGTTGCACTCGGCGCAGGCGTCGAGTTTCCCGTCGAGGCAGAGCCTGAGCGCCTCGCGCACGGCGTCGAAGGAGAGAATCATCACATCCCCACCGGGGCCGTAGGAGATGCCCGCCTCATCCAGCGCGCGCATCGCGCCGAAGCTCATGTTGTCGTTTTCGCTGTAGATGAGCTGGATGTCCCGGTCCTCCTTCAGATAGTCCCGCACGAGCTCATAGCTCTTGGCCTCGGTATACTCCCCGGGCAGCACGGCGGCGACGCTCCAGTTGGGGTGGCGCGCGACGGCGTTATTGAGCGCCGCGGTGCGCCCGATCTGCGCGGTGGCCCCGTCGGTGCCCTGGATGTGCAGAATGCGGAGGGGCTCGGACGCGCGGCCCTCCTGCTCCAGCTTCTCCTCCAGCCAGCGGAGGATCTGCTCCCCCTCGGCCTGGAAGTCGGAGCCGACCCAGGTGACATAGAGGTCCTTATACGCCGCGGCGATCTGCCGGTCCACGAGGATGACGGGGATGCCCGCCGCCGCGGCCTCGTGCAGCACATCCTCCCACCCGGACTCCGCGATGGGGGCGAGGACGATGTAGTCCACGTCCTGCTGGATGAAGTTGCGGATGGCGAGGAGCTGGTTTTCCTGGCGCTGCTTGGCGTTGTCGAACAGGAGCTCAAAGCCGTTTTCCTCGCACAGGGCGCCGATCATGGAGGCGGTGTTCGCCATGCGCCAGTCGGACTCCGCCCCCACCTGGGAAAAGCCCACGCGGATGAGCTTTTCGCCCGTCGGGGTGCCCTTGCCGGCGCAGCCAGTGAGCAGCAGCGCGGCAAGCAGCAGAAGCGCGATCGTTTTTTTCATGGCGTCTCCTCCGTGCGGCGGGGAAAGCGGATGGTGATGACCGTCCCCTGATTCTCCGCGCTGTCGATGCGAAAGTCGAGATCGTCCCCGTACATGAGCCGGAGCCGCCTGTAGGAGGCGAGAAGGCCGAAGCCCCGCCCCTCGTCCGTATCCAGCGAGCGGCGCAGGGCGGCAAGGGTCTCTTCGTCCAGGCCGACGCCGGTGTCCTGCACCCGAAGCTCGGCAAGCTCACCCCGGCAGACGCCGGAGATGGTGACGGTGCCGATGCCGCGGCGGGGCTTGATGCCGTGGTAGATGGCGTTTTCCACAAGCGGCTGAAGCGTCATCTTCGGCACACGGCAGGAATCCAGCGCGGGGTCCAGCTCAAGCTCGAAGCGGAGGATGTCCTTGTAGCGCACCTGCTGGATCTCCAGATAGCTGCGCACGTGCAGGGCCTCCTCCCGCAGGGTGATGATGTCCTTGCCGTTGGAGAGGAAGGAGCGGAAATAGGTGGAGAGGCTTGAGACCATCTCCACCGCCTGCTCGTTCTTCCCGGTCTCGACGAGCCAGGTGATGGCGTCGAGGGTGTTGTAGAGAAAATGGGGATTGATCTGCGCCTGAATAAGGCTCAGCTCCATGCTCCTCAGGCGCTCCTGCTCCCGGCGGTTGAGCTCCATCTGCTCGTTTAAGCGCGTGACGGTCTCCTCAAGCCCCTCGCCGAGGGCGCGGAGCTTGCCGTCCTCCGCCTCCACCGGGGGCTTGGGGGAGAGATCCCCGCCGCCGATCTCGAGGACGCGGTCATAGAGGGCGTCGATGGGCTTTGTGATGCTGCGCGTGAGGAGGATACTGCGGCGCAGGGAGAAGGAGATGACCGCGACCATCACCCCGGCCGAGAGCAGAAGCCCCACGCCGAGCAGCACGTTCTGCCTGTCGCGCAGGGCGGCAAGCTGCCCCGCCTCATGAAAGAGGTAGGTGTACATATAGTCCTGGATGAGCTTTGTGATGACGTAGATATTGGTCTCAAGCTGGTGCATACGCCGGTCATAGCCCTCGGTATCGCGGATCTCGAAGATGCAGGTTTTGAGATTTTCACACAGGTCCAGCACGCTGCTCACCGCGCGAAGGCTCTCCCGGCTGCGGGCGGTCGCGAGGAGGGTGTCAGCCAGATCCTCGGCCTTCTCCACCTCGTCGAGGGGCAGCGCGTCGCTGCTGCCGGTGACGAAGTAGTACATCTTCAAATCGACCTCGTCCTTGAAGTTCTGGTTGAACTGGGAGGCCGTGGAGATGTTGCTGCTGATGCGGGCGTAGCGGAGGCTGTAAATAAAAAACAGAGCCAGCACAAAAACCGCGAGAACGCACAGCGGCAGGGCGAGCTGGATGATGAGCGCGCGGATCTTGGCACTGATGTCGTGCCGGTCGCGCAGGGGGCTTGCCCGTGTCATCGCTCCTGCTCGCCTCCCCGGTACTCCCGCGGCGTGCAGCCCTGGGTCTTTTTAAATACGAAGCTGAAATAGCGAGGGTCCTTGTAGCCCACCTCGGCGGCAATTTCACCGGTGCGCTTGCGGCTCTGCCGCAGGAGCTGGCGGGCGCGGGTCATGCGCTTTTGCGTGAGATATTCCACAAAGGAAAGCCCCATCTTCTGGCTGAAGACGGCGCTGAGATAGTTGGTGCTGACGTTGATGGCGCGGGCCACCGCGTTGAGGGAGATGCTCTCCTCGGCGTAGTGGGCGTCGATGTAGGCGAGGGCGCTCTCCACGATCCAGCTCGACTGCTTCTGGTTCTCCTCGTCCCGGGCCGAAAGACACACGCGCAAGACCTCCGTCAGATAGCGGCGCAGCTCCTCCGGCGCGTCCATCTCCGGCGCGGGCAGGCGCGGCGCGATGGCGGCGCGGGAAATGCCCAGCTCCTCCATGGCGGCGAGGGCGTTGATGCGCGCGCTCAAAAGCAGATAGTGCCGGAACATGAGCGAGCCGAGGGCATCCCCCAGCGCGCCGAAGTATTCGGACACAAAGTCGCCGATCTCGCTCTCGAGCCCCTTGTGGAGAAAATTCCGGATCAGCATGGGGTCCGCGGCTCCGCTGTCGGCGGCGCCGCAGCTATCGTGCGCGGCGGAGACGGTGAGCATGTCGGCCGTCAGAACGTGGTTTCGCGGCAGCAGGTGGCGGTAGGCCAGGGCGTGGCCCGCCGCGGCGTAGCACTGGGGCAGGCCGCTCAACCGCACGGTGGGGGTGCCCACGGCGGCGTACCACTCCAGGGGGAAATCCGCCCGCTCGCAGCGGGACTCGATGAGGGAGAGGCAGCGGCGGGTCAGCTCATCCATCCGCTCGGGGCTGCCCTTGATGAGCACGGCGTAGCTTAAAACGCTGCCCCGGAAGACGAGAAAGTCCGGGTTTTGCAGAAGCTGCTGGATGAGCCCGTCCTGCAGGAGGGAGAGCTCCTCGGAATAGGCGGTGCCGCCCTCCTTCGCCTCCAGGGTGAAGAGGACGATGTTGTAGCTGCCCGCGTCAAGCTCGATCTCGAGCTTCGCGGCCTGCTCGAAGATCTCCGGCAGGCGCAGCTCCCCGCTCACAAGCCGCTCAAAGAAGATGCGGCGGGCGTAGTGCTCATAGGCCTGGGACTCGCGGGAGTAGTGGGTCAGAAAGTCCTGCTGCTCCTGCTCCTCCTCGATGTGCTTTTTTGTCAGCTCCAGGGCCTTGATCATGCTGGCCTTGGTGATGGGCTTGAGCAGGTACTGGTCCACGTGCAGCTCAATGGCCTCGCGCGCGTACTCAAAATCGTCGTACCCGGAGAGAATGATGATCTTCGTGCGGGGCAGCTCCCGGCTCACAAGGCGGCTGAAGGCGAGCCCGTCCATAAACGGCATCTTGATGTCTGTGATGAGAATGTCGGGCTTGATGCGGCGCACCATGGGCAGGGCCATCTCTCCGTCGGAGGCTTCCCCGGCGAAGACAAAGCCGTACTGCTCCCAGGGAATCATGTCCCTGAGACCCTCGCGCACGATGCTCTCGTCCTCGGTGATGAATACCTTGATCGGCTCCACAGCCTCACCTCATTTATGGATAAGCGCTTATCCGGCGGCCTGGGCCGCGCGGATGAGCTTCAGAAGATCGTCATAGTCCTCGCAGGCGGGGATGTCGGGGTACTGGGAACGGATGCTCTCGGGCGCGCGGAAGAGGAAGCCCGCCCTGCTCGCCTGGATCATGGCGAGGTCGTTGAAGCTGTCGCCGGCGGCAATGGTCTCAAAGCCGACGGACTGGAGGGCCCGCACGGTAGAGAGCTTGGTCTCTTTGCAGCGCAGACGGAAGTCCGTCACCTCTCCGTCGGGGGCGACCACAAGCTCGTTGCACAGAAGCGTCGGCCAGCCGAGCTTTTTCATCAGGGGCTGGGCAAACTGGGTGAAGGTGTCGCTCAGGATGACGGCCTGGCCCTCCGCGCGCAGGGTGTCCAGAAACTCCTTCGCGCCGGGCATGGGGTCGATGGTCGCGATGACGGCCTGGATCTCCCTGAGGCCGAGGCCGTGCTCCTTCAAGATGCCGAGACGCCAGCGCATGAGCTTGTTGTAGTCCGGCTCGTCCCGGGTGGTGCGCCGCAACTCGGGGATGCCGCTTGCCTCGGAAAAGGCGATCCAGATCTCGGGCACCAGCACGCCCTCGAGATCCAAACAGGTGATAAACATGATAATCGTTCCTTCCTGATTGATAACGCTGTCATTCTGAGGAGCTTGCGACGAAGAATCCCGTACCTTTTGCAGCTATCCACGAGATCCTTCGCTGACGCTCAGGATGACATGCTTTTGGGGGCCTTCGCACGCACGAAGGCATAAGCATCTAAATTTACCGATGAAAGCCGATACGCACGAAATAGAAATTACGCCCAGGTTTTCTTTTCCTTCTGCTCCTTCACGTAGGCGAGCATGTCCGCCGGGGCGGTCACGTCCCGGTGCAGGACGGGGCGCTCGCGCAGGCCGCGGAGGTTCTCGGGCATGGGGGTGTGGGTGTAGGCCTCGATGGCGTCCATCATGGCAAACTCGTCCCCTTCAAACGCGATGCCCAGGGCGGAGAGCACCGCCGCCGGGAACTTGTAGGGCGAGGCCGTGGAGAGAATGACCACGGGGCCGTTCTGCGCGCCGAATTCCTTTGCCGCCCTGCGCGCGACGGCGGTGTGGGTGTCGCAGAGATAGCCGTGCTCCCGCCAGACCGCAGCGATGGTCTCCTCGGTCTCGGCATCGTCGCAGCAGAAGGCGCAGAAGCGCTCCTGGATCTTTTTGAGAAGCGCCGCCGGGACCTCATAGTGCCCCTCGGCCTTGAGCTTCTGCATGAGGGAGGAAACCAGCGCGCTGTCCCCGCTCATGAGATACAAAAGCCGCTCCAGATTGCTGGAGATGAGGATGTCCATGGAGGGGGAGAGAGTCTTGTGGAAGGGGCGGCGCCGGTCGTAGACGCCGGTGTTGATAAAGTCGGTGAGGACGTTATTGGCGTTGGAGGCGCAGATGAGCTTCCCCACGGGAAGACCCATCTCGGCGGCGAGCCAGCCCGCAAGAATGTCGCCGAAGTTCCCGGTGGGCACGGCGAAGTTCAGCTTCTGGCCCGCGCGGATGCGGCCGAGGCGCACAGCGTCGATGTAGGCGGAGAAGTAATAGACCACCTGCGGCACGAGACGGCCGATGTTGATGGAGTTTGCGGAGGAGAGCCCCTCCGGCATGGCGGAGAACACGGCCTTGACGCCGCTCTGGGCGTCGTCAAAGTTCCCCTCCACGGCGCAGACCTTCACATTTTTGCCGGCCTGCGTCACCATCTGGGCCTTCTGCACGGGGCTCACCCCGTCCTTGGGATAGAAGACCAGGATGCGGATGCCGTCCACATCGCGGAAGCCCTCGAGCGCGGCCTTGCCGGTGTCGCCGCTCGTCGCGGTGAGGATGAGGATGTCCCCCGTCCCGCCGCACTTCTCTGCGGCGCGGGTCATGAGCCGGGGCAGAAGGCAGAGCGCCACATCCTTAAAGGCCGCGGTGGGGCCGTGGAAGAGCTCCAGAAAAAGCTCGTCCCCCGCCGCGCGCAGGGGGGCGACGCGGGGGGAGGCAAAGCGGCCCGTGTAGGCGCTCTCCACGAGTTCCCTCGCCTCCGCCTCCGAAAAATCGGGCAGCAGGGCGGAGACCACGCGCGCTGCCAGCGCCGCGTAGTCCGAGGCCAGAAACTCGCGCCAGTCGAGCTTCGGGATCTCATCCGGCGTCATGGTGTAAAGTCCCCCGTCGGGGGCGAGCCCGTCCACGATCGCGCGGGCGGAGGAGACGGCGGGCGCGCCGCCGCGTGTGCTTTGATAGAGCATGGAATCACATCCTCATTCCATTAAATATTTCCCAGGTCGACGCCGAGCTGGGTGCAGAGATTGCCGAGCCAGTGGGCAAGGGCGGTCTCGGAGGCAAAGCAGGGGATCATCCCCGCCGGCGGGTGCAGCACGGCGTTGAGCTCCTCCCCGTCGGCCTGGCGCTCCATGCGGGACACGGGCATATCGAGATAGAAGTGGTCCCGCCGGATATGGCGCAGCTCATGCTCGAGCGTTTGCTGCTGGCGCGCGGGGGAGAGGCGGGCGTTGATATAGATATCGAAGCTGCCGTCGTCGTTTGGGAGCGTCACGCCCTCCACCTTCACCGGCAGGGGGACGAGACGCACATAGGTGTCAGTCATCGCTGCGCAGCGCCTCGATGATTTTCACCGCCTGGCGCACATCTTCGGGCGAGGCATCCTGCGCGAGCTTAAAGAGCATACGCATGTCCTCCCGCTCCCGCAGGGTTGTGAGAAGCTCCTCCATCTCGGCATCGGGCGAAATCTCGTCCGACTCGCCCCGCAGGTACTCCGGCGTCGTGCCGAGAATGCGGGCAACCTGGAGAAGCTGCTGCTCGCTCGGCTGGGACTTCTGCTGCTTCCAGTCCTGGCAGAGGGTGGCGCTGCGCCCGAGCGTCTGGGCGATAAAGGTCTTGGTGACGCCGCGGGCCACGCGCAGCGCCTCAAATCTGTCATATTGGAACAAAAGAAACACCCCGTTCTTGTGCAGATTTACCGAATCTAAAAAAAGTACGAGCTAAACCTTGAAAATCAAAAATAATTACGATATACTGCGAAGCGGATCTGAAAGAAATTGGATCACGCCCCGAGCATGTTCTTATTTTAAGCTGAACCGGGGACTTTGTCAAGAGAAATGTCTTAATTAACTGAGAGGTGATGGCGCTTGAAGCTGATCGGAGACGATCCGATCGTGCGCTGCCTGGAGCGCAGCGGCTACCCACCCTGGTTTTTCAGCGGGGGAGATTTTGACGAGCGGGACCTTGAGGCTGCCCGCGGGGAGGAAAACGATGAAAACACAGAGAATCACCTGGTCGGAGGCGGACGTGCGCTGCCCCTTTTATATCGCGGACAATAGGACGGAAAAGAGCATCACCTGTGAGGGCTGCGGACAGGGCACAAAGCAGATCACGCTCTTCCCCACGCTTGTGCAGCGGGACCACCACATGGGGCGCTACTGCGTGCGCGGCTATGAAAGCTGCCCGCTCTACCGCTGCACCTATGCCTGCAAGTACGCCGACGCATGAGCGAGACGCGGGATAGCTCCCCGGAGGTCTCGGATCAGGAGGCGCTGCGGCGGGTCGGGCGGAAGCTCCTCGCCCGCATCGAGCGCTTTATCGACGAGGATGCGCTTGAGCTCAAGGAGCTCAAGACCGTGACCGGGGCGCTCAAGGAGCTGCAGGGTCTCTGGGAGGAGAAGGGCGGCGCGGATCGGGCGGTCACGGTCCTTTTCGAGGGGGAGACGGAGGAGATGAGCGTTTGACAGTTCAAAATTTGGAGTGAGGAGTGTGGAGTTCAAGGATGCCTGAGCTTTGTTTACCGAGGCCGAGCGAGAAGCAGAAGCTGTTCTTGCGGGATAAGCACAAGTACGTTGCCTACGGCGGCGCGCGGGGCGGCGGCAAAAGCTGGGCCGTGCGGGTGAAGGCGGTGCTCCTCTGTCTGCGCTACCCCGGGATCAAGGTCATGATCGTGCGAAAGACCTACCCTGAGCTCCAGGAGAACCACATCACGCCGCTGTGCGAAATGCTGGGCTGCTATCTCGACGGGGAGGAGCGCATCGCCATCTACAACGACGCAAAGAAAAACCTTAGCTTCCCCAACGGCAGCCGCATCCTCTTCCGCTATCTCGAGAACGACAAGGACGCCCTGCGCTTTCAGGGCACGGAGGTGGATGTCCTCTTCGTGGACGAGGCCACCCAGCAGAGCGAGAGCCGGATGCAGAAGCTCAGGGCCTGCGTGCGCGGGGCGAACGATTTCCCGAAGCGCATCTATTTTACCTGCAACCCCGGCGGAGAGGGCCACGCCTGGGTCAAGCGCCTCTTTATCGACCGGCGCTTTCATGAGGGGGAGGAGCCGGAGGAGCACAGCTTCATCCAGGCCCTCGTCACCGACAACCGCGCCCTCATGGAGAAGGACCCGGACTATCTCAGACAGCTCGAGTCCCTGCCGGCCAAGCTGCGGGACGCCTGGCTCTGCGGCAACTGGGAGATCTTCGAGGGGCAGTTTTTTGAGGACTTCCGCCCCGAGCCCGATCTGAAGGCGGCGCGGGAGCACGGCTGCACCCTCTCGCGGGAGGAGCTGAAGGCCCAGGGGCGCTGGTGCCATGTGATCGCGCCCCTCGATCTCGCAAGCGGGCCGCGGCGGAGCTGGACCATTCTGAGAAGCTACGACTTCGGCTACGGCAAGCCCTTCTCCTGCGCGTGGTGGGCCGTGGACTATGAGGGGGTCTTGTACCGCGCCCTGGAGCTCTACGGCTGCACCGATACCCCGAACGAGGGCCTGCGCTGGACCCCGGAGCGCCAGTTTCAGGAGATCGCCCGCATCGAGCGGGAGCATCCCTGGCTCCGCGGCAAGCGCATCGAGGGCGTGGCGGACCCGGCCATCTGGGACGCGAGCCGGGGCGAGAGCGTGGCCGAGACCGCCGCGCGCTATGGGGTCTACTTCACCCCCGGGGACAACAAGCGCATCCCCGGCTGGATGCAGTGCCACTACCGCCTCCAGTTCGATGACGAGGGGCACAGCCGCATGTATGTCTTTGAAAACTGCCGGGCCTTCCTGCGCACGATCCCGCTCTTGCAGTTTTCACCGACGGAGCCGGAGGACCTGGACACCTCCCAGGAGGACCACGCGGCCGACGAGTGGCGCTATCTCTGCATGGCGCGGCCCATCGCGCCCTTCCGGCCGGTGGAGACGAAGGCACTGATGATCGACCCGCTGAAATGAAAAATGCCTTCCCCTTGAGGGGAAGGTCCACCAGTGCGCACACTGGTGGGGATGAGGTGGAGCTTCCCATCACGGAGCGGTTTCGTGCAAGCGGTGAGCTTGACACCTCATCCGTCATCCGGCTCGCGGGAGATCGCCGGATGCCACCTTCCCCTCAAGGGGAAGGCAAAAATGCCCGTCCATACAGCAAGAAACGGAGGTTTATAAAATCAATGGAAAAAGAACTGACCCTGCCGGTAGACGAGCGGCGCCTTGCGGAGTTTACCCGTATCCTCCAGCGCTACAAGGCCGGCAAAGCGAGCATCGAGCGGCGCACCGTGGCGGCGGAAAACTGGTGGAAGCTCCGAAACACCGCCGAGGAGCGCAAATCCCACGACCCGGGCGAGGGCTTCCAGGCCGTGTCCGGGTGGCTGCACAACGTCATCGTCTCCAAGCACGCCGACGCGATGGACGCCTACCCCGAGCCGAATATTCTGCCCCGCGAGCCGGACGACCGGCGCGAGGCCCGCGTCCTGTCCAAGATCCTGCCCGTCATCCTGGAGCAGAACGCCTTCGAGCAGACCTATTCCGACGGCATGTGGCAGAAGCTCAAAACCGGCACGGGCGTCTACCGCGTGGGCTGGGACACGGAGAAGGCGGGCGGCCTCGGCGACATCACCATCGAGCGCGCGGACCTTTTAAACGTCTTCTGGGAGCCCGGCGTGCGCGACATCCAGGACAGCGCCTTCTTCTTCCACACACGGCTTGAGGACAACGAAAGGCTCATCGCCCAGTATCCGGAGCTTACGGGGAAGCTGAGGAGTCTCGGCTTTGCGCCGACGCGCTTTCTCTATGACGACAGCGTGCCCACCGACGGGAAGAGCACCGTCATCGACGTCTACTATAAGCAGAGGCGCGGCGGGCGCGACGTGCTGCACTACTGCAAATATGTGGGGGACGTGCTCCTCTTCTCCACGGAGAACAGCGATTACCTGCGCGAGCAGGCCGGGGAGGGGGACTTTCCCCGCGGCCTCTATGACCACGGGCGCTATCCCTTCGTGTTCGACAGCCTCTTCCCCATTGAGGGCAGCCCCTGCGGCTACGGCTACATCGACCTCTGCCGCAACGCCCAGACCCAGATCGACATGCTCCAGACCGCCTTTCTCAAAAACACCATGGTGGGCGCGGTGCCGCGCTATTTCCAGCGGGCCGACGGCGCGGTGAACGAGGAGGAGTTTCTGAATCTCTCGAACCCCATCGTGCATGTGAGCGGCAATCTCGGCGAGGACAGCCTGCGTATCGTGGACTACCGCCCCCTGAGCGGGAACTATCTTGAGATGCGCGCGAGCGTCATCAACGAGCTTCGCGAGACCTCCGGCAACACGGAGACCTCCGTCGGTCTTGTGAACGCGGGCGTCACCGCGGCCTCCGCCATCGCCGCCCTCCAGGAGGCCAGCGGCAAGGGCAGCCGCGATTCCACGCGCGCAAGCTATCGTGCCTACGGGGAGATGATCGAGCTCTGCATCGAGCTCATCCGCCAGTTTTACGATCTGCCGCGCCAGTTTCGCATCACAGGCGGCCTGGGGCTCGAGCAGTTTGTGAGCTATGATAACGCCGGCCTCAGGCCCCAGCCGCTCTATGGGCCGGAGGGGATGGATCTCGGCCTGCGCCGCCCGGTGTTCGATATCCGGGTCATCCCCCAGAAAAGCAGCGCCTACACCCGCATGAGCCAGAACGAGCTGGCATTGCAGTTTTACCAGCTCGGTTTCTTCTCCGCCGAGCGGAGCGACCAGGCCCTCGCCTGCATGAGCATGATGGACTTTGAGGGCAGGGACGAGCTCATGCAGCAGCTCTTCTACAACGGGAACCTGCAAAAGCAGCTCTCGCTCTACCAGCAGTACGCCCTCGCCCTCACGCAGAAGTACGAGCCGGAGCGGGCCGAGGCACTGATGGCGGGCATCACGGGCCATGCGCCCAGGGAGGCAAGGCGTGCGGCAAAGCCCAAACGCGGCGCACGCGAGGCCGCCCACATGGAGAGAGCCCGGGCCCACGCCGCGAACGCGGCGCAGCCGGGAGGCGGACAATGACCGCCGTGCGCTATGACAGGGAGGGGCTGCGCCTCGAGATGGAGGGCCACGCCGGGGCCGGAGAATTCGGCCGGGATCTCGTGTGCGCGGCGCTCAGTATGCTGATGATGACGCTCGAGCGGCGCATGGAGGAGCGGGCGGAGCGCACCCTGCCGCAGATCCGCCGCGCGCCGGGCAGCTTTATGATCCGCTGCCGGCCGGAGCGGGAGGATGAGGCCCTCTGCCGCGAGAGCTTTGACACGGTGGCCGCGGGGCTTGCGCTGCTCGCGGAGAACTGCGGCGGCTGCGTGTCGTTCTATCTGGAGGGAAATGATTTGGAAGAGGAGATGGATGCATGAGCGAAAACCAGGAGAGAAGAAGATCCGCCTATGCCGACACCATGGAGGCCCTGCGCGAGGCGGAGTACGCCCTGCCGGATTTCACCTCCGACTTTGACGCCGAGATCGCGGGGCTCTATGAGAAGATCGTGAACAGGCCGGCCTTCCGCTATGACCCGGGCGCGGACCCTTTGTATGAGAGCTACCGCACCCGGATGGTCACGGAGGGGGAGCGCGCCATGCGCGACAGCGTGGGGCAGGCCGCCTCCCTCACGGGGGGCTACGGCTCAAGCTATGCCGAGAGCGTCGGCCAGGCGCAGTACGGCCTCTACCTCCAAAAGCTGGGGGAGGCCATGCCGGAGCTCTACAAGGCGGCCTATGAGCGCTACCGCGACGATGAGGACGCCCTCTACCGAAAGCTCAGCGCGGCACAGGGCCTTGCCGAGAGCGCATACAGCCGCGAAAGCCAGCGCTACACCCAGGCCGCCCAGCTTGAGCAGCAGCAGTATGAGCGGCGCGAGAAGAGCTACCAGAAGCTCGTGAATCTCATCAGCCAGGCGGGCTACGACCCGGCGGATGAGGAGCTTGCCCGCGCGGGCCTGACCCGCGCCCAGGCGGAGGCGCTGCGGCAGGATTTCCTGCGCAAAAACCCGCTGGCGGCCGCGGGCGGCTATACCGGCGGCAACAGCAGCTATACCGCGAAGAGCGCCGCCAGCACGAGCAAGCCCGGCGAGAAGGAGGCAGTCAAGCTCGCCGCCAATCAGCCCGGCAGCGCAAACACCGCCAAGAAGCGGAGGCTGTAAAGAAGCCCTTTCCCGGCAAACGCCGGTTCCCCGCTGCAGAGGGGATAGAGTCAATTGCAAATCTTGTTTGCAATCAACGGAAGGAGAAAGCATGGAAGACATGGAAACCAGAAAACCGGCAGAGGAGCCGGAGACGGGCGATAAAGAGACTGCGCCTCCTGGCGCGGAGCCTGCCGACGCCGGGCAGGAGGAGAAGAGCGCGCGCCTGAGCTGGGAGGAGATCCTGCAAGACCCTGTGTACAAAAAAAGCTATGACGCGGCGGTGCAGAGCGTCGTAAAGGCGCGGCTTCGCGGCAGGGCCGACGCCGAGGAGAGGCTTGCGCGCCTTGCCCCGGTGCTCACGGCGCTCACGGAGGTCTACGGCATGACGGAGGAGACGGACACCGCCGCCCTCGCCGAGGCGCTGCGGGAGAGCGTGCCGCGGCGCCGACCGGGAGCGGAGGAGATCGGGCAGCACCTCAAGGCGCTCTTGGCCGAGGCGGAGAGCCTGCGGGACACGGTGCCGGACTTTGACCTGCTGCGGGAGCTGGAGGACCCGGCGCTCCTGCGCATGACCGCGCCGGGAAGCGGCATCTCCCTCGCGGACGCCTACTACGCACGGCACCGCCGAGAGCGCGAGGAGGCCGCCGCGCGGCGCAGTCTCGAGGCCGTGAGCCGGAGCCTGCAGACACGCGGCGGGCGGCCCCGGGAGCTCCGGGAGACCACCCCGGGCGCGCGCTTTTCCCAGAACCCCGCCGCCATGACCAGACAGGAGCGCGAGGCGCTCAAAAAGCGCATCCTCGAGGCGAGAGCCGAGGGGAGAAGCCTCAGACCGGGGGAATGAACCCGTAGGGGCCGATGCCTTCATCGGCCCGCTGTACGATATCCGATACGGGTCGATCTGGGATCGACCCCTACTGGATGTTATCAACTAAAACTTCATGTCATTCTGAGGAGCGAAGCGACGAAGAATCCCGTAGACAACCGGGGGATCCTTCGCTTGCGCGAACATTAGAGATAAGCTACTACGATCAGCACCCACGGAGAGGACCAAATAGGAAAGGACTCCCTCAGTCAGCCGATGGCTGACAGCTCCCTCGGAGAGGGAGCCAAAATGGAAAGGATGATTTGAATGAAATTTGACCTTCAGCATTTTGCGGACGCCGGGACCCTTGTCAACGCCACCGGCAGCTTTGTCAACGCTTCGACCGGCGACACCACCGCCTTTGACAGCGCCCACAGCCTCTCGGCGGAGCTCAAGGCCTTCTACGACACGGAGCTTCTGGAAAACGCCAGGGCCGAGCTTTACTATGCCCAGTTCGGCAAGCGCCAGCCCCTGCCCAAGAACCACCACGGCAGCGTGGAGTGGCGCAAGTGGAACACCTTCGACAAGGCATCCAGGCTCACCGAGGGCGTGATCCCCACCGGGCAGAAATTCGGCGTCACCGCCGTGACCGGCAGCGTCGATCAGTACGGCACCTACACCGCCATCACCGACAAGCTGGAGCTGCGCGCCTATGACGATGTGATCCTCGGCGCGACCGAGGAGATGGGCGCCTCCGCCGCCGAGACCCAGGAGGCCCTGATCCGCGACGCCCTCTACACCAACACGAACGTGCTCTACTGCGACAAGATCACGAGAGCCACCGGCGCCGTCGCCGCGACGCCCACCCAGCAGAGCGGCCTTGCCGAGGACGCCACCTATCACTGCCACCTCACCCCCGAGATGGTCAACAAGGCCGTCACCGTGATGAAGAAAAACCGCGTGCCCCGCATCGGCGGCAAGTACTACGCGGTGATCCACCCCTCCGTCGCCCACGATCTGCGCGCCGACGAGAGCTGGATCGAGGCGCACAAGTACGCCTCCCCCGAGGAGATCTACAACGGCGAGATCGGCGAGCTGCACGGCGTGCGCTTCATCGAGAATGTCTTCGCCCCCGTCATTAAGGGTGAAAACGACACCATCGCCGTCTACGCGACCTACTTCTTCGGCAAGGACTCCTTCGGCATCATCGACCCCGAGGGCGGCGCGCTGGAGATGATCATCCACGACAAGGGCGAGATCGGCGGCCCCCTCAACCAGTTCTCGACCATCGGCTACAAGTTCGAGACCAACGGCGCCACCGTCCTCTACCCCGAGCGCCTGCTGCGCGTCATGAGCACGAGCTCCTTCTCGGGCACCGATGTCGCAAATTAAGGGAGGGAAAACGATGGAAGAGAAAAGAGTCGAGGTCTTTATCCCCCGCGGCGCGGACCGCGAGGACCCCAATTTCTTCGTGGGGCTCAACGGCGTCAATTACCTCCTGCCCCGCGGCAAGAAGTCCATGGTGCCGAAGGCGGTGGCCGCCGAGATCGCGCGGAGCGAGCTTGCCGCCGACCGCTTCTATGAGAGCGTGGACGGCCTGAGACAGAGCGTGTGATCGCAGGGGGGAGGGAGGCGCAGAGCCTCCCTTCCCCGGACTCCCTCGGAGAGGGAGCCTATAAGGATGGTGATTTGAATAAAAGCAATGGACATGATCGAGCGGCTGGATCTTCTGGAGCCGAACGACTATTCGCCCGAACAGAAGCTGCGCTGGCTCTCGGAGCTCGACGGGAAGCTCTATCTCGAGGTGGTCAAAACCCACGAGAGCGCCTTTGCCCCCTATCCGCCCCGCTATGAGAGCGGCGAGGAGGAGCTCCTCGTGTCGGAGCCCTACGGCGAGAGTCTCTACTACCACTATCTCCAGGCCATGGTCGCCGCGGAGAACGGGGAGAACCAGCGCTACAACCGGCGCATGACGCTCTTCAACAGCGCCCTTGCCGACTGGACCAACTGGGTCAACCGCAGCCGCCGCCCGTGCGCGCGCGGGGCCTTCCGCTTCTGAGGGGAGGGAGAGCATGGGACAACTGCCAAGGCTCGCCTATGAGTATGACGAGCGCGTCGTGACGGATGTCTTCGCGGGCTACCGCCGCAAGGCCAGAATCGGCGACGGGGAGTTTTACAATACCCGCAATCTCACAAGCGCGGGCTACCCGCTGCTCACAAACCGGCGCAAAAGAGGACACGTGCGCACCCTGCGCGCGCCGGGGGGCCTGCTCGCCAAAGAAAAGCTCGCCTTCGTGGAGGACGGGGCGCTCTGGTACGACGGGGAGAGGACGCCCCTCACGGCGCTCACGCCCGGGAGAAAGCAGCTTGTGAGCATGGGGGCCGCCATCGTGGTGTTCCCCGACAGGCTGTACTACAACACCGCAAACCCCACGGATTTCGGGAGCCTCGAGGCTGCCTACAGTTCCGCCGGGAATGTGGAATACGCCCTCTGTCGGGAGGACGGCACCCCCTATCCCGCGCCGACCGTCTCCGACACCGCGCCCGCCGAGCCCGCGGACGGCGCGCTCTGGATCGACAGCGCGAAGAGCGTCCATGTGCTCCGGCAGTGGAACGCGGCGCTTACGCAGTGGGCTGAGATCCCAACGGTCTTCACCCGCCTGCGCTTCATCTCCGAGGGGGAGATCCCCGCCCTGTTCCGGAAATACGACGGCGTCACGCTCACCGGCACGGCGGCCGCCATGGACGGCGCGCATGTGCTCCGGGCCGTCGGCGGCGGGGAGGGCGAACGGGACTGGATCGTGGTGGCGGGCCTTCTCGAGGAGAACATGACCCAGACGGAGGGCTCCGTGAAGCTCGAGCGGCGCGTGCCGGAGATGGACTTTGTCATCGAGTGCAAAAACCGGCTCTGGGGCTGCCGTTACGGGGCGGACGGGGAGAAAACCCTGAACGAGATCTACTGCTGCGCGCTCGGCGATTTCAAAAACTGGCGGCAGTACATGGGTCTCAGCACCGATTCCTGGACGGCCTCCGTCGGTTCTGACGGGCCATGGACCGGGGCGGTGAGCTATCTCGGCTGCCCGATGTTTTTCAAGGAAAACCGCATCCACCGCATCACCGTCTCCCCGACGGGCGCACACCAGCTCACGGAGACCGTCTGCCGCGGTGTGCAGGAGGGCTGCGCCGGAAGCCTGCAGGTGGTGAACGAGACGCTGCTCTACAAAAGCCGCGCCGACATCTGCGCCTATCAGGGCAGCTTTCCCGAGAGCATCAGCGACGCCCTCGGCGAGGAGCGCTACAGCGAGGCTTCCGCCGGGGTCCTGGGCGAGCGCTACTACATCTCCATGAAGAGCGCGGCCGGGGACTGGAGCCTTTTCGTCTATGACATCCGGCGCAATCTCTGGATGCGGGAGGACGAGCTGCACGCCCTCGGCTTTGCCTCTCTGGGCGACGAGCTCTACTGCGAGACGGAAAACGCCCTGCTTGCCCTGAACGGCACGGTGGGGACAAAGGAGCCCTATGTCGCCTGGGAGGCGGAGACGGGGCTGCTCTCCTACGAGGCCCCGGACCGGAAGTACGTCTCCCGCTACAATCTCAGGCTCTCCATGGAGGAGGGGGCCCAGCTCGACGTCTATCTCGAGTACGACTCCAGCGGCGAGTGGGTGCGCCAGGGCAGGGTCCGCATGAAGGGGACGAGGACGGTCACGCTGCCCGTGAGACCCCGGCGCTGCGACCACCTGCGCATGAAGCTCCGGGGTCGGGGCGATATGCGCCTCTACTCCGTGGCGAAAATTCTGACGATGGGAAGTGATGTGGGATGATCGAGCTGCCGCCCATCCTCACGGGAGACGAAAAGCAGCAGATCAAACAGCTGCGGGACTACCTCATCCGGCTTGCCCTGCAGCTCAACGAGGAGGGAGAACATGATTGAGCTATACGTCAGCGGGCAGAACCTGCGCATCTACACGCCGGTGATCGCGGCGGACAGCCTGAACTATCTGACGGCAAAGGTGTGGTTTCTCGGCAGCGAGTGGGACGGCTATACCCGCTGGGTGCATTTCCGCAAGGGGGAGGGCCCCGGCGCCCTGGTCTATGACCTCATCCTGGACGGGGAAGACCGCATTACCGAGGACAAGAGCCTCAATCTCACAAGCGGCGAGTGGACCGTCTATCTCACCGGCGTGCGGGAGGGCGGGCGTCTCACCACGGCGCCCGTGATCGTGACGGTGAAGGAGTCCGGCCTCATCGACGCGCCGCTGCACGAGATGCCCCTGAGCGTTGCCGAGCAGATCGCAAACGACGCCGCGCGTGCCCTGGCCTGCGCCCTTGCCATCAAAAGCGACGCGGAGGCGGGCCGCTTTGACGGCAGGGACGGCACCGGCTTTGTGATCGGGGGCTATTTTGAAACGCCGGCGGCGCTCACGGCGGCGGTGGCGGACCCCGCCCCCGGGGAAGCCTATGCCGTGGGTCTCGCTGCGCCCTATGACATCTATATCTGGGACGCGCTCGGAAAAAGCTGGGTCAACAATGGCCCCATCCAGGGGGCCAGGGGCGAAAGCGGCGTCCCCGGCGCGACCTTCCGCCCGCGTGTGGACCCGGACGGAAACCTCTCCTGGACAAACGACGGGGGCCTTGCAAATCCCGAAACGCGGAACATCCGCGGCCCCGCCGGACAGAACGGCGCGCGCGGCCCCGCCGGGGCCAGCGCCTATGAAGCGGCGGCGGGCGCGGGCTTCCAGGGGACGGAGGCCACCTTCAACGCGGCCCTCGCCGCCATGCCGAGCCACGCAAACCGCCATCTGCCAGGCGGGGCGGACCCGATCACGGTGAAGAGCGGAAATCTCGAAAACGGCGCGGTCACGGCGGAAAAGCTCGCCCCCGGAGCGGTGAGCGCGGGATATACCGCGACGCTCGCGGCAGACGCCTGGCAGGGAACGGCGGCCCCCTGGTCCCAGACCGTCGCGGTGCAGGGGCTGCTTGCCGCGGACACGCCCCTGATCGATCTCGCGCTCTCGGGGACCTATTCTGACGATCAGGCGCGGCTTTCGGACTTTGCGCGGCTCTACCGCGCGGTCACGGCGCAAAATAGCCTGACGGTCTGGGCGGCGTCCCGTCCCACGGGGGCGGTGCCGCTGCGAATTTTGTGCATAAGGAAGTGAAGCTATGGGAGAAGCCTTTTTCTGCAAAAGAGGCGGGGACGGGAAGATCGCCCTGGGCAGTGCTGCGATGCTCTGCGTAAAGTTCCCGGCCGGGAGCACCTGCCTGTGCGAGACGGGAAGCGAGACGCTCCGCGCGGAAAACGCCCCGGGCCTTGCGGCCTTCGCCCTTCCCGCCGCCGGGACCTGGACCGTCACGATCCGAAACGGCGCGCAGGAGAAGAGCGAGAGCGTGACTCTGGCCGCGGGGGATGCGAAGATCCTCACGCTTACCTATACCGCCGATCGCCTTGCGCTGCTCTCGCCGGAGGACGGGCTTGCAAACGGCCTCAGCCTGAACGGGGAGAATGTGAGCCTTGCTGACAATACGCTCGCGGATGCCGGCAGCGGCTTCTGGCTCAGCCCGGCCGTTGACCTCACGGACTATACGCAGCTCACAGTCACGGGTACATGCAGCTACATCCAGCAGTACCAGAGCAAGCTCTGCGTCGATCAGAGCCCGGAGAAGATCATCGACTATCTCGAGACCACGGCGGTCTCCGCGCTCTGGCCGAACGATACTGCCGGGCATACCGTCACGCTGGACGTGTCAGGTCTCAGCGGGAGCTATTATATCGGCGCCGCGCGGTGCGCAAACAGGCTGGAGCTCACGGAGATCGTCCTTTCGAGGGGAGGGAGCGGCACATGATGAACGCGGTCCGGTTTGAGCCCTTTACCGTCGGCATCAGCTTCGAGGGCGATCTGAGCGTCATGGCGGATTTCCGCCTGCAGATTGCCCAGGGCGGGCGCGTGAGACTCTCCCGCGGGATGCGGGAGGCGGAATTTCTCGATGACGGGAACGCCTGCGTCACCTTTGCCGGCTGCGAGACCGCGCGGCTGTGCCCGCTGGACCCGGCCTGGGTCCAGGCTGCGGTCCTGCTTGCGGACGGGACGCTGCTGCACAGCGAGGCGCAGCAGATCAATGTGGTGGACGTGCTCCCACCCAGATAGGAGGGAAAGTATGGAATGCTTTGGACAGGCCCCGCGAGAGGCGGGCGCCATCCGTGTCAGGCTCGGCGAGAGCGCCGTGAAGACCAGATACAACATCGCCGCGCAGGAGGCGGCGGAGCGGGCCGAGGAGAGCGCCGCCCGGGCGGAGGCGGTCGCCTCCCATCCGCCGAGAGCGGGGGAGAACGGAAACTGGCAGATCTGGGATGAGGAGCAGGGCTGCTATGTCGACTCCGGCGTGATCTGCCGGGGGGAGAGCGGAGAGCAGGGCCCTCCGGGCGAGCGGGGCCCCCAGGGAGAACAGGGTCCTCCGGGCGAGGTCACGCTGGCCCGGCTCCAGAGCGCGCTGTCCGTATTCGGCGGCGCTGCCAGGCTCGATTACAGGCTCGTCATGGAATATGAGACGGAGGGACTCGCCCCCGTGGATGGGGATCGCTCCGGAGAGGGAGGCTGAAGATGAAAGTAATGGAATTCACAGGGCACCAGCTTGCCACAAGCGGGATCTACGATACGGCGCTTGCGATGCCGCAGCAGGAGATCAACGCGCTTCTGATGGCGGGCGGCGGCGTGGGGTCGCTGGACGCGCTTTACGCCATGATCGCCCGGGCCGAAGCGAGCCGGACAGCGCAGCGCGCGCACGCTGCCGGCAGCTATCTGGTTGTGGAGGAAAAGCTCTTCCGGGCGACAGAGGACATCCCCGCCGGCGCCGCGATCAGGCCCGGCGACAACGCCGTGCAGACCACGATCCTGGACGCCATGCGCGACCTGTTTCGGATTGTACGGACCACGGACGGCAGCCCGCGCTGCGATCAGACGGTCGGCGTTGACTATTATGCGCTTTGCGGGATCATGCACTGGGACTCTGCGGCGTTCAACGCACTTACCCTCAGCGATGAGGAAGTATTCGGCGGATAACACGAGGAGGATAACATGGTTACGAAAAACTTTTTGAACATTCTGGCATTGTCCCTGCAGTCCGGGGCCAAGTTCGCCTGCCTGCCTGTGCGCACCGTGATCGGCGAAAACCGCTTCATCGGCGGGTATCTCGGCGGCAGCTTCCCCGGCTACGCGAATTCGACGGTCACCCTGAGCGCGAACAGTGCGGGCATTTCCATCGGCACCGGCACAACGCCGGCGACAGAGGACGACTATCAGCTTGAGGCGACGATCACTTCCGGCATAAACATCACGCTGACAGGCACCTCCTACGGGGCGGATTCTCCCCGGAGCCCGTACATAAAATTCGACATTACGGTCACAAACATCGGCAGCGAGACCATCACGGTGGGCGAAATCGGATACAAACAGACCGCAAAGGCGACAAGGATCGTCGGCGGCACCTTAGGCGCCGCGAGCTCGGAGAGCGTGCTTCTGATTGATCGCACGGTGCTCGACACGCCGGTGACAATCGCGCCGGGTGACGCGGGGATCGTCACCTATAAGATCCGGACAAAGACCGCGCCGAACCCCGCCCCCGTGGCCGGCGTCGAAATTGCGAGCTTTTCCTTCGGAAGCGATGCGCAGATCGCGGCCATCCTGGATGCGGCTGCGGCGGGGACCATCGACTTGCAGCGTGACGCCGGGTGGAAGGTCGGCGACCAGCGCGACATCACAATCGGCGCCTTCGCGGCCGGGGGCAGCGTCGCCATCCCGGCGCAGGAGATCGCAATTGTCATCACGAGCTTTGACGAGTATATGGGCTGCGGGAACGTGCTCCAGTTCGACTTCGCCTGCGGGATAACCGGCAAGGTCAGGATGAACGCCTCGAACAACACCAACGGCGGCTATAAGGAATCGGAGATGAGAACCGTGACGCTCCCGGCTCTGGTCAACGCGCTCCCCGCGTGGCTCAAAACCCGTCTCAAGACCTTCTCCGTGCTGGCGGGCTCCGGCGGCGCGGTGGCGTCCTCCCAGACGATCGAGACGGTCACCGGCAACAAGCTCGCCCTGCGCAGTGAGATCGAGCTGTTCGGCGACAACAGCCGCTCTCCCGCCGGAGAGGGCAGTGCAATCGCCTACTACGCGGGGAACGTCCACAATCGCAAGACGCTGGAAAAATTCGACGGGGGGCTTTCACAGTGGTGGACGCGGTCCGTCACCGGCCCAAGCTATTTCGGCTCCGTCTATGACGGGACCTCGTCATATGCCGCCGCCAACACCCAGTACACGGTTATTCCCTTTGGGTGCGTCTGAATGCCTGTGCAAAACGAAAAGCGACCCTGGAAGGCCCCCGAGATCGAGACTGTCGTGTGGCGGGACATTATTGCGGAGGAATAGAATGTACTGGCATGAACTTGTACAGGAACTGGAGATCATCCCCGCCGGGGAGTGCTTTCTGGCGGGGATGCTCGCGGGGATGCTGATGACGCTTGCGATCCTCGGCGCCGGATCAGGAGGAAACCATGAAGGGCATTGACATTTCACACTATCAGAAGGGGCTCGAGCTCGGGGCGCTCCCGGCGGCCGGCTTCGATTTCGTGATCCTGAAGATCACGGAGGGAAATTCCCTCGCCGATGAGACGGCCCCCGCCTTTTACATGCGGGCGCGCAGCGCGGGCATCCCCGTGGGCGGCTATTGCTACAGCCACGCCCTCACGCCGGAGGCGGCGAGAGAGGAGGCGGCGTTTCTGCTCTGGCAGCTTCGCGGCTTCCCGGCGCCGCTCGGCCTCTATCTCGACGTGGAGGAGCCGGAGCAGCTTGCGCTTTCGCACGACGCGCTTCTGGATACCGTCCACGCCTTCTGCGGCGCGGTGCGCGAGGCGGGGTACAGGCCGGGGGTCTACGGCTCGGAGTATAATCTCTGGGCAAGGCTCTCCCCGGAGGAGCTGCCGGAGGACGCGCTGATCTGGGTGGCGCACTACGGCAAAGAACCGGCCATGCCCTGCGACCTTTGGCAGTCGTCTGACCGCGGCTGCGTCCCCGGGTACGGCGGCTATGTCGATGTGGACGAGGTGAGAAGCGCGCGCTTTCAGAGCCTGGCGCCGGGCGGGGACTGCGGCGAAATCCTGGCGGAGCTCGCCGATCTCACGGCGCGCCAGGCGGAGATCATCCAAAAACAGGCCGCGGCGACAGAACGTCTCCGCAGCCTGCTGACACAGAAAGAGAGGGTTTTTTGAACATGAACACAGAAAAAGCGGGCGACATCAAGCTCTTTTTGACCGGCCTTGCAGCGTCGCTCACCGCGCTCTGGGGCTATCTCGGCTGGGCGATCGTCTTTCTCGTGCTTGCGATGGCGGCGGACTACATCACGGGCTCCGTCGCCGCGAGAGCCCACGGCGAGTGGTCCAGCGCCGTCGCCCGCGAGGGGCTCCGCCACAAGCTCGGCACGATCATCGCGGTGGGCGCGGCGGCCTTCGCGGATCTCGGCGTGCGGGTGGTGCTGCACTCCGACGCGGTGCTTCCGTTCCTGCGGGGCTTTGAGTGGCCGGACGGCTTCACCATGGTGGTGACCTTCTGGTATTTCCTGACGGAGCTCGGCAGCATCCTGGAGAACGCCGGCAAGCTCGGCGCGCCGCTGCACCCCTGGATCGTGAAGGGGATCGCGGTGCTGAAATCAAACGTCACCCCCGCCGGAGAAGAGGAGAAAAAGCCCGAGTAAGCGCATCACACTTTCCTCTTGATTTTTCGGGAAGATACGGTAAAATATACCGTTGTAAAAAATAACCCGTTCAGGAGGAATACACATGACTTACGAGATGGACATTGCCGGCCTCAAGCGTGACCTGCCCCTCTGCAAGCTCAATGACGAGCTCTGCATCGGCGCCTTTGTCATGTTCGGCGATGTGGAGCTGACGGTCCACTGCGCGGCGGAGCTTCTCAAGCGCGCCCCGGAGTATGACTACATCATCGCGCCCGAGGCCAAGGCGATCCCCCTGGCCTACGAGATGGCGCGGCAGAGTGCGGCGGAGCGCTACTTTGTCGCCCGCAAGGGGGCCAAGGCCTATATGCAGGGCACCTTTGAGGTGACGGTCAAGTCGATCACCACCATGGGCGTGCAGCGCCTCGTGCTCGATGCCGAGGACGCCGCCTTCATTCAGGGCAAGCGTATGCTCATCGTGGACGACGTGATCTCCACCGGCGAGTCGCTGCACGCCGTAGAGGAGCTGGTGCGCCAGGCGGGCGGCATCGTCGCGGGCCGCATGGCCGTCCTCGCCGAGGGCGAGGCCGCCGACCGGGACGACATCATCGTCCTCGCCCCGCTGCCCCTCTTCAACGCCGACGGCACCCCGAAGGCGTAAGCCAAAGCAAAAAACGAGGGGCCGCTGAAAAACTCACTCTTTGCATAATCCGGCCATAAGCACCGTAGGGGAGGGGCTTGCCCCTCCCGGCAGTACAAGAAATCATGAAAAAGCAATGTACGGCGAAATCGTAGCATTCTGCGAAATCGCCGTACATTTTTACATATCGGAACATTTTGCCGCAGGGGAGAAGCCTCTCCCCTGCGAGCAAGAAGCATCACGTTTACTCATTTTGCGACGCACCCTTTTGTCATAGCCGCACGCTGACCTCGCCGGAGGAGAGGCGGCGGAGGCTCCCGTCCGGGAGACGCGCTAGCAGGGCAAAGTCCTCTGCGAGATCCTCAGCCACGGCGGGGACGGGTTCCCGACCGGGGGAGAGGATGCGGATCTCCCTGCCGAGGACCAGGGAGCGCTTTTTATAGCCCTCAAAGATCGCGGGGGCCGCGGGGTTCTCCGCGTAGTCCGCAAGCCTGTCGAGGATGCCCGCCGCGAGCCTGCACCGGAGCTCCGGCAGCTCGCCCGTTCCGAAGGCGGGGCCCGCGATGCCCCGCAGCTCCTCCGGGAAATCCCCCGCCGGCGGGTGGGTGTTGACGCCGATGCCGATGATGACGTAGTGCAGCTCCCCGGTCTCGCAGTCGATGCTGGCCTCGGTCAGGATGCCGCAGACCTTGCGCCCGTCCATGAACACGTCGTTGACCCACTTGATCTGCGCGGGCCGTCCGGCAAGCTCCTCGATCGTCTCGCACACGGCGACGGCGGCGCAGGCGGTCAGGCGCGTGGCGTCGCCGGCCTGCATGGCCGGGCGCAGCAGAAGACTCAGATACAGGCCGCTGCCGGGGGGCGAATAGAAGCTGCGCCCCATGCGGCCGCGCCCGGCGGTCTGCTCCTCGCTCAAAAGCACAAGGCCGCTTTCGGCCCCCTCGGCGGCGAGAGACTTCAGCACCGTGTTGGTGGAGCTGATGGTCTTGCAGACCTGTAGTCGAAGCTCCCGGTGCCGGAGATGGCGCCGCACCCCCTCGTCGCTCAGCACATCGCTCCCGGAGAGCAGGCGGTAGCCGCGCTTGGGCAGGGATTCGATCGTGTAGCCCTCCTCCCGGAGCTGCCGGATGGCCTTCCAGACCGCCGTGCGGCTGAGCGCGAGGGAGCGGGCCAGCTCCTCGCCGGAGACGTACTCGTCCGCCCGCTGCCAGAGCGCGTTCAAAACCTCGTCGCGCGTCATGCCGTGCGCCCCTCCCGATAGAGAAGCGGGCGGAGCCGCCCCGTCAAAACGGCGGCGAGGGCGATCTTCGCGGCGTCCGGCAGGAGATACGGGAACACGCACCAGCCGAGCGCCGTCATGATGCCGATGGGCCCGCTGTTTCTGGCGTACACTGCCATGAACCAGGCCGTGCCGAAGGCATAGCACACCAGTACGCCGAGCGCCATGGAGCCGAGCAGCACGGGGAGCTTCCGCCCCCAGTGCTCGACCGCGAGACCGACGATGAGCGCCGTGAACACGAAGCCCACGATGTAGCCGCCCGTCGTCCCCAGAAGCGCGCCGAAGCCGCCGCGAAACCCGGAGAACACCGGCGCTCCCACAGCGCCGAGCAGGATGTAGCAGCACACGGTCCAGAGACCGCCGCGCAGCCCCAGGAGCGCCGCCATCAGGCACACGGCGAAGGTCTGCATCGTGAAGGGCACCGTCATCGGCACCGAGATCCAGGAGCACACGGCGATGAGCGCCACGCCCATGGCGATGTAGGCGATGTCGCGGGTCGTGAGTTTGTTTTTCATAGCAAGGTCCTCCCAAGTAATGTCTCCGTGAGGATACCACAGAGAGAGCTATATTGTCAACCGAAATAATAAAGTAAGGTTGACAATACGGGCGGAAGAAAAATCCCGATGCCGGGGAGGACATCGGGATTTCCCTGCGCTGTGTTATCTTGCCGGGCGGCAGTAGACCGTGAGCTCCTTCTCGTAGCCCGCGCAGGTGAGCGTGAGCTTGCAGGACTTCGGCAGGCTGCCGTCGTCGTGGCACTCGATATGCACGGCGTATTCGTCCGTCCTGTCGACGGTGAGGATGTCGGTGTTGCTGGACTTCCAGTCGACGCGCAGTCCCTGCAGCGTCAACGGCATGACCTGCACCGTGAGGTCGATGGGATCGTCCACCCAGATGGTGAAGTCGGTCTGGATCTCGGTGGTGAAGAACATGACGCGCAGCCCCTCAACCGTGGGCGTGGGCGTGGGAGGCGGCGTGGGCGGCTCCTCAATGGGCGGGACATACTCGGTGACCACGGGGGGTGTGATGGTGGTCTTCTTCTGCTGGACATCGACGCCCTCAAGGCTTGTGGTGACCATGACGATGACCGCCAAAACTACGGCCGCGACGAGGATCAGGCCAAAGATGATCTGCCACTTGGTGTTGGTCTCGGCCCGTTCATAGGCGGCGGTACCTCTCACGGTGGCGGGCGTCGGGCTGGGGGTGCGGCTGCTCTGGCTGACCCGGCGGGTGTTGCAGTTGGGGCAGCGGCTGCGCAAGGAGGAAAAGGTCGCGCCGCAGCGCCGACACTTTACTTCTGGGATCAGGGGCATAACGGGTTCCTCCGTTCTTTTTACAATTACGAGAGGGTACAATACAACACATAGATAATACATCTAAAATCGCTTTTCGTCAAGACGTGTCATGGGACACAGCATTATTTTGAAGGGAAAAACCGACATTTATTCCCCACCTGACACGTTTTTAACCGGAAAATGCAGCCGTCTCCGCGCCCGGACAGGGAAAAAACCGGCGGCATCCCCCATCCGGCGGCGCGGCGGAAAAAGCGGCGGGAGCCGCGCTTTGCCGTTGAAAAAGGGAAAAGAAAATGGTAAAATACTGCCGTACAGACGCCGCAGCCGGCGTCTGCAAGAAAAAGGAGGGACGTTCCCCATGGCCAAGCAGATCGTCAGAATCGTACTGACCGGCGGCCCCGCCGCGGGCAAGACCACGCTCATCAGCCGCATCCTCAAGGAGTTTAAAAGCGAGGACGGCTGGAAGGTCATCACCATCCCCGAGACCGCGACCGAGCTCATCTCCGGCTTCGGCATCGGCCCCTTCCCCAACTGCATGTCCATGGAGGATTTCCAGTACTTCGTCATCGACGACCAGCTCCACAAGGAGAAGCTCGCCCTGCGCGCGGCGGAAGCCGTGCCGGAGGAGAAGGTGCTCATCGTCTATGACCGCGCGGTGCTGGACGACAAGGCCTATATCTCGGATGAGCAGTTCACCCTCACCCTGGCCCACTTCGGCAAAACGGAGGAGGAGCTTTTGAAGGGCTATGACGCGGTGCTGCATCTCGTCACCTGTGCCAAGGGGGCCGAGTACGCCTATAACTACGGCAACGCCGCCCGCTATGAGGATATCGAGGGGGCCCGCGCCCTGGACGACAGGACGCTGCGCGCCTGGAAAAACCACCACGCCCTCTATGTGATCGACAACTCCGTGGACTTTGAGGACAAGATCAACCGCGCCGTCGCCCAGATCTACCGCATCATCGGCGAGAGCGCGCCGGAGCCCGGCAAGAAGAAGTACCTTGTCCACATGCCCGACTGCACGGAGCTGAGCCGGAAATACAACGCCCTGCCCATCGAGATGATGCAGACCTATCTCTTCTCCTCCGACCCCGAGGTCGAGCGCCGCATCCGCCAGCAGTCCTGCCTCGGCGAACAGCTCTTCTTCTACACCACGAAGCGCGTCGGGGAGGACGGCACCCGCTGGGTGACGGAGCGGCCCATCTCCGAGAAGGACTATGTCTCCTACCTGATGGAGGCGGATCTCAGTCTCCGGAGCGTGCGCAAGCTCAAGTTCCGTTTTGCCTACGCCGGCCACCGCATGGAGCTGGATGTCTACCCCTACGACAAGGACAACGCCATCCTCTTCATCTTCGGGGCCGAGCCCTATGAGCTCCCGCCCGAGATCGAGGTCATCCGCGAGGTCACCGGCGACCCCTACTACAAAAACCGCGCCCTCGCCGACAGGCAGAGCCTGTGAGGCGCGCAGCACCCTGCAAAGAAACTCCCCGGAACATATGCTCCGGGGAGTTTCCTTTTGACGGTTCATACTGGTTTTCATTAAAAAGCGGACAAAGTCTATTATTTACGGCGCCGTATGGCGCGTCGAAAGCCGTATGAGATGTCAGCTGCGTCAGCAGTTGTATGCCGCCTCGGCGGCATCTTTTCCATAAAAGTGTCTGCTTTTTATGGAAAAACAGTATCAGGCGACCGGCACGAAGGTGTATCCCCAATACTCCGCAAAGCGCTGCGCCGCGGTTCCGGGAAAACCGTAGATCGTGAGCCCGTCCACACCTGCGAAAGCGTCATCCGCAATGCCTGTCACATTGGGGGAGAGGTAGACGGAATCAAAGGACCCGTTTGCAAAAGCCTCGTCCCCGATCTCTGTCAGATCGTTCGGGAGAATAAGATCGGCCGCAACCAGAATGTACTGTGTTTCGCGGGTGTCTGTCATCCTGACATACGGCGACAGATCCAGCCCGGAGAAGTAGCTGTCGGGATCATCGGTATCCTGTACGCCGATGCGGCCGACGCCGGAGTAGGTGCCGCCGTCGATGATGAGACGCGCACCGCTGCTGCTGTGCTGCATATTGATGAAGCCGTTGTTTTCGAGCTCACCTTCGGCCACGGCAGCGCTGTTGTCCATGAGCTGCAGCTGTCCCCGGTTGAGCGAGAGCTTTGCCCCGGCGGGGATGTTGAGTCGGTCGTGCGTCTTGACCCAGCCGTTTTCGCCCACATTCAGCACGCAGCCGGGGTCAAGGGAGAGGCCGTTGGTGTTCAGTTCGCCGTAGAATACGGATGCGGCAGGGCTTTCGGTGCCCGCGGGATTCGTGATAAACAGATTGCCGCCGTTGCCGTTGTTGGCGAGCAGCGCGCCCTCCGCAAGGTGAATGGAGCCGCCCTGCCCGGCGTTGACACGGATCTCCGCCTTGCGCCTGAAGATGTTTTCGCCTTCGAGGTCACATCTGCCGTTGATCTGGAGGTCGGCGATGAAGCGGTCGGAAAGCTCGTTGATGGTGCCGAGGGCAGAGGCAAATTCCGCCGCGTTGTTTGCACGGAAGAGAAGATTGGTTTTGAGCGTGTCGTCCGCGTAGCTGAGGAAGCCCGTGTTGTCGGGCAGTACGTCCGCCGCGGGGAAGAGGTTGAAGCATCTGCCCAGAACCTCCGCCGTGCCGCTGGTGTATTCGAGCTTTTCGTTTACGCGGAAGATGCAGTTGTTGTAAAGATTTACCGTGCCGCCGTTGAGCGTGAGCTTGTTGAAATCGGCAACGCCGTTCACCTCAAGCGTCGCGCTCTGCTGGACAATGATGCCGCCGCGGGCAAGCATGCCGTTGATCGTGGCGGTCGTATTGGGGTCAAGAACAAGTTCACCGCGCTCGGGCAATTCAAGCGCGCAGTTCGCTCCGATACTGAGACTGCCGCCGCGATTGCCGCTGATGATGATTCGCGTTCTCTCCGGGATGCTGACCGTGCCGGTCGGCGCCCAATTGTAGCAGACATTCATCGCTGCGCCGAAGCGCTCGGTCATTTCATCTTTCGCGTAGTCCAGCACCGCGGCAACACCCGCGTCATTGTTGACGTTGAAGAGAAGATTGCATGCGCCCGTTCCTTCCGGGAAGCTGATAACGTCCGATAGTTCCACGCCCTCTATTCTCGTGATGTTTGCCGGAAGATAGACATTGAAGCAACCGTAGTTTTTAATCAGGCCGTCATTGTATTCGAGTTCGTTGTTGATACGGAGCCTGCAGTTATCCCTGAGCTCCACATTGCCGCCAAGATTCATCTGACCGGCGTTAACGTTGGCATTGCTTCCGACCTTGAGTACGCAGCCCGGACCGGCGTTGATGCCGTTGAGATACAGAACGCCATGGAGCTCGGAGATGATCTCAGCCGCGTTTTCTCCGCCGAGATTGTTGAAAAACACAGTGCCGCCGGCACGATCGTAGACAATGGCAGAGTTGTTTCGCATGGTAAGCCCGGCATTGAAATTGATCTCGGCACCGTGCGTGATTGTGTGTTGGCCTGTCATCGTGAGCGGCGACTGCACGGCGATATTGCCGACATAGACGTTGCTGTCGAGACTGTTGACAGTTTTGACAGCAGCGGCAAATTCCTCTTCCGTGGTCACATTAAAGAGCAGCTTGGTGTTGTCACCGTCAACGCGCTCATGGGAGAAGATTGTTCCATAGTCATAGCGGAGCACATCCGCCGCCGGGAAGAGGTTCCAGCAGCCGTAGACATGGACGGAGCCCGCGGTATATGTAAAACTCCTGTTCACGCGGAAAACCCCACCGTGGAGATTCAGCGTGCCGCCCCTGAGCTCCAGACCGGAGAGCTCCACGATGCCGGAGGTGATCTCCAGCGTTGTGTTCTCGGGAACGATCAGCGTAAGCCCCTCGCCCTGCATGCCGTTTAAGAAAACACTGTCGCTGATGTTCATGTTCCCGGTCAGCGTAAAGCTGGTTTTGCCGCTTTCAATGGCAGTCTGCAGCTCCCCAACCGTGCTGCCGCTGGCGCTGCCGTCCGCCCAGGCCGCGGGAGCCCGGAGAGCGCACAGGAGAAGGCCCAGAAGAAGACAGAGGAGCGCGGGGAGCAGACGCCGAAAGAGCGCCTTGCCCGAATGTCGGATGGTCATGGTATCGTACCTCCTGAAATGGTATGCTGTCACGCATTATGTTACAAATTATAACAGCAAAATAATGTCAATGCAAGAAATAATCACCGGAGTATACAGAAAAAACCGAAAAGCCATGCTCTCCGTAAAAAAAGGGCCGCCCCAGAAGGCGTGGGCGGCCCGCGAAAGAAATCAGTTTGTCAGCCGGGCGTACCAGGCGTCCGTCAGGGGGACAAAGTAGACGAACCACTCCGGGTTGTTCTCGGTCAGCGTCTCTGCGGCGGTGCCGGGGAAGCCGTAGATACACCGCACGTCGCTGTCCGCAAAGGGATTGCCGGGGATGGACCGGATGCTCTTCGGGATGACCACCGCCTTGGCTTTGACGCCCCGGAAGGCGTCCGCCTCGATGGTTTTCAGCGCGGCGGGCAGGAAGAAATCCGGCGCGGGGGCCAGCAGCGCAAAGCCGCAGGGGTTCCTGGCATTGCCCGCGTAGGCCTCCGCCGTGCTGCCGCTGTAGCCGCGCAGGGTGAAGCCCGCGGCACAGCCATTGAACACATCGTAACCGACGTCGCCGATCTCGCAGTCCGGGTTCCGGATGGTAACGCTGGTCAGACTGGTGCAGTCCGTGAAAGCCCTGTAGTCGATGCGGGTCACGCTGCACGGGATGGTGACGCCGGTCAGGCCGGTGCAGCCGAAGAAAGCACAATTGTTGATGCGGGTCACGCTGTCGGGGATCGTTGCGCTGGTCATGTTACTGAGGCCGTAGAACGAATAATTGCCCAATCCGGTCACGCCGTCCTCCACCAGAACAGAACGGATGCTGTCACGGTCTGCGTACCAGGGGGCGGCGCCCCGGGTATAGTCCGTCATGGCACCGGTGCCGCTGATGGTCAGCTTGTGGGTTGTCGAGTTCAGCGTCCAGGTCACGTTGTCGCCGCAGGAGCCGCCCTGGTCTGCCAGAGCCGTTCCACAGCACCGCCCCGCGATCAGCACCGCGAGAGCCAGGATCAACAACAGTTTCCGCCTCATGGTTCGTTTCCTCCTTTTTGTGGTCTTTTCCCGGTACGGCCGTTTTCCTGCACGACCACTCCCGGCGCCTTGGCGTTCACCGCCTGCGCCTACTATTCTAATTTTATTGAAGCGATTCGCGGTACGACATGCAAGAAAAAACTTCCATTTCATTCTTTCGCAGTGCTTTGTTCTCGGGAAAAACGTTGACAAATCAGGCCTCAGACCCTATAATTTATCATCAGCGACCGGCGGGAGCGCGACGCTTCCGCCGGTGATTTTTTGAAATTCAGGGAGCGTGGTATCACGATGAACACAGTCACAGACAACTTCGGCAGCATGGTTTTCAACGACTCCGTCATGCGCGCGCGCCTGCCTAAAGACGTGTTCCGACAGGTCCAGCGCTCCATCAACGAGGGGCGGCGTCTCGACAGCGCGGCGGCCGCTGTGGTCGCGAACGCGATGAAGGACTGGGCCATCGAAAAGGGCGCCACCCACTTCACCCACTGGTTCCAGCCCATGACCGGCATCACCGCAGAAAAGCACGACAGCTTCATCACCCCCGTGGGCGGCGGCAAGGTCATCATGGAGTTCGGCGGCAAGGAGCTCATCCAGGGCGAGCCGGACGCCTCCTCCTTCCCCTCGGGTGGCCTGCGCGCCACCTTCGAGGCCAGGGGCTACACCACCTGGGACCCGACCTCCTACGCGTTTATCAAGGACGGGGTGCTCTGCATCCCGACGGCCTTCTGCTCCTACGGGGGCGAGGCGCTGGATAAAAAGACGCCGCTTCTGCGCTCCATGGAGGCCATCAGCCGCGAGGGGCTTCGCGTCCTGAAGCTCTTCGGCAATGAGGATGTACATACGGTGCGCACCACCGTCGGGCCCGAGCAGGAGTATTTTCTCATCGACAAGGACGTGTACGAGCGGCGCAAGGACCTCATCTACACGGGCCGCACCCTCTACGGGGCGAGACCGCCCAAGGGCCAGGATCTGGACGACCACTACTTCGGCTCCATCAAGCCCCGCGTGCAGGAGTTTATGAAGGAGCTGGACGAGGAGCTCTGGAAGCTCGGCGTCATGGCGAAGACCGAGCATAACGAGGCCGCCCCCGCCCAGCACGAGCTGGCCCCGATCTACACCACCACAAACATCGCCGCCGACCACAACCAGCTCACCATGGAGCTCATGCAGCGCATCGCCCGCAAGCACGGCATGGTGTGCCTGCTGCACGAAAAGCCCTTCGCGGGCGTGAACGGCTCCGGCAAGCATAACAACTGGTCCATCACCACCGACACCGGCGTGAACGTCTTCGAGCCCGGCGAGACCCCGGCGGAAAACGCACAGTTTCTGCTTTTCCTGTGCGCGGTGATCCAGGCAGTGGACGACTACCAGGATCTTATGCGCATCTGCGTGGCCTCCGCCGGGAACGACCACCGTCTCGGCGCGGCGGAGGCGCCCCCGGCCATCGTGTCCGTCTTCCTCGGGGATGAGCTCGGCGCGATCCTCGACGCCATCGACATGGGCGCCCCTTACGGCAGCCGGGAGAAGGAGCTTTTCAAGGTGGGCGTGCACGCGCTGCCGAAGTTCCCCAAGGACACCACCGATCGCAACCGCACCTCCCCCTTCGCCTTCACGGGCAATAAGTTTGAGTTTCGTATGCTGGGCGCGTCCCAGTCCATCTCCGGGCCGAACGTGGTGCTCAACACCACCGTGGCCGAATCCCTGCGCCAGTACGCCGACCGGCTCGAGCAGGCGTCGGACTTTGAAAAGGAGCTGCACGAGCTCATCCGCGAGGTCATCCGAAAGCACCGCCGCATCATCTTCAACGGCAACGGCTACGGCGAGGAGTGGACCCGCGAGGCCGAGCGCCGCGGGCTCTGCAACTACCCCTCCACGCCGGACTGCACGCCGGAATATCTCGCCCCGAAGAACGTGGAGCTCTTCACGCGCCACCGCATCTATTCCGAGGCGGAGCTGCGCGCCCGCTGCGAGATGAAGCTGGACGGCTATTCCAAGGTCCTGCACATCGAGGCGCTGACCATGGTGGATATGCTCTGGAAGGATATCCTGCCCGCGGTCTCCGCCTGCACCGGGGATCTCGCCCGCGCCGCGAACGAGAAAAAGCAGCTCTCCCCCGCGATGGACGTGAGCTATGAGACGCGCATCGTAAGTGAGCTCAGTGCCCTCGCCGCCTCCGCCGCGATCCACGGCAGAGCCCTCGAGAGCGCGATGGAGGGGCTCAAGGCCCAGCATGAGAGCCTCGCCGTGGCCCGCTACTACCGCGACAGGGTCTTCCCCGCCATGCAGAGCCTGCGCGCCGTCGTGGACGAGATGGAGCTTCGCTGCGGCGCAAAATACTGGCCCTACCCCGGCTATGGCGAGATCCTGTTCAGCGTCAAGTAATACTATCCCTTGATAGAAAACTTTAAGTCTTCCCGGCAAAATTTGCGCCATACTGCGTTGAAGCCCTTGACCATATATCTCCATTATGCTCTGCGGGCCTTGTCTGGCACAAATTTTCCTCGGGAATCCAATAAAGCTTCTTATCAAGGAATAGTATAAAACGACTGCACGGTAAAATAGAAGCCCCCTCGATATGGCATGGGTGTTCATAACAAACGCAAAACCCCCGTAAAACCAAAACGGGAGTCCCCCGTGAGACTCCCGTTTTGGAAAGGAAGAAGGACGCAGTGGATGTGCAGTTTTCGCGGCTCTTACGGAAACCGCGGAAACGGAACGGAACTGCGTTCTTCTGACGCTGGTACGAGTGTTCATAACGGACTCAAAATCCCCGTTTAAACCAAAACGGGAGTCCCCCGTGAGACTCCCGTTTTGGAAAGGAAGAAGGACGCAGTGCATGTGCAGTTTTCGCGGCTCTTACGGAAACCGCGGAAACGGAACGGAACTGCGTTCTTCTGACGTGGTCCGAGCGTTCATAACGGACTCAAAATCCCCGTTTAAACCAAAACGGGAGTCCCCCGTGAGACTCCCGTTTTGGAAAGGAAGAAGGACGCAGTGGATGTGGAGTTTTCGCGGCTCTTACGCAAACCGCGGAAACGGAACGGAACTGCGTTCTTCTGACGCTGGTCCGAGTGACAGGATTTGAACCTGCGGCATCGTGGTCCCAAACCACGCGCGCTACCAGCTGCGCTACACCCGGAAATGCGGGGCAAAATCCGCTGTAAAAGACTTCGGCTTGCCATGCCATGGGATAAGAAATTTGCTCAAATATTATACACCATACGTCTCTGCCGCGCAAGGAAAATCTTTCCGCCCTGCGCGGCTTTTTTATGTTTTGCGATTGATGTTTTTTTCGCCTTGTGGTATTCTGTCAGGAGGAGTGTGATCATCCTTGAGAATGAGAAAGAGAGCAAACCTGGACAAACGCATGGAACGCTGCGCCGCGTTTTTGATAGACGGAGGAGGGGACAACAGCGGCTTTGAGCCCCTGCGCGGACACTGGCTGGAACAGTTTCCCGGGCACGAGCGGCTCTATGTGGAGCTCGGCTGCGGGAAGGGGACCTTCACGGCCAAGACCGCCGCGGCCATGCCCGAGACGCTGTATGTCGCGGTGGAGAAGGTGCCGGACGCCATGATCCTCGCCATGGAGAAGATCGAGCGGCGGGGGATCGAAAACGTCCGCTTCATCGACATCGACGCAAAGCTCCTCACCGCCCTCTTCGCGGAGGGCGAGGTCGACCGCCTGTACATCAACTTCTGCGACCCCTGGCCCAAGAGCCGGGACGCGAAGCTCCGCCTGACGGCGCCGGGCTTTCTGCGCCTCTACGCGGACGTGCTGAAACAGGGCGGCGAGATCCACTTCAAAACCGACAATACCCCGCTCTTCGACTGGTCCGTCCGGCAGTTCATGGATGAGGGCTGGGCCCTCTCGGAGCTCACGCACGACCTGCACGAAAACGGGCCCGTCGGCGTCATGACCGACTATGAGGCCAGGTTCTATGAGCAGGGCCTGAAAATAAACCGCCTGGTCGCAACCAGGACGGGCGAGAGCCGCAGCCTCTCCCGGGACGGGGCGGTGCCGCGGCTGAGAAACGCCTCCCTCACCGACGCGCGCGGCTATGAGGAGAGCCAGGAGGCAAACCGGAGGAATGGAACATGAGATTTCTTTCCTGGAACGTAAACGGCCTGCGCGCCGTGCGGGGCAAGGGATTTGAGGACATTTTTCTCTCCCTCGACGCGGACTTCTTCTGCCTGCAGGAGACAAAGCTCCAGGCGGGGCAGATCGACCTTGCCTTCCCCGGGTATGAGAGCTACTGGTGCTACGCCGAGAAGAAGGGCTACTCCGGCACCGCGATCTTCACAAAGCATACGCCGCTCTCGGTCGCTTACAATATCGGCGTGGAGGAGCACGACCACGAGGGCCGCGCCGTGACGCTCGAGTATCCGGAGTTTTATCTTGTCTGCGTCTACACTCCGAACGCCCAGGACGGCTTAAAGCGCATCGACTACCGGATGCGCTGGGAGGACGATTTTCGCGCCTACCTCTGCGCATTGGATCAAAAGAAGCCGGTCATCGTCTGCGGCGACATGAACGTCGCGCACGAGGAGATCGACCTCAAAAACCCCAAGCAGAACGTGGGCAACGCGGGCTTTTCGGACGAGGAGCGCGGCAAGTTCTCCGAGCTTCTGGCCGCGGGCTTTACCGACAGCTTCCGTTATCTCTATCCCGATAAGACCGACGCCTACTCCTGGTGGAGCTACCGGATGCGGGCGCGGGAGCGGAACGTCGGCTGGCGTATCGACTATTTCGTCGTGTCCGACCGTCTGCGGGAAAAAATAAAAGACGCCTACATCCTGCCGGAGATCATGGGCTCCGACCACTGCCCGGTGGGACTGGACATCGCATGGTGAGGATCGGAAGCGTTGAACTGCGCGGCAATCTGACCCTCGGCCCCATGGCGGGGGTGACGGATTTCGCCTTTCGCGGCATCTGCCGCGCGCTCGGCGCGGCCCTCACGACGACGGAGATGGTCTCGGCCCGGGCGCTCTGCTATCACGACGAGAAGACCAAAGAGCTTTTATACATCCCGGAGGGGGAGCATCCCTCCGCCGCCCAGATCTTCGGGCACGAGCCGGAGATCATGGCGGAGGCCGCCGTGATGGCGCTCGCGCTCTCCGGCGCGGACATCCTGGACATCAACATGGGCTGCCCGGTGGGCAAGGTCGTCAAATCCGGGGACGGCTCCGCCCTCATGAAAACGCCGGAGCTCGCGGCACGGATCGTGGAGGCCGTCAAAAAGGCCGTCGCGGTGCCCGTGACCGTGAAGTTTCGCAAGGGCTGGGATAACGGCAGCGTGAACGCCGTGGACTTTGCAAGGCTTATGGAAGCCGCCGGCGCGGACGCCGTGGCCGTCCACGGCAGGACGCGCGCCCAGATGTACGCGGGCAGGGCCGACTGGGACCTCATCCGCGCGGTGCGCGGGGCCGTTTCGATCCCCGTGATCGCAAACGGCGACGTGTTCACGCCCGAGGACGCGGCCCACATCCTGCGCTATACCGGCTGCGAGATCGCCATGATCGGGCGCGGCAGCTTCGGAAACCCCTGGCTTTTTCAGGGGGGGCAGGCCGCGATTGAGGGGAGAGAGATCCCCGAACTGCCGCCGCTCTCCGAGCGCATCACCCTCGCCGAGGGGCAGATCGTGACGCTGGCTTCGCGCCTTGGGGAGCACAGGGCCTGCATGGAGGCGCGCCACCAGCTCCCCTGGTATCTGCACGGCGTCCCTCACTCCGCCGTCTACCGGCAGGAGCTCGTGCAGGTGGAGACCCTGGAGGACATCCACCGGGTATGCCGGGGCATCAAGCGGGATTTGAGATAAGGGATTCCTTTTAAGCTCCCTTTGCGAAAGGGAGCTGTCACCAGTTCGCAAACTTACTACAAGTTCTTGGCGACGAAGGAGCCTTAGAACTTGTGTATGCTGCGCAGGTG
>CADBCV010000026.1 GCA_902793285.1 Oscillospiraceae bacterium
ATGTTCGCGCAAGCGAAGGATCTCCCGGTTGTCTACGGGATTCTTCGTCGCTTCGCTCCTCAGAATGACATGAAGTTTTAGCTGCTAACATCCCCTACGGAGCGGACGGACATTTTTACCTCTGTACGTACCTTGCCGCGGCGGCCCCGGCTCTATTTTTACCAGCGGTCCAGGACGTAGTTGGGGGAGTAATAGGGCTGCTCGGAGGCGTCGAAGTTTACGTACACGGAGCCGTCGTCATACGCAAGCTCGCCGATGATGAAGTGCACGGAGCTCGCGCGGCTCATCTCCTTCGAGCTGGGGTTGAGGGAGAACGAGAGCTCCCAGGTGTCGCCCTTTTCGACATCCATATTGGGGTACCAGTACATCCAGTAGTCATAGCCGTCGCAGGGGACCACGTAGTTGTCGGAATCCACAAGCCAGCAGTAGAGGCAGATGCCGGTGACGTGCTGGGTCTCCTTGTTTGTAAAGCTGACGGTTCCGTCGAGGTAGGCGCTGTAGTTCATCTTGAAGTCGCTCACTTCAAACTCGCCGGAGACGTTGTTTGTGACGCTCTCCTTGCTCCACGCGGGGAGGGGCTTTTTCCCGTAGATCGCGCCCTGGGTGAACATGGTGGCCACACCGCCGTAGCCGATCACGCCGGCAAAGCCGTTTTTGCGCTGAAACGCCTTGATCGCATCCTCGGTCTTCTCACCGTAGATGCCGTCCGGCTTGCTGGAGAGATAGCCCAGATCGACCAGGGCCTTTTGCAGGTTTGTGACAACGGTGCCCGAGCTGCCGTCCCGCAGGATGTCCCGCCCCTCCAGGGCGCTGTAGTCGATCGTGGCGGCGTGGGCTGCGGCGGGGATCAGCGTGAAAACAAAAACCAGGGCAAGAAACAGGCTGATAACGCGTTTCATACTCGATCGCTCCTCTCTCATAAATTTGGGGTTTGATTCATCCGTTCTGTTTTCCACACAGGAGGTCGATTTTATTGTATCAACGCGCCCCGGTGCTTGTCAATAATCAATTGCATGAACCGTGATTACGCCCGAACGGAGAGGGGAAAAAATGCCTTCCCCTCAAGGGGAAGGCTTTTTTAATATTTTTACATCAAAACCTCGACCTCGACCGTCTCTCCGGCGGGGTGGAGGGGGATGAGATTGCCGTTTACCCGCGCGCCGTTCACACGAAGCTCCTTGACGCCATGCTCCGCGCCGCCGGGATTTTTTACCCGGATCACATAGCAGGCGCCGCGGTAGCGGCGCGTGACCGTGAAGCCCTTGCAGCCCGAGGGCACGCAGGGGTCGATCCAGAGCCCGTCCAGCGTGGGCTTCACGCCGAGGATGGCCTGGGACACCGACAGGAAGGTCCAGGCCGCGGTGCCCGTGAGCCAGGAGTTTTTCGCCTCGCCGAAGCTGGGCGCGTCCTTGCCCGCGATCATCTGGCTGTAGACATAGGGCTCGGTGCGGTGGATGTCGCTGATGTCCTCGATGAAGGCCGGGCAGGTGCGGCGGTAGACCTCAAAGGCGCGATTCCCGTGGCCGAGCTCCGCCTCGGCGCAGACGATCCAGGGGTTGTTGTGGCAGAAGATGCCGGCGTTCTCCTTGTATCCGGGGGGATAGCTGGAGATCTCGCCGAGCTCGAGATGGTAGCGGGTGTAGGCCGGGTTCAGAAGCACGATGCCGTACTTGGTGTCGAGACGCTCCTGCACGCTCTCGAGGGCCTTTGCCGCCTCGCCTGTCTCCTTGCCGATGCCCGCCATGACGCACATGCCCTGGGGCTCGATGAAGATCTGGCCCTCCTCGCACTCGCTGCCGCCGACCACATGGCCGAAGGCGTCGAAGGCGCGGCGGAACCACGCCCCGTCCCAGCCGGCGTCGAGCACGGCACGCTCCACCTTTTCAACGGCCCCGAGGGCGCCGTCCGCCTCATCATCCAGGCCGAGATGGCGCAGAATGTCCGCCCAGGCGCGGCCGTATTTGACGAACATGCCGCCGATGAACACGCTCTCGGCGACGGGGCCCTCGCTCGGGCCGGTGATCTGGAAGCTCTCGCCCGGGTGCTCCGAGAAGCAGTTGAGATTGAGGCAGTCGTTCCAGTCGGCCCGGCCGATGAGGGGCAGACCGTGGGGGCCGAGGTGGGTCTCGGTAAAGCGGAAGCTGCGGCGCAGGTGCTCCAGGAGCGGCCGGGCGAGGGCGGGATCGTTGTCAAAGTCCACCTGCTCATCCAGGATGCCCCAGTCCCCCGTCTCACGCAGGTACGCGTCGGTCCCGGCGATGAGCCAGAGGGGATCGTCGTTAAAGCCGCTGCCCACGGCGAGATTGCCCTTTTTCGTGAGCGGCTGGTACTGGTGGTAGGCGCTGCCGTCCGGAAACTGCGTGGCGGCGATGTCAAGGATGCGCTCTCGCGCGCGCTCCGGGATCATGTGCACGAAGCCCAGCAGGTCCTGGCACGAGTCGCGAAAGCCCATCCCGCGGCCCATGCCGCTCTCAAAATAGCTGGCAGAGCGGCTCATGTTGAAGGTGACCATGCACTGGTACTGGTTCCAGATGTTCACCATGCGGTCGAGGCGCGCATCCCCGGTCTCGACCTGATACTTGTCGAGCAGCTCGCTCCAGTGCGCGTTCAGCTCCGCCAGGGCTTTGTCGAAGGCCGCGTCGTCCCGGTAGCGGGCGATCATGGCCTCGGCCCGGGTCTTGTTGATGACGCCGGGGGCGGCCCACTTCTCCTCCTGCGGGTTTTCGATATAGCCGAGACCGAAGATCACGCTCTCGCTCCCGCCGGGGGCGAGGGTGAGGTCAAACTGCTGGGCCGCGATCGGCTGCCAGCCGTGGGCGACGCTCCCGGTGCAGCCTTCTCCGAAGACGGCCGCGGGCCTTGCGGGGCTGCCGTAGACGCCGAGGAAGGCGTCGCGCGCGGTGTCAAAACCGTCGGGCTCCCGGTTTGCCCAGAAGACGGCGTAGTGGTCGCGCCGCTCGCGGTACTCGGTCTTGTGGTAGATGGCCGGGCCGACGATCTCCATCTCGCCGATGGAGTAGTTGCGCTGGAAGTTGGAGGAGTCGTCCATCGCGTCCCAGAGGCAGAACTCAAGATACGGGAAGAGCGACAGCGCTTTTGCCCGCGCCCCCTCGTTCTTCACGGTGACGCGCATGAGCAGGCAGTTGTCCCCCTTGGGGACAAAGAGCTCCTGCGAGACGGCGACGCCGTCCTTTTCCCCTTCGATCACGGAGTAGCCGAGACCGTGGCGGCAGCGGTAGGCATCCAGCTCCGTCTGCACGGGCTGCCAGCCGGGATTCCAGACCGTGTCTCCATCCTTTATATAAAGGTGGAAGCCCTCCTGGTCCAGCGGCGCGTTGTTGTAGCGGTAGCGGGTCAGTCTTCTCAGACGGGCGTCCCGGTAGAAGCTGTAGCCGCCGGCGGTGTTGGAGAGCAGCGCAAAGAAATCGTCGCTCCCGAGATAGTTGATCCAGGGCAGGGGGGTGCGCGGTGTGGTGATCACATACTCGCGCCGCGCGTCGTCAAAGTGTCCGTATTGCATAAGTCCTCGCCTCCACTTAATCGTTTAAGTATCCATAGAGTACCGCATATCCGAAAAAAATGCAAGCATGTTTTTGAAAAAATCTATTTTTCTCGTGGTCTTTTCGTAAAAAACGCTTTTTGTCCGGAAGTGCGGACCCGTCCAAACTGCGGCTTTGTTTAAACTGCTAAAAAGCAGCAGGGCTTTTTTGTGAAAGCCCGCCAATTCTATCAAGGAATTAAAATTTTTTGAAGAAAGGACTTGCAATTTTCGGGGAAATGCGGTACATTGAATTTGCGAAAACGATTAAGTAAACATTTCGCAGAGGAGCTGGTTCCGATGGTATCCTTGAAAGACATCGCCCAGCGCTGCGGTGTCTCGACGGCCACGGTCAGCAAGGCGCTCAACGGGCAGCCGGACATCGGCGAGGACACAAGATCGCGCATCCTGCGCATCGCGGACGAGCTGGGCTACATGGCCAACGCCTCCGCCCGCGCGCTGAAGACGAACCGCTCCTACAACATCGGCGTCGTCTTTGTGGACCCGATGCACGGGGGCCTCGCGCACGAGTTTTTCTCCACCGTGCTCGACAGCATCCGCGGTGAGGCGGAGCGCCACGGCTACGACATCACCTTCATCAACCGGGGCGTCGGGCAGCGCGAGACGAGCTATCTGCAGCACTGCCGCTACCGGGGCGTGGACGGGGTGGTGATCGCCTCGGCGGACTTTACGGACCCCATGATCCTGGAGCTTGTGCAGGCGGACCTGCCGGTGGTGACCATTGACCATCTCTTCAATAACCGCATCGCGGTGGTGTCGGATAACCGCAAGGGCATGGACGCGCTGGTGCGCTATGTCGCGGCGCGGGGGCACCGGAAGCTCGCCCTCATCCACGGGGAGCTCACAAGCGTGACGCAGAGCCGCATGACGGGCTTTCACCGGGCCTGCGAGGAGCTGGGCATCCGGGTGCCGGACAGGTGGATACGCCAGGGCGTGTTCCACGACTCGAAAAGCTGCTGCGCACTCACGAAGGAGCTTTTGCGCGGCGAGGACAGGCCGACCTGCATCTTCTTTCCGGACGATTACTCCTGCATCGGCGGGCTGAACGCCATCCACGAGCTGGGGCTCCGGGTGCCGGACGACATCTCCGCCGTGGGCTATGACGGCATCCCCCTCTCCCGGATCATGAGCCCCGTGCTCACGACCTGGCGGCAGGACACGGAGGGACTCGGCACCGTGGCGGCGGCAAAGCTCATTGAGCTCATTGAGCATCCGCGCACCGCGATCCTCGACCGCGTGATCGTGGAGGGCCGGCTGCAGGAGGGCGGCTCGGTCGAAAATTTACTCAGGTGATCAGCGGGACGAACCCCGCAAAAATAAAATCACACATTATTATTAGGAGGAAAGATCATGAAAAAGCTCATCGCATCGCTTCTGGTTCTGGTCATGATGCTCGCCCTGTGCAGCACCGCCGCATTTGCGGATGAACCCGAAGGCAAAGTCTTCAACATCTACGCGTGGAACGAAGAGTTCAAGGGCTTCTTTGAGAAGTACTACACCGTCCCCGAAGGCGTGACCGTCAACTGGATCATCGTCCCCAGTGACAACGGCGCCTATCAGGATGCCCTCGACGCCGCCCTGCTCAACCAGGCGGACGCCAAGGACGACGACAAGGTCGACATGTTCCTGGCCGAGGCCGACTACATCCTCAAGTACGTCGACTCCGACTTCACCCAGGACATCCAGGCTCTGGGCGTGACCGACTTCTCCAACGCTTACAAGTACACCGTGCAGGCCGCTTCCGATGACAACGGCGTTGTCAAGGGCGTCTCCTTCCAGTGCTGCCCCTCCGCGCTGATCTACCGCCGCTCCATCGCCAAGGACGTGCTCGGCACCGATGATCCCGCCGAGGTTCAGGCCAAGCTCGACAGCTGGGATAAGTTCAACGCTGTCGCCGCCGACGCCAAGGCCAAGGGCTACTACATGACCGCCTCCTTCGCCGAGACCTTCCGCCCCTTCTCCAACAACTGCACCATGCCCTGGGTCGACGAGGACAACAACCTGCAGATCGATCCCCAGATCAAAGCCTGGATGGACCAGACCGACGAGTTCATCAAGAACGGCTACACCCTGACCGCCGGCGTGTGGGACGACGAGAAGAACGTCCAGATGTTTGCTGACGGCAAGACCATGTGCTTCTTCGGCCCCGCCTGGTACTTCAACTTCTGCATGGGCAAAAGGCCCCGCTGCCCACTTCTGGGGCGGCACCTGGCTGCTCGCGCCTGCCGGCACCGACAACCCCACCATGCTGGCTGACGTGATGAACACCTTCATCAACAACGAGGAAGTCTGCACCAACCTGGTTGCAAACGAGGCTCAGTTCTCCAACAACATGGCTGTCAACGCCAAGTTCGCCGCTGATCCCAACTACGGCTCCGCCTTCCTCGGCGGCCAGAACGATGTCGCTGTCTTCTCCGAGATGACCGACAACATCGTCTGGGAGAACCACACCATCTATGACCAGCTCCTCAACGAGGGTCTGCAGAACTCCCTCCAGGAGTACTACCGCGGCTCCGTCGATAAGGACACCGCCATGGAGAACTTCTACCTCTACGTCAACGAGAAGTATCCCACCATCGTGACTCCGTGATCTGAGCGCAGACACACAGCTTAAAGCAAAACCTTTCGGGGCGAGGCAAGAGCCTCGCCCCGATTTGATGAAGGGCAGATCAGAGTGTACAGCCTGCTGCACACCGTGATGCGTTCTTCATATTGGGAATCCATAAACAGGGGGTATGTAAACGTGAATGACAAGCAACTGCGCCGGAACCAGAAAGGCGGCGTCTCCTATGCCAAGTGGGGCTACCTCTTCATCGCGCCCTTCTTTCTGGCCTACTTCATCTTTACCTTCGCGCCGCAGCTTCTGACCATCTACAACAGCTTTTTTGAGAACTACCGCGAAGGGCTCAAGCAGGTCGGGCCGAACTTTGTGGGCTTCGGCAACTATGTGAAGCTCTTCACGCCCGACAAGACCGGCACCATCAACATCCTCAAGTACACCGGCAACACCCTGGCGCTGTGGCTGCTGGGCGCGGTGCCGCAGATCCTGATCGCGCTGCTGCTTGCCATCTTCTTCACGAGCTACCGCCTGAACATCAAGGGCCAGCAGTTTTTCAAGACGGTCATCTACATGCCGAACCTGATCATGGCCTCGGCCTTCTCGATGCTGTTTTTCACACTGTTCTCCAACGTCGGCCCGGTCAACCAGCTCATCCAGGCCTGGGGCTGGAGCGATGTGCCCATCGACTTCTTCGCCTACAAGGGCACGGTGCGCGGCCTGATTTCCACGATGAACTTTCTCATGTGGTTCGGCAACACCACGATCCTGCTGATGGCGGGCATCATGGGCATCGACCAGGACCTCTTTGAGGCGGCGAACCTGGACGGGGCAAGCTCCGTGCAGACCTTCTTCCGCGTGACGCTGCCGCTTCTGATGCCGATCCTCGTCTACACGGTCATCACCGCCATGATCGGTGGCCTGCAGATGTTCGACGTGCCCCAGGTCCTCACCAAGGGCAAGGGAATGCCCGACCGCACCTCCATGACGCTGGTCATGTACCTGAACAACTACCTCGGCGGCAGCAAGAACTACGGCATGTCCGGCGCGATCTCCGTGATCATCTTCATCGTCACGGGCATCCTGAGCCTGTTTGTCTACCGTTCGCTGAACAGAAAGGATTAAGGAGGGAGAGCCATGAATTCTGTCACACCGAAAGAAGCAAAGCGCGCTGTCGTACAGCTCACCGTGCTGCGCATCCTCGTATATGTCATCCTGATCTTCCTGTCCGTCCTCTGTCTCTTCTCCTTCGTCATGCTGTTCATCAACGCCAGCCGCTCCAACGGCCAGCTCCAGGCGGGTTTCACGCTGATCCCCGGCGGGCACCTGCTGGATAACCTCCGCAACGCCTGGACGGACAGCTCCATCAACATCCCCCGCGGCCTGCTCAACAGCTTCATCGTCGCCACCGCCACCGCGATCCTGACCACCTACTTCTCCGCCCTCACGGCCTACGGCTTCCAGGCCTATGACTTCAAGGGCAAGAAGCTCCTGTTCGGCTTCATCATGGCCATCATGGTCATCCCCTCCCAGGTGTCGGCCTCCGGCTTCGTGCAGATCTGCTACAAGTACGGCCTCACGAACAACTATCTCGTGCTGATCCTGCCGGGCATCGCCGCCCCCATCGTCTTCTTCTACATCAAGCAGTACATGGAATCCAACCTCCCCATGGAGATCGTGGACGCGGCCCGCGTGGACGGCTGCGGGGAGTTCAAGACCTTCAACTTCATCATCCTCCCCATGCTCAAGCCCGCCCTCGCCGTGCAGCTCATCTTCTCCTTTGTCCAGTCCTGGAACAACTACTTTCTGCCCTCCCTGCTGCTGACGAAGGCGGAGATGAAGACCGTGCCCATCATGATCGCCCAGCTCCGCTCCGCGGACTATTCCAAGTTCGACATGGGCAAGGTGTACATGTTCATCCTGCTCGCGATCCTGCCGGTGCTCGTGGTGTACATCATTCTCTCCAAGTCCATCATCAAGGGCGTCACCGCAGGCTCCGTAAAGGGCTGATTTTCAGAAAAAGGGGCTTGCCCCGTCCGCACGGCACAGCGAATCACAATCGAATAGCCCCGGGCGAAAACGTACACGCTACGGATTCGCCCGGGGTTTCGCTGTTTTTGCATTTTTCCCGCCGGGACGTCGAGGACGCCGTCCCCTACGGAGAAATACCGCCTCTTGGCTCCCCATCTGGGGGAGCTGGCACAGCGCGTGTACGGCCGCGCTGTGACTGAGAGGGCCATCGGCGGCGCCGTCCCCTACGCGTTCCAAGCTCCCTTTCGAAAAGGGAGCTGTCAGCGAAGCTGACTGAGGGATCGATCCCTCCACCGCCTTCGGCGGTCCCCCTCCCTTTTCGAAAGGGAGGTTCATATAAACGCGCATCCCGGTACGCCTGTACCGGATCGCAGGTTTGCGGGCCGATGAGGGCATCGGCCCCTACGGACAGGCGGGAACATTTGCGGGCGTTTTAAAGGGCGCGTTGCAAAATGCTTTCACCCTGTCATTCCGAACCAGTGACCGATGTCACTGGTGTGGGAATCCGTCCTCTTTTCCTGGGGAAACGGATTGCCACGACCAGTTTGCGAACTGGTCTCGCAATGACAGCACATTTTGCAACGCGCCCTTTTGTTTTAATTATTTTCTCTTTTGTCTACAATATTTATATTTAGTACTCCAAAAACCTTGAAACTGCGGCGGAAACATGGTATACTAACATGGTTATGAAATGCCGTTTTTTCAAACGGGGAGTGTGAGACAGACAATGAATTCCGTTCTTGACATCTGGCAGAAGGTTTTGGATATGCTGGCCCAACAGCTCACGCCGACGGCGATGGAGACCTGGTTTTGCGACTGCACACCGGTGGAGCTGACAGATTGCCGCCTGGTCCTCTGCACAAGCTCCGAGCTCAAGCAGGAGATCATTCTCAAGCGCTTCAGCGACCGGATCAAGGCCGCGCTCTTTGAGCTCTTTGCGAGCGATTTTGAGGTCCAGGTCCTCACGGAGGACGAGATGAGCGACATGCCCTCCCCCCCTGATCCGGAGGGGTCCCTGCCGGAGATGGCGGGCTACACCTTTGACCATTTCATCGTCGGCAACTCCAACCGCTTTGCCCACGCGGCGGCGGTGGCCGTGTCGGAAAACCCCGGCAAGACCTACAATCCCCTCTTCATCTACGGCAACTCCGGGCTCGGCAAGACGCATCTGCTGCTCGCCATCGGAAACGCCATCCACGAGCGGGAGCCGAAAAAGCGCATCGTGTACATCAAGGGGGACGAGTTTACCAATCAGCTCGTGCGCGCGATCAAAAACGGCTCGACCGAGGATTTTCACAACAAATACCGCAACGTGGATCTCTTCCTTGTGGACGACATCCAGTTCATCGCCGGCAAGCAGCAGACCCAGAACGAATTTTTCCACACCTTCAATTCGATCTATGAGGCTGGAAATCAGATCGTCATCACCTCCGACCGGCCGCCGCTCGACATGCCGACCCTGGACGACCGCCTGCGCACCCGCTTTGAGTGGGGCCTCATGGCGGATATCGAGCCGCCCGATCTTGAGACGCGCATGGCCATCACCCGCAACAAGGCGGCGCAGCTCGGTCTTGTGCTCTCAGACGACGCGGTGGTCTTCATTGCCGACAACATCACCTCCAACATCCGCAGGCTCGAGGGCGTCATCAAAAAGCTCACAGCCTACAAGGAGATCCTCAACGAGGTCATCACCATCGACTCGGTCAAGCGCGCCATCAAGGACGTGCTCAAGGAGGGGATCTTCACCCCCACGCCCGACATCATCATCAAGGAGACGGCCCGCTACTTCGGCATCAGCGAAGAGGAGATCCGCGGGCAGAGCAGGTCGAAAAACGTGGCGATGGCGCGGCAGATTTCCATGTACCTCATCCGCACGCTGACGGACCGCTCCCTCCAGGCCATCGGCGAATATTACGAGGGGCGCAACCACGCCACGGTCCTCAGCTCCATCCGCAAGGTGGAAAACCTCTTGCAGACGGACAACAAGACCATCATTGTCGTGCGCGACATCACCTCCAACATCAACTCCAGCGAACAGAGGGTCTGACTTTCCACATTCTGCTGTGGAAATGTGGAAAGTGAATTGTGGAGAAAAACTGCGGCCGTCTGCCTGTGGAAAGCCGAAAAGTTTTCAACATTTTTCCGCACAGCCAAAAGCCTGCTGTCATGCGCCCTCGCGGTACTTTTCCACAATTTTTCACTCCTACTACTATTGCTACTAAAAATATTCTATCTTTCTTTCTGATAGAGAAAAATTATAATCCTTTTCCGCTTAAGCTCCCTTTGGGAAAGGGCGCGACGCGTTAAGCAAACGTGCCGGGGGCACGTTTGTAGCCAAAGCGGGGAGCAAGCTGTGCTTGCGACCTGGGCCGAAGGCTGTCATGGCTCGATCCCTCCACCGCAAGCGGTCCCCCTCCCTTTTTGAAAGGGAGCTTAAAAGGAAAAGTATATGAAATATTACTGCAAAGGAAGTTGCCCATATGAAATTCAGTTGTGAAAAATATCTGCTTCAGACGGCGTGCGCCATCGCCTCGCGCGCGGCCGCGTCGAAAAGCCCCATCTCCGCGCTGGAGGGGCTCCAGATCAGCGCGGACGACAAGCTCTATGTCAAGGGCTACGATCTCAAAAAGGGCATCGTGACCGGCATCGAGGCCGACATCGCCCAGCGCGGCACCGTCGTCGTGGGCGCGCGCCTTTTCGGGGAGATGATCCGCCGCCTGCCGGACGGGATCGTCACCGTGACGGCGGACGAGAAGGACAACATCTCCGTCAAATGCGGCAAGAGCCAGTTCAACATCCTCGGCATCAGCGCGGAGGATTACCCGGAGCTGCCCCGCTTCGACACGGTCAACGCCATCCGCCTGCCCCAGCGCCTTTTGAAGGACATGATCAACAAGACCATCTTCGCCGTCTCCACCGACGAGGTGCGCCCCATCTACACCGGCACCCTCTTCGAGGTGGAGGAGGACCGCCTCACGCTCGTGTCCGTGGACGGCTACCGTCTCGCCCGGCGGACCGAGGAGCTCAAGGATTCCAAGCTCGAGAGCTGCACCTTTGTGGTGCCCGGAAACGCCCTGAGCGACGTGGAGAAGATCTGCACGGACGAGGAGGAGGGCGAGGTGTCCATCGCCGTCGGCCAGAAGCACATCTCCTTTGAGATCGGCGACACCGTGGTCGTGACCCGCAGGCTCGAGGGCGAGTTTCTCAACTACCGCCGCTCCATTCCGGAGAGCTTCCAGTTTGAGATCAAGATCGACCGCGGCGAGTTCATGGCCTCCATCGACCGCGTCTCCCTCATCGTGAGCGAGAAAAACTCCAGCCCCGTGCGCCTGACCGTGGGCGACGGGACCATCGACTGCCTCTGCGTCACGCCCATCGGCCGGGCGCAGGACGTGTGTACCTGCGAGGGCGACGGCAAGGGCCTGCTCATCGGCTTCAACGACCGCTATCTCAAGGACGCGCTCAAGGCCGCCGGCAAGGACGAGCTGCTGCTTTGCGTCAACACCGCCGTCTCCCCCTGCATCATCAAGGCCGCCGACGGGAGCGAGGACTTCACCTACATGGTCCTCCCGGTGCGCCTGCACGCGTAAAAGAGAGAAAAGAAATCTGCCGTAGGGGCGGCGGCTTGCCCCGCCCGGCGGCACGATGTCGGATTTCCGTATTTGCCCGGGCGCAGAAGAAAAACGCCGGTTCCCCCGCACGGGAGGGGCAAGCCCCTCCCCTACGGCGATAGGGGAACATTTGCGCATCGTGGTACGCCTGTACCGGAACGCAGGTTTTCGGGCGGCTGATAGCCGCCCCTACGGCAGCCAGCGCCCTTTCGCAAAGGGAGCTTATAAGGAACGACAACTATGGAAAAAATCACAATCACAACCGAATACATCAAGCTCGACGCTTTTTTGAAGTTCGCCGCGCTGGTCGGCACCGGGGGCGAGGCCAAAATGCTCATCTCCGAGGGGCTCGTCGGCGTCAACGGCGAGACCTGCACCATGCGCGGCAGAAAGCTCTGCCCCGGGGACAGGGTGGACTTCCAGGGCGAGGTCTTTGAAGTGGTGCGCGGATGATCGTCAGGCGCATCGCACTGAGCTGCTTTCGCAATTACGAGTTTGAGTCCACGGAGTTCGACGCCGGCACCAACGTGATCTGCGGCCGCAACGCCCAGGGGAAGACAAACCTGCTGGAGGCCGTGTACATGCTCTCCACCGGGCGCAGCTTCCGCACAAGGTTCGACCGGGAGCTCATCAGCTTCGGCGCGGACGGGGCGGACATCCTGGCCGAGGTCTCAAGCCACGGCCGGGAGCAGAGCGTGAATCTGCGCATGAGCCAGGGCAGACCCAAGCGCATCCTGGTCAATTCCGTGAAGAAGACCGCAGGGGAGCTGTCTGAGACGGTGAATACCGTGCTCTTCTGTCCGGACGACTTGAACCTCATCAAGGAGGGAGCGGCGGTCCGGCGGCGTCTCATGGATAACGCCATCTGCCAGATCCGGCCCCGCTATGCCGAGATCCTCTCGGACTTCAACAAGCTCCTGGAAAACAAGACCCGCATCTTGAAGGACTGGCGCGACAAGCCCGCGCTCCTGGATACGCTGGACGATTTTTCCGACGGGCTCGCGCGGGCCTCGGCCCAGCTCATCCGCTACCGCGCGGCCTTCGCGCTGCGGCTTTCGGAGGCGGCGGCCCCCATCCACCGGGACTTCTCCGACGGGCTGGAGGAGCTCTCGATCCGCTACAAGACCGTGAGCAGCGTGAAGGACCCCTTCGCCTCCGCCAGGGAGATCTACTACGATATCTGCGAGCACCAGGAGCGCCACCGCGAGGCGGAGCTCGAGAGCGCCCAGTGTCTCACAGGCGCACACAAGGACGATCTGGACATCGACATCAACGGCCAGAGCGCCCGCGCCTTCGCCTCCCAGGGCCAGACACGGACGGCGGCCCTGTCCTTAAAGCTCGCCGAGCGGGAGATCTTCCTCCGGGAGACCGGGGAGTACCCGGTCCTTCTGCTCGACGACGTCCTGTCGGAGCTTGACGGGAAGCGCCAGGCTTTTGTTTTGAACCGCATCGGCGGCGGGCAGACCCTCATCACCTGCTGCGAGGATGAGGGGATCTCCCGGAAGACCGGCGGGCGCGTGATCTTCGTGGAGGGGGGCAGGATACGGTGACCTGTTATCCTGCATGATTCTTTTGTCATCCTGAGCGAAGCGAAGGATCTCCCGGTCCATGAAGAGATACGGGATTCTTCGTCGCTGCGCTCCTCAGAATGACAGAAAACGGAGGACAAGAAATGATGTACCTGCATCTCGGCAAGGGCTGCGTCGCCCGCACGGATGAGATCGTGGGCATCTTCGATCTGGACGTGACAAGCCAGTCCCACCTCACGCGCAGATACCTCGCCATGGCGGAAAAGGCCGGCGAGGTGACCAGCGCCTCCGACGATCTGCCGAAGTCCTTCATCGTCTGCGCGGGCCCCGGCAGGCGCTCCCTCATCCTCAGCCCCATGAACACCGCAACGCTCCTAAAGCGCGCGGAGGAATAGAGAAAACGGATTGCCGCACCAGTGTGCGCACTGGTTCGCAATGACGCAGTGGCAATCCGTATTCCCCAAAAGGAGATACTATATGTCTGATTTGAACGAAAAGGTGACCCAGGAATATGACGCCTCGCAGATCCAGGTGCTGGAGGGGCTGGAGGCCGTGCGCAAGAGACCCGGCATGTACATCGGCTCGACCTCCTCCTCCGGCCTGCACCATCTGGTCTATGAGATCGTGGACAACTCCATCGACGAGGCGCTCGCCGGCTACTGCACGCATATCGAGGTCGTCATCGAGCCGGGCGACATCATCCGCGTGTCCGACAACGGGCGCGGCATCCCCGTGGATATCCAGGAGCAGACCGGCAAGTCCGCGCTCGAGGTCGTGTTCACGGTGCTGCACGCGGGCGGCAAGTTCGGCGGCGGGGGCTACAAGGTATCCGGCGGCCTGCACGGCGTCGGCGCCTCGGTCGTGAACGCCCTCTCCGAATGGCTGGAGGTCGAGGTCTGCAAGGACGGGAAGCGCCACGCCATGAAATTCTCGCGCGGCGACATCGTGGAGCACATCCACGTCCTCGGCGACACCGACAAAACCGGCACCACCGTCCGCTTTAAGCCCGACCCCGAGATGTTCGACGACACCGTCTACGACTACGACATCCTCCGCCGCCGGATGCGCGAGCAGGCGTTTCTGAACGCGGGCCTCGCCATCACGATCGAGGACAGGCGCGAGGGCATGGAGCAGAGCCAGCGCTTCTGCTACGACGGCGGCATCCGGGAGTTTGTGCGCTACCTGAACCGCCACAAGAACCCCATCCACGAGGATGTGATCTACATCTCCGGCGAGAAGGGCGACGCCGTGGCGGAGATCGCCCTGCAGTATAACGACGACTTCAAGGACAGCATCATCTCCTTCGCAAACGACATCCATACCCCCGAGGGCGGTATGCACGAGACGGGCTTCAAGACGGCCCTGACGCGCGTCATCAACGCCTACGGGCAGAAAAACAACATCATCAAAGGGGACGACAAGGTCTCCGGCGACGACGTGCGCGAGGGCATCTCCGCCGTCATCTCCGTGAAGCTGCCCGAGGCGCAGTTTGAGGGCCAGACCAAGCAGAAGCTCGGCAACGCCTACATCCGCACGCTCGTGGACAGCATCGTGAACGACCAGCTCACCACCTATTTTGAGGAGCACCCCCAGGTCGCGAAGGCCATCCTCGACAAGGCCCTCATGGCAAACCGCGCGCGCGAGGCCGCACGCAAGGCGCGCGACTCCGTCCGGCGCAAGACGGGGCTCGAGTCCGGGCAGATGCCGGACAAGCTCCAGGACTGCAACGAGCGCGACCCGAGTCTCTGCGAGATCTATATCGTCGAGGGCGACTCCGCCGCGGGCTCCGCCATCCAGGGGCGCGACTCCCGGTTCCAGGCCATCCTTGCCATGTGGGGCAAGATGCTCAATGTGGAGAAGGCCCGGGCCGACAAGATCTACGGCAACGACAAGCTCTATCCCCTCATTGTTGCCCTCGGCGCCGGGATCGGGGACGAGTTCAACATCGAAAAGCTCCGCTATCACAAAATCATCATCATGGCGGATGCCGACGTGGACGGGTCCCACATCCGGACCCTGCTCCTCACCTTCTTCTTCCGCTACATGCGCCCGCTCATCGAGCGCGGCTATGTCTACTCCGCGGTGCCGCCCCTCTACAAGCTCACGCGCGGCAAGACCCAGCGGGTCGCCTACTCCGACGAGGAGCGCGACAAGCTCTCCGGCGAGATGCGCGCCGACAACCCCAACGCCAAGGTGGACATCTCCCGCTTCAAGGGTCTCGGCGAGATGGACCCGCACGAGCTCTGGGAGACCACCATGGACCCGGAGACGAGGACGCTGCGCCGCATCACCTTGAACGACGCCATCCAGGCCGACGAGGTCTTCACCGTCCTCATGGGCGAGGAGGTCGAACCGAGGCGCGAGTGGATCGAGCAGAACGCAAAATATGTCGTGAATTTGGACATTTGATAAAAAGAGGTATCCTGAATTATTTAGTGTCATCCTGAGCGCCAGCGAAGGATCTCCCGGATGGTTGCAAAACGGTACGGGATTCTTCGTCGCAAGGCTCCTCAGAATGACACGGGAAATAGGAATTATATTCTGAGTTATTTGCTGTCATCCTGAGCGCCAGCGAAGGATCTCCCGGATGGTTGCAAAGCAATACGGGATTCTTCGTCGCTGCGCTCCTCAGAATGACAGTGAAAATAAGAATTTTTATTCTGAGTTATTTGCTGTCATCCTGAGCGCCAGCGAAGGATCCCCTGGATGGTTGCAAAACAGTACGGGATTCTTCGTCGCTGCGCTCCTCAGAATGACACGGGAAATAGGAATTATATTCTGTGTTATTTGCTGTCATCCTGAGCGCCAGCGAAGGATCTCCCGGATGGTTGCAAAACGGTACGGCATTCTTCGTCGCAAGGCTCCTCAGAATGACACGGGAAACAACAATGAACCAGTATTATGTTTATATTCTAACAAATACAAACAACAGGGTCATGTATATCGGTGTTACAAACAATTTACAGAGAAGATTGTATGAGCACAAAAATCAATTAGTGGCTGGTTTTACAAAAAAGTATAATATCCATAAGTTGGTTTATTTTGAAATAACAACAGATATTCTTTCAGCGATTGAAAGAGAAAAACAGCTTAAGGGCTGGAAAAGAGACAGAAAAAATGAATTGGTGGAGTCCATGAATCCAAAATGGGAAGATCTTTCAGAAAAATGGATTTAGTGTCATCCTGAGCGCCAGCGAAGGATCTCCCGGATGGCTGCAAACAGTAGGGGATTCTTCGTCGCTGCGCTCCTCAGAATGACAGTGAAAATAAGAATTTTTATTCTGAGTTATTTAGTGTCATCCTGAGCGCCAGCGAAGGATCTCCCGGATGGTTGCAAAACGGTACGGGATTCTTCGTCGCAAGGCTCCTCAGAATGACAGTGAAAGGGTATCATATATGGCACATAAACGAGACTACAAGCCTGAGGACATTGCGTTCCCGAATCAGGCCATTACCGAATCCGAGCTGGTGAGCGAGATGCAGACCAGCTACATCGACTACGCCATGTCGGTCATCGTGGGCCGCGCCCTGCCGGATGTGCGCGACGGCTTAAAGCCCGTGCACCGGCGCATCCTCTACACGCTCTACGAGGACGGGCTCACCGCGGACAAGCCCTTCAAAAAGTCCGCCACCTGCGTGGGCGACGTGCTGGGCCGCTATCACCCGCACGGCGACGCCTCGGTCTATGACGCGATGGTGCGCCTCGCGCAGAGCTTTTCGATGCGCTACATGCTCATCGACGGGCACGGCAACTTCGGCTCCGTGGACGGCGACCCCCCGGCCGCCTACCGTTACACGGAGGCGCGCATGGCGAAGATCTCCAACGAGATGCTGCGCGACATCGACAAGGAGACCGTGGACTGGGACCCCAACTTTGACGAGACGCGCAAGGAGCCCCGCGTCCTGCCCTCCAAGTTCCCGAACCTGCTCGTAAACGGCTCCTCGGGCATCGCGGTCGGTATGGCGACGAATATCCCGCCCCATAATCTCACCGAGGTCATCAACGCCTGCGTCTGCGTCCTGGACAATCCCAAGGCCACGCTTTCCGATCTCATGCAGCACATCTCCGGGCCAGACTTTCCCACCCGGGGCATCATCATGGGCCGCAGCGGGATCAGGCAGGCGTATCTCACCGGCCGCGGCAAGATCATCGTGCGCGCCCGCGCGGAGTTTGAGGAGTACGGCCAGGGCCGCACCCGCATCATCGTGACGGAGCTGCCCTACCAGGTCAACAAGCGCCAGCTCATCAAGAACATCGCCGACCAGGTGCACGAAAAGCGCCTCGAGGGGATCTCGGATCTGCGCGACGAGACGGACCGCAACGGGATGCGCATGGTCATTGAGCTCAAGCGCGACGCGAACCCCCAGGTGGTCCTGAACCGTCTCTTTGCCCAGACCGCCATGCAGTCGAGCTTTTCGATCAACATGCTGGCCCTTGTGAATAACCAGAGCCAGCCGAAGATCCTCTCCCTGCGCCATATCCTGGACGAGTATCTCGCCTTCCAGGAGGAGATCATCGTCCGGCGCACAAAGTTCGACCTCAAAAAGGCCCTGGAGCGCGCCCACCTTTTGGAGGGCCTGCTCATCGCGCAGGACAATATCGACGAGGTCATCCGCATCATCCGCACAAGCTACGACAACGCCAAGGCCCGCCTCATGGAGCGCTTCAATCTCGACGATGTGCAGGCCCAGGCCATCTGCGACATGCGCCTCATCGCCCTGCAGGGTCTCAACCGCGAAAAGCTCGAGACCGAGTACAGGGAGCTCGAGGAGCGCATCGCCTACTACCGGGAGCTCCTGGCCGACCCCGAGAAGGTCAAGGCCGTTTTGAAGGACGAGCTCATCGCCCTGCGCGACAAGTACGGGGACGAGCGCCTCACCGAGATCCAGGACGTGGCAGACGAGATCGACATCGAGGATCTCATCGAGGAGGAGCAGTGCGTCTACACCCTGACCCACGGCGGCTACATCAAGCGCACCCCGGTCTCCGAGTACCGGGCCCAGGGCAGGGGCGGCCGCGGCATCCGCGCCATGGCGACAAAGGAGGAGGACTATGTCCACTCGGTCTTCACCGCCTCCACGCACGACTATATCCTCTTCTTCACGTCCAGGGGCCGCGTCTTTATCAAGAAGGGCTACCAGATCCCGGAGGCGGGCCGCAGCGCGAAGGGCACCAACATCGTGAACATCATCCCCGTCGAGAACGGGGACGAGCCCGAGAAGGTCAGCGCCATGATCCGCGGCCGCGGCATGGAGGAGGAGAGCTTCCTCTTCTTCGTCACGAGAAACGGCACCGTCAAGCGCATCGAGCAGACGCAGCTTCGCAACATCCGCTCCAACGGCATCCGCGCCATCACCCTTGACGAGGGGGACGAGCTCATCTCCGTCCTCTCCACCACGGGACAGGAGGACATCTTCATCGCCACGAGAAACGGCATGTCCGTCTGCTTTGGGGAAGAGGATGTGCGCGCCATGGGCCGCCAGGCCGTCGGCGTGCGCGGCATCCGCCTGCGCGACGGGGACTATGTCATCGGCGCCGGCGCCTCCGGCCAGGGGGACGAGGTGCTCACCGTGACCGAAAAGGGCTACGGCAAGAGGACGCCGCTCAGCGAATATGCGGTCAAGGGCCGCGGCGGCATCGGCGTCAAGAACTATAACTGCACGGACAAGACCGGCCTCGTCGCGGACGTGAAGATCGTCACCGGGGAGGAGGATCTTCTCATCATCACGGACGACGCCACCATCATCCGCATGGCAGTGGACAGGATCTCGCTCCTCTCCCGCGCGACCCAGGGCGTGCGCCTCATGCGCCTTCTGGAGGGCAGCCGCGTCATCTCCATCGAGTGCACCGAAAAGAACCAGAGCGAGGAGAACAGCGATCCCGCGGAGGAGAGAGAGGAATAAGGCGACAGCGGCATGAAGATGGAAAACCGGAGCGCCGTCCTGCTGGCGGGCTCTCTCTTCGCCATGCTGCTGCTCAAGGGCATCGGGGAGCTCACGGGGACCATGGCGTATATAAGACCCCTGGGCCTTGCCCTCACCGCCGTCGCCGTGTTTGCCTTCCTCGGCTTGTATAAGGAAGGCAGGGCGGAGCTCAAAACGGAACCGAAGACGCAGCGGGAGAAATATCTGGAACAGCTCGAGACCCTGCGAAAAGCCGGCCTCATCGAAAAGGACGAGTACGCGCAGCTCAGAGAGCGTTATCTGAATACGGAATACCCAAAGGAGGATCCCTGAAAAAAGGAAAGGAGCGCACGGCCTGTGAACAACAAGAACAGCAAAAAGCCGATGGACAAAAAGAGCATGACCGTCATGTCTGTCATCATCGCGGCCATCATGGTCTATGCCGCCGCCTCCGATGGCGAGGCCATCATCCCCGCGGTTTCCACGCTGGCGATCACCACGGTCATCATCCTGGCAGCAAGCGCCGCCAACAAAAAGACAGCCGCCAGGCAGAGCCCCAAGCCCCAGGCCGCCCCGGTCCGCGCGGCGCGGGAAAGGCCAGCCGCCACGGACGAGAGGCCCCGGGTTTCAAAGCTCAAAAACCGGCGCGGCCTCTGGCTCGGCATCCTGCTGTCGGCGATCGCGCTGCTCGCGGTGCTGCCGAAGGAGCTGCTGCTCGATACGCTCAGGCTCATAGAGCATTTCGGCCTCCGGCGCGCGCTGCACGTTTTATGGTATTCGCAGCGGGGCCAGGTCTACGGGCTGATGATCTTCGCGGGCCTTGCGCTCCTTGTCGTGCTCGCGCTCTCGCGCATGTCGGCGCTTTCGCGGCGCATCCGGCGTGAGCCGGAGAATATCCCCGTGCCCCGGAGCGCAGGCGCAAAGGCCCCGGAGACGGAGGACGCCATCACCTGCGAGCACCACACAGGCAGGGAAAAATACCTCCGCCAGCTTGACAGCTATCTCCAGGCGGGCCTCATCGACAGGGCCGAATACCGCACCCTCAAGGAGCGCTACGAAAAGCTGGATATTCCGGAGGATTACCATTGACCTTATAACCTCCCTTTCGAAAAGGGAGGTGCCCCAGTGCGTACACTGGGGCGGAGGGATCGAAGACTTGCACAGGTGTAACCATGGCCCCGTAGACCAAGCTATCAGCCGCCCGCCCGTGGCCGCTGCATGACGTTCGATCCCTCAGTCACGGCGCTTGCGGGGGACGCGCCGTGCCAGCTCCCTTTTCGAAAGGGAGCTTAGAGAGCAACCTCCCTTTGGAAAAAGGGAGGGGGACCGCTTGCGGTGGAGGGATCGACGTTTGAAAGCCAGCACAGAGTTTGCACGGACGCTCAGAAAAAACATGACGGCGGAAGAACGAAAACTCTGGTATCAGTTTTTACGTCATTATCCGATTCGCGTCATGCGTCAGCGGCCGATTGACCGTTATATTGTAGATTTCTATTGTGCAGAAGCGAAGATTGCCATAGAGCTGGACGGGTCGCAGCACTACGAGACAGAAGGGCAAGTCTATGATGTTGAGCGTGACCGTGTTTTGAATACCTATGGCGTTAAAGTTCTTCGGATTCCAAACAATGAAGTAAACTGTAATTTTGACGGCGTGTGTGAATATCTTGACCTTGCGTTAAAAAACGGGGCGGGTCAGAAAGCCGATCCCTCAGTCACGGCGCTTGCGGGGGACGCGCCGTGCCAGCTCCCTTTTCGAAAGGGAGCTAAAAAGGAAAAGAATTTTATGAAAACAGTCGAAATCTATACCGACGGGGCGTGCAGCGGCAATCCCGGGCCCGGCGGCTGGGGGGCGATTTTGCGCTACAACGGCGTTGAAAAGTGTCTCTCCGGCGGGGAGGAGAAGACCACCAACAACCGCATGGAGCTCACCGCCGTGATCAAGGCCCTGCTCGCCCTGCGCGAGAGCTGCGCGGTCGAGCTCTACTCCGACTCCAAATACGTCATCGACGCGCTGGAGAAGGGCTGGGCCTGGGGCTGGCGCAGAAAGGGTTGGATCAAGGCCGACAAAAAGCCCGCCCTGAACCCCGATCTCTGGGAGATGCTGCTGGATCTGACGCGCCAGCACGAGATGCACTACCACTGGGTCAAGGGCCACGCCGAAAACGAGTTCAACAACCGCTGCGACAAAATGGCGGTCGCGGAACGGGAAAAGTATGCGTGATTAACCTCCCTTTCGAAAAGGGAGGTGCCCCAGTGCGCACACTGGGGCGGAGGGATCGAAGATTACCACAAAAGGATCGATCCCTCAGTCAGCTTCGCTGACAGCTCCCTTTTCGAAAGGGAGCTTGAAAAGAGCAAGGTGATCCCATGCAGAAAACCATCAACTACAAAGCTCCGCCCCTGACGATTTTCGCGCAGTATATCGCGCGGCATCGGGGGCTTTTTGCGCTGGATATGGGCTGCTCCGTGGCGGTGGCGGCGGTGGATCTCATCTTCCCCTATGTCTCCCGCGCGTCCATGTACACGCTCCTGCCGGAAAAGCGCTATGAGGCGTTTTTCGCGGTGATGCTCCTCATGACGGCGGCCTATGTGCTCAAGGCGGCGCTCAACTACGTGATCGTGATCTACGGCCACCGCATGGGCGTGCTGACGGAGTCTGACATGCGCGAGGATGTGTTCCGCCACATGCAGAGCCTGAGCTTCTCCTACTACGACCACCACCGCACCGGCGTTTTGATGAGCCACATCACCTCCGACCTCTTCGACGTGACGGAGCTCGCCCATCACGGGCCGGAGAACCTCCTCATCAGCGGGCTCACGATTCTGGGCTCCCTCGCCGTGATGCTGACGATCAACCGGAAGCTCGCCCTCGCGCTCATGGTGGTGGTGGGGCTCAGCCTCTGGTTCACGCTCACGCAGCGGGTGCGGATGCGCCGCACCAACACGGAGGTCAAGCGCAAGACCGGCGACATCTACGCCGCGATCGAGTCCTCCATCTCCGGCATCCGCACCGCCAAAGCCTTCGCGAACGAGGCGCAGGAGAGCCGGAAGTTTGACGCCGCAAACGCCCTCTACCGGGGGGCCAAGGTGGACTATTACCGCGCGATGGGCCTCTTTCAGAGCGGGATGGAATTTTCCACCGGCATCGCCCAGGTCGCGGCGGTCGCGGTGGGCGGCCTGCTCATCATGCGAGGCGAGCTTGACTTTGTGGATCTCATCACCTTCTCGCTCTATATCTCGACCTTTGTCAGCCCCATCCGCCGCCTCGCCCAGTTTTCCGAGACCTATATGCAGGGCATGGCGGGCTTCCGCCGCTTTCTCGAGGTCATGAATACCGAGCCCGCCGTCACCGACGCGCCGGGCGCGAAGGAGATGGGCGCGGCCCGGGGCGAGGTGGAGTACCGGGATGTGAGCTTTTCGTACCAGAACGGGGCCGAGGTCCTGCGGCATGTGAGCCTGCGCCTCGAGCCCGGCAGGACGCTTGCGGTGGTGGGGCCCTCCGGCGGGGGCAAGACCACGCTCTGCAGCCTGCTGCCCCGCTTTTATGACGTGACGGGCGGGGCGGTGCTTGTGGACGGGCAGGACGTGCGCACGCTCACGCAGGCGAGCCTGCGGCGAAACATCGGCGTTTTGCAGCAGGATGTGTTCATGTTCGCCGGCACCGTGCGGGAGAATATCCGCTACGGCCGCCCGGACGCGACGGACGAGGAGATCGTCGAGGCAGCAAAGCGCGCCGAGATCCACGAGGAGATCCTGCGCCTGCCGGACGGCTACGACAGCTATATCGGCGAGCGGGGCGTCATGCTCTCCGGCGGGCAGAAGCAGCGCATCTCCATCGCCCGCGTCTTTCTCAAAAACCCGAAGATCCTGGTCCTGGACGAGGCGACCTCCGCCCTCGACACCGTGACGGAGCAGCGCATCCAGGCATCGCTCGACGAACTCAGCCGCGGGCGCAGCACCATCATCATCGCCCACCGCCTCTCCACGGTCAAAAATGCCGACAGCATCGCCGTGATGGAGGAGGGCCGCGTCGTGGAGCAGGGCACGCACGCCGAGCTCATGGCGAAGGACGGCGTCTACGCGAGACTCTGCCGGGCGCAGAGCCTGTAGCCCCCCTTGCCTAAAGGGGGGTGGCCGAAGGCCGGGGGGATTGCGGGCCGCCGCTGCCGGTGGCAGAAAAAGGCGGCCCGGAATCTCCGCAGCCGCACCGCTTTTCGGGCAGGCTCTGATGCCTGCACGGAAACGGTAAATGCGGCAAGGCGGGCAAATACGGTTCACCGCACGCGGTCACAAAACTGCGAATCCCCCAGTCATGGCCTCGCGGGGGATCGGCCATGCCAGCCCCCTTTAGACAAGGGGGCCAAAAAGGAAAGGTGATCTGAATGTTACAACTCATCAAAGTCGGGCACCGGGAGCTGGAGCGCTACTATCCCCTGCTCGAGACGGATTTTGACAGCGAGGAGCTGCTGCCGCGCATCGCGGTCCACCGCGGGATGATGAACGGCAGCATCGAGTTTCTGGTCCTCCGGGAGGAGGAGAGCGGCATGGACGCGGGCTACGCGCTCACGCTGACAAAAAATCTCTACGGCTGCATAGACTTGAAGTACATGGCGATCATGCCCTGGTTCCGGGGCAGGGGTCTCGGCGTGGAGCTGATGCGCGCGGTCAACCGCCGCTATGCCGACAGCCAGGCCATCATCGCGGAGCTGACCGAGTTTCCCGACCCGGACCCCGACCGTCTCAAGAAGCTGAGGAAGTTCTTCGCCCGCTTCGGCTATGAGGAGATCGAGAGCCGCTACGCCATCCGCGGCGTGAAGGGAAACCTGCTCATAAAGCCGCTCAAGGGCAGCGCCGATCTCGCCCCCGTCATCCATCGCGTGCTCCCCGACTTCTACACCCGCTTTATGTCCGACGCCGCCGTCTGGCGGATGATGGAGATTTGACTCCCTCAGTCCCAGTGTGCGCACTGGGACAGCTCCCTCAAGGAGGGAGCCAAAGAGCCTCCCTCTCTGAGGGAGGTGGCACGGCCGATCTCCCGCGAGGCCGTGACGGAAGGAGTCCTTGTACTCCGACTCCCTCAGTCCCAGTGTGCGCACTGGGACAGCTCCCTCAGGGAGGGAGCCAAAAAGAGCCTCCCTCTCTGAGGGAGGTGGCACGGCCGATCCCCCGCGAGGCCGTGACGGAAGGAGTCCTGTACTCCGACTCCCTCAGTCCCAGTGTGCGCACTGGGACAGCTCCCTCAGGGAGGGAGCCAAAAGAGCCTCCCTCTCTGAGGGAGGTGGCACGGCCGATCTCCCGCGAGGCCGTGACGGAAGGAGGCCTGTACTCCGACTCCCTCAGTCCCAGTGTGCGCACTGGGACAGCTCCCTCAGGGAGGGAGCCAAAAAAGCCTCCCTCTCTGAGGGAGGTGGACCGCGAAGCGGTGGAAGGAGCAGCTATGTCGCTACCTTACAAATCAAATATGATCCCACGCGCAAAACAACTGCGCAAGAATGCCACACCGCAGGAAAGACACCTTTGGTATGACTTTCTTTGTACATACCCGGTTCGTTTCCAGCGGCAGAAAACAATTGATTCCTTTGTTGCCGATTTTTACTGTCATGCGGCAAAGCTGGTGATTGAGATTGATGGTTCTCAACATTATGAGCCGCAGGGACGGGCGTATGATGCAGAACGTACGGCAATACTCAATAAGTACGGGCTGAAAGTCCTTCGATATTCCAACCACGAAATCAACACAGATTTTCGCGCGGTCTGCGAACATATAGATATTACAGTCAAAGCCAGAATTTCAGCAGAAACACCGCTGTGACTCCCTCAGTCCCAGTGTGCGCACTGGGACAGCTCCCTCAGGGAGGGAGCCAAAAAGAGCCTCCCTCTCTGAGGGAGGTGGCACGGCCGATCTCCCGCGAGGCCGTGACGGAAGGAGTCCTTAGGAAAAGGAAACCACATGAACCAACTCATCAACCAAATACTGACCCACAAGGAAGCCGCCGCCCTCCCCTCGCTGCTGGAGAGCGGGGGGCTTCCTGCGCTCGTGTCCGGCTTATCCCCGGTGCACCGGGCAAATCTCGCGGCGGCGCTGCAGGATGCGCTGGGGCTGCCGCTCTTCGCCGTATGTCCCGACGACACCGCCGCCGAGAGCTTCGCGCGCGATCTCGCCGCAATGCTCGGCAGGGAGGTCACGGTCCTCGGGATGCGCGACTATGTCTTCTATCCCGCCGAGGCCGTCTCCCGTCCGGCAGAGCAGAAGCGCCTTGCCGCCCTGGATAAGCTCTCGCGCGGCGAAAGCGAGATTACCGTCGCCTCCGTGTCCGGCCTCATGCAGCGCACGATCCCGCCCGAGATCCTGCGCCGCGCGGCCTACGAGCTCACGGATCGGTCCTCCTGCCCCATCGAGGAGGTGGAGGAGGCCCTGCTCCGCTGCGGCTATACAAGGTGCGAGCAGGTGGAGGGCCCCGGCCAGTTCGCGCGGCGCGGCGGCATTTTGGATTTTTTCTCACCCACAGACACGGAACCCGTGCGCGTGGAATTCTGGGGGGACGATGTGGACTCCATGGCCCACTTCGACGTCGCCACCCAGCGCCGGGGCGAGCCGATCTCCGCCTGCCGCATCCTCCCCGCGCTCGAGACCCTGCCCCCGCTCGCGGCGGGGGGCGTCCTCGGCCTTGCCGGGGAGATCGAGGCTTTCGCCGCAAACTATCAAAAGCGCCGCCGGGGGGAAAATGCCGTAAAGCTCGCGGAGACGATGCGCGCGGACGCCGACAGGCTCCGAAACCGCATCCCGCTTTCGGACGCGGACCGCTACCTCCCGGTCATCTACCCCGAGGCCACGGGCCTTGACTACATCCCGGCAGACGCCTTCGTCTTCCTCGACCAGCCGGGCCGGTGCGCGGAGCGGGCCCGGGCCTTTGAAAAGCAGCTCCATGAGGACGTGACCGAGCTTCAGAAGCGCGCCATGATCGCCATGAGCGCGGAGGGCTTCCGCCTCGGCGCCGAGAAGCTCTTCAAGGCCCTCCCGGATTTCCCGCTCTACATGGCGGACGCCTTCACCGTGGGCACCTCCCCGGTGCCGCCGCGCACACTCACGAGCGTCGCCGCCAAGCAGCTCCCGAGCTACGCGGGCTCCGCCCAGGCGGCCTGTGACGACGTGGCGGCCTATTTAAAACAGAACTACCGCGTCGTGGTCCTCGCCGGGGACGAGCGGCGCGCGAAGACCCTGCAGGACTTCTTCAAAGACAAGAACATCCCGGCCCTCATCGACCCGGCGCTCAAGAAGCTGCCCGCGGCGGGCGAGTGCCGCATCGCGGTGGGGGCGGTGTCCGCGGGCTTTGAATACCCGACGCTCCGACTCACGGTGCTGACCGACGCCCAGCTTGTGCGGGCGCGGGGCAAGGCACAGAAGGCGGGCAAAAAGCTGCCGCCGAACAGACAGCGCATCGAGTCCTATTCCGACCTCTCCCCGGGCGACTATGTGGTGCACGAAAACCACGGCATCGGGAAGTTTTCCGGTATCGTCCGGATGCAGGTGGACGGCTTTGACAAGGACTATATCCGCCTCGACTACGCGGGGGGCGACACGCTCTATGTGCCGGCCACCCAGCTCGACATGGTGACAAAGTACACCGGCGCGGGCGAGGAAAAGCCCGTGCGTCTTTCCAAGATGGGCGGGACCGAGTGGGCGAGGACCCGCAGCCGCGCAAAGGCCAGCGCCAAGGACATGGCGGACCGCCTCATCAAGCTCTACGCCCAGCGCCAGCGTCTGCCGGGCTACGCCTTTTCCCCGGACAGCGAGTGGCAGCGGGAGTTTGAGGAGAATTTCGGCTACACGGAGACGGACGACCAGCTCCGGTGCATCGCGGAGATCAAGGCGGACATGGAGTCCTCCGTGCCGATGGACCGCCTCCTCTGCGGGGATGTGGGCTTCGGCAAGACGGAGGTCGCCCTGCGCGCGGTGATGAAGTGTGTGCTGGACGGAAAGCAGGCGGCGATCCTGGTGCCGACCACGGTCCTCGCCCAGCAGCACTACCAGACAGCCCTGCAGCGCTTTTTCGGCTTCCCGGTGGAGATCGGGGTTTTGAGCCGGCTCGGCACCCAGTCGGCAAAGCTGCTGCGGGATCTTGCGAGCGGCAAGTGCGATCTTGTGATCGGCACGCACCGCCTCCTCAGCAAGGACGTGAAATTCAAAAACCTCGGCCTTCTCGTGGTGGACGAGGAGCAGCGCTTCGGCGTGACGCACAAGGAGCACATCAAGGAGCTCTCCAAGGGCGTGGACGTGCTGACGCTCACGGCGACACCCATCCCCCGCACGCTCAACATGGCCATGTCCGGCATCCGCGACATGTCCGTCATTGAGGAGCCGCCGGAGGACCGCCTGCCCGTGCAGACCTTTGTGCTGGAGCACGACTGGGGCATCCTTGCCGACGCCATCCGGCGCGAGCTGCAGCGCGGGGGCCAGGTCTACTATCTCCACAACCGCGTGGAGGACATTGACCGCACGGCCGTCCGCCTGCGGGAAATGCTGGAGGACGTGACCGTCGCGGTCGCCCACGGGCAGATGGACAAAAACATGCTGGCCTCCGTGATGGACTCGGTGGTCAGCGGGGAGACGCAGGTGCTGGTGTGCACCACGATCATCGAGACCGGCATCGACATCCCGAACGTGAACACCCTCATCATCGAGGACGCGGATAAGCTTGGCCTTGCGCAGCTCCACCAGATCCGCGGGCGCGTCGGCCGCTCGACAAGAAGGGCCAGCGCCTATCTCACCTTCCGGCGCGACAAGGTGCTCACCGAGATCGCGGAAAAGCGCCTCAACGCCATCCGGGACTTCGCGGCCTTCGGCTCCGGCATGAAGATCGCCATGCGCGACCTCGAGATCCGCGGCGCGGGGAGCCTCCTCGGGGCCGAGCAGTCCGGCCATATGGTGGATGTGGGCTACGACATGTATATGAAGCTCTTAAACGAGGCGGTCCTCGAGGCGAGAGGCATCGAGACGCCCCAGCGCGCTGACTGCTCCGCCGATCTCGCGGTGGCGGCGAACATCCCCGAGCGCTATATCGAATCCGCCGAGCAGCGCATGGACATCTACCGCCGCATCGCCATGATCCGCACCGAGGCCGAGGCCGACGATCTCACGGACGAGCTCATCGACCGCTTCGGGGAGACGCCGCCGGGCGTCAACGCCCTCATCCACGTGGCGCTCCTGCGGGGCGAGGCCGGGCGCGCCGGCATCACCGATATCGCCCAGAAGGCCGGGACGCTCCGCTTCACGGTCGCGGACTTCGATATGGAGAAGGTCTCCGCGCTCTACGCGAGACCCGAATACAAGGGCAGGCTCCGGGTCGAGGCCGGCTCCAAGCCCTGCCTGAGCGTGAAGATCCAGAACAAGGCCCGCGTCATCGACGAGGCACGGCGCTTCGTCCAGGACTGGAGCGCGTGAAAGCAGCCACGCCCCTTTGTAGCGTATAAAACTTTACATGTCATCCTCCTAAAGGGCATAGAGCTTCTAAGCGGCAAGCCGCCAAGAATCTCTAATGTTCGCGAAGCGAAGGATCCCGTGGGTGGTTGCAGAAGGTACGGGATCCTTCGCTGACGCTCAGGATGACACCAGGTTTTATGTGTTACAACTCCGTAGGGGCGGATATCATCCGCCCGGCGGTACGATGTCGGTTTTGCGCATTCGCCCGGGCGCAGAGGAAAAACGCCGCTTCCCCCGCGCGGGCCGCCGAGGGCGTCGGCCCCTGCGATGGCAGGGCGCAAAATAACAGCTTGTTTCGTTCACAATTTGGTGCTATAGTAGACCGTGCCTGAAACTGAAACCAAGGAGAAATCGAACATGAAAAAATTCATCATCGGCGTTGTCGCCGTGCTGCTCGTCTTCGGGATCTTTATGGTCTGGAGCCAGAATAACGGCAAGACCCCGGCTGTCCCCGCGCCGGCCGCGGTGTCGGAGGCCGCGGCGGAGACCCCCGCGCCCGCGCCCGAGGTGCACGGCCTCGACTATGAGGCGATCCGCGCCCTCTATCCCGAGGACTACACCGCCATCACGCTCGAGGACGAGAAGATCGACTGGGGCTTCTACGCCGACTTCCTGCGCGCCACCGGCCTGCAGTATGAGGAATACTTCGCCCAGATGGCCGCCTACTACGGCGTGGCGGCGGAGTGGACAGGCTCCATCGGCGACGGCAGCGGCATGACCTATGCCGAGGGGATGCGACAGGAGACCAACGACACCCTCGCGAGCTTTATGGCGATCCGCGCCTTCGCGAAGGAAAAGAACGTGGAGCTGGACGCGGAGACCCTCGAAAAGCTCACGCCCGAGCATATGGCCGCCGACTACTGCGGCGAGGGCGCGACGGTGGAGGATCTCGCGGCGGAGCTCGAGTCCGGCAGCCACCTCACGGTGGACGGCCTGCGCTATTACAGCGAGTCGGTCGCGCTCTACAGCGCCCTCTTTCAGGAGCTCTACGGGGCCGAGGGCGAAAAGCTCACGGACGAGGAGGTCATCGCCGCCCTGGAGGAGGAGGGCTATCTCTCCGCCGGGCACATCCTCTTCATGACCATCGACCCTTCGACCGGCAAGGAGCTGGAGGAGAGCGTGATCGCCGAAAAGCTCGAGAAGGCCGAGGCCGTGGTGGAGGAGCTGCGCGCCATCAAGGACCCCGACAAGATGCTAAAGCGCTTTGCCGAGCTCAAGGAGCAGTACTGCGAGGATACCGGCAAGCAGACCTACCCCGACGGCTACACCTTCACGACCGGCACCATGGTGAAGGAGTTTGAGGAGACCGTCAAGGCCCTCGGCGAGTATGAGATCTCCGACCCTGTGAAGACGAGCTACGGCTACCACGTGATCGTGCGCCTGCCGCTCAGGAGCGACAGCACCCTCATGAACGGGCAGAGCTCCCCCGTCGCCGCCCGCCAGAGCGTCGCCCAAAACGGCATCACGAAGGCGCTCGACACCTGGTTTGAGGCCCACCCCGCGACCTACGCCGAGGGCCTGGAGGCGCTCGATCTCACGAAGTTTGTGAAATAAAGAGGACTCCCTCAGTCACGGCGCGGCCGAACACGCGCCGTGACAGCTCCCTCAGGGAGGGAGCCAAAAGAGCCTCCCTCTTTGAGGGAGGTGGCATTCGCCGATCCCCCGCGAGGCGAATGACGGAAGGAGTCTTCCGCCCTGCCCAAATAACCCCCAAAAATCGAAGAAAAAAGGCTTGACCTCTCTTTTCGGCTGTGGTATAGTATGACTTACCTGTCGGACGAGAGGTTTTCTTTTTGTGCGCATTTTTTTGAACACAGAAAAACCGGACAAGTCCCATACAGGGAGGCAATGCCCATCCGAAGATGGGTAAATAAAATAGGAGGTGCCGAAAGAATGGCTGCAGGCGCAAGAGTTAAAATTACACTCAGATGCGAAGAATGCAAGCAGAGGAACTACAACACGG
>CADBCV010000027.1 GCA_902793285.1 Oscillospiraceae bacterium
TTGTATGCGGTAATCCCTGTTACCTTGATTCTTTTCCAATCAGTAGTATACAGGTAAATCCACGAAACTACAAATTGGAGGTCATTTCATATTGTCTAAACAAGATTCGGATTCCTCTTCCCCCAAAAGAAGAACAAGAGCAAATATGTCTTATCGTCAGTAGCATAATCGATTCGTTGCAGGCAGCCAAAGAAGCTGCCGAACAGGTCATTGACCAGATTGACATCATGAAAAAAGCCATTCTCGCCCGCGCCTTCCGCGGCGAGCTCGGCACCAACGACCCCACCGACGAAAGCGCCGAAGAATTGCTGAAACGGGTTTTAAGAAAGGAATTATAAGAAAAGCAACATGCACGACATTAAGGAATATCTCAATATTATTGGAAATTTTTACTATGAGACAGACGGAGTAAAGTACGAATTCCTTGGCACTTTGGTAGAATCGGGGGATGAAACAAATGATGTTATTCTTCGTGCAAGAATAAAGGCCACTGATATTCGCGCTTATGATAAGACCTCTTTGAATTTATACGGAACGATAAACAACCAAAAGTTTTCTCTTCTGAACTCTCATTTTAATAGCTACACGGGCATCCTTGAAGCGGATTATATAAATGCAATCGCAGTGCTAGACCAGATCGTGATTGGGGCATATTACGTAGAAACGATGTGCATACACGGTGTATCCACAAATATCTCATCATTAAACTACTTTTACATGCAGCACATTCCGCGCTTCTGCGAAAGACGTATTGATGATGAGTTTTTGGCAAATAATCCACCACTTACCGCAGATACAAAGTATGGTAAAGTATTGCTCCAGCCCAGGCTTTCAGGAGAATCAACTTTTCATCAACTAACCCTGAAATCAGTACCGACGATGGCGTATTCTTTTTATGAGCCCAAATCGCTTGCTTCCGCGATCAGGCACATCGCGGCTCTGAGAAATCTGTTTTCCTTTTTCGCAGATGGTTATATTACGTTTGATACGCTGGTATATACGGGTGATACAGACACAATACCTGAATTAAGCTGCGATAACGCGACAGTTCATCTTACACATGGGGATAGCATACAAGAAGTGAATGCCCCCTTTCTGCTTACATATAACAGTATTAAAAATGACTTTCAGACTATCGTGGAAAAGTGGCTGGATTTCTATGAGAACAGTATATACATTCCAACACTGTTCTTTGAAATCATTACCAATCGCTCAAGAGGTGTCAATCAATTTCTGAATCTGGCACAGGCGATTGAGATTTACTCCACTTATTTTAGAAATGACGAGGCAAAAGCGATCCGGAACGCTGATCCGGAAGCAAATAAGAAGCGAGAGCCTATTCTTAAGCATAGGCTCACAGATGTCTTTTCTTTCCTACAGGATATTCTCGAAATAAATGATGTAGAACGGGAAGGACTGGCACAGGAAATCAGCAACAGTAGGAATTTTTATACACATTACAACAAAAGCCGCGATGAACCGAGCTATCGCACTGTATCCAGAATGACTGTACTCCTTCGCTTTGTAGTTCTGGCACTTGTATATAAACATATCGGCGTTAACGATCAGGCTATTCTGTCCTGCAAACGAAAGAGTATTTATAGCACAATGGATGAATCAATAAGAATCATCTTATCGCATGAATGCCAAACTAAAGATGTGTGGAATTGACTTGTTGAGCATTGAAATCACATGAGGTTCATGATTATTTCATCATTCACATAATAGCATATCCGAAGAAGTGAATCTTGTTCTTGAAACATGCAGCAAACAATTTCCCTTGCCGATTGTAAGAGATTCGCTTCTGTTATATAGAGAGGATTTGTAATGAAAGATAATAATCGCCTGACCTTTTCTTACTTATACCAGCAGATCAATAAAAAGGATAATCTCGAAATCGCTAGGAGCATAAAGCTTCTGTTTGAGCTTGCAGCAGCATTTTTAGGCTCGCCGGAGGAAGCTGGCCTCTATGCTTTTGTAAAATTTATGGGAGAAAGCGACGCAATTGAAAGCGGCGCGCAGATACTCAATAAGCTCAAAGGTGGGCATGATAACAGCTATAAAGACCGCGCTTTGCTGATGCAGGAAACGTATGCGGCCATTTGCTTTACTGCGTTCTTTGATACGCTCAAGTCCAAGCTTCCGAAAGAAATCCGTGATAAGATTTCTTTGTCAGAGGAAGAAAAACATAGATTCGCACAAAAAACTGTCAACACAGAGAAAGTAAAAAAGGATCTTGACCGCGAGCTTGTTAGACCTGATCTGGCATTCAACTGCGAAAAGGTTTATCCCTTCCTGCGGGCGCTTTATATACAAATGTCGGAAAATGTGCAGCACTTTGTGAGCAAGCTTGCTTTTTTAGAAGAAGCAAAGGAACCTGAAATCATAACGTATAACGCGGTTATGAATAATCTCCCGGAAGACGCACTGAACTGCTTCAGGGATCAGTATCTGGTACTTTGCGGAACCTGCAATGAGTTTGCTGTTTATATTCAGCTCGGGAAAGAACATGAAAATGCTGTAATTCTGGAGGGAAAGTTCAAAGAGCTCCAGCAGATGAACATGCACATATCAGAAAAGCAGGAGTATAATCTGAATGAGCTGAAAAGAGCAATCTATGAAGCACCCATCCAAATTAAAAAGCAGAGCGTAAGCTGTATTATAGAAAAACTTTTAGAAAGCAATCAGGAGTTGCTGGAGAAGGCTGTTGTAGAAACCATGGAGGATGAGGAACTGGCTTTTCCGCCTCTTGAGCAGGCGTTTATCGCACAGCGTTACCGTCTGATTCCATACACCGGGCAGGAGCGGTTTGAACAGAATCAGATATGGGATGAGAACACCGCAAAAAATGATATGGACGCATTCTGGGCTAAGTATATGCTTACACCGGAGAGCACTGAACGGCTCTTGCTGATCCTTGGAGAACCTGGAAGCGGCAAGTCTTTGCTGACAAAAGTACTTACGGCTCGTTTGAGCGCTGCCAATAATGTTGTCGTCAGAATCCCGCTGAGAACACAGATGATGGAAGACAGCATCGAGCGTATTGTCTGCAACCAGATTCAGGTAGACGGGGATGCCTCCGAGCCGGTCCCATCCTTCAAATGGATAGCAGAGGAATTTAGCGGTACACCAATCACCCTTATTTTTGACGGCTTTGATGAGGTGCAACAGGCGACCGGATTGGCCTATCAGAGATTTCTGACTGACCTAAAAGGATTTCAGACAACCTGCTTCGAGAATGACAGAGCCGTCAGAATCGTGATTACCAGCAGGAGAACATTGATTGACAAAGCGCAAATTCCTAATGGAACGCTTGTTATGAAGCTGGAGGAGTTTGACGATACGCAGAAGTCTCAGTGGATTTCTGTCTGGAACAAATATAATCATGATAGATTATTAGATTCCGGCCTTGCAGATTTCAAACTTCCAGAAGGTAATCGTGAAATTGATGAGCTGTCAAAGCAGCCGTTGCTTTTGATGATGCTGGCAATTTATGACGCGGATTTTGAAAATCGTATAAATGCGCTCATGCAGACAAGCATCCCGGAGCGAAAGCTCAAGCGTACACAACTGTACCATGAAATCCTGCTTCGTTTTATCCGTAGAGAACTGAAAAAAGGCAGACGCGGGTCAGACTGGTATGACGACGCGAAGCCTGAGGAGCAGGCGAATATGATAGAGGAGGAAATGAAAAAGCTCGGCATTGCAGCACTCGGTATGTTTGTACGGGAAAAGCTCTCCATTACAGTGGAAGAGCTTGAGAAGGACTTTGCATATTTACAGGTAAAACAGCCTGATTTTGGAGAAAGAGACAGACAAAAGCTTCAGAACGGGGAGATATTCCTGGGCAGCTTCTTTTTCATACACGACTCCAGAGACAGAAGCAAGGACGAACAAAATGAAAACAGAGAGGACATGCTTACAGGGAAAGCCTCTTTTGTCTTTCTGCATAAAACCTTCTATGAATTTCTTGTTGCGGATTACGTTTTGCAGAACTTTTTTACTTATGTGCTGGATTTATATGACATAAAGCGGTTTAAGGAAGAGAAATACCGCCGAGATCTGAAAAACCTGGAAGAGCCATTTATCCCTTGCTTTGTTTCACTGAACGGTGCCTGCCTCTGTACAGAACCTGAAATCCTACAGATGATCGCGGAGTGGAAGGATGATAAGGTAACTCTTGTACGAGGGGCCGACGCAATTGATATGGAGGAAATTCATACCGTCATCCGAGAAGTCTTCTCCCAGCACTTCGCACTTATTCGAGATGGGCAGTTTCCGGCGAAAGCCGCACTGATCGACGGAAGGACAATGCCGCAGTTGGACGCCGTGTATCTTTTGAATATGGTAACACTGCAAACGCTGATCTGTAGATATTTCCAGTTGGACAGTGATGAGTGGCGGTTTTGCTCCCGATATATCATGCTGAATCTCCCTTTGCCAAAAAGCGTAAAGAGGGAGGAAGACGAGGAAAAACGAAACTATTCCGTTGATCCCTCAGAGGAAATCCCACTGAAGTTTATGGCGTTGTTCATGATCAGATGCAACGAAAACACGGTGTTTATAGGGCGCAGGGAAAAGACAGTGGAGTTTGAAGGTAAAAGGCTGTTAGATGCAAGGCTTGAGCTTCTTTCCTTTCTGCAGGACGATACTGGCTACCTTCTGTACGCACTCCACAACCATGAAATCTCCTTTGGAAAAAGGCAGAAATACTTGAAAAAACTCAACGAACAGGGAATGGGACTTGACGTTGAGCGAGTGATTGGTCGCTTGCTGGAATTAATCGAAAAAAAGCATGTCAGCTCCAAAGATATCTATTACTGCCTGCATCAGCTTCCTCTCATAAACAGAGATACAAGCTTTCTTACTATGTGGTTGTTGCTCTTTCACCAGCTCGTGTGCAATCCACGGCATCGCAAAATGCTTGTTTATGATCGGGATAGCATGACCTATCACACAATTGAAGATTATAATTTTCTGTTTGTGGATTTTTATACCCAAAGCAGAAGCGAAGACAAGGAACGTTATTTCTCCATGTGGTTGGATATCGTTGAGACCTTGGGTGCGACGGAAAGTCTATTCACGTTCATCCGGACAGATCGATACTTGAGTCTTCCCGGTCCCTGCTTTTATGAAATCATGAAGATTTTGCAAGTGCAGGAAGATGCTTTTTTAAGATATAATAATATGTCCCATGAAAACTTTACCAGGAGTATTAGCGTTCAAAGCGACCTGTTTTCATCTGGGTATTCCCCCAAGTGGATTGCTGCATATCTCATCCTGCTTCGGAAGCTTGCAGGACCGGAGAAGAGCCTGCAGATACTGAAAAAGAACAAGTGCCGCATCCTTGATTCATTCCGGAATATAGAGAATTACGAGACGCTGACAGAGCTTTCTGCGCTGATGAGAGAGTGTATCCGTATCGGAGCAACAGATCAGGTAAAACAGTTTATCAGAACTTTTCAGTTCCCGTATGATATTTCTTCCAGGATCAGCGAAAAAAATGATCAGTTGCTGCTCGAAATGCTGGAAATCGAGAAGATTGTCGGAGAGGAATCTATTTCAAAAAATCTTTTGGAGAGTATTTCGCGTGAATCGTGGAACAGAAGGAATATACGCTTGGTTTCGCGTTTGCGGTAGAGAAATATTACTTTTATAGATTTATCCTCTACTGTGGTTTTCTACATCAAGGAGTTTTTGGAAATCTATTCGCAGATTCTTCCAGACGCACAAATTGAAGCAATCTCGTTACTGATTCAGCTTGTAGAGTGGAATAATGAACAGGTTTATAGTCCAGACGATATTGGCCGTGCACTGAAGTGTTCCCTTCTGTCTTATCCCGTGGTGCTGGAAGAAGACTTTTCACTTGCGGCTGATTTACTGATTTGCTCATTAAGGATGGATGTTATACAAGGAAAAGACTATGTTAAAGCTTTCCTTGAGTGCCTTAACTATGCGCTCAGCGTTGGTAATAAAAGTGTAGAATCACCACTGATTCGACTTTTTAATGCATTGCCCCATGAGTCTCGTAAAAGTCTGAAGAAAGAACTGTCTTCAAAAATGCCGTATGTTCAAAACGCTTTCCCAAATCTGTTCCATCATATAAGAATAGTGTATGGATCAATGCAGGAATAGTGGATAACTACACAGATTCTCGAAATCTTCTAGTATTTGTCTTCCAATTCATTTTTTCGCTAATTCCATTGACTTTATAGTTTCTTATTGGTAGTTTACAAATAGTTGTTGACCAAGGTTATATCGAGGAACAGTGCATGGAGTTTCATTTTCCACAACAATTTTTCATGTTGGGTCGAAGAATGTGAAATGAACTTGTTCACTGACAGTCAAGATGAAGGTCAAGATCAGTTGGTTCAAAAGCTTATTGATTTTGAAGTTTTCCTCGAAAAAAGTATAAATGATAGAGATTACAAACTATACAGAGTGAAACGCATTTCCGACAATCTTTTTTCTCTATTGCAAAATTCTAGTAAAAAACATATCTCGAATGCCTAACAGCAAAAATCAAAAGTATGTGAGAACTGGAAAATGACGAAAAGCGCAAAATCTAATTCGCTGAATAATAATTGCGCCCTATAAAAATGATACTTTTCATAGGACGCAACGCGAATTATTTACTTGAAATTGAGTGGATTAAATCTTTTTTATCGGACTATTAGATAACACATCCATCATGATTTTTGCGCCCAACCTGAAGGCATAACAGAAGGTCTCGCAATCGGTCAGCACATTGACTTCGCGCTGTGCGGTCATGTATGCTTCAAACTGCTCTTTCTGCTTTTCTGTCAGGGTGCCGAGCAGGGCATCTCCAGCCTTCACGACCTCATTGAGCGCCCTAGCATACTGGCTGTCCATCTTGAAGCTGCGCTCGCTGGGGTGAATGTCTCCCATGTAAAGCTCTTCCAAAACTTGCATTTCAGCACCCCCTCAGCAGTAAACAAGATCGTTGAGTACGATCTCTTCGGCGCGGCTCCGGATGTTGTTCATCCGTCTGACCCACTCCATTTGATCGGCAACCTTGAGAGCTTCGGTCACACCCTCCCAGTCAGCCATCTGCCGGATGAGCAGTTCCATCCGTTCAACGCAGGACTGGTTGATCTCCGCCAGGTGCGGATATAACTCTTCGGAGAGAAGCAGATTGGAAAACAGGATCGGGCGATGTTCTTTGAGGTACTGTTTTCTCATGCGACCATATTTACCAATTGAGGAGAGCTCAGGTGCCTGAAGCTTCAGATCGGGGAGATAGTAATCACCTGATTTGTAGTATTGGATCGTCATTGTTTTTTCTCCTTTTCAGATCGTTCGGGACGTTCCAGCCGCCTCTTGAATCTGTCTATAAGGCCAAAATTTGGCACTCTCTGGAACGGCCTCTTGAATGTTGTTCCAGTCAGATTTTGAACGTTGCCAAAGGCAGTTTTCAGAGCAGTTTTCCTGACTGGAATTTTGACTGGAATGTAGAAAAAACACAATGTACTGAACGTAAAATAATGCGCTAAAAGTGATCGAATTACGAAGCGTTTTCGCGTTTTCGTGAACTAATTTTCTAGTTTCGCTTTTGACTGGAACCATGGGGTTCAAGAGGCCGGAAGTTCGAATCTTCTCACTCGGACCAAGCGAAACAAGCTGGAAGAGCTTTCTTCCGGCTTGTTTTTTGTATTTTTACGGGGGTGTTGGCCATGGATCATGCAGAAAGCTCCGGCGGTTCGTCTGTGCGGCGGCTCGCGCCCGATCCCGACCGCCTCGCGGAGCTCATCCGCCTGGACACGCCGGGGGAGCTGTGGGATGTATACGACGCTGCCGGCAGGAAGACCGGCCGCGTCCAGCGGCGCGGCGATCCGCTGGGGCCCGGGGATTTTCATCTCTGCATACACGTCTGGATCATGAACGCGCGCGGCGAGTATCTGCTGACGCAGCGCGCCCCGGGCAAGAGCATGGCGGGCCTCTGGGAGTGTACCGGCGGCAGCGCCCTTCTGGGGGAAGACAGTCTCGCCGCCGCCCTCCGCGAGGTGCGGGAGGAGACGGGGCTCACGCTCGATCCCGAGCGTGGGGAGCTGCTGTTTCGCTTTTCCGGGGCGCACTACCACTGCGACGTGTGGCGCTTCCGGCACGATTTCACGCTTGCGGACGTGGTGCTCCAGCCCGGCGAGACCTGCGGCAAAATGCTCGCCGCGCCTTCGCGCATCCGGGCGCTGAACAAGGCGGGACAGTTCTTCGCCTTTGAGGATCTGGAGCGGGTGCTCGATCTCCAGTAACCCCGGTTTTCCCCTCCGAATAGAATAGAGCGGCGGCGGTTCTCACCGTCGCCGCTTTGATTTTTGTTTGGAGGAGTGCACATGTTGCTTGTGCAGAAATTCGGCGGCAGCTCGCTCGCGGACGCGGAGCGCCTGCGCCATGTGGCGGAGCTCTGCCGCAAGAGCCGCGAAGGGAGTGAGCTTGTGGTGGTGGTCTCGGCCATGGGCGGGACCACAGACGCACTCACCGGGCGGGCCCGGGAGCTCAGCCGCGAGCCCTCCGCCCGGGAGCTCGACGCCCTTGTGACCACCGGGGAGCAGCAGTCCGCCGCCCTGCTCGTGATGACGATGGAGGCGATGGGCCTTCCTGCCGTGTCCCTCACAGGATGGCAGGCGGGCATCCTCACGGACGCGCGGCATTCCGACGGGGAGATCCTGGTCATCGACCCGCGCCGCATCCGTCTGGAGCTCAGCCGCGGGCGCGTCCCGGTGGTGACTGGGTTTCAGGGTGTTTGCACGGCGGGCGACATCACAAGTCTCGGCCGCGGCGGTTCGGACACCACGGCGGTGGCGCTGGCCGCGGCGCTGGAGGCGGACGCCTGCGATATCTATACGGATGTGGACGGCATTTACACCGCGGACCCCCGCCTGCTGCCGGAGGCGCGGCGGCTCGCAGCCATCGATACGCGGGATATGCTGGCCCTCTCGCGGGCGGGCTCGAAGGTGCTGCACCCGAAGTCGGTGGAGCTCGCCCTCGCGGGGAACGTCCCGCTGCGGCTGCTGTCGTCCTTTGAGCTGAGCGAGGGAACGGAGATCATGCTCCTGCCGGAGAGCGCGAGAGCCCGTCTCGCGGGCATCACGGGCCGGGGCGGGCGCATCACCCTCGCCGGGCGCGGGGCGGACGCCCACGCCCTCTCGGAGGCGGCGCTGAAGCTCTCGCGCGCCGGCATCGCGGTTCTGGACGGGGGCCTCGGGGACAACAGTCTCACCCTCGCGGTGGAGCCTGACGCCCTGCTTCCCGCCATGCGCCTTTTGCACCGCGAGATGATCCTGAACCCCGAGGGGTAAAAAACGTCATTCTGAACGAAGTGAAGAATCCCGTCGTCTCCTGCAAGAGATACGGGATTCTTCGTCGCTATGCTCCTCAGAATGACAGAAAAGATTTTCTTGCTGCGTCCCTGTTCACAGCACGCGCAGGAGGACCATGTAGCAGACCGTGCCCGCCACGATGGAGAGGTACATGTTGCTGCGGTAGACCTGCAAAAGCACTACGAGCGCGCTCGCCGCGAGCTCCGCAAGGCCGAAGGGGGCGCGGGTGAAGTCGATATCCCGCAGGCAGTAGATGACGAGCACCGTCATAATGGCGGGCGGCAGGGTCCTGCCGAGGTACTGCATGATCTTCGGCAGCGGACGGCCCCCGAAGAGGAGAAAGGGCAGCGCGCGCAGAAAATAGGTGACGGCCGCGATGACGGCGATGACGGCCACGGGGTAGAGCGATTCAGGCATCGGCGGCCTCCTTTCCCTCGATCGGGCGGCGCAGGAGCAGCAGAAGCGCGAGGCAGCCCGTGAGCGTGGGGATGATAAAATACTCCTTGCCGAGCAGCAGGAAGAACACCAGCGCGGAGCCCGCCGCGATCACGAACGGCAGCTTGGAGCGCTGCTGCCGCCACTGGTTGACCACCACGACGAGGAAAAAGGCCGTCGCGGAGAACTCGGCCCCGCTGAGATCAAAGCTCAGAAACTCCCCCGCGCACACGCCCACGAAGCAGCCGAAGATCCAGTAGGACTGATCGAGCAGGGAGATGAAAAACGCGGCCCTGTCCTCATCGAGGTCCGGGTCGTAGCGGATCGAGCCGAGCAGGGAAAAGGTCTCATCCGTGAGACTGTGGATCATATAGGGGCAGCGCCAGCCCATGCGGCGGTACTTTTCCACAAAGCCGATGCCGTAGAAGATATGGCGGGCGTTGATGAAAAAGGTCATCACGGCAACGGACAGAAGCGGCGCGTGCGACACCAGCATCGGTACCATGATATACTGCGCGGAGCCCGCGTAGATGAACACCGCCGAGGCCACCGTGAGCGCAATGCCGTATCCCCCCTCGCTCATCAAAACGCCGAAGCCGATGCCGAGAAACAGATAGGTGATAAAAATGGGGACGGTATTTTTGATCGCAAAGCGTAATTCCTTCATACATATCTCTCCGTTCGACAGGAAACAGCTTGCGCTATCATACACCAACGGCGCGACTTATTCAAGGCCAAACCGCGCTTGCGCAGGGGGAAATTCGGGAGCACCGGGGAGAGGTGACCTCAAGAGATTGCAAGGATAAAGCGCTGTACGGCGAAATTCGCAGCATATTGCGAATTCGCCGTACAATTATTTCATAGGAAGGCGGCGCCGCGCGGGAGGGGAAAGCCCCTCCCGCGCGGCGGGAACGGATATTTTATGAGAGCCGCGGCCCCGAATCGTCTTACGGTCTGAGCTGGAGGTAGAGGTCGCGGTACTGCTTCGCGGAATTCTCCCAGGAGACGTCCTTCTTCAGATCGCGGCGGACCATATCGTCCCAGCGTGCGCGGTCGGTGAAGTAGAGGGTCTTGGCGCGGTTCACCGCGTCGAGCAGGAGGCCCGCCTCATAGCGGTCAAAGGTGAAGCCGTTGCCCTCGCCGCTGTATTCGTTGAAGGGCTGGACGGTGTCCTTGAGGCCGCCGGTCTCGCGCACGATGGGGATCGTGCCGTAGCGCATGGCGATGAGCTGGGTGAGGCCGCAGGGCTCAAACAGGCTCGGCACCAGGAGGGCGTCGGCGCCCGCGTAGATGAGGTGGGCAAGGCTCTCGTTATAGGAGATATAGGCGCAGACGGTGCCCTTGTGGCTGTTTTCATAGTAGCGGAAGGCATCCTCATAGCGCTTTTCACCCGTGCCGAGGACCACCACCTGGGTGTTGCCGTCGATAAACTGCTGGAAGACGGCGTTCACAAGGTCGAGCCCCTTCTGGTCGGTGAGACGGGAGATGAGGCCGATGACCATCTTGTGCTCATCCTGCTCAAGGCCCAGCATTTCCTGGAGGGCCCGCTTGTTGGCCTTCTTCTTTTCGATGGCGTCCGTGACATCATAGCGCTCGGCCAGGAGCTTGTCGGTGGCGCTGTTCCAGAGCTCCACGTCGATGCCGTTGACGATGCCGCGGAGCTTGCCCGCGTGATGGCGCAGGTGGGCGTCCAGATTCTCACCGTAGAAGCCGGTCTGGATCTCCCAGGCGTAGGTGTTCGAGACAGTGGTGATCATGTCCGCGTAGGCAAGGCCGCCCTTGAGCATGTTGGCATCCTCATAGCCCTGCTTCATGAAGCCGTAGCCGAAGACGTAGCCGGGAAGACCCGTCCAGTACTGGAGGGTGGGGATGTTGTAGATGCCCTGGAAGCGGAGGTTGTGAATGGTGATCATGCTCTTGGCCCGGCCGACGGGGGTGTTCGCGAAGAGCGTGCGCAGATACACGGGCGCGAGCGCCGCCTGCCAGTCGTGGCAGTGGATCACATCGGGGATCCAGTCCATATAGTTGAGGGCCGCGAGCGCCGCCTTGGCAAAGTAGCAGTACTTGGGAATGTCGCGCACAAGGTCAGTATAGGGGTTGCCCCAGCTGAAGAAATCGTTGTTGTCAATGAAATCGTACACGACGCCGTCGCACACGTATTCCATGATGCCGACATAGAAGCTGCGCCCATCGGAGCAGAGATCCATCATGAACGCGCCGCGGTAGACCATCTTCTCCTGGTACTGCTGGGGGATGCAGGCATAGCGGGGCAGGATGACCTTCACATCGCAGTTCTGCTTGGTGAGGGCGCGGGGCAGGGCGTACATTACATCGCCCAGACCGCCGGTCTTGATGAAGGGATAGCACTCGGACCCGATGAAGGCGACGCTGCGGCGCGGCTGCGGAAGCTGCTCCTCCTCGGCCGCGGGCTCCTCAACGACGGGCTCCTCAACGACGGGCTCCTCGGCGACGGGTGCCTCGACGACAGGCTCCTCAGCAACAGGTGCCTCGACAACAGGCTCCTCGGCGGCGGGTGCCTCCACAACGGGTGCCTCGACAACAGGCTCCTCGGCGGCGGGCTCCTCGACATTGGGCGCCTCGACAGCAGGCTTTTCGACGGCGGGCTCCTCGACAACGGGTGCTTCCACGACAGGCTCCTCGACCACGGGTGCCTCCACAACGGGTTCCGCGACGACAGGCGCTTCCACAGCCGCGGGCACCTCCGCAGCGGGCTCGGCCTTCTTTGCGGGCTTCCTGCGCGCGGGGGCCTTCTTCTTTGCGGGGGCGGCGGGCTTCTCCTCGCTCACGGCTGCCTTGACTTCCGGCGCCGGATCAGCGGGTTTTTCAGGGGCGGTTTTCTTTGCGGTGGCTTTCTTCTTCTCAGGCATGATTCTGACTCCTTATTTTTTATCCGTAATAAAATCCGTAGCTTTCTTGTTCTCAGCATACCACAGAGGTCTGGATATGTCCAGCGCGAGATTTTCCGCCGGCGTGCCCCCGCAGCAGAGGATGCGCCGTCCGGGAGGAAGCATTCCGGTAAACAGTCGGATGCGAAACCGCAGGGGTCGATGCCCGGATCGGCCCGCCGGATCACGCGCAAAGCGGCAAAAACAGCGGGCCGATGAGGGCATCGGCCCCTATGGAATAAACCTTTACGCCTCGCCGTTCCAGGCTTTGATCTCGCTGCGGAGCCAATCGGCAAACTCGCCGATGCCCTCGCCGGTGCGGGCGCAGATGGGGATGATCTTCATCCTGGGGTTGAGACGCCAGACGTACTCTTTGCACTTTTCGATGTCGAAGTCGAAGTAGGGCAGCACGTCGATCTTGTTGATGAGAAGCACGTCGCAGATGGAGAACATGAGGGGGTACTTGAGGGGCTTGTCGTGCCCTTCCGGGACGGAGAGGATCATGGCGTTTTTTACGGCGCCGGTGTCAAACTCAGCAGGACACACGAGATTTCCGATGTTTTCCAGAATGGCGAAGTCCACATCTTGAACACCCAGGCCCTCAAGCCCCTGCCGGGTCATGCCGGCGTCCAGATGGCACATGCCGCCGGTGTGGAGCTGGATGACCTTGACGCCGGTCTTTTCGATCGCGGCGGCGTCCACGTCGGAGTCGATGTCGGCCTCCATGACGCCGATGCGAAACTCGTCCTTCAAGGCGGCGATGGTCTTGCCGAGCGTCGTGGTCTTGCCCGAGCCGGGGGAGGACATCAGGTTCAGCAGGAAGACCCTGTCCTTCTTGAGCTCCTCGCGCAGCTTGTCAGCCTCACGGTCATTGTTTTCAAAAACGCTCTGCTTGATTTCAAGCACTCTGTAAGCTTCCATATTGCACCTCAAGTTCTGTTGTTGATTTTGTTCAGTATAGCATTCTCAGTTCAGCAAATCAAGGGCCGCGCGCATTTCCCGTTCGGCGGCCTCCCGGCTTTGAAAGAAGGGGTCCTCCGCCCCGGGCCAGACAAGCGCCCCGGCCTTTTGAAGCTCCTCCAGCAGTTTTGCGAGAGGGGTACTTTTCCCCTCCGCGCTGTCGACGCTCGAGATCTGAACAAGGCCGGCGCTTGCGGCAAAGTCGACGCGCGGCCCCTGCCAGAGCCAGGCGGCAAAGCGCTCCGCCGTCTCCGTGTCCGCCCCCTCCAAAAGGACAAAGCCCATGAGCTCCGCGGGATAGACAGTCTCTCCCCCCGCGGGCATCGGCAGGGGCAGCGCACGGAAGCTCCGGTCGTTCTTCGGAAGGGCCGCAAGCTCCGTGGAGCGGGCCGCCGCGCAGGGGACGACGCCCTGGAGCACATACTGCGCGGCGCTCTCCCGCGAGACAAGCCCCCCTCTGAAGGCGGCCAGGGCCAGGCGGTTATAGAGGGCGGCCCAGGTCTCGTTTTTGGCATCCTGCGCCATATCGCCCCGCACCGTCTCCCCGAGGGAGGCGCAGGCGGTATACAAAAGCTCTGCCCAGCAGTCCCCGGCGAGGTACGGCGTGTCCGTATCGGCGGCGTCCAAAAGCGCCTCCAGATCCTCAAACGCCGCATCCGCTTCGGCTGTGTTTACGAGGAGCAGCGGAAGACGCGAGCCGGCGGGGATGAACGACGCCCCCGGCGCGGGCCCCACATCCCGGAGCTCTTTCGGGACGGGGAGCGGCGACTTGAGCTTTGCCAATTCCCCGCCGAGATTTGCCGCGCGGACATGGCCGCAGAAGAGGAGGTCCGGCCGTCCCTCCTCAAAGGCCGCGCCCAGGGCCTGCTCGTTTTCAAAGGCGGTGGCTGCGACGCGGATGCCGGTCTCCTCAAAGCAGCGGGCGAGAAGCGTTTCCATCGCGTCCTGCGGGCAGTCCGTGAGACTGAACCAGAGGGTAAGGCTGCCGGTCCCCTGCCGCCGTCCCCCGTACGAGACGCGGGTCATCACAAGGCAGAGCATGACCGCCGCCGCGAGAATGAGGATCCGTCTCAGCGTATTTCTGTTGATGCGCCCCGCCCCCTTTGTTCTTTTGTTTATTATACCACGTGCCGCAGGCTTTGTACAAGCGGTTTGCATTTTGTGCCCGAATATGATAAGATCGCCGCAGCACCATGAGGAGGCGGCGATATGCGCTACAAGGCAGTATTATTTGACATGGACGGCACAGTGCTCGACACCCTGGCCGATCTCACGAACGCGGTGAACCACATTCTCGCGCAGTACGGTATGCCGCAGCGCACATCCCGGGAGGTGGCGGGCTTTCTCGGAAACGGGGCCGCAAGGCTCCTTACCCTCTCCGTCCCCGCAGGGACAGGCGAGGAGACAGTGCGGGAGATGCTCGCGGTCTACCAGCCCTGGTACGACGCCCACTGCGCCATCCTCACCGCCCCCTACCCCGGGATCGTGGAGCTGATGGAGGCGCTCAAGAAAGCAGGCGTCAAGCAAGCCGTGATCTCCAACAAGCAGGACAGGGCCGTCCGCCGGCTGGCCGACGAGCACTTCCCCGGCCTTCTTGAGACCGCCGTGGGCGAGAGCGAGAGCGTGCGCCGCAAGCCGAACCCGGACGCCGTGCTCGCGGCGCTGCGGGAGATGGACGTCGCGCCCGAGGACGCGGTCTACGTCGGCGATACGGAGGTGGACCTACTCACCGCCCAAAACGCGCATCTCGACTGCGCCGTGGTCGGCTGGGGCTTTCGCACCGAAGCGCAGCTCCGCGCGGCCGGCGCGGGGCATATCTTCCAGAGCGCGGAGGAGCTGCTCCATTGGCTGCTGGAATGATCTTTTATCACAGCTTTTCTTTGGCTGCCGGGCTGATGCCGGCGGCCTTTTTTAATACCGTGAGCCAGGCACAGGGCACGTCCAGCTCCCCATTGATACCGGTGCCGAGCTGGATGTGGGGCTTGTTGCCGCCGTGGAAGTCGCTGCCGCCGGTCTTGAGAAGGCCGTACTCCTCCGCAAGGCGCTCGAGATAGGAGACCTTCTCCGCGTCGTACCCGCTGTAGCGGCACTCGATCCCGCGAAGGCCGTGGTCCATGCAGAGCGTGAGAAGCTCCCGGAGTTCACTGTCCGTCTTTCGGTACTGGAAGGGATGGGCCAGCACCGGCACACCGCCGGAGAGGACGATGGCGTCCACCGCCTGCTCGATGGGCAGGATAGTGCGGGGGACATAGTAGCGCTGCCCCCGGTCGACATAGCGGGCGAAGGCGTCGTTCACGCTCTCGGCAAGACCGAGCTCCACGAGGACCTGGCCGAAGTTCGGCCTGCCGATCACCTCGCCGAAGCGCTCCTTCATCTCGGCATAGTGCACGGGGAGCCCGTCCGCCTCCATGAGGGCGCACATCTTCTCGTTGCGGCTGTCCCGGTCCGCGACGATCCAGTCCAAAAGCGCGCGCATCCCGGGGGCGTCACCGTGGACGTAATAGCCCAGGATGTGGACCGCGACGCCGTACTTGGTGCTGATCTCGATGCCGGGGACGAGCTCAATGCCGAGCGCCGCCGCGGCTTTTCCTGCCTCGGCGTGGCCTTCCACGGTGTCGTGGTCCGTGACGGCGATGGCTTTGAGCCCAAGCTCCGCCGCCTTCTGAACCGCCTCCCGGGGCGTGAAGGTCCCGTCGGAGGCGGTGGTATGCACATGCAGGTCGATTTTTTTCACCGGAAGCACCGCTTTCTCTCCTGGTTTGCCCGCTCGTAAATTTTCTCCGGCTCCTCTCCGATGAAAAATTCGCCGTTTTCATAGAGCACGCGGCCCGCCACCATGGTCAGGCGCACGTTTTCCTTGGAGCCCGCGTACACCACATTGCGCGGGATGTTGTGCAGCGGCTGCATATTGGGCCGCCGCAGGTTCAAAACGACCAGGTCCGCGCACTTGCCGGGGGCGATGTCGTCGCAGTCCGAGAGTCCCATGGCGCGCGCCCCGCCGACGCAGGCCATCTCCAGAACCCGGTCCGCGCCGCCCGCCGCGGCGTCTTCGTATTTGACCTTCTGCAGGACGCTTGCAAGGTACATCTCCCGGAAGAAGTCGAGGGCGTTGTTGCTCGCCGCGCCGTCCGTGCCGATGGCGAGGGGGACCCCCGCCGCGGCGAGCCTGTCCAGCGGCGCGACCCCGCTTGCGAGCTTGAGGTTTGAGCAGGGGTTCGTCACGGCCCAGAGCTTCTTCTCCGCGAAGAGCCTGATATCCTCCTCGCTCATCCAGACGCAGTGGAAGCCGCCCCCGCCGTAATCGAAAAAGCCGATGCTGTCGAGAAGCTGCGGCGGGGTCATGCCGTAGCGCTCAACGCAGCCCTCCACCTCCGCCTTTGTCTCACAGAGGTGGGTAAAGCAGGGCTCGTGATACTGGTGCGCAAGCTCCGCCATGTAGCGCATCCGCTCCGGGGAGGTCGTATACTCCGCGTGGATGCCGAGACGGTAGGACACGAGCTCATGCAGGGCGTCGAATTTGAGATATTCCCGCTCGATGTCTCCCGGGTCCTTGTCGAAGTTATTGAGGCCCGAGCAGATCACCGTGCGAAAGCCGCTGTCGATATTCGCGGCGGCGTAGGCGTCGTTTTTCACGTACATGTCAAAGCTCGCCGTGATGCCGGAGGAGAGGTATTCCATAATCCCAAGGCGCGCGAAGGTATAGACCATGTCGGGCGTGAGCTTTGCCTCATGGGGAAAGACCTGCTGATAGAGCCAGTCCTGCAGCGGCATGTCATCCGCGAAGGAGCGCAGGAAGGTCATGGCGGTGTGGGTGTGCGCGTCCTTGAAGCCGGGCAGGAGAAGATCCCCCTTGAGGTCGATTTCCCGCTCAAATACCGGCAGGGTCTCGGGCTTTGGCCCCACATGGGCGATGCGCCCGCCGTCTGTCCAGACCTCGTCCTCCGTCATGCGCATCCCGCCCCCAAAGCGCAGCACGCGCCCGTTATAAAAGCGGATCATTTGCCGCTCCTTTCCAGGCGGGCGCACATCTCGTCGTGCGCCAGGTTCTCGAGCGTATCGTCCAGGGGCTGAAGCTCTCCCCTGCCGGTCTTCCGCTCGAGCGCGGAGCTCAAAAGCAGATCGGCAAAGGCCGGGTTTTTCGGCAGGAGCGGCCCGTGGCTGTAGGTGCCGAAGACGTTTTTGTAGTGCGCGCCCTCGGCGCCGTCCTCGCCGTTGTTGCCGAAGCCCGCGAGGACCCTGCCAAGCGGCTCGACCTTCGGGCCGAGGCGGGTTTTCCCGCTGTGGTTTTCAAAGCCCACCACCGTAAAGCCGCCGAGCGTGTCGGAAACCTTGTACATGTAGTTTCCGATCATGCGCTCCCGCGCGCCCACGGTGTACAGATCCAGCGCCCCGATGAAGTCGCAGCGCTGCCCGTCGTGCGTCTCGTAGTAGCTGCCGAGCATCTGGTAGCCGCCGCAGATGGCGAGCACGCACACCCCGTCCTCGATCGCCGCCACAAGTTCCCGGTCGCGGCCGCGGTGCAGATCGTCCAGCAGCACCTGCTGTTCAAAGTCCTGCCCGCCGCCGATGAAGATGAGATCATAGCCCGCGAGACTCCCCGTCGAGCCGATGGGCATTTTCGTGACCTCCGCCCCGATGCCGCGCCAGCGGAGTCTCTGCGTCAGGCAGCGGATGTTGCCCCCGTCGCCGTAGAGATTCAGTACATCCGGATAAAGATGACAGATTTTCAAGTCCATAATACTATTTCCTTTTTCCCGAAGGAGATTCAAGTCGTTTTTAAGACGGCTTTGCTGCCTTAAAAACTCCATAGCCAGGCGCGGCGCGTCACGCGCCGCCGCGTGCGATAAGCGCGAGTCCTCCCTTGCGAGTCTTGCTCGCAAGGGAAGGGATTAAACCCAGAATTCATCGCCGCCGCAGTGACGGATCAGGACCTCGCGCAGCTCCAGCATGGCGGTGTAGGTCGGGATCATATAGATGGGCCGCTCCTCCGCCTCAAGCGCCGTGACGAGCTTTTCATAGTCCCGCTCGAGGGACACAAAGCGCGGGTCGATGCCGGCGTATTTGACCCGCACCGCCATATCCGGCGCGCGGTCGCCGGAGACGATCACCCGCTCAAGCCGCCCTGCGAGATTGCCGAGCTTTTCAAAGCCCGCGTCCCAGATCCAGGAGATGTCCGTGCCGTCGGCCCCCCGGTCGTTCAGACAAATGACGAGGACGAACTTCTCCCCGATGTTCTGCAGAAAGTCCAGCACCTGGTTGCAGCCTGCCGGGTTTTTCACCAGCATGACCTTGGCCCCGGCTTTCCCGAGGGCGAAGTTTTCCATGCGCCCGAAGCCGCACTTGAAGCGCGCCACCGCCGCGACGGCCTGCTCCAGCGAAAGGCCCATTTCCGACATGGCGGCGACGGCCCCGATGGCGTTGTAGACGTTATAGAGGGCGGGGAGGTTCACCTCCGCGAGCCGCCGCTCGCCTCCGGCGCGGATGACGACGCTGCTGCCGTCGGCGCGCTGGGCCGCCACATCCGTCACGGCAAAGTCGGTCTGCGCCCGGCGATAGCCGCACTTGGGGCAGCGGTAGCCCCCCAGGTGGCCGTAGGTGATGTAGTCATATTCATACTCTGTCTTGCAGCGGATACAGTGGCTCGCGTCCGATAGCTCGCTCTTCTCCGCCGAGGGGACGGCCCCCTTGTCGATGCCGAAGAAGCGGTAGGTATGCTTCCCGTCCCGCAGGGAGGATGTCAGCGAGCAGTCCGCGTTCAGAAGGACCGTGACGGGCTCCGGGATCGAATCCAGGGCCTTGCGGATGTTCTCCAGGGTGTGGGTCACCTCGCCGTAGCGGTCGAGCTGATCGCGGAAGAGGTTCGTCACCAGCACAACGCCGGGCCGCAATTGCGGAAAAACCTTGACTGCCGCGGCCTCGTCGCACTCGATGACGGCGTACTCCTTCCTGCATTTTCCGAAGAGCGTAGCGTTCATCACGAACTCCGTTGTGATGCCGGAGATGAGGTTTGCGCCGGAGCGGTTGGCAAAGTAGCTGAGATGGGCGTCGTCAAAGCCCTGGTCGATCATGCGGGCGGTGGTGGTCTTGCCGTTGGTGCCTGTGATGGCGACGGTTTTCACCCCCCGGGCGAGGATCGAAAGCAGGTTCGGGCACAGTTTTAACGCCCAGCGCCCGGGCATGGCGGTGCCGCCGCGGTGCACGAGGCGCGAGAAGCCGCGCAGCAGCCTGCACAGACAGATGGCGAGAAACGCACGAAAAGACATATGCACATGCTCCTTGTGTGATGGTGATTTCAAAACAGACAAAATATTATACCACAGTATATTCCCGCCCGCAAGCAATTTGCCGCCCTGCGTTTTTTCATCGTAATGCCCGGGATGTGATATTTTCCAAATCAAAGATTTGGACGCGCACTTAATACTATCCCTTGATAGAAATCTTTAAGTCTTCCCGGCAAAATTTGTGCCATACTGCGTTGAAGCCCTTGACCATATATCTCCATTATGCTCTGCGGGCTTCGCCTTGTCTGGCACAAATTTTCCTCGGGAATCCAATAAAGCTTC
>CADBCV010000028.1 GCA_902793285.1 Oscillospiraceae bacterium
CGCGGAGCGAAGGATCTCCCCCGGTTGGTTGCAAAAGGCACGGGATTCTTCGTCGCAAGCTCCTCAGAATGACACAAATCGCGGCAATCCCCGTCCCCTGCGGCAGGCGGGGACACCCTCATACCCTTGCAACGCCGCTTCGTCTCGCGGCGTCGGCGACGGCCTTGGCCACCGCGTCCTTCACGCGGGGATCGAAGGCTTTGGGCAGGATGTATTCGCTGCCGAGCTCCTTATCCGACACAAGGCCCGCGATGGCGGCGGCCGCGGCGAGCTTCATTTCATCGTTGATGTCGCTTGCGCGCACATCCAGCGCCCCGCGGAAGATGCCGGGGAAGCAGAGGACGTTGTTGACCTGGTTGGGATAGTCCGAGCGCCCGGTGCACACCACCGCCGCGCCGCCGGCCTTCGCGTCCTCGGGAAAAATTTCGGGCGTGGGATTGGCGCAGGCGAAGATGACGGCGTCCCGGTTCATGGTCCTCACCATCCCGGTCGTGAGGACGCCGGGGGCCGACACGCCGATGAACACATCCGCGCCCCGGATGAGCTCCTCAAGGCTCCCCTGCCGCCTGTGCGGATTTGTAAGCGCGGCGATCTCCCGCTTTGCGGGGTTCATGTGCTCGGCGCGCCCGTCCCAGATGGCGCCGACGCGGTCGCAGAGGGTGACGTCGACCGCGCCCGCCGTGATGAGGAGCTTCGTGACCGCCGTTGCCGCGGCGCCCGCGCCGTTTAACACGATGCGCACTTCCGAAAGCCTCTTGCCCACGAGCCGGAGGGCGTTCGTGAGGCCCGCGAGGGTGATGACGGCGGTGCCGTGCTGGTCGTCATGGAAGATCGGAATGTCGCAGCACGCCTTGAGCCTGCGCTCGATTTCAAAGCAGCGGGGCGCTGCGATGTCCTCCAGATTCACGCCGCCGAAGCTGCCGGCAAGCAGGCGCACGGTGTTCACGATCTCGTCCACATCGTGGCTCCGGATGCAGAGGGGGATCGCGTCCACGCCGCCGAAGGCTTTGAAGAGGACGCACTTGCCCTCCATCACGGGCATACCCGCCTCCGGCCCGATGTCGCCGAGACCGAGAACGGCGCTCCCGTCCGTGACTACGGCGACGGTGTTCCAGCGCCGCGTAAGCTCATAGCTCTTGTCCGGGTCGCGCTGGATCTCCAGACAGGGCGCCGCGACGCCGGGGGTGTAGGCAAGGCTCAGCGCCTCGGCGGAGTCCACCGGCACGCGGGAGACCATCTCGAGCTTTCCGCGCCATGCGTAGTGCTTTTCGAGGGATGCTTTCGCGTAATCCATGCTGTGCCTCCTATATCATCTCTTCGGGGTGAAAGACCCCGTCAAACTGCTCCGCCGTCAGAAAGCCGAGCTGTACGCAGGCTTCCCGGAGGGTGATATCCTCCCGGAGGGCGAGCTTTGCCGTCTCGGCAGCGCGGTCATAGCCGATGTGCGGGCTCAGCGCCGTGACCAGCATGAGCGAGCGCTGGAGATTATCCCGCATCCGCGCCCTATCCGCCCGGATGCCGGCGGCGCAGTTTTTTGTGAAGGCGTGGACGGAATCGGACAGGAGCCGCGCCGACTGGAGAAAGTTATAGGCCGTGACGGGCAGGAAGACGTTCAGCTCAAAATTCCCCTGGGAGGCCGCAAAGCCGATGGCGGCGTCGTTGCCGAAGACCTGCACCGCCACCATGGTGACCTGCTCGCACTGGGTGGGGTTTACCTTGCCGGGCATGATGGAGCTGCCGGGCTCGTTTTCGGGGATGGTGATCTCCCCGAGACCGCAGCGCGGCCCGGAGGCGAGCCAGCGCACATCGTTTGCGAGCTTCATCAGGTCGGCGGCCAGCGCCTTGAGCGCCCCGTGGGCAAACACCAGCTCGTCGAGGGAGGTGAGGGCGTGGAACTTATTCTCCGCCGTGACGAAGGGCCGCCCCGTGAGGGCCGCGACCTCCGCGGCGGCGCGCTCGGCAAAGCCCGCCGGGGCGTTGAGTCCGGTGCCCACGGCCGTGCCGCCGAGGGCGAGCTCGTACAGCGGCCCGAGGGCGAGGCGCAGCAGCTTGCAGTCCCGCTCGAGAGAGCTGCGCCAGCCGCTGATCTCCTGGGAGAAGGCGATGGGCACCGCGTCCTGGAGGTGGGTGCGCCCGCTCTTGACGACGCCGGCGTTCTCTTTCTCGAGCCGCCGCAGCACCGCGATGAGCTCCTCCGCCGCGGGCAGGACCCGCTCCTCCAGACTCAGGGCCGCCGCGATGTGCAGGGCGCTGGGGAAGGTGTCGTTGGAGGACTGGGACATGTTCACATCGTCGTTCGGGTGGCAGAGGCTTCTGCCCGCAAGCTCGTTTGCCCGGTTTGCGATGACCTCGTTCGCGTTCATGTTGGACTGCGTGCCGGAGCCTGTCTGCCACACCACCAGGGGGAAGTGGCTGTCGAGCGTGCCGTCCGCGACCTCCGCGGCGGCTTGCTCGATGAGGGCGCACTTCTCCGCGCTCATCCGCTCGGGCAGGAGGGCGCGGTTTGCCCGGGCCGCCGCCCGCTTCAAGACGCCGAAGGCGTGGGTGATCTCGCGCGGCATGGTCTCAAGCCCCACGCCGATGGGGAAGTTTTCCGCGCTCCGCTGGGTCTGCGCGCCCCAGTAGCGGTCGGCGGGCACCGGGATCTCCCCCATGGAGTCCCGCTCAAGGCGATACGGAATTTCTCTGTTCACGTTCAGGTCTCCTTCTCTATAAGCGCCCGCAGAACCGCCTCCGCGCAGCGTAAGCCGTCCACGGCGGCGGAGGTAATGCCGCCCGCGTAGCCCGCCCCCTCGCCGCAGGGGTAGATGCCGCGCACGGCGCTCTGCAGCGTCTCGTCCCGCAGGATGCGCACGGGGGAGGAAGAGCGGGTCTCCGGCCCGGTGAGGACCGCGTCGGGCGCGTCAAAGCCCCGGAGCTTCTGCCCGAGGGCCGGGATCGCGTTTTGCAGCACGTCCGTGATGCGCGCCGGGAGCACCTGTCTCAGATCGCCCCACACGACGCCGGGGGCATAGCTCGGCGTGACGGAGCGCGGGCCCGTGCTGGGTCTCAGTTCCAGAAAATCCCCCACAAGCTGGGCGGGGGCCCGATAGGAGCCGGTATAGCGGAAGGCCGCGCGCTCAATGTCCCGCTGCCAGGCCATGCCCGCAAGGACCCCCTCGCCGGGGAAGTCCTCCGTGTGCAGCGTGACGAGGAGGGCGGCGTTCGCGTTCTCCCCGTCGCGCCCCGAGTAGCTCATGCCGTTTGTGACGACGCCGCCCGTCTCCGAGGCCGCGGCGAAGACCTGCCCGCCGGGGCACATGCAGAAGGTGTAGGCGCTCGTCCCGTCCGGGAGATGGACATTGAGGCTGTAGTCCGCCGGGGGCAGCGCCCCTCGCGCGCGGCCGTACTGGGCCTCGTCGATCATAGTCTGCCGATGCTCGATGCGCACGCCCATGGAGAAGGGCTTGCGCTCCATCGGGATTTTGAGCGCGTGCAGCATTTCAAAGCTGTCCCGGGCGGAGTGGCCGATGGCGAGGATCAGACGGCGGCAGAGGATCGTCTCCGTCCCGCCGCGTCGGGTGACCGTGACAGCCCGGAGCGCGCCGTTTTCGATTTCAAGTCCGGAGAGCTTTGTCTCAAAGCACACTTCGCCCCCGAGGGCGATGATCTCCCGCCGGATGCTCTGCACCACATCGACCAGGATGTCCGTGCCGATGTGGGGCTTTGCGTCAAAGGTGACGCTCTCCGGCGCGCCGTGGGCGGCAAACTCCTGCAAGACCCAGAACATGCGCCGGTCGTGGGTGCCGGTGTTGAGCTTTCCGTCCGAGAAGGTGCCGGCCCCGCCCTCGCCGAACTGGACGTTGGACTCCGGGTCCAGGGCGCCGCCGCCGCGGAAGGCCTCGACGGCCTGCCGGCGTTTGGACACCTCCTGCCCGCGCTCCAGGACCAGGGGCCTTGCCCCGGCGCGGGCCAGCAGGAGCGCCGCGAACATCCCCGCGGGGCCGAAGCCCACGACGACTGGCCGCTCCTCCGACTGCACCCGGGGGATCTCATAGACCGGCGGGGCATAGGGCTCCGCCCCGTTTTTGAGCGCCCGCTCCTCCCCGCGCCGGAGCGTCAGGGAAACCGAGCAGACATAGTGGATATCGTTTTTCTTCCGCGCGTCGAGCGAGCGCTTCACGGGGCGCAGGTCCAGGATGTCACTCTCCGGCACGCGGAGCTTTTTCGCGCACTTTGGGCCGAGGGCGGAGAGCTCCTCCCCCACCTCGAGCCGCAGGTTCCGTACCAGGATCATGTGCCGAGCCTCCCCGCGAGACGGCCGCTGGCCCAGGCCCACTGGAGATTGAAGCCGCCGCAGTCGCCGTCGATGTCGAGTACCTCCCCGCAGGCGAAGAGGCCGGGGACAAACCAGCTCTCGAGCGTCTCGGGATTGAAGCCGGAGGTCTTCACGCCGCCGGCCGTGACCTGGGCCTTGTCAAAGCCCTCGGTCCCCTGTACCGGGAGACGGAAGTCCTTGCAGCAGTCTGCAAGCCGGGAAAGCGCCCCGTCACCCAGCTCCCGCAGGGGGGTGTTCGCGTTGAGCTGCGCGTATTTCACCAGCATTTTGCCGAGGCGGTTGTGGAGGATGCCCGTGAGCGCATCCCCCGCCGGGAGCTCCGGCAGGCTCTCCCGCCGCTGCCTGAGCAGGGCGAGGACAGCGGCCTCGTCATAGTCCCGCAGGAAATCCGCCGCGAGGGCGAGACCCCTGCCCCCCGTCGCGGCGGCGCGGGAGAGGTCGAACACCGCGGGGCCGGAGACGCCCGTCTCGGTAAACTGGAGCTCCCCGGCGCTCTCACAGAGAAGACTCTCCCCCGCGAGAAGGCGCAGGGCGCAGTCCGCCCGCACGCCCTTGAGGGAGCGGGGGTACTCCGGCGCGGTGACAAGCTGGACGAGCGCGGGGTAGAGCGCCGTGCGTTTATGGCCGAGGGACTTGAGAAGCTCGTACCCGTCCTGTACGCCGCCGAGCTTTTCGCCCGCCGCGCCCCCGCAGGCAATGATGAGCCTGTCCGCGTGCAGGCGCGCCGCGTCCGTCACGACCGTGAAGCCCTGCTTTTCCCGCAGAAGCGCCCGCGCGGGTTCGGCGGCCCTGAGCTCCACGCCCCGGGCCTCCAGATGAAAGCGCAGCACGTCGAGCACGCTGTTGGCCGAATCCGACAGGGGGTAGACCCGCCCGCCGGGCTCCGTAACCGTCACGAGACCGAGACCGTGAAAAAAGTCCAGCGCGGCCTGCGGCGGAAAGGCTTCCAGCGCGGGGGCGGCGAAGTCCCGGTCCTCCCCGTGGTAGTGCCCGAGCGCCGCCCCGGTATTGGTGAGGTTGCAGCGCCCGTTTCCGGTGGCGAGGAGCTTTCGCCCCGCACGCTGCTGCCGCTCGAGGAGGATCACGCGGTTATTCGGATTTTCGCCTGCGGTGAGCGCGGCCATCATGCCGGACGCCCCCGCGCCGATGATGATTACTGTCTGCATATAATATCCTTCCTTATAGGCTCCCTCTCTGAGGGAGCTGGCACCAGTGCGCACACTGGTGACTGAGGGAGTGCTTCCTTATAGGCTCCCTCCCTGAGGGAGCTGGCACCAGTGCGCACACTGGTGACTGAGGGAGTCCTTCCTTATAGGCTCCCTCCACGAGAGAGTACTCCTTTCGTCTCGCCCCTCGCGGGAGATCGGGGCGAGCCACCTCCCTCAAAGAGGGAGGCTTTATAGGCTCCCTCCGTGAGGGAGCTGTCAGCGCCGTTCACGGCGATGACTGAGGGAGTGCCCCTTCCACCGCTGAAGCGGTCCCCCTCCCTCTTATCGCCGCAAGCGGCTGAGGGAGGCAAGGGATGTCACTCTTTCCGCAGCATATCGTGCGCGACCGGGGTATAGAAGAGGCGCGCGACCTCCCGCGGGTCCTTCGTCCGGCCGAGTATCCACATCATCTTCGCGTAGAGGGACTCGCTCGTCATGTCATAGCCCTCGAGGACGAGGGGGTTTTCCTTGAGCCCGTGGCCGACCGAGTAGACCGAGAGGTCGGACCCCTCATTCTGCACCTGGGTGGTCACGACGATGAACTTGCCCGCCGCAGTGTGCTTTTTCACGAGCCGCAGGAGCTTTTCATCCTCATAGGCGGGCAGGCCCCCGACGCCGAAGCACTCCATGATGAGCGCGTCGCTGCGGGAGAGAAGATAGTCCAGGACGTCCGGATCGAGGCCCGGCACCATCTTCACAAGCGCTACCTTCTCGTTGAGCCTGTCGTAAAAGCCCGGGGCGTAAAAAGCCTCCGGCGGGATATAGCACACGAGCCTGTGGTCGAGCAGGATGCCGACATTGGGGTAATTGATGCTCGAAAAGGCGGCAAAGCTCTTTGAACAGGTCTTTCGCGCGTGGGTGCCGAGGATGACCCTGCCGCTGAAAACGATGTTCACCCCGGCGATCTCCCCGGAGGCGGCGCAGACAAAGGCGTCCATGAGATTCAATTTGGAATCTGTGGAATCATAGTTGATGGGCTTTTGCGCGCCGGTGAGTATGATGGCCTTGTCCGCCCCCTGCACAAGATAGCTCAGGGCCGCGGCGGTGTAGGCCATGGTGTCGGTGCCGTGGCTGATGACAAAGCCGTCGTACACGTCGTAGCTGTCCCGGATGGCGGAAGCGATCTGCAGCCAGTGGGCCGGCGTGATGTTGGTGGAGTCGAGCGAGAAGAGATTCACGCAGTCCACCCGGCACACATCCCGGATCGCGGGGACGTATTTCAGAAGCTGCGCGGGCGTCAGCTCCGGCGTGAGCCCGTCCGGCGTCATCTCCGAGGCGATGGTCCCGCCCGTGCCGATCATGAGGATGTTTTTCATATATCCGCCTCCCGCGCCGTTTTTTCCCATTATACCCGCTCCGCCGCAATTGGGCAAGGGCGACAATCTTATTGTCTTTGAAGTTCCGGCGCATCGGCGCGCTCAGCTTGACATTCCGCAAATCCGCGGTATAATCAGTTTATAAATTCTGCAATTTTGCGGTAAAGTGATAAAAAACATTTTGCAGATGTGGGAGTGATCGCCATGTTTCAGCGTAAGATTTATGATAAGCTCCTTGAATGGAAGGCCGAATCCCATGGTGATACGGCGCTTTTGATCGAGGGCGCACGCCGTATCGGTAAGTCCACTGTTGTAGAGGCGTTTGCAAAGAACGAATATGAGAGCTATATCCTGATTGACTTTTCCATCGCCTCAAAGGGGGTCAAGGAGCTGTTCGAGGATATGGCGGATCTGAACTATTTTTTCCTTCAGCTCCAGCTCCTGTATCATGTAGACCTGGTCGAGCGAAAATCTGTCATCATCTTTGATGAAGTCCAGCTTTGCCCCCTGGCGCGTCAGGCGATCAAGCATCTTGTCAAGGATCATCGCTATGATTACCTTGAAACCGGCTCCCTCATCTCGATCAAAAAGAATGTGAAAAACATTCTGATTCCCAGCGAGGAGCGCCGGATCAACATGTATCCCATGGACTACGAGGAATTTCTTTGGGCAATCGGCGATCATGCCAGCTTTCCGCTTATCAAGCGCTGCTTCGATCAGGGTGTCTCTCTGGGGCAAAAAACGAATCGAATGCTGCTCAGGAGCTTCCGCCTGTATATGCTTGTGGGCGGTATGCCGCAGGCGGTAAATGAGTACCTTACCACAAATAACTTTAGAAAAGTCGATCTTGTCAAGCGGGACATTCTGAAGCTGTATGAGGACGATTTTATGAAGATCGACCCGACCGGCAGAATCTCGCTCCTGTTCGACTCCATCCCGGCCCAGCTCAACAAAAACGCCTCCCGCTATCAGGTGTCCAGCGTTCTGCCCGGCAGCCGGGCGGACGATATTTTGAGGCTGATCACGGAGCTGGTCGATTCCAAGACGGTGCTTATTTCTTATCACGCCGCCGATCCCAATGCCGGGCTGTCAGCAAACAAGGACCTTTCACAGTTCAAGCTCTTCGTATGTGACACAGGACTGTTCACGACCTTGATGTTCAAGGACCGCGACTTTACCGAGAACATCATTTATGAAAAAATCCTCAACGATAAGCTCTCTGCAAACCTGGGATACCTGTTTGAAAATGTAGTTGCGCAGATGCTCACAGCTTCCGGCAACAGTCTTTTCTATCACACCTTCAAGTCCGATCACAGCGAGCACAAGCGCAAGGTGGATTTCCTGATCGCACGCAGGAACAAAATCTGTCCCATTGAGGTCAAGTCTTCCGGCTACAAGGTGCATACCTCGCTCGATGAGTTTTGCCGGAAGTATTCCAGCCGGATTCTTACACAGTACCTGGTATATACAAAAGACTACGCGAAGAATGACTCTCTCTGCTATTTGCCCGTCTATATGGTTCCGTTTCTCTAAGGCGACACAGAAAGGACCCCATAATGTTTGACATTCTGCGGCCTGCGGCTGTATAATAACTTGATTTACTGGTACTTTGGAGGTCTCCATGCGCATTGTCAACCGTCTGCTTATGCTTGTCCTCGCCGCTCTGATCGGGGCGGTACTGGTCAAGGTCGCCCTGTGGGAGCAGGCGGGCCTGCGCGCGGCAGAGGAGGCGGCCATCGCCGCGCTGCCGACCGAGACGCCGGCGCCCACCCCCACGCCGGATTCCGCCCTGCTGGGAAAGCTGCGCATCACGGAGCTCATGGAGAAAAACCGCACGGTCCTGATGGACGAGGACGGGGATTTTTCCGACTGGATCGAGCTTACAAACGTCTCCGATGAGACGCTGGAGCTCACGGGCTGCCGCATTGCCGACCGGGAGGGGCGCTACGGCTGGACCTTCCCGGAGCGGAGCCTTGCCCCCGGGGAGCGCCTTGTGATCTTCGCCTCCCGCAAGGACCGGCAGGGGGACGAGCTGCACACGGATTTTGCCCTCTCGGAATACGACGAAGTGTGTCTCTATGACGCCGAGGGCCTCTCTGTAGACGCCGCCCCCTGCGCCGGGTGCGAATCGGACGTGTCCCTGACCCTGGACGCGGAGGGGAATCGGACCCCCTCGCTCTACCCCACGCCGGGGGACGAGAACAGCGCCGCGGGCTATCTGCGCTATGAGGAGAGCCTGACGGCCCCCGGCCCCCTCGTCATCAGCGAGGTCGCGGTCAAATACTATGGGCGCACCATCGCGGGCTCCTCCAACGACTGCGACTGGGTGGAGGTCAAGAACATCTCCGACAAGCCCGTGCAGCTCTCCGACTACTGCCTGTCCGATAAATACTGGGATCTTCAATACTGGCAGCTCCCGGATCAGACGCTCAAGCCCGGGGGCGTCACGCTCTTCGTATGCGCAGAGCCTGACGCGGGTCTCTACGGCACCACGCCCTGCACCGGCTTCTCGCTCGACGCCGGGCATGAGCAGCTCTATCTCACCGGCCGGGCGGGTACGCTCCTCGACCGGGTGAACCTGCGCGATATTCCCTTCGGCGCGACCTACGGGCGGCTCGACGGGGAGGCCGGCTTCTTCTATTTTGCCGAGCCCAGCCCCGGCCGGGAAAACGGCGCCGGCAAGCGCCGGGTCAGCGCCATGCCCCGCGCGCTCAGCGATGACGGCGTGTTTGAGGGCGTGGAGCGCGTAACGCTCGCGCTTGAGGGGGCGGGTGTGCTGCGCTACACCGTAAACGGCTCCGCCCCCACGGAGGAGAGCGCCGTTTACACCGGGCCCCTTGAGATCACCGAAACCTGCGTTGTGAGTGTGAAGAGCTTTGAGCCCGACGCCCTGCCGAGCCGGACGCTCACCCTGAGCTATTTCATCAACGAGGGGCACACGCTCCCGGTGGTGAGCTTCACGGCGGAGAACGCCAAGGAATTTCGCGCAATCTATACCGCCGGCAGCAAGGTGCACGAGCTGCCCGGCGTCCTCGCCCTCTACCGGGAGGGGGACAGCTTCCGGGCAAACTGCGCCGTGAACTTAAACGGGGAGACGAGTCTCATCCTTGCAAAGAAAAATCTCGCCGTACACTTCAACGCCGCCTACGGGCAGGAGACGCTGGAGCACGACCTCTTCGGCGGGGGCGCGACTTCCTTCAAGGCGCTTCTTCTGCGGGCCGGCCAGGACCAGTATGAGACCTCCATGCGAAACGAGCTCTCCCAGCGCATGGCGGAGAAGGCCGCGTCCAGGGCCGTCTACCAGCGCTGCCTCTTCTGCGTGCTCTACATGAACGGGGAGTATGAGGGCATCTACGCCCTCGAGGAGCGGCCGAACGCTTCGCTCTATGCGGCATGGGCCGGGGTCGATCTGGACAGCGTGGAGGTATTTGAGGCCCCCGCCCCCTATAAGAGCGAATTTGAGGAGAGCACCGTCCGCTTTGTCAACAGCCACGACATGCGCCTGGATGAAAATTACCGCGAGTTCTGCCGCGTTGTAAATGTGGACAGTCTCATCGACTGGCTCCTGCTCGAGGGCTACTGCGCCAATACCGACATCACAGGCGGCAACCTGCGCTATGCCCGCTCCTACCAGGCGGACGGGCGCTGGCACCTGCTGTTTTACGATCTGGACGCCGCCTTCCACAGCTTTGGCAGCATTCAAGCGAACCTCCTCAACAGCTACGGGGCCTCCAGCATCCAGGTGGCGGCCTATTCGGTGGAGCTCATGAAAAACGCGGCGTTTCGCGACCGGTTTTTAACGCGCGCTTCGGAGCTTCTCGCGGGCCCCCTGTCGAACGAGTCCGTCCTCGAGGAGATCGACCGCATCGCGGAGGAGCTCAGGCCCGAGATCCCGCGGGACTTTCAGCGCGCCGGGAAGGATGAGCACGCCTGGAACAAGTCGCTCGAAAATCTCAAGAGCATGATCCGCGACCAGGACTGGCGCCAGGCCAATATTGACGGCATCTGCAAAAATTTTGCCCTCACTGCCGAGGAGCGCGCCCGATACTTCGGCGCGATCGACGGGCAGTCCCGGCGCTGAGGAGGCCCCCATGCCGGATCGAAGCCTGAAATTTTCCCGTCTCTGCCTTGCCCTCTGCGGGGCGGCGACGGTATTGCTCTGCCTGCGCTGGCAGCGCATCTTCTATCTCATGTGCGCCGATTACATCATCTCCGACGTGCCGGCCCATGTCCGCCTCGCCCTGGGGCACAACGATTACAGCCTCGCCTCCGTGCTCGTGCGTGCGCTCTGGTCCCTCCTTGGGGAGGCGCGCGGCAAAACCGCCCTCTCCCTCGTGCTGACGGCAAACCAGCTTTTCAGCGTGGGGGCGGCGCTGTTTTTCGTGCGCCGGATGTTTCCGGCCCTGCCTCTCTGGGGGGCGTGGTTTGCGGCGCTCTTTGCCCATGTTTGCGGGCCCTGGATTTTTCCGGGGCAGGGCGTCATGTATCTCGGCGCGTTCAACGGAAACGTCCTGCACAACATGACCATGCTTTTCAGCCGCAGCTTTGTCCCGCTCATTTTCCTGCTCTTTTTCAGGCTCTGGGATCAGCGGCGGGAAACGCTCTCCCTGCGCGATCTTCTGCTCCTCTCCCTCTTTCTGCTGCTCTCCACGCTCTTTAAGCCGAGCTTTCTGGGTGCCTTTGCCCCGGCGGTATTTGTGCTTCTGGTGTGGGACTTTGCCGTGACGCGCGGCCGGGGCTTCAAGAGCGAGCTTTTCATCGGCCTTGCGGTGATCCCGGCGCTTGCGGCGCTCTTCTGGTCGTCCCGGGTGCTCTACGCCGCGGACTTTGCCGGCACGAGCTCCGGCGCGGGCCTCCGGGCGCTGACGCCGGCGCTTCTTGTGACGCTGCTGGTCAAGTACCTCCGGGGCCTGCTGCTGCCGCTCTACACCGGCATCGTCCGTGGGCCGAAGGGGGCGGCGCGCCCGCATCTCGCCATTCTCTGGGGCGTTCTCGGCACGGCGATCCTTGAAGCCGTCTGTCTTGCCGAGACGGGCTACCGCGCAAACGACGGCAACTTTGAGTGGGGCAGCCTCACGCTCGTGCCCACGGTCTTTGCCGTCTCCGCCGCCCTGCTTCTGAATCTCGCGGGCGAGAAGACGCCGGCCTCCCGCCGGAAGGCTCTCGCGGGTCTGATCCTGCTGCTGGGCCATCTCGCCGTCGGGCTCTACTGTCTCTGGCGGCCCGATCACGCGGGCTACGACTGGATATGGTTCTGATCTTTACCCGATAAGCTTCCTTCGCGAAAGAGAGCTTAGAACGCGTAGGGGACGGACGTTTTCCCGTGATACGTACCTCTCCGATCCGGTGACATTTCGGGTCGATCAGGGGATCGACCCCTACGGACAGAAAGTGGACCTGTGCTCCGTAGGGGCGGCTATCAGCCGCCCGCGAACCTGCGATCCGGTACAGGCGTACCGCGATGCGCAAATGCAGCCGCCTGTCGTAGGGGCCGGCGCCCTCGACGGCCCTCTCAGTCACAGCGCAGCTCTTGGCCCCCTTGCCTAAAGGGGGCTGGCATGGCCGATCCCCCGTGAGGCCATGACTGGGGGATACACAGTTTTGCGACCGCGTGCGGTGAACCGTATCCCCCCGCCCCAGTTTGCGAACTGGGGCACCCCCCTTTAGGCAAGGGGGGCTTTAAACGTCCCCGCCTGCCGTAGGGACGGAGTCTTTACCGTAATACGCAGCTCCCTTTTCAAAGGAAGATCAATTGTACTTTTTAGATGATGCGCGGGAGAGCTTTGTCTTCCCGCGGCGGGTGTGAAGGATGGCTTTTCAATCCCTGGGCTTCGGCGTTTTTCTGTGTCTGGTTTTTTTCCTCTGCTGGCTGCTGCCGGAGAGACTCCGGCGCTATGTGCTGCTGGGGGCGAGCATCTGGTTTTATATGAGCTGGGGCAGCGCGTTTCTGCTGGCCCTGGGCTTTGCCGCGCTCGTTTCCTATTTTGCCGGCATCGCCATTGAGGCAGCCCAGGACCCAAAGCGGAGAAAGCGCCTGCTCACGCTCTCGGTCTGCCTGATTCTCTGCCCGCTGCTGGTTTTCAAATATCTGAACTTCTTCAGCGCCTCTCTCTGCGCGGCGCTCGTCCCCTTCGGTCTGCGCCTGCATCCCGTGACGCTGCGGCTTTTGCAGCCTGTCGGGATCTCCTTCTACACCTTTCAGACCCTCGGCTACGTGATCGACGTGTACCGCGGCAGAATCCGGGCCGAGCGGGATTTCCCGCTCTACGCCCTCTTCGTCTGCTTCTTCCCGCATATTGTGAGCGGCCCCATCGCCCGCGCCGGGGACCTGATCCCGCAGCTAAAGCAGCCGCGCCGCTTTGACTACGCCATGGCAAGCCGGGGCCTGCGCCAGCTCGTCTGGGGCTTTTTCAAGAAAATGCTCATTGCGGACCACCTCGCGGCGTTTGTGGACGCGGCCTGGGCGGATGTGACGGCCTGCAGCGGCGGGACGCTGCTGCTCGCGGCGCTGTTTTTCTCGCTCGAGATCTATTGCGACTTCTCCGGCTATTCCGACATTGCCCTGGGCAGCGCGCGGCTTCTGGGCATTGAGCTCCGTGATAACTTCCTGAGCCCCTATCTGTCCGAGAGCGTGCGGGACTTCTGGGGCCGCTGGCATGTGTCGCTCTCCGCCTGGTTCCGGGACTATGTGTACATCCCCCTCGGCGGAAACCGCGTGAGCCCCGCGCGGCGCGATCTGAACCTGATGCTCACGTTTCTCCTGAGCGGCCTGTGGCACGGGGCGGACTGGAGCTATCTCGCCTGGGGCGGGCTGCACGGCCTTGCCCGCGTGGGGGAGGATCGCCTCGGCCTTTCGCGCCGGGCTTCCCGCGCCGCTCCCGTCCGGTTTCTGCGCGTGCTGGCTGTGTTCCTGTTTACGAGCGCGGCGTGGATCTTTTTCCGGGCCGACAGCATACAGGACGCCCTCTATGTCTTTGCCCACCTCTTCTCCGGCATCTCCTCGCCGCTCGGCTATCTGCAGGCGGCCCTCGCCTTTCTGGGGGAGCATCTTCGCATCAGCAAGAAGCTGCTGCTCGCGGCGCTCCTGCTGCTCACGGCCTATGACTGGGCGAGCCTGCGCGGGGATGTATACGCCATGCTGGACCGCCGGCCGAAGCTCCTGCGCTGGGGTCTCTATCTCGCGGTGGGGATGCTGACGATGCTGTTCCACTACCGCGGGGACGTGTCATTCATCTATTTCCAGTATTGAGGGGGGAGGCCGCATGAAACGATTTCTCCTGAAAACGCTGGCCTTCGCCCTGCTCTTCGCGCTCACGGCGGCGGGCATCAGCGTATATATCGACCCCTACAATGTTTTTCACCCGCTCTCCTACCGCGAAAACGGGGTCGAGCCGAACAAAAATTACATCAAAATGGTCTATATTCTCCACAATCCGGAGAAGTTTGACACCTTTCTCTTTGGCTCCTCCCGCGTGGGCTTTGTAAACCCGCAGAAGCTCGCGGGGGCCCGGGCCTACAATATGACGGGCTCGATGGCCCTGCCGCGGGAGCATCTCGACAATCTCAAAACCATGCTGCGCCATGGCATCACGCCGAAAAACGTCATCATCGAGGTGGACGATCTCTCCTACCGCATGGACCCGGAGAACAACAAGAAGGAGCAGCAGCGCGCCCCGTATGAGTACCTGCGCGCCCATCCGCTGGCCTTTGCGGAGCTCTATCTCGACCCCCGGGTCTCCCTGGACGCCATGGAGATCATCCGCTACAGCAGCCGCAACCGCGCCGAGGAGGAGGCCTTCTATGAAACCGGCGCCACCGTCGTCTACGGTGAGCGGGGGCTTTACCACCCAAAAGAAGAGGAGGACCTCTCCGGGCCCTCCTGTCTGGACGGGGCGATGGACGCCCTCTCTGAAATTGTCACCCTCTGCCGGGAGCACGACATCAGGCTCACGGTTTTCGTCACGCCGCTCCACTATGCAAGCTACATCGGGGCCGTCCGCCGCGGGGATTTTGAGCTCTTCATGCGCCGCCTCTCAGAGGTAACGCCCTACTATAATTTCAGCGGCCTGAACGACATCACCCTGGACTCGGACAACTACATGGACACGAGCCACTACCTCCCCGAGGTCGGGGACATGATCGCGGCGTGCATCTGGGACGGCGAGACAGACCCCGCGCTCCTCGCCCAGGGCTTCGGCTTTTACACGGATGCCGGGAACGTGGAGGAGCTCATCGCCATCCTCGCCGCCGGCAACGCCGCCCACGGGCTTTGAATCCCCTGTCATTCTGAGCCGCATCCCCTGTCATTCTGAGCCGCATCCCCTGTCATTCTGAGCCGCAGGCGAAGAATCTCCCGGTATTGCAGACAAGACGGGATTCTTCGCTGACGCTCAGAATGACAAATATAAGAGCGCTCAGGATGACAGTGGTCACAATGTAATGGTATACTTGCTGTTGCTGGCCCAGTTGCCGCTCATGTAGAAATCGAAGACCAGCGGCTCCTCCAGCTCGCCCGCGGTGAGATATTCGCCGAAGCCGTCCTCCCCGCCGAACCAGCGGTAGCCCACCTGGTAACGGACACGGTAAGTCCCGGCGGGCACATGGACGGAGCCCCGCTCCCCCTGCCGCACATAGAAGCAGACAAGGCCGGGGTTCGGGTTCCCCTCGAGCTCGGCATAGGCGTCCGTCACCGTGATGAGGCAGGGCCCCGTGAAGGCGGAGACCTCCAGGACGCCGCCGCCCTGGACCGTGAAGCTGCGCATCAGCTCCGCGCCGGTCTCGGGCTCGAGCGCGATGAGGCGGCGGTCCAGCTCCTGAAAGAGCTCCTCACAGGCCGCGATCTCCTCGGGCGCGCTGTGCTTCTCCTCAAAGCTCTGCATGGCGCGGAATGCCTCATAGAAGCGCTCCCCGTCGATCATATCCCGGATGGCGCGCAGCTCCGCCTCCACCGCCGCGGGTCTCTCGGTGGGCGTCGGCGCGGCGGGCTCTGTCGGTGTCGGCGCCGCCGTCACCCGCGGGGTGGGCGTCGCCTTCGGGGCTGGGGAGTAGACGGAGGCCGCCTCGTCCTTTTTCGCGCAGCCCGCGAGCAGCAGCGCCGCCGCGAGCAGGGCAAACAGCGTTCGGAATTTCATAATACACGCACCTTTGCATACAGTGATTACGATAACCTTATCACATTGCGCCAAACTTTTCAACCGGAACAGCTATCTGCAATACATCACCATGAGGAGGCGCCTGCCATGGGAATCATTCTTGTCATGCTTGTCCTGATCGTCCTGCTTCTCGGCTTTGCGGCGCGGTATTTTTTCCGCTATACCTTCCTGCGTTCGGATAAGCCCGATCCCTGGAACGACGGCCGGGAGAACAAAATCATCTTTGACCGCGCCTTTTTTGAAAGGCCCGACCGGGAGGCTATGGAGATCACGAGCCGCGACGGGCTCAAGCTCAAGGGCTGGCTCTATGACCGCGGCGCGGACACGACGGCCATCCTCTTTCACGGCTACCGGGGCGGGCCGGAGGAGCTCAGCGGCATCGCCGCCCACCTCTATGAGCAGGGGCTGAACGTGCTGCTCATCTACCAGCGCGCGCACGAATTGAGCGAGGGCAGCTCCTTCACGATGGGCGTGCGCGAAAAGCTGGACGCCGTGGACTGGGCGAAGGCGATCGCCGCGCGTTACCCCGCGGGGAGCATCGTGCTCTACGGCTGGTCCATGGGCGGCAACACCGTCATGGGCGCCGTCGGGGAGGACCTGCCGGAGAATGTGAAGTGCGCCGTGGAGGACTGCGGCTACTGCGATCTCGGCGCCCAGCTCCTCTACAGCTGCGAAAAGGCCATGCCGAAGCTCCCCTGCAAGGGCCTCCTCATGCGCCTCATGGACCTCTACTGCCGTCTCTTCCAGGGCTTCTCGATCTATGAGTCCAGGACCGTCTCCCTCTCCCGGTGCAGAGTTCCGATGCTCTTCATCCACGGCACGGCGGACGTGATCGTCCCCTATGAAAATCTCGAGCGCTGCTATGCCGCCTGCGCCGCGAAGAAGCAGCGCTCCACTTATCAGGACATCCCGCATGTGGGCTCCTGCGGCCTGAACCGGGAGCGCTACTTTGGGGAGCTTGACGCGTTCATCCGCAAAAACTGCAGGACGCCGTCCCAAACGGTATGAAAAGGAGGGAGCTTTCTTGTATCTCGATCTCACCTACATCGTGCTTGTGCTGCCCGCGGTGCTGCTCTCCCTGTGGGCAAGCTGGAACGTGAAGCACACCTTTACGAAATACGCAAAGCAGCAGAACAGCCGCGGCCTCACCGGGGCGGAGGCCGCCCGCCGGCTTCTGGACGCAAACGGTCTCAGAGACGTGCCGGTGGAGCGCATCAGCGGCGCGCTCACCGACCACTATGATCCCGAGGCCCGGGCCGTCCGCCTCTCAGACTCCGTCTGGGGCAGCAGCTCCACCGCGGCGGTGGGCGTCGCCTGCCACGAGGTTGGCCACGCCATCCAGAACGCGGAGGACTATCTGCCCGTGCGCATCCGCCAGGCCATCATCCCGGCGACGAACATCGGGGCAAAGCTCTCGATCCCGCTTCTGATGGCGGGGCTTGTGCTCTCCGGCTTCAGCCAGGTGTTTCTCTATCTCGCCTACGCGGGCGTGCTGCTCTACACCCTCTGCGCCGTGTTCCAGATCGTGACGCTCCCCACGGAGTTTGACGCGAGCCGCCGCGCCCTTTCGAGCATTGAGAGCCTGGGCCTTCTCGCGGACGGGGAGGAGCTCCAGGGCGCACGGAAGGTCCTGCGCGCCGCGGCCCTGACCTATGTCGCCGCCCTCGCCACCACGCTCGTCCAGCTCCTGCGCTTTCTCATCCTCATCAACGACCGCAAGCGCTGAAAAGAGGCTGCCGCAAAACGGGTAAACGTGATGCTTTTAACCGTAGCCCCTCCCGCGCTCAGAACTGTTTTGATCCGCAAAAATGTACGGCGATTTCGTAAAATATTACGATTTCGCCGTACATAGCTTTTTATGGGTATCTTGTACTGCCGGGAGGGGCAAGCCCCTCTTTATCTGCAAAAGTGCGTTCTGCAGCGCGTTATGTTTGCGCTATTTTCAGCGCTTTCCGGCCATGGCCTTCTGGAGCCAATCCTTGCCGTCGTTGTAGCGGGAGACGATGTAGGAGGCCACGTAGTCGCCGGCCGCGTTGACCATGGTGGCGGGGGGATCGACGAGATCGCCGATGGCCTGGGCAATCGGGAAGGCGACCGCAAGCTGCTCCGGGAAGAACAGGGAGCAGAGCACCAGCTCGCCCGTGCCGCCGCCGCCGGGGATGCCGGACATGGCGACCGAGGAGACCGTCGCCACGATGATGGCGAGCAGCGCGTCGGTGGTGGCGAAGTCCTTGCCGAACATGCCGAAGAGGAAGGCCACCTTGATGATGGCGCTCATGCCGGAGCCGTCCATGTTCATCGTCGCGCCCATGGGCAGGACGATATCGGTCACGTCCTTGGAGATGCCGGTGTCCTCGGAGACCTCCATGTTGGTGGGGATGGTCGCGACGGAGGAGCAGGTGCCGAAGGCCACGGCCGCGGGGCGGAAGAGGTGCTGGAACATGACCTTCACGGCGCCCTTGCCGCCGCCGAAGCGGGCATAGAGCGGGAAGATGAGGAACATGTAGGCGAAGGCGACCACATAGTAGAGGATGATGGCGCGGGCGTAGCTCGAGACGAAGTCCGCGCCGTGGGCCGCGACCAGGGCCGCGAAGAAGCCGAAGAAGCCGATGGGGGCGTAGTAGCTGATGAGCTTGATGACCTTCATGAGGACCTGGGTGATCTCATTGAGCAGGCCCGCGACCTTTGTCTCAGGTCCGCCGCACATCTGCACGCCGAAGCCAAAGAAGATGCCCGCGATGATGAGCTGGAGGATGGAGCGGCGGCTCCAGAGCTCGGGGAAGTCTGGCTTGGTGAAGAAGCCGACGATCATGGCCCCGGCAGTCATGGGCTCGGAGGCGCCCGGCTCAAAGGCGGGCTCGCCGGTGTAGACCGGAATGAAGCGCACCAGCACATACATGATGACGGAGGCGATGACGGTGGTGCATATAAAGGTGATCACCGTGGTGCCCATGAGCTTTCCCGCGCGCTTCGCGCTTTTCATGTTGGCGATGGAGGAAGAGATGGAGAAAAACACCATCGGCACGACGACGCAGAACATCATGTTGATGAACAGCGTCCCGAGCGGCTCCAGCACGCCGGCGTTGGGCCACGCGAAGCCGACGATGATGCCGAGCACGATGCCCAGGATCATGGAGAAGAAGAACCAGTTGTTTTTCAGAAAGCTGTTGGACTTCATAAGAGGATCTCCTTTCGGGTTTTCATTTCACTGCCATTATATTTTCTAAGATTTGCAAAGTAAATTGCAAAATATGCTTGAAACCTTGCAAAAGCTGCTATATACTCTTGACGCGGTAAGGGACTGTGAAAACAGCCGCATATTTCTGTAGGGGCGGCGTCCCCTGCTCCGTAGGGGCCGATGCCCTCATCGGCCCGAAAAGCTGCAATACGCTGCAGACGTACCAGGACGCATAAACGTCGTCGCCTGCCGTAGGGGAGGGGCTTGCCGCGATTTGTGTCATTCTGAGGAGCTTGCGACGAAGAATCCCGTGCCTTTTGCAACCAACCGGGGGAGATCCTTCGCTCCGCGAACATTAGAGAT
>CADBCV010000029.1 GCA_902793285.1 Oscillospiraceae bacterium
TATGCGGTAATCCCTGTTACCTTGATTCTTTTCCAATCAGTAGTATACAGGTAAATCCACGAAACTACAAATTGGAGGTCATTTCATATTGTCTAAGAAATATGACCAGGCGATCCGCAGTCTGAAAGCGGAGAACGCTGATTTGAAGCAGGATTTGAAGGAGGCCACGGACGGCGACATGAAGCGCCGTCTGGCTGAGGCCCAGCTCAAAACCGATTATATAGAACTGGAGCGCACGCTCCATAAGATTCCGCCGGAGATCGTCTTTCGTTTCTCCGGTAAAACTACTGAACAGGAAAGGAGCGAGTGAATGCAGAAAAATCCCACTTGGGAGAACAATGTCGGACGCCTCCGCAGAAATGCGGAGGTTATTTTTATGCCCGCTTGGGTATCATTTCAGAGAAAGGAGGGGCTGAATTATGGAATTTAAGGTGAGACTGTTTCTCGGCGATCAGCTGCTGGACCCCTCCGACTACAGTAAGGTTTATATCCACTGCAAGGATATTGACCGTATCGTGAATGACATCTACGAGCGAAACCTCCGCTGGAGATTGGAGAACGGCCTGCCGCCCCCGATGGAAGAGGATGACGACGAGCCGCCCGCGAAGAAGCCCTCTGTCCTCAAAGCTCTGGAGGAAAAGAAGGAAGAGGTCAAGGCGAGGCCGAAGAAGGCTTCCCGCAAGAAGGAAAACCGGGAGGCGGCCAGATGAGCAGAGCAGTTATAGATACACGGTATGGGTTCCCTTTGGGCCCATACCGTTTTTTCGCTGTTCCTATATTTCGCAATTCGCATGAGAAAAACGCAAAATCTATTGTTTTTAAAGAAAATCTTTGCTATGATACAGCTGAAGGATGGTGAGACAATGAAGAAAGAGAGAATCTACCATCTCAGAAACATATTGGAACTGAGATCAAACATGAAGATCGTCATTGACGATGCCGTAGAGCTGGACGAGGACGGCAACTTCCTTGTCAATGTGGGTTATCTCCGTGTTTCCACCGACCGGCAGGCGGATCTTGGCTTCGGCTTGGATATTCAGGAAGCCGATATCGTCCGCTACTGCACGGCGAACGGGTATAAAAACCTGGTGCTGTACATCGACGACGGCTACACCGGCACGAATATGCAGCGCCCCGGCTTGCAGGCGATCACCAAAGCGATCACGGACTTTAACGACGGCAAATCTCATCTCCGCATCAATGCGGTCGTGGTTGCGCGCATCGACCGACTGGGCCGCACGCTGCTGGGGACGCTGCAATTCATTCAGGATTATATTGTCAGCGCGAAGGACAGCAAGAACAGCGCCGTCAACCGCAACAAAGAGGACATCAATTTCGTCTCAGTGGCTGAGAACTATTGTCGGATCGACAAGGAGAATCCCCAGGGAAAGTTCCTGCTGATGCTCTTTGCAACGCTGGCAGAGTTTGACCGCGACCAGATCGTGGAAAAGCTCAAACGCGGCAGGCAGGCGCGGGTCGCCTCCGGCAAGTGGATGGGCGGCGGCAGGGCCCCCTACGGTTACCGCTATGACAAGGAGACCTCTTCCCTTGTGATCGTCCCGGAAGAGGCCAAGGTGGTCAAAGAGATTTTTCGCCTGTTCATTGAAGAGAAGATGGCACCGCAGAAGATCGCGGATCGCTTTCATTTCAGCGGTGACCGGGCCATTACGCAGATCCTCCAGCGAAAATCCCTGACCGGCTGCATCGTCTTTAACGGCGAGGAATACCCCGGCATGCACGAGGCGATCATCCCTCTGTCCGTCTGGCAGGAAGCCCAGGACGAAATCGCGCGGCGAAGCGTCCACCGCACCGCGTCCGTCTATCTACTGTCCGGTCTGCTCTACTGCGGCGAGTGCGGGGCGAAGATGCGCTACCAGAAATGGGGCAAAAAAGGTACCAAGCTGGTGTGCTACACCTCGCAGGAGTCCAGCAACGAGCGTTTTGGCAAAGCGGAGAGCTGCGACAGTGAGCGCTTCTGGAGCAGCGACGTGGAGGAGGCGGTCATTGACGAGCTGTTCCGCCTGAGCTATCTGGTGTCGGACAAGGATCGAAAGGCTGTCGGCACGGTCGATCCCATCGGGGTCCTGCAGAAGGAGCTCGCCGCCGAGCGCAGACGCCTGAGCCGCCTGTACGACTTTGAGGATGAGGACGAACCCGACGAGGTGCTGAAAGAAAAAATCCTCGACGTGAAAAAGCGCATGGCAAGCATCGAGGCGCAGATCCGCGAGGAAGAAGAAAATGCCAGCATCGAGAAGAAGGTCAACCGGGCACGCGAGATCCTGCGGACGCTGAAATCCACCTGGCCGGAGATGACAAAGGAACAGCAGCAGGGCACCTGCCAGCGCCTGATCGACCGGGTCGTGATCTACAAGGACGGACACATCGATGTGTTCCTCAAGCTCAGAAATTATCTCATAAGTGAAGAAAAAGCCTGAAATCTGATGATTTCAGGAACAAGTTAACCGATTACTCCATCCGATATTCGTTCCCATGATTGCCGGGGAGCTGCGGCGCTTTCTGCGGGACCACAGCGCGGTGCGGGTGTCGCGCTCCATGCGGGACACGGCCTACCGCGTTTTGCAGGCCAAGGAAAAGCTCACCGCCGAGACCGGGCGGGAGCCGGATGTGGACCAGATCGCCAAAAGTCTCGGCATCCCGCGGCAGGAGGTGGTCTTCTCGCTCGAGGCCATCACGGACCCCGTCTCCCTCTACGACCCGGTCTATGCCGACGGGGGAGAGAACGCCACTGTCATGGACCAGATCGGCGACAGCCGCAACACGGACGAGCACTGGCTCGAGCAGATCGCCTTGGAGGAGGCGGTGCGCCGCCTGGACGAGCGGGAGAAGCGCATCCTCGCCCTGCGCTTTTACGACGGGCGCACGCAGATGGAGGTCGCAAAGGTGGTCGGCATCTCCCAGGCGCAGGTCTCGCGTCTCGAGAAGAACGCGATACGCCGGATCAAAAAGGAACTCGGAAACTGAAGGGGCTGTCTCATCTTGAGACAGCCCCATATTTCATATGCAATTCAGCCGCCGAGGTAGGCCTTCTGGACCTCCTCGCTCGCGGCAAGCTCCTTGCCTGTGCCGCCGAGGGTGATGCGCCCTGTCTCCATGACGTAGGCGCGGTCGGCAATGGAGAGCGCCATCTCGGCGTTCTGTTCCACGAGGAGGATGGTGGTGCCCGCCTTGTGCAGGGCGCTGATGATGTCGAACACCTGCTCCACCAGGATGGGCGCAAGGCCCATGGAGGGCTCATCCAGCATGAGGAGCTTGGGCTTGGACATGAGGGCGCGGCCCATGGCCAGCATCTGCTGTTCGCCGCCGGAGAGGGTGCCCGCGACCTGCTTGCGGCGCTCCTTCAGGCGGGGGAACTGCTCAAACACGCGCTCCTTGTCGGTGTTGATGTCGCTGCCGCGGGAGGTGAAGGCGCCCATGTCGAGGTTTTCCTCCACGCTCATGCTGGTGAAGATGCGCCGCCCCTCCGGGACGTGGGCGATGCCGAGCTCCACGATCTTGTGGGGCGCGGTGGAGGCGATGCTCTTGCCCATGAACTCGATGGAGCCGCCGCGGCTTCGCATGAGGCCGGAGACGGTCTTCAGCGTCGTGGACTTGCCGGCGCCGTTTGCGCCGATGAGGGTGACGATCTCCCCGTCGTTGACCTCAAAGCTCACATCCTTGACCGCGTGGATGGGGCCGTAGTAGACATTCAGATTTTCCGCCTTGAGCATCATCAGCTCTTGCCCCCCTTTCTGCCGAGATACGCTTCGATCACGGCGGGATTGCTGCGGATATCGTCGGGGCTGCCCTTGGCGATGATGCGCCCGAAGTTCAGCACCACGATGCCCTCGCAGATATTCATGACAAGGCTCATGTCATGCTCGATGAGGAGGATCGCGATGTGGAAGGTGTCGCGGATCTTGCCGATGTTCTCCATGAGCTCCGCCGTCTCGGAGGGGTTCATGCCCGCCGCCGGCTCGTCCAGCAGGAGGAGGGAGGGGTTTGTGGCGAGAGCGCGCGCGATTTCAAGCCTGCGCTGCGCGCCATAGGGGAGAGAGCCCGCGAGATCGTCCGCGTGCTGCTCGAGATGGAAGAGCGTGAGATACTCCATGGCGCGGTCGCGGGCGATCTTCTCGGCCCGCCAGTAGCTCGGCAGGTGAAGGATCGCGCTGCCCATGCCGTAGTCCATCTCATTGTGCAGGCCGATGAGGACGTTATCGAGCACGGTCTGGTTGTGGAAGAGGCGGATGTTCTGGAAGGTGCGGGCGATGCCGGCGCGGTTGACCTGGGCGGTGTTCATGTTGGCGATTTCCTTGCCGTCCAGCAGGATCGTGCCGTGGGTGGGCTGGTAGACCTTGGTGAGGAGGTTAAAGATCGTGGTCTTGCCCGCACCGTTCGGGCCGATGAGACCCGCGATCTCCGTGCGGCCGATGGCGAGGTTGAAGTTGTCCACCGCCTTGAGCCCGCCGAAGGTGATGCCGAGGTCGATGCACTCGAGAATGGGGGTCTTGTCGGCGTCGCGCTCGGGGATGTAGCTTGTGCGCGTGATGGGGACGAGGGGATCACGCTTGATCATGGCGTCGGGCTTGGCCTCCCACACGCCGGGGGGATTCAAAACTCTCAGACTTCCGGATGTCATGCGCCCGTCGCCTCCTTGTCTTTGTTTTTGCCGAACTTCTCACGAAGCTGCTCCCGATAGGTCTTGAGGACGGGATTGTTCGTTGTGAGCATCACGACGATCAGCACGATCGCGTAGATCAGCATACGGTAGCTTGCAAAGCTCCTGAGCGCCTCGGGCAGGATGTAGAGGATGACGGTGGCGATGATGGAGCCCCAGATATTGCCGAGGCCGCCCAGCACCACGAACACCAGCACGAGGATGGAGGTGTTGAAGTCAAACTTCGTGGCGGCGAGGTTTGAGTAGTTCAGCCCGAAGAGCGCGCCCGCCGCGCCCGCGAGGGCGGCGGAGGTCACAAAGGCCATCATCTTATAGCGGGTCACGGGGATGCCCACAGCCTCGGCCGCGATGCGGTTGTCGCGCACGGCCATGATCGCGCGGCCGTGGCGGCTGCGGATCAGGTTCTGGACGATGACGAGGGTGATCATGATGAGGATGAAGCCCGCGGTAAAGCTCGCGATCGTCTTGGTGCCGGTCGCGCCCTGCGCGCCCTTGATGATGACGCGGCCCCCCTCGAGAAGGTTCAGGTCCGTCGCGGTCTTGCTGCCGGAGACGTTGAAGATGATGTGCAGGCCCTCGGCATCCACACCCACCAGAAGGCAGGTAATGAGCTCCTTGATGATCTCACCGAAGGCGAGCGTCACGATGGCGAGATAGTCGCCCGTGAGACGCAGGACCGGAATGCCGATCAGAAAGCCGATGACGGCGGCGAAGAAGGCGCCCACGATCATCGCGAGGGCGAGGCGCACCGGGGCGGAGGGGATGACATTGTAAAGACCCATGGCGGTGATGACGCCGGCGAAGGCGCCGACGCTCATAAAGCCCGCGTGGCCGAGGGACAGGTCGCCCAGGATGCCGACGGTGAGGTTCAGGGACACGGCCATGACGATGTAGCAGCAGATCGGCACGAGAAGGCCCGTCTGCGAGCGGTTCAGCCCGCCGTTTGCCTTGAGCACGGAGATCACGATGAAGGCGAGGATCACACCGGCGTAGGTGAAATAATCGCTCTTCGCTTCCTTGAATCGCTTTTTCAGGTTCATGGATGGCACCTCCTCAGACCTTCTCCTGCGTGTGCTTGCCGAGAAGACCGGCCGGGCGCACGAGCAGGATGATGATCAGCACGGCGAACACGATGGAGTTTGAAAGCTGCGTGGAGATATAAGCGCGGGCCAGTGCCTCGATCACGCCGAGCAGGATGCCGCCGAGAAAGGCCCCGGGGATGGAGCCGATGCCGCCGAACACCGCCGCGGTGAAAGCCTTGATGCCGGGCATGGAGCCGGTCGTCGGCATGAGGGCGGGGGAGAAGGAGCAGAGGAGCGCCCCCGCGATGGCGGCCAGGGCCGAGCCGATGGCGAACGTGAGGGAGATGGTGCGGTTTACGTTGATGCCCATGAGCTGGGCCGCGCCCTTATCCTCGGAGCAGGCGCGCATGGCCTTGCCCATGCGGGTCTTGCCGGTGAAGAGCGTGAGCGCCACCATGATGACGATGCAGCACACGACCGTCAGAATCGAGACATAGGAGATGGAGAGCTGCCCGTCGAAGAGCTGCAGCGTGCCGTTCACAACGGGGGTATAGGCTTTCGGGTTTGCGCCCCAGATGAGCAGGGCGGAGTTTTGCAGCAGATAGCTCACGCCGATGGCGGTGATGAGCACCGCGAGACTGGGCGCGGAGCGGAGCGGGCGGTAGGCCAGGGCCTCGATCGTGATGCCGAGCACCGTGCACACCGCCATGGCGACCAGGATCGCCGGGAGGGACGGGAGCCCCAGATTCATTGCCGCAAGGTACGACACATAGCCGCCGACCATGATGACGTCGCCGTGGGCAAAATTCAGCATCTTGGCGATACCGTAGACCATGGTATAGCCCAGGGCGATGATGGCATAGATGCTGCCCAAGGAGATACCGCTGACCAGGTAGGCAAGAAATTTCATAGCTTGCACCTCTCTTGTTTCTAATGGTTCTGCCTTCAAAGGGGAGCGCGGAGCAGACAAACGGGGCGCACGCGAAACTGCCTGCTTGTCATCCTCCTGAAGGGCATAGAGCTTCTAAGCGGCAAGCCGCTAAGAATCTCTAATGTTCGCGTTAGCGAAGGATCCCGTGGTTAGCTGAACAGGGGCGGGATTCTTCGTCGCAAGCTCCTCAGAATGACAGTATGATTTGGCAATGGAGGACCCCGGACTTACCCGGTTTCGCGCTTTCCTTTCAGGGCAGAATATCACACAGGGCCTCCCGGGGCTTTCGCCCCGGGAAGCCGGATTGGTGATGCTTTGCTTATGGAGTGCCTGAAAAATCAGAACTCGGGGGTGACGTAGGCGCCGTCCTGAATGACAACGACGATCGGATCCTTGGAGACCTCGCCGGTGGACTTCCAGGTCATGCCGGTGCCGGTAACGCCGTCGTAGCTGATCGTGGTGATCACCTCGACCAAGGCGTCGCAAATATCCGCGGCGCTCATGTCGGGGGTGCAGCCCGCAGCCTGCAGGGCGGCCTTGAGGATGTAGGCGGCGTCATAGCCGTCAGCGGCGAACTGGTTGGGCTCTTCACCGAAGCGCTTGGTGTATTCAGCGGTAAAGGCCTGGGTACGCTCGTCGTCCGCGTGCGCAAAGAAGGGGGTCATCAGGTAGACGCCTTCGGCCAGAGAAGTGTCAAAGCCCTCGAGAGTCAGGATGCCGTCCATGCCGTCCACGCCGAAGAACTTGGGCGCATAGCCCATCTGGTTGGCCTGCTGGAGGATGACGGAAGCGGGGGTGTAGTAGATGGGCAGGAAGATCAGATCAGCGCCGGCAGCCTGGGCCGCGGTGAGCTGGACGCTGAAGTCGGTGGAGGTGGAGTCGGTGAAGGTGCCTTCATAGACAACGTCAAGACCCTTGGCGGCGGCTTCCTTCACGAAGGTGTCGCGGATGCCCTGGGAGTAGGCGTCATCGTTGCGGTAGATGACGGCGACCTTGGCACCGGGGAAGCTCTCAGCGAACACATTGGCGGAGAGAGTGCCCTGCGCGGGGTCAGTGAAGCAGACCTGGTAAGCGTTGTCCTTGTCGGCGGTCAGGTCGGGGGAGGAGCCGGACGGGGTCAGCATGAAGGTGCGGTCTTCAAAGGCCTGGGCCGCGACCGTGATGCCGGAGCCGGAGGTGACGGTGCCGGCCATGACCTGCATGCCCCAGTCCATGAGGGTGTTGTAGGCGTTGATGGCCTTGTCGCCGGAGTCGGCCTCGTCGTCCTGGGACTTGAACTCGAACTTGAAGCCGTCGTCCATGGCGTTGATCTCATCGACGGCGATCTGGATGCCGTTCATGACGGAGATGCCGTAAATGGCGGCGCCGCCGGTCAGAGGGCCGCTGGAGCCGAGCTTGAAGGCGTCGTCGGCGAAGGCGGCGGGAGCGGCCAGCGCGAAAACGAGCGTCAGGGCGAGAATGAGTGCAAGAGTTTTCTTCATTTTGTGTTCTCCTTTTCTGAAAAATTTGGGATTACAACAACAATATACAAAAATCGGCCCCGACCAAAACGGTCGAGGCCAATCTGTGTATCAGATTGAAACCGCGAACGGTTTTGATCGTCTGGCGGGTGCGGGGAGAATCAGCTCACGCAGGCGCAGGACAAGTACCGGGACGCTGGCAAGGACACCGCCCAACAGCAGAGAGACATCGCCGGAAACAAAAATTGACACTGCAAGCACAGTGTCAACCAGAAGAAGCAGGGCGGCATAGAAAGAAGCGCAGGCGAAAGCGGACTCAAACGCCTGATCGCCTGAGTCGGTGGAGTTGGACCGGTTGGAAAAACGTCCGAACATCGCCGCGTCTCCTTTCTGAAAGTGCCTACACTTTAGCACGGCAAATCGGAGATGTCAAGGCGCGGAAATCAATTTTGAGCAATCCTCCAACTTTTTTTCAGATGACGCGCGCCGCTTGTGAAAAATGACCGGAAATCTGCGCCGCGGCCTCTTGTGCTCGCGGGGCGGATATGGTAAACTGTCCCCAGAAATGCCAATTACATTATTAAAATCGGAGGTTATCCCACCATGATCATGAACTGCGAGCAGTACACCGGCAAATGCGTCTGCGGACGCGAGCATACCCTGGAGACCCGCAAGGTCGTCGTCGCGGAAAAGGCGATCGAGCATTTTGAGGAGTACATGCAGGAGCTGGGACTCACCGGGCGGCGCACCGTCGTCTACGATGAGATCACCTGGAAGCTCACCGAGGGCAAGCACGTCAAGGCCGACCAGAACATCGTCCTGGACCCCAAGGGCCTGCGGGCCGAGGATGTGCTCATCGAGAACATGATGAAGGATCTCGATAAGCCCGAGGTGATCGTGGCCGTCGGCGCCGGCACCATCATGGACTTCGGCCGCTATCCCGCCTACAAGCTCGGCATCCCCTTCGTCGCGATCCCGACGCTCGCCTCCTCTGACGGCTTCACCGCGAACATCTGCTCCGCCATCATCGACGGGCAGAAAAAGTCCACCCCCATGTGCGCCCCCGTGCTTGTGGTGGCGGATCTCGACATCATCAGCGGCGCGCCCCAGCGCCTCGTGGCGAGCGGCATCAACGACATTCTCGCCAAGTACACCTCTCTCGTCGACTGGCGCATCTCCCACCTTGTGGACGGCGAGTACTACTGCCCCATGGTGGCGGACCTTGCCGAGCACGCCCTCAAGCTCATGCGGGACGCGGCGGACAAGTACGCGGCTACCGGCGTCGCCGACCACGAGGCCATGACCATGGCCCAGATGGAGAGCGGCCTGACCATGCAGCTCATGGATAACTCCCGCGCCGCCTCCGGCGCAGAGCATCTGATGGCCCACCTTGTAGAGATGCACCCCCCGCGCTTTGAAAAGGCCGAGGGCATCCACGGCGAGTGCGTGGGCGTCGGCACCTTCCAGTGCATCCGCGAGTATCACAAGCTCGCCGGCATGAAGCCGAAGGCCAAGCCCTTCATCCCGCTGACGAAGGAGTGGATCACGGAGAAGTTCGGCGAGCGCCTCGCCCCCGGCATCATCAAGGAGAACGAGCATGACGTGCTGGGCACCTTCGATTCCCAGAACATTGTCGATCACTGGGACGAGATCAAGGCCATGCTGGACGCCCTGCCCTCCGTTGCGGAGATGGAGAAGCTCTACTCCGACTGCGGCTGCAAGTACCTGCCGGAGCATATCGGCATCGACCCCGCCCTTGCCGACGAGATGCTGGACATCTCCGCCGCCATCCGCAACCGCAACACCCTCGTCAGAATGAAGCGCGTGCTGGACTTCACCTGATCTCGGCATAAGAGGGGCTGCATAAAAGTCGGTATCATACCGTAGGGGAGGGGCTTGCCCCTCCCGCGCGGTGAATGATTATTACGCGCAAAAAATGTACGGCGACTTCGTAAAAGCTGCGAATTCGCCGTACATTGCTTTTAAATGATTACCTGGTGCTGCCGGGAGGGGCAAGCCCCTCCCCTACGGCGCAAACCAGTATTTTCCGAACATGATATAGCCCTTGTTTTACCGTATCAGGCACTCGCCGGTCATTTCCTTGGGCTGCTCGAGACCCATGACGTGCAGGATCGTCGGCGCGATGTCGGCGAGTCTGCCGGGGTGCAGGGTGATGCCCTTTTCGCAGACGACGAAGGGGACGGGGTTCGTGGTGTGGGCGGTGTTGACCTTGCCGGTGGCCTCGTCAAACATGACGTCGGCATTGCCGTGGTCGGCGGTGACGAGGAGGACGGTGTCGGGGTGCTTTGCGACCTCCGCCATGATGCGGCCGATGCAGGCGTCCACGGTCTGGACGGCCTTGACCGCGGCCTCCATGACGCCGGTGTGACCCACCATGTCGCAGTTTGCAAAGTTGCAGACGATGAGGCCGTACTCGTCGGAGGCGATGGCCTCGACCACCTTGTCGCAGACCTTCACGGCGCTCATCTCGGGGATGAGGTCATAGGTCGGGTACTCCTTGGGGGAGGGGACGAGGCAGCGGACCTCGCCCTCGGTCTCCTTCTCAACGCCGCCGTTGAAGAAGAAGGTGACGTGGGCGTACTTCTCGGTCTCCGCCACGCGGAACTGCTTGTAGCCGAGACTGCTCACATAGTCGCCGAGCGTGTTCTCGATGACCTCGGGCGGGTAGGCGATGGGCAGGGGCAGGGCCTCATCATACTGCGCGGTGCAGACATAGGAGAGGGGGAAGACCTTTTTCTTTCTCTCAAAGCCGTCGAAGTCCTCGAGATTCAGCGCCCAGGTCATCTCACGGGCGCGGTCGGGGCGGAAGTTCATGAAGATGACGCTGTCGCCCTGGTTGATCTGGCCGTCGGCGCAGCAGACCACGGGCTCGACAAACTCGTCGGTCTTCCCGTTTGCGTAGCTTGCCTCCACGGCGTGGACGGGATCGGGGTCCTGCACACCTTCGCCGCAGACGATGGCGTTGTAGCCCTTCTCCACGCGGTCCCAGCGCTTGTCGCGGTCCATGCCCCAGAAGCGGCCCTGGACGGTGGCGATCTTCGCGTTACCGAGAGCGTCGCACTTCTCCTTGAGCTGCCTGACAAAGCCCGCGCCGCTCGTGGGGGGCACGTCGCGCCCGTCGAGGAAGCAGTGGACGTAGACTTTCTCTACGCCGCGCTGCTTTGCCATGTCGAGGATGGCAAAGACATGGGTGAGGTGGCTGTGGACGCCGCCGTCGGACATGAGGCCCATGACGTGCAGCGCTTTGCCGTTCTGCTTTGCGTCCTCCATGGCCTTGATGTAGACCGGGTTCTGGAAGAACTTGCCGTTCTGGATCTCCTGGGTCATCTTGGGCAGGATCTGGAACACGACGCGGCCCGCGCCCATGTTGGTGTGGCCGACCTCGGAGTTGCCCATCTGCCCCTCGGGCAGACCCACGTCAAGCCCGGAAGCCTGGAGCGTGGTGTGGGGGTTCTCGGCGAAGAGGCGGTCGAGATTCGGCGTCTCGGCGACATAGATGGCGTTGCCGCGCGAGGGGGCGGCGAGACCGTAGCCGTCCATGATGATCAGGACTGCTTTTTTGCTCATATAAGTAGCTCCTTTATTATAATCAATTGCGAACGCGGTTCGCGGCTTTCATCAAGACAAAAGCGGCACGGTGGACATGCGCCGTGCCGCATATGGGTATTACTCTTGATCTGTGGCCTTGATGATGGTGGCAAAGTCAGCGGGCTTGAGAGAGGCGCCGCCGATGAGACCGCCGTCGATGTCGGGCTGGGCCAGAAGCTCGGCCGCGTTCTTCGCGTTCATGCTGCCGCCGTAGAGGATACTGACGGCGCGGGCGGGACGGGCGCCGTAGATGCCGCGGATGACGGCGCGGATGCCCTGGCAGACCTCCTGGGCCTGCTCGGCCGTGGCGGTCTTTCCGGTGCCGATGGCCCAGATGGGCTCATAGGCGATGATGCAGCGGCGCAGCTTGCTCGCGTCGATGCCGCTGAGGGCGGCCTTGACCTGGTAGGCGACGTACTCCATGGTCAGGTCCATCTCGCGCTGCTCCAGGCTCTCGCCGACGCAGATGATGGGGATGATGCCCTTTTCGATGAGGGCCTTGGCCTTGGCGTTGACGAGCATGTCATCCTCGCCGTGGTACTGACGGCGCTCGGAGTGGCCGACGATGCAGTACTTGGCCCCGATGTCTGCAAGCTGGCTCGCGGAGACTTCACCGGTGTAGGCGCCCTTCTCGTACTTGGAAACGTCCTCGCCGCCGGCGGCGACCTTGCAGTCCTTGCCGGCCTTGATCATGGCGGGGATCATCACGGCGGGGGTGCAGAGCACCATCTCGCAGGTGCGGGTCTTGGGCAGGTTCTCCTTGAGCGCTTCCATGAAGGGCTTGATCTCGGAGGCCAGCATGTTCATCTTCCAGTTGCCGGCAATAACGGTCTTGCGGTATTTTCTGTTCATTGTATTGATCCTTTCCGAAGATATCTACTGTATTGCCTCCCCTTGGAAAAGGGAGGCACCCCGCAGGAGCGGAGGGATCGACCGGATCTGCGCCGGACGCGAAACAGCCGATCCCTCAGTCACAGCCTCGCGGGAGACCGGCTGTGACAGCCTACGGCCCAGGTCGCAATCACAGATTGCTTCCCGCTTTGGCTGCAAACGTGCCCCCGGCACGTTTGCTTAACGCGTCGCGCCCTTTCGCAAAGGGAGCTCAGGCGGAAGGCTTTTTTTACGCGTCGAGCAGGCAGGCCACGCCCGGCAGCTCCTTGCCTTCGAGGAACTCGAGAGAAGCGCCGCCGCCGGTGGAGATGTGGGTGATCTTGTCGGCAAAGCCGAGCTTCTCGACCGCGGAGGCGGAGTCGCCGCCGCCCACGATGGTGACAGCGCCGGACTCGGCCAGGGCCTTGGCCATGGCCTTGGTGCCGTTTGCAAACTTGTCAAACTCGAACACGCCCATCGGTCCGTTCCAGACGATGGTGCCGGCGCCCTTGACGGCGGCGGAGAAGATCTCCACGGTCTTGGGGCCAATGTCCATGCCCATGAGCTCGGCGGGGATGTCGCCCTCGACGAGGACGGGCTCTGCGTCGGCGGAGAACTCGGCCGCGCAGTAGTTGTCGACGGGCAGGAGGAACTTGACGCCCTTGGCCTCGGCCTTCGCGATCATGTCCTTCGCGTAATCGATGCGGTCAGCCTCCAGCAGGGACTGGCCGACCTCGAAGCCCTGGGCCTTCTTGAAGGTGTAGGCCATTCCGCCGCCGATGATGATGGTGTCGGCCTTCTCGAGGAGGTTGTTGATGACGTTGATCTTGTCGGAGACCTTGGCGCCGCCGAGGACGGCCACAAAGGGACGCACGGGGTTATCGAGCGCCTTGCCCATGATGCTCAGCTCCTTCTGGACGAGCAGGCCGGAGTAGGCGGGCAGGAAGGCCGCGACGCCGGCGGTGGAGGCGTGGGCGCGGTGCACGGTGCCGAACGCGTCGGACACGAAGACCTCTGCCATGTCGGCCAGGGCCTTGGCAAAGTCGGGGTCATTTTTGGTCTCGCCCTTGTCGAAGCGCAGGTTCTCAAGCAGCATGATCTGGCCGGGCTGGAGCGCGGCGGCCTTGGCCTTCGCGTCGGGGCCGATGGTGTCGGCAGCGAAGATCACGTCCTGACCCAGAAGCTCGCTGAGTCTCTTGGCGACGGGGGCGAGCGTCAGCTTCTTGAGGGACTTCTCCCACTCCTCGCGGGTGATGTCGGCCTCGTTCTTGCCCTTCTCGACCTGCTTTTTCACATAGCCGTCGAAGGTGGCGACGGGCTTGCCGAGGTGGGAGCAGGCGATCACGGCCGCGCCCTGCTCGAGCAGGTACTTGAGCGTGGGGAGAGCGGCGACGATGCGCTTGTCGCTTGTGATCTCGCCGGTCTTCTTGTCCTGGGGGACGTTGAAGTCGCAGCGAACGAGGACCTTCTTGCCTTTGACGTCGGCGTCATAAACGGTTTTCTTGTTGTAGTTCATGCTGTTATCCTCCTCATAAAAATTTGTTTTTTGCAGATGTTCAGCCTTGCCATGTCATCCTGAACGCAAGGGAAGGATCTTCCGGAAACACAAAAACGACGGGATTCGTCGTCGCTGCGCTCCTCAGAATGACAAGGACTGACTTGCGGCGTTTTTACGGATCACCCGCCATGGAGCCCTCCCCGAGCAGGCCCGGAAAGCCCTGCTGCCGGAGCGCCTCGTAGGCGAGGATGGCGGCGGAATTGGAGAGATTCAGGCTCCTCGCCTGAGAGATCATCGGGATGCGGATGCACCTGTCGCGGTATTTCTCCCGCAGCCATTGGGGCAGGCCCGCGGTCTCCTTGCCGAACATGAGCGTCACGTCCCCGGAAAAATCCGCCTCGCAATAGGCCCGGGGCGCCTTGGTCGTGGCGAGCCACAGCCCATGATCCCCGTTTTTCGCGAAGTAGTCGTCCAGGTTTTCGTACACGGAAATGTCAACCAGATACCAGTAGTCCAGCCCGCAGCGCTTGACCGCCCTGTCGGAGATGTCGAAGCCCAGCGGCTTTACGAGGTGGAGGCGCGCCCCCGTCGCGGCACAGGTGCGCGCGATGGCGCCCGTGTTGTGGGGGATCTCCGGCTCGACAAGCACGATATTGAGCATGTCCTCTCTCCTTCCGATTTGGCGGCGGCGAGGCGAAAAGCAAACCCTCTCCCTTAGATTCAATCCATTTTAGCACAGAAATCAAAAAAATCATGTACTATTTTCTATTTTTTCAATCTTCTTGCAAACTGTACAAATACAGGCTATAATCTTCCCCGTCAAAGGGCATGAAACTGTCATTTTGCATATCATGGGAGATGTAGGAAAATGGACATTCGCTGTGATCTCTGTCCCCGCCGCTGCCATGCCGCGCGCAGGGCGGACAAGCCGGGCGGGATCTGCCGCTCGCCGCTCACGCCGCAGGTGGCCCGCGCCGCCCCGCACTATGGGGAGGAGCCCTGTATCGCGGGAAAAAACGGGACCGGCGCCGTGTTCTTCACGGGCTGCAATCTGCGCTGCGTGTTCTGCCAGAATGTGGAAATCAGCCGGGGCGGGGGCGGGCAGCCCGTCCGCGTGCCGGAGCTGCGGGACATGTTCCTCCGCCTGCGGGATATGGGGGTGGACAGTCTCGATCTCGTGACCGGGGCGCACTTTGTCCCCGCCATCGCGGAGGCGCTCGCGGGTCTCACGCTCGACATTCCCGTGGTGTGGAACAGCTCGGGCTACGAGAGCGTCGAGACCCTGCGAATGCTCGAGGGGCTTGTGCAGGTGTACATGCCGGACTTGAAGTATTATGACGCCGTAAGCGCCAAACGATACAGCGCGGCGGAGGATTATCCCGCGGTCGCCGCGGCCGCCGTCCGGGAGATGGTGCGCCAGACGGGGCCCTGTGTGCTGGATGAAAACGGGCTTTTGAGATCCGGCGTGCTGATCCGCCACCTCATCCTCCCCGGGCGGGTGGACGAGGCGCGGGACGTCATCGACTTTGTGTCTGACAGCTTTCCGGGCGGGACGGTGCTCTTTTCCCTCATGAGCCAGTACACGCCCATGCCGGGGCTCGAACGCTTCCCGGAGCTGCAGCGCCGCGTCACAGGGGAGGAGAACCGCGCCCTCATCCACTATATGCGGGTGCGCGGGCTCGAGGGCTTCTGGCAGGAGACGGACGCCGCCACGGAGGAGATGATCCCGGACTGGGATCTCACAGGTGTGAATAAAAGAGACAAAAACGGGAGTATGACATGAAAAACGAAAAACAGCCCGCGCACATCGAGGTGCGCGGGGCACGGGTACACAATCTGAAAAATATCGACGTGGACATCCCGCTCCACCGGCTCGTGGGCATCGCCGGGGTGTCCGGGTCCGGGAAATCCTCTCTCGCGCTGGGAATTTTATATGCCGAGGGCTCCAGGCGCTATCTGGAATCCCTCTCCACCTACACGCGGCGGCGCATGACCCAGGCGACGCGGGCCGCGGTGGACGAGGTGCGCTACGTCCCGGCGGCCCTGGCCCTGCACCAGAGACCGGGCGTGCCCGGCATCCGCAGCACCTTCGGCACGGGCACGGAGCTTTTGAACAGCCTGCGCCTCATGTACTCCCGCCTTGCAAGCCACCGCTGCCCGAACGGACACTATCTGGAACCGAGTCTGAACGTGGCGGCGGAGCGGCCGCTCGTGTGCCCTGTGTGCGGGGTGCAGTTTTACGCCCCCGGCGCGGAGGAGCTTGCCTTCAACAGCCAGGGGGCCTGCAAGTGCTGCGACGGGACCGGGATCGTGCGCAGGGTGGATGAATCCACCCTCGTGCCGGACGAATCCCTCACGATCGACGAGGGGGCCGTCGCCCCGTGGCAGACGCTCATGTGGTCGCTGATGAAGGACATCGCCCGCGAGATGGGCGTGCGGACCGACGTGCCCTTCCGGGAGCTCACTGAAAAAGAGCGGGACATCGTCTTCCACGGCCCCGCGGTCAAGAAAAACATCATCTACCAGAACAAAACGAGCGGCGCCGCGGGCGACATGGACTTTACCTATTTTAACGCCACCTACACCGTGGAAAACGCCCTCTCCAAGGTCAAGGACGAAAAGGGCATGAAGCGGGTAGAGAAGTTTTTGAAGCAGAGCGTGTGCCCGGACTGCGGCGGCACGCGCCTGTCCGACGCGGCCCGCGCGCCGAAGCTCCGGGGCATCACCCTCGCGGAAGCCTGCGCCATGACCCTCGCCGACCTTGTCGTGTGGGTGGACGGAGTCCCGGCCTCCCTGCCGGCGGAGATGCGCCCCATGGCGGCGCGCATCTGCGAGTCCTTCCAGGACGCGGCAAAGCGCCTCATGGAGCTGGGGCTTGACTATCTCACGCTCGACCGGGCGGCCTCCACCCTCTCCACCGGGGAGCGGCAGCGAATGCAGCTTGCCCGCGCAGTGCGAAACCGCACCACCGGCGTGCTGTACGTGCTGGACGAGCCCTCCATCGGCCTGCACCCGGCCAATATGGAGGGGCTCACCGGCGTGATGCGGGACCTGCTGGCGGACGGCAACTCGGTGATCCTCGTGGACCACGACACGCATGTTCTCCGGCAGGCGGACTGGCTCATCGAGCTCGGCCCCGAGGCGGGCGCGGGCGGCGGAACGGTCATCGCCGAGGGCAGCATTGAGGAGATCGTGAAAAATCCCGCCTCGCGCATTGGGGCGTTTCTCGGCGTGACCGGCAGCGGGCACGGGGAAAGCCTCCCGGCCGACGAAGTGTTCGCGCTCGGACGGATACAGCTCTCCACCTCCGAGATCCATACTGTGCAGCCGCTCGAGGTCAGCTTCCCGAAGGGGCGGCTCATCGCCGTGACGGGGGTCTCGGGCTCCGGCAAGACCACCATGGTGCTCGAGAGCCTGATCCCCGCGCTGGAGGCGTCGGTCCGGGGCGAAAAGCTCCCCGCACATGTGAAATCCGTCTCGGCGGAGGGAATCCGGCAGGTGAAGCTCATCGACGCGACGCCCATCGGCATCAACGTCCGCTCCACGGTCGCGACCTATGCCGACGTGCACGACGAGCTCCGCAAGGTCTATGCCCGCACGCCCGACGCGAAAGCGCGCGGCCACAAGGCGGGGGACTTCTCCTACAACACGGGCGCGCTCCGCTGCCCGACCTGCGACGGCACCGGCTCCATCAGTCTCGACGTGCAGTTTCTCCCGGACGTGGACATCCCCTGCCCGGACTGCCGCGGCTCCCGCTACGCGAAGGAGGCGTACTTCGTCCGCCGTGCGCCGAAGCATGGGGGCGAGGCCCTGGCCCTGCCGGAGCTCATGGCCCTGAGCGTGGACGAGGCTTTGAAGGTATGCGCCGATCTCCCGCTCGTGGAGCGGCGTCTGCGGGTTCTGAGCGAGCTCGGCCTCGGCTATCTGACCCTGGGGGAGGAGACGCCCGGCCTCTCCGGCGGGGAGGCGCAGCGCCTCAAGCTCGCAAGCGAGATGGGGCGCGGGCAATCGGATTCCGTCTTCGTCTTCGATGAGCCCACCATCGGCCTGCACCCGCTGGATGTGCAGACGCTCTTGCGGGTTTTCCGCCGCCTCATTGATAACGGCGCGACCGTCATCGTCATCGAGCACGACCTCGACGTGATCCAAAACGCCGACTATGTCATCGACATGGGGCCCGGCGGCGGTGTGCGCGGCGGCAGGATCGTCGCCGTCGGCACCCCGGAGGAGATCGCGGCCTGCCCCGAGAGCCGCACAGGGCGGTATCTGCGGAAATAAGAAAAGGGGCGCGCTGCAAAAAGTCCGGCAACCCTTGTAGGGCAACGTCATTTAGTTAGTGTCATTCTGAGGAGCATAGCGACGAAGAATCCCGTACCTTCTGCGACCAACCACGAGATCCTTCGCTTGCGCTCAGGATGACAGTCTTTATCTTAATGACATTACCCTTGTAGGGGCCTACGCCCTCGGCGGCCCGGCACAGAAAACCTGGAAATATACAGTGGCCCCCGGCGAATTCGTACCATGATACGCTTTTGCCGGGGGCTGCTTGTTTGAATTCAGTCTATACCGCACGGGCCGCCGAGGGCGTCGGCCCCTACGATGCGGATGTTAGGGTTTTCCTGATAAGTTCAGCGGAAGCGCTTCTGCGCGGGATCGTAGGCAAAGCCCGCGGCGGTGAGGGTCGCCTCCAGCGCGGCGCGGTCCAGATCCTCCTCCTCGCAGAGGGTTTCGAGATCGGGGTACTGGTCGCGCAGGCGGGTGTTGACCCAGCTTAAGAGGATCATGGGGTCCTTCGGGATCATGGCAGGCTCCTTTCTCCGGGCGGCGCCCGGCCAATCATCGGTGTGTAAAGGATTCTACCACGGGCGGATACGCCCGGCAAGGGACAAAACTTAGTGTAAAATAGATGTAGGAAAAAAATAGAGACAGAGGGCACCTCGAAGTGGTTTAATGAATTTGCACAACACATTAGCCACGAAGAGAGAGG
>CADBCV010000030.1 GCA_902793285.1 Oscillospiraceae bacterium
GCAAGACAGTCGATCCCTCAGTCATGGCCTCGCGTGGGATCGGCCATGACAGCTCCCTTTTCGAAAGGGAGCTTAGAAGCTGCGTCAACCCGATACCCACATTCTTTTTTTCTCAGATATTTAGAAAAATTTCTAAATACTCGTTGACATTCTCCCGCTCCTGTGCTACTATCTATTTAGAAAAAAATCTAAATATCGAGGAGGGATGCAGCTTGAGCTTCAGCGAGACGATGAAGGCGCTGTCGGACCCGGCGCGGCGCGAGATCCTGAACATGCTCAAGGCCGGGCGCATGACCGCCGGGGACATTGCCGGGCGCTTCGACATGACCGGGGCGAGCGTGTCCTACCACCTGTCGCAGCTCAAGAAGGCCGGCCTCATCTTTGAGAGCCGGGAGAAAAACTACATCTACTACAGTCTGAACGCCTCCGTGCTGGAGGAGGTCCTGCTCTGGATTCAGAGCCTGAAAGGGGTTGAAGACGATGAAAAATGAGAAGAGAACGCTGATTTTGACGACGCTCGTCTGCCTGCTGCCGCTCGTGGCGGGGGCGATTTTGTACAAAGACCTGCCCGAGACCATGGCGACCCACTGGAACCTGCAGGGGGAGGCGGACGGCTGGTCCGGCCGCGCCTTCGCGGTGTTCGGCCTGCCGGGGATTTTGCTTGCGGTCAATGTGCTGCTGCCCTTCCTGCTGCGCGCGGACCCCAAGCGCGAGAACATGAGCGGGGCGCTGGTAACGCTCACGCTCTGGAGCATCCCGGCGCTGTCCCTCCTCTGCAGCGGCATGACGCTCGCGCGGGGCCTGGGCTATCCGCTGCGCATCGAGCGCTGGGTCGGCATTTTCATGGGGCTTCTGTTTGTCATCATCGGCAACTATCTCCCCAAGACCAAGCAGAGCTACACCATGGGCATCAAGCTGCCCTGGACGCTCGCAAGCGAGGAGAACTGGAACCGCACCCACCGGCTCGCGGGCTTTCTGTGGGTGATCTGTGGGCTGTGCTTCATTGTGTTTAGCTTTGTCGGTTGGAGTCTCGCGGGCTTTCTCGTCCCGCTCGCCGTGATGGTGCTCGTCCCGACGGCGTACTCCTATCTCCTGTACCGCAGGGGGATCTGAACTGCCTGCCTTTTTGTGCTTTTCAATGCCCGGTCTTGTAAAACGCCGGGCATTTTGTTATAATACTTTGACTATAGATAGGTTCGGAAAGAAAGGAGCCCTTATGATCTGCTTTAACGTCCCGCCCTGTACAGGAAACGAGATGAAATATATTGCCGAGGCTGTCGCCTCCCACAAGATCTGCGGAGACGGCGCGTTCACCAAAAAATGCAGCGCCTGGATGGAGGAGCGCTTTCACGCCCACAAGGTCCTGCTCACGACCTCCGGCACCACCGCCCTCGATATGGCAAGTCTCCTGTGCGAGCTCAAGCCCGGGGACGAGGTGATCCTGCCGAGCTTTACCTTCTCGAGCACCGCGAACGCCTTCGCAAACTACGGCGCGCGCCTCGTATTTGTGGACGTGCGGCCCGACACCATGAACATCGACGAGACGAAGATCGAGGCCGCCGTCACGGACAAAACGCGTGTCATCGTCGCCATGCACTACGCGGGCGTCGCCTGCGAGATGGACGCCATCATGGACATCGCCCGCCGCCATCACCTGCTGGTGGTGGAGGACGCGGCCCAGGGCGTCATGAGCAGCTATCACGGCAGGGCCCTCGGCACGATCGGGGATTTTGGCTGCTTCTCCTTCCATGAGACGAAAAATTACTCCATGGGTGAGGGCGGGGCCATCCTCATCAATGCCCCCGAATATGTGGAGCGGGCCGAGATCCTGCGGGAAAAGGGCACGAACCGCGCCCGCTTCTTCCGCGGGCAGGTGGACAAGTACACCTGGGTGGACATTGGGGACAGCTTTCTGCCCTCCGAGCTGAACGCCGCCTATCTCTGGGCCCAGCTTGAGCTCGCGGATGAGATCAACCGCGACCGCCTGGAAAGCTGGAACGCCTACCGGGAGGCCTTCGCCGACCTGGAAGCGCGCGGGCTTGTTGGGCTGCCGATAATCCCGGAGGGCTGCGTACACAACGCGCACATGTTCTATCTCAAGTGCCGGGATCTGGAGGAGCGCACGGCGCTCATCCGCTTTCTCAAGGAGCGGGACATCCTCGCGGTGTTCCACTATGTGCCGCTGCACACGGCCCCGGCGGGGCTGCGCTACGGGCGCTTTGCGGGCGAGGATCGGTACACCACCAGAGAGTCGGACCGCCTCGTGCGCCTGCCGCTCTATTACGGGCTCACGGCGGAGGATCAGGCGAAGGTCATCCGCGCCGTGCGGGATTTTTATAAGGTTTGAGTATGCTGCTGCTGCATCCTGACGAGCTGCCGATCATCAACGGCGAGAAGCTCACCCTGCGCCCCATCACGGACGCGGACACGGACGACATCGTCCGCTGGCGCAACGACCCCTCCGTCCGGCAGTATTTCCTCTTCCGGGAGACCTTCACCCCCGAAATGCACCGGGAGTGGCTCCGAAACAAGGTGGCGACCGGCAAGGTCATCCAGTATATGATCGTCGAGCGCGAAAGCGGCCGGAGCGTCGGCAGCGTCTACCTCCGCGACGTGGACCCCGTGTGCGAGTCTGCCGAGTACGGCATCTTCATCGGCGAGCCGCAGGCCCGCGGCCGTGGTCTCGGCACGGAGACGGCGCGGCTCTTCACGCGCTTCGGGCTGGAGGTTCTGCGCCTGCACCGCATCAGTCTCAAGGTGCTCGGCGGCAACAGCATCGCCCAGCGCAGCTATGAAAAGGCGGGCTTTCGCGTGGAGGGGATCTTCCGCGACTATGTGAAGCTCGACGGGAAATTTACCGACGTAGTCTTTATGGCGCGGCTGTCGGAGGAGGAATGACATGGCGCTTGTATCCTTTGTGATCCCCTGTTACCGCTCGGCCCACACCATCCGGGGCGTGACGGACGAGCTGCGGGACGCCATGGCCGCCCTGCCGGCCTATGACTATGAGATCGTCCTTGTGAACGACTGCTCCCCGGACGACACCTTTTCGGTGATCCGGGAGCTTGCGGAGAACGACGAGCATATCACCGCCGTGGACCTCGCGAAAAACTTCGGCCAGCACGCGGCCCTCATGTCCGGCCTGCGCCACGCGGAGGGGGACATTGTCGTCTGTCTCGACGACGACGGGCAGACCCCCGGGAACGAGGCCGGAAAGCTCCTCAAAAAGCTCGAGGAGGGCTACGACGTGGTCTACGCCGAGTACGCCCACAAGCAGCACTCGGCCTTCCGCAACTTCGGCACCGTGCTCAACAACCGCATGACCGAGATCATGCTGGGAAAGCCGCGGGAGCTCACCATCACGAGCTATTTTGCCATGCGGCGCTTCATTGTGGACGAGATGCTCATCTACAAAAACTGCTACCCCTATGTGGAGGGGCTCATCCTGCGCGCCACCCGGCGCATCGGGACCGTGCCGGTCACCCACCGGGCGCGGGAGGAGGGGGAGAGCGGCTACACGCTCATCAAGCTCTTCTCGCTCTGGATGAACGGCTTCACCTCCTTTTCGGTGAAGCCCCTGCGCATTGCGACCTACTGCGGCGCTTTTGCGGCGCTTTTGGGCTTTGTCTACTTTCTCGTCATCCTCGTCAAGCACTTTGTGGACAGCTCCATCCCCGAGGGCTGGGCCTCCACCATGGCGCTGATGCTGCTGCTCGGCGGGATCGTGCTGCTGGTGCTGGGGATGATCGGCGAGTATATCGGCCGCATCTACATGTGCATCAACGCCTCCCCCCAGTATGTGGAGCGGCAGGTCATCCGGAAGCGGGGCTGACGGGATGGAGAAGCTCAACAAAAAAGTCTTTCTCGCCCTGCACCTGCTGCTGCTCCTCTTCGCGGGGACGACGGTCTTATCCAAGCTCGCCGCCGGGGAGGAATTTCTGAGCCTGCGCTTCTGTCTCTTCTTCGGGGGGGAATTTCTGCTGCTGGGGCTCTACGCCCTCGGCTGGCAGCAGGTTTTAAAGCGCCTGCCCCTCACGGTGGCCTACACCAACAAGGCCGTGACGCTCGTGTGGTCGATGGTGTTCGGCGCGCTCCTCTTTCACGAGCAGATCCGCCTGAAGCAGATCCTCGGCTGCGCCCTCGCGGTCCTCGGCGTCGTGCTCTTTGTGAGGGCCGACGGGGAGGAGGGATCGCATGAGCCGTGAAACGCTCCCCTATCTGGGCCTTGCGGTGTTCAGCGTGCTCATCGCCTCCCTGAGCCAGAGCCTTTTGAAGTGGGAATCCGGCCGGGCGCACAAGAGCCTTCTGCGCGAGTATCTGAATGTCGGCGTCATCGGGGGCTACGGGCTTTTGGCGCTCTCGATGCTGCTGACGATGTTTGCCTACAAAAAGCTCCCCCTCAGCATGACCCCCGCGTTTGAGAGCTTTTCCTACCTCTTTGTCACGCTCTTCGGGGCTCTCTTTTTTCACGAGCGCGTCACGAGGAAAAAGCTCCTCGCCCTCGGGCTCATCGTCGCGGGGATTCTGGTGTTTACGCTTTAACTCTGCATCCCTTTGGAAAAGGGATGTGGCTGAAGGCCGGAGGGATCGATTTTGCAAAGCCCCCCTTGCCTAAAGGGGGGGTGGCCGAAGGCCGGGGGGATACGGTGCAGTAACGCAGTTCCCTCCTCGCGGCATAGCCGCTGCGGCCTACGCTACAAATGTGCCACCGGCACACTGACGGGGGGATACGGTTCACCGCACCCTGTCGCAGAACTGCGTATCCCCCAGTCACGGCCTCGCGTGAGATCGGCCGTGCCAGCCCCCTTTAGGCAAGGGGGCCGGGGGCGGAAGGAATGTGAGTACTATGAAACCATCCATTGTCATCATCGGCGCGAATGATTTTCAAAACCAGCTCATTCTCAAGGCGAAGGAGCTGGGCTACACCACCCATGTCTTCGCCTGGCAGTGCGGCGACGTGGGGGAGAAAACGGCGGACTGCTTCTACCCCGTGAGCATCGTGGAGAAGGAGCGCATCCTGGAGATCTGCCGCGCCATCCGCCCGGTCGGGGTGTGCTCGATCGCCTCGGACCTCGCCGCCATCACGGTCAATTTTGTGGCCGAGGGGCTGGGCCTTGTGGGAAACGGGATGGAGAGCGCCATCACCGCGACGAACAAGCACCGGATGCGCCGCGCCTTTGAAAAGGCGGGCCTCCCCTCCTGCAAAAGCATCCTCATCAACGAGGACACCGATCTCGCGGCCCTGCCGCTGAAGTTCCCGGTGATCGTAAAGCCCACGGACCGCTCCGGCAGCCGGGGCATCCGCAAGGTGACGGACCCCGGGGAGCTCTCTGAGGCCGTGGCCTTCGCGCGGGAGCCCTCCTTTGAAAAGAAGGTCCTGGTCGAGGAGTTTGCCGAGGGGCGGGAGTACAGCGTGGAATACCTCTCCTGGCGGGGGGAGCACCGCTTTCTCGCCGTGACGGAGAAGTTCACCACCGGGGCGCCCCTCTTCGTGGAGACGGGGCACCTCCAGCCGCCGGAGCACATGGACGAGGCCACCCTCGCGAAGATCAAAGCCCTGGTCCCGCGGGTGCTGGACAGTCTCGGCGTGAAGTACGGGGCCTCCCACACGGAGCTCAAGGTGGACGACGCGGGCGTCATCCGCCTCATCGAGTGCGGGGCGCGCATGGGCGGGGACTGCATCGGCTCGGACCTCGTGCCTCTCTCCACCGGGGTGGACTATGTGCGCGCGGTGCTCGACACGGCCTGCGGCCTTGCGCCGGATCTGACAGCCCGCGGCAAAACCTGCGCCGCGGCGGTGCGCTTTGTGTTCTCGACGGCGGATCTCGACGCCCTTTCGCGCATCCGGCGGGAGGACCCGGACGCCCTCTTCCGCGTGAGCGAGATGCAGCCCATCGACGGGCACGAGATCCGCGACAGCTCCACCCGCTACGGCTACTACATCCTCACCGCCGACACGCCGGAGAAAATGCACGCCCTGCTCCAGAAGGCGGGGCTTTGAAAAAGAGCGCGCTGCAAAACGGATAAACGTGATGCTTTTGATCGTAGGGGAGGGGCTTGCCCCGCCCGGCAGAACAATATATCGTAAACGAATTTGAAAAATGAGTTTACGATTTAGCCATGTTTTTCGGTTGCCCCGTCAGGGGCGAGAAAAACGGCTTTAATATGTTATAGTAAACGCAACTCCTTTTTGCGTTTACTATAACAATCATAAAACAATGTACGGCGAAATCGTAATACTCTACGAAATCGCCGTACATTTTTGCGTATGAAAGCATTTCTTTGCGCGGGCGGGGCAAGCCGCCGCCCCTACGGATTCCTGCTGACCTCCCTTTCAAAAAGGGAGGGGGACCGCCGAAGGCGGTGGAGGGATCGATCCCTCAGTCATGGCCTCGCGGGGGATCGGCCATGACGTCCCGTTTTGCAGCGCGCTCTTTAAAAACCGCCGCGGGAGGGGACAGGGCCCCAATCCCGCGGCGGCGAGGGGATGCCGTATTATTGGAGATCCTCACCCCGGAGATACTTGCCCATGGGCTTATACAAAAGCGCGCCGACAACGAGGCAGAGAACCATGTCAACGAGCATGTAGCTGCCGTTATAGAGGAAGGAATAAAACCACGGGGTGGTCATGGTCATGCCAAAGAAGGTCTCCGGCATATATTCGCCCCAGACCAGCACGCCAACCAGATAGTGGACCAGAAAGCGGGCCAGGGAGCCGACGACCGTGCCGGTAAAGAAGCCGTACTTCCGCGCGTGGAAGAGCCCGGCAAAGCCCAGCACCGTGAACGCCACGATGTAATCGCCGAGCATCGACTGCCAGCCCCAGGCATAGGCCCCGTCCAGCAGAAGCTGCAGGAGGCTGTAGGCAAAGCTCGCGAGCATTCCGGGGCCGAAGCCCCAGCGGACACAGTAGACAAAGATCGGCAGCATGGACAGCGTAATGGACCCGCCCTGCGGCAGCTCGAAGAGCTTGATGTAGCTGAGCACCTGGGCGAGCGCCACAAAAACGGCGCCCTCGGTCAGGCAGCGGAGCGTGAATTTGGAACTGTTTTTGTTCATGATGTATTCCTCCCAACAAAAAAATCCGCAGGCTCAAAAAACGAACCTGCGGCAGCTTGCGCTTTATGCTTCCTACGCCGGTATTATCCGGATCAGGTTCCAGGGTTTCAGGGCGCGTTTACCCTGTCTCAGCCGGAAGCCTCCAGCACCCCTTTTGATTGTGTGTTTCGATGGACGATGATTTTGCCTGATTATTTTTCTTCCCTGGTGGCCACATAGACCTTGATGAGCTTCTTGACTTCTTCGGCAGTATAGGTTTCCTGCTGGGGATTCTCGTCAATGATGTTAAGCAGGTCATAGGCCATGGCCTTGCGCGTATCCTGCCGTTCGGTTTCGGTTCCCATCTCAGCGCTCCTTTCCGATCTGTCGGCCCGCTTCTTCTGTCACACTTTTTCTATATGCATTGTATCACTCCCGGGCTTTGCTGTCAAGAAAGGGCTTTTCAAGCGCGCCGCGCGTGTGATATAGTACAGAAAAAACGAAGGGGGCGCGCGTATGTCCGTTCTTGCAAAGCCTGCCGCCGTGCTCGCGGGGACGCCGGTGGATACCGCCATGGGGGCGGAGCTGCTGCGGCGGCACGGGATCGAGGCCCTGTGCTGCCCGGTTTCGCGTGAGCCTCTGGAGCAGGCCGCCTTCCAGGTGAAAAGCGCGGCGGAAAAGCACCGCACCCTGCGGGAGATTTTGCAGGGCGCGATGGCGCGGGGCTGCGGCAGCGCCTTTATCTACTGCAACTCCCTCTCGGGCTCGGCGGATTTCCCGGCCCTCGCCGAAGAGCTCGGCCTTCGCATCGTGACGCCCATGGACGCCTGCGGGCTCTTTGCCCGCAAGTTCAGCCGTCTCGCGGTGGTGGCCTACAACGGGCAGGCCCTCGCGGGGATCGACACCGCCATGGTGCGCGCAAACCCGGCGCTCCTCCTCCAGCCGGCGGGCATCCCCGCGGTCACGCTCGACATCGAGGCCGGCATCGCGCCGGAGGAGATCATACGCCGCAACCATCTGGATGCCCTGCTGCAATACTTTGAAGCCTGCGGCTGCGAGGCGCTGGTCCTCGGCTGCACGCACTTTCCCTATCTCGCCGGGGCGCTGGGGGCCTGTACAAGCCTGCCCCTGCTGGACCCGGCGGAGGAGATGGTGCGGCTTCTGCTGAATTGACAAGGGAGGGATTTATATGCTTGAACATATGCTGGTCGCGGTGAACGCCGTGCTGCCGAGCTTTCTCATCATCGCCCTCGGCCTCCTGGTCTGCCGGCGCGGGATGCTGGACGAGGGTTCCCTCGGCAAATTCAACTCCGTGGCCTTTCGCGTGTTTCTGCCGGTGCAGATTTTCAAAAACATCTATGACGCCCCGATGGGGGAGGTCTTCGATCTCCGGCTGCTGCTGTTCTGCTTTTTCGGGCTCCTGCTCGCGGGCGGTCTCGCGCTCTTCGCGGCAAGCCGCCTGGAGCCCCGCTTTGACCGCCGCGGCGTCATGGCCCAGGGGATGTTCCGGGCAAACTATGTGCTGCTCGGGATGCCGCTTGTGACCTCCCTCTTCGGGGAAGCCGGGGCCGGCCTTGCCGCCATGCTCATCGCGGTGAACATCCCGATCTACAACACGCTCTCCGTGGTGTTTCTCGATCTCTACGCCGGCGGGCGGGTAGAGGCGCGAAAGCTCATACGCGACGTGCTCAAAAACCCCCTCATCGACGCCACCGCCCTCGGCCTTCTGGCAAAGGCGGTGCACCTGCCGGTCTATGCGGTCACGCCGCTTGCAAGCGCCTTTAAGTCCGTCGCCGCGGTGGCGACGCCCCTCTGCCTTTTTATCCTGGGCGGCTCCTTCGCCCCGGCGAGCGTGCGGGGCTACGCCAGAAGCCTCTGGATCACGCTCGCCTTCAAGCTCCTCCTCATGCCGGGGCTTGCGATCGCGGCGGCGGCGGCGCTCGGCATCCGGGGCGTCCCTCTCGCGGTGGTGATGATGAGCTTCGGCGCGCCCACGGCGGTCAACTCCTACACCATGGCGCGGGAGCTCGGCGGCGACAGTGAGCTTGCGGCCGGCATCGTGGTGTTCGGCACGGCCCTGTCCTGCCTGTCGCTCTTCTGCTGGATCGTCCTGCTGCGCGCGACGGGCCTGTTCTGAGGTGACCTTATGCAGGAGACCTATTATACCGTCCCGGGCTGCCCGGTGCGCATCGCGCTTGTGACCGATCTGCACGAGCGGCCCTATGCGCGCGTGCTCGAATCCCTCCGAAAAAACCGGCCCGATCTCATCTGCGCGGCGGGGGACTTTCTCTACGCCAAGCCCGTCCGCGAAGGGATCAAGGTGGAGGCCGCGGGGGTGCTGCCCTTTTTCCGGGCCGCGGCGGCGCTTGCCCCCTGCTATGTCTCTCTCGGCAATCACGAGTGGATGGTGACGGAGGAGGACCTCCGCCTCCTGCGGGAGACGGGCGCGCACCCCCTGGACAACGCCTGGGAGACTGTGACGCGCAAGGGCGCGCAGCTTGTCCTCGGCGGGCTGAGCTCCGGCCGGGTGAGCGCCTATCGCCGCCTGCGGGAAGCCGGCCTCACCATGGAGGCGGCCGCCGCGGAGAAAGACATCCTGGCGCACGACCCGCCCGTGCTCGGCTGGCTGGACGAATACTGCGCCGCGCCGGGCTATCACATCCTCCTCTGCCACCACCCGGAGTACTACCCCCGCTATCTCAAGGCGCGCGGCATCGAGCTCATCCTGAGCGGCCACGCCCACGGGGGCCAGGTGCGTCTCTTCGGGCAGGGGCTCTACGCCCCCGGCCAGGGGCTTTTCCCGAAGCTCACAAGCGGCGTCACGGACGGGCGCCTCACGGTGAGCCGGGGCCTTGCCAACTGCCAGCTCGTCCCGCGCCTCTTTAACCCCGCCGAGATCGTGTACATCGGATAGAATCCAAACAGCCTCGCCCCGCACAAAAAACTTTACTTCTTTTCCTCTTTGTCCTATAATAATTAAGTTGTAAAAAATCTGTGCCGTTCGGCAGAAGGAGTCATCCAAACATGAGAACCATCGGAACAGTCGTGCGCGGAGTCCGCGCGCCCATCATCCGCCAGGGCGACAACATCGCGCGCATCGCGGCGGACGCGGTCATGGCAGCCTGGCAGGAGGCCGGCTTCCGCCCCTGCGACCGGGACATCGTCGCCGTGACCGAATCGGTCGTGGCCCGCGCCCAGGGCAACTACGCCTCCGTGGATCAGATCGCCGCGGACCTGCGCCAAAAGACCGGCGGCGTCGTGGGCGTGGCCTTCCCCATCCTCAGCCGCAACCGCTTTTCCCTGCTGCTCAAGGGCTTTGCCAGGGGCTGCAAAAAGATCGTGCTGCTGCTCTCCTACCCCTCGGACGAGGTGGGCAACCATCTTGTGGACTGGGACCTGCTCGACGCGGCGGGCGTGAACCCCTACAGCGACACCCTCACCCTCGCCGAGTTCCGGGAGAAGTTCGGCCACATCGTCCACCCCTTCACGGGCGTTGACTACATCGACTTCTATGCCGGGCTCATCCGGGCCGAGGGCTGCGAGGCGGAGGTCCTCTTCGGCAACAAGGTCACGACGCTGCTCGACTATACCGACACGGTGCTCACCTGCGATATCCACACGCGCGAGCGCTCGAAGCGCCTGCTGAAAACCGCCGGGGCCAGGGTGGTCCTGGGCCTTGACGACATTCTCAACGCCCCCGTCGATGGCAGCGGCTTTAACGCGGAGTACGGGCTGCTCGGCTCCAACAAGGCCACCGAGGAGACCGTCAAGCTCTTCCCCCGCGACTGCACCGAGGTCGCCGAGGAGCTTGCGAAGATACTCTCCGACGCCTCCGGCAAGCACATCGAGGCCATGGTCTACGGCGACGGCGCGTTCAAAGACCCCGTCGGCAAGATCTGGGAGCTCGCGGACCCCGTGGTCTCCCCCGGCTACACGAAGGGCCTTGTCGGCACGCCGAATGAGCTCAAGCTCAAATACCTCGCGGACAACGACTTCGGCGATCTCAAGGGCGAGGCGCTGCGCGCCGCGATCGAGGAGCGCATCCGCGCGAAGACCGGCGCGAGTCTCGTCGGCAGCATGGTGTCCGAGGGGACAACGCCCCGCCGCCTCACGGATCTCATCGGCTCGCTCTGCGATCTGACCTCCGGCTCCGGCGACAAGGGCACCCCCATTGTCTATATCCAGGGCTACTTCGACAACTACACCAACGAGTAAGCAAGCCCCTCCGGCACGGGATAATCCACGAAAAGCAATGTACGGCGAAATCGTATCCTTTTACGAAATCGCCGTACATTTTTTGCGCGTTAGATTTGGCTGTGGCGCGGGAGGCAGGAACGCTTGCGCACCGTGGTACGCTTGTGCCGGGTCTCCGGTTTGCGGGACGTCGAGGACACCGTCCCCTACTACTTTGTAACACAAAAAACTTGGTGTCATTCTGAGGAGCGCCAGCGACGAAGAATGACAATATCTTCATGACAGTGACCGTAGGGCCGTAGACGTTTCCGCTTTCCTTTCGTCAGCTTGCATAAAGGGTGGGACTCGCATTTGTCTTGTTTACTAGTAGACAAGCTTAGGAAAAAGGCTTAAAATGGAAGCAACTTCGGTGCGGGGCCGCAATCCCCGTAATTTGATAAGGAGGCTATTCTTATGAAAAAGATCCTTGCGCTTGTTCTCGTCACCTGCATGATGCTCGCGCTCTGCGCCAGCGCTTCCGCCGCGGACAAGACCTATGAACTCAAGCTCTCCACTACCCAGACCGATACCTCCATGATCTACGCCGGCATGAAGGCCGCCGCCGATAAGATCCTTGCGGATACCGACGGACACGTCAAGATCACGATCTACCCCTCCGGCCAGCTCGGCGTTGAGGAGGACATGATCGACCAGGCCCTCCAGGGCATGGGCATCGCCGTTCTGACCGACGCCGGCCGTATGTCCAGCTACGTCAACGACATGGGCATCCTGAACATGGCCTACTTCGTCGATAACTACGACGACGGCGTCAAGGTCATGGAGACCGCCACCTTCCAGGGCTGGGATGACGAGCTCAACAAGCAGGGCCTGCACCCCCTGTGCTACAACTACTTTGACGGCTCCCGCTCCTTCATGGGCCACAAGGCCTTCAACACCCCCGCCGACCTGAAGGGCGTTGTCATCCGCACCCCCGGCGCCGCCCCCTACTCCAAGAGCATTGAGGCCCTGGGCGCCACCCCCTACAACATCGCATGGGGCGAGGTTTACAACGGAATCCAGACCAAGGCCATCGACGGCTGCGAGGTTCAGAACACCTCCGCCGTGTCCTCCAAGATCTATGAGGTCTGCGAGGTCGCTTCCATGACCGAGCACATCAACCTCTTCAACTTCGTCGTCTGCGGCCAGGCCTGGTTTGACAAGCTGCCTGCCGAGTATCAGGAGATCGTGGAGCGTGATTTCCAGGAGTGCGCCTACCAGAGCGCCCAGGAAGTCATCGCCGCCCAGGCTGACCTCATCAAGACCCTGGCCGACAACGGCATGGAGATCGTCGAAGTTGACAAGGAGGCTTTCAAGGAGGCCGCCAAGAGCGCTTACGAGGCACTCGGCTGGACCGAACTGCGCGAGCAGCTCTACACCGAAGCCGGCCTGCAGTAAGAAAGAATCTGAGCATGTGAAAGGGGGGCTGTCTCAACAAGAGGCAGCCCCTGTATAAAAACCGAACGCCGTAGGGGCCGATGCCTTCATCGGCCCGCGTATTCGCAGCATTGTGCAGGACTCGGCGGGGCGATCAGGGGATCGGCCCCTGCGGTTTCGTATTTTGATAAAGCCCCTCTTGACAATCCAATATAAAGGAAAAGAATATGAAAAAGATCTATCAAAAATTCTGCCGCTTTGAGGAGCAGCTTGCCCTGGTGCTTCTGGCGGGGCTCACGCTGCTGGTGTTCGTGTCGGCCCTGATGCGCACCGTCAAGCACCCGCTCAACTGGGCGCAGGACGTGGCACTCGTCGCCTTCGCATGGCTCATCTTCATCGGCGGCGACGTGGCCGTGCGCGGCACGGGGCTCATCGGCGTCGATCTTCTGGTCAACAAATTCCCCAAGGGCGTCCAGAAATGGCTGGACGTGTTCTATAAGATCCTCATCATCGCCTTCCTCTGCGTGCTGGTCTTCTACGGCACGCGCATGGTCTCCCAGGGCTGGAGCCGCCAGATCACGGCCCTCGGCATCAGCTACGGCTGGGTCACAATGGCGGTGCCGGTCGGCTCCTTCCTCATGATCATTTCCACCGCCATCAGCCTCGTCCGACGCATCAAGACCCCGGCCGGCGAGGCCGTCACCACGGAGAAAGCGAGGGACATCGGATAATGTATATCGCCATTGTCGTCTTTCTCATCCTGCTTCTGACCGGGATGCCGGTGGCCTTTTCCATCGGCCTGTCCGGCTTCACCTTCTTCATGGTGCGCGATCTGCCCATGACGGTTCTCGTGCAGAAGTCCATCTCCACCTCCCAGAGCTTTACGATGCTCGCGATCCCGCTCTTCATCCTCGCGGGGAACCTCATGAACTCCTGCGGCATCACAAAGCGCCTCCTCAAGTTCTGCAACGCCTGCACCGGCCACATGTACGGGAACATTGGCCAGGTCTCCTGCCTCATGTCCACGCTGATGGGCGGCGTGTCCGGCTCCGCCGTGGCGGACGCCTCGATGGAGTGCCGCATTCTCGGGCCCGAGATGACCCGTCTCGGCTACCGCAAGGGCTGGTCCGCCGCCATCAACGGCATCTCCGGCCTCATCGTGGCCACCATCCCGCCCTCCATGGGCCTCATCATCTACGGCACCGTGGGGGAGGTCTCCATCGGTCGCCTCTTCATGGCGGGCTGGGTGCCGGGTATTCTGATGTGCGTGCTGCTGATGCTCGCCGTCACCTGGTCCGCCCGCAAGTACGGCTACAAGCCCGAGCATGACAGGCCCGCCCCCTTCAAGGTCGTCATCAAGACCTTCTTTGAGTGCATCTGGGCCATGCTCTTTCCCATCCTCCTCATCGTACTGATCCGCTTCGGCATCATGAGCCCGACGGAGTCCGGCGCTTTCGCCTGCGCCTACGCGCTCTTTGTGGGCATCGTGGTCTATAAGGAGCTCAACTGGAAGACCATGATGGACACCCTGCGCGCCTCCGTAAAGGACATCACCGTCATCACCATCATCCTCGCCTTCTCGGGCGTGTTCGGCTACGGCATCGTGTATGACGACATCACGGTCTCCATCGCAAACGCCCTCGTCCAGGTCACGAGCAATCCCTATCTGCTGCTCGGCCTTGTGGTCATTTTCCTTCTGGTCTGCGGCATGTTCATGGAGACCACCGTCATCGCCCTGATCCTCACGCCCATTCTCCTGCCCGTCATGCGCAGCGTCGGCGTGAACGAGGTCGTCTTCGGCATGATCATGATGACCACCGTCACCTTCGGCGTCATGACCCCGCCGGTGGGCGTCGCGCTCTACGCCACGTCCGACATCATGGGCTGCTCCATTCAGGACACCTTCCGCGACGGCTGGCCCTTCTATGCCGCGGTGGTGCTCGTCATCCTGTTCATGATCCTCTTCCCGCAGGCCGTGCTGTGGCTGCCGAACCTCGTGTACGGCGTGGCCGCCTAATACTATCCCTTGATAGAAAACTTTAAGTCTTCCCGGCAAAATTTGCGCCATACTGCGTTGAAGCCCTTGACCATATATCTCCATTATGCTCTGCGGATCCAATAAAGCTTCTTATCAAGGAATCGTATAAAACATCTTTTGGAGTGAGATTCTTGAAGCTCTCTCAAATGCTGCCCCGTGAGACAGGCAAAAACTACGCCCTGCGCGTGCTCAAAGAGAATATCGTCGGGCTGGAGCTGCCGCCCGGGAGCCAGATCAGCGAGAACGAGCTCTCCGCCGCCCTCGGCATCTCCCGCACGCCGATCCGCGAGGCCCTGTCCGAGCTGGAGGAGATCGGCCTTGTGGAGATCGTCCCGCAGAAAAAGACCGCCATCTCCCTCATCGACTATGACCTCGTGGAGGAGGCGAGCTTCCTGCGCCTCACGCTGGAGGACGCCGTCATCGGGCAGGTCTGCCGGGAGCGGACGGAGGAGGATCTGCTCCGCTTCGGGCAGAATATCGAGACGCAGCGCCTGCTTTTCCGCAGCGGCGATCTCGGCGGGCTGATGAAAAAGGACAACGAATTTCACCGCGCCTTTTTCGAGATCACCCGCAAGCTGGAGATCTACCAGCTCATGCAGAAGCTCCAGGTCCACTTTGACCGGGTGCGCAGTCTCTCTCTCACCACCCACGCGGATGCCGCGATCATTGACGAGCACGCGGCCATCTATGAGAGCATCCGGGCGCGCGACGCCGAAAAGACCCACGCCCGGCTCCGGGCGCATCTCGTGCGCTACCGCATCGACGCGGACATCATCCAGAGCGCCTGCCCCCAGTACTTCAAGCAAAAATAAAATATACGGAGGAACGCAACATGCCGATGCAAATGGGCTTTCGCTGGTACGGCGAGGGCAACGACAAAATCTCTCTCTCCGACATCCGGCAGATCCCCGGCGTGAAGACCATCGTCTGGGCCCTGCACGACAAGATGCCCGGCGAGATCTGGCAGCCCGAAGAGATCAAAAAGGTCGTCGATCAGATCACCGCCGCCGGCTTCAATGCCGAGGTGGTGGAGTCTGTGAACGTGCACGACGACATCAAGATCGGCCTGCCGACCCGCGACAAGTACATCGAAAACTACATCCAGACCATCCGCAATCTCAAGCCCTTCGGCGTGAAGGTCATCTGCTACAACTTCATGCCGATCTTCGACTGGACCCGCTCCGACATGTTCCATCCCGTGGGCGACGGCTCCACCGCCCTTTTCTACCAGAAGGACATGATCCAGGACGACCCCAAGCAGATGGCGGACTACGTCATGGGGCTGACCGAAAAGTACCACATGACCTTCCCCGGCTGGGAGCCCGAGCGCATGGCGAAGCTCGACGAGCTCTTTGAGGCTTACAAGCCTGTCACGAAGGAAAAGCTCTGGGAGAACTTCAAGTACTTCCTCGAAGCCATCATGCCCGTCTGCCACGAGTGCGACATCAAGATGGCCGTCCACATGGACGATCCCCCCTGGGACATCTTCGGCCTGCCGCGCCTGCTCATCGACGCGGAGAGCATCGACCGCTTCCTCAGGATGGTGGACGATCCGTACAACTGCCTGACGCTCTGCTCCGGGTCCCTGAACGCAAACCCCGCGAACAACGTGGCCGAGATCGTGCGCGCCCACTGCGACCGCATCGCCTTCGCCCACATCCGCAACGTCAAGCACTTTGAAAACGGCGACTTCTCCGAGGCCAGCCACCGCGACTGCGACGGCGAGACCGGCATCCTCGACATTCTCAGGGCCTACCACGACTGCGGCTTTGAGGGCTACATCCGCCCCGACCACGGCCGCCATCTCTGGGACGAGAAGCCCGGCAACGTCCGCCCCGGCTACGGTCTCTATGACCGCGCCCTCGGCATCATGTACATGCTGGGCGCCTGGGACTACATGGACAAGTTCGGCGCATAAAAAATCCCCCGGGGACTGAGAGAAAAGTCGTCAGGATACCCTACCGGATATTAGCAGCTAAAACTTCATGTCATTCTGAGGAGCGAAGCGACGAAGAATCCCGTAGACAAGCGGGAGAGCCTTCGCTTTGCGAACATGAGAGCTTCTTAGCGGCTTGCCGCTTAGAAGCTCTATGCCCTTCAGGAGGATGACATGTGGAGTTTAAGCCAGTAGGGGCGGCGGCTTGCCCCGCCCGCGCGGTGAACGCCTGCAATACGCAAAAATGTACGGCGATTTCGTAAATTATTACGATTTCGCCGTACCTCACTTTTAAATGATTACATAATGCCGCACGGGAGGGGCAAGCCCCTCCCCTACGATTGGCGGGTACTTTTTCAAAGCTCTTTTTGTTTTTGCCGCCTCCGTTTTATACGATTCCATGAGGGGATAGTATTACTTGACAGGGGGCGGCAAAGCCGCTATCATCGAGAAAAACGGAAAGCGAGGCACGCCATGGACACAGACCGCCGCCAACAGAATACGCGCCTGACCGGGGCGGAGCTTGTGCTTTTCGCGCTGCTTCTGCTGCCGGGGCTTTTTGCGCGCCTCTATCGCTTCGGCACGGCGCCCCCGGGTCTCAACCAGGATGAGGCGTTTGCCGCCTATGAAGCCTGGGCGCTGCTGCACTTCGGGACGGACAGCTCCCTGCACCCCTGGCCCGTCTATCTCACGGCCTGGGGCAGCGGCATGAACGCCCTCGAGAGCTATCTGATGCTCCCCTTTCTCGCCCTCTTCGGCGTGAGGACCTGGGTCATCCGCCTGCCGCAGCTTCTGCTGGGGCTCGCGTCCCTGCCGGCGGCCTTCTTTTTCGGGCGGCGCACGGGCGGGGCGCGGGGCGGTCTCTGTTCCCTCGCGCTCCTTGCGCTCTGCCCCTGGCATGTGATGCTCTCCCGCTGGGCGCTGGAGTCGAACATGGCCCCGGGGCTGCTGCTTTTAGGGCTCTGCCTCTTCTGCCGGGGCCTCGAGGACGGGCGCTTTCTGCCGCTCTCGGCCCTGTGCTACGGGCTCTCCCTCTATGCCTACTCCGCCGTCTGGCCGGTGATGCCGCTGCTGCTGGGGCTCATGCTCCTCTATGCAAGGCCCCGGGCGGACCGGTGGCTTCTCCTCGCGGGGCTGCTCCTCGCGGCGCTGGCCCTGCCGCTCGTGGGCTTTCTCGCGGTCAACTACGGGCTCCTGGACGAATTTTCCATCGGCCCCTTCTCGGTGCCGAAGCTCGCGGCGGCGCGGACGGGGGAGATCTCCCTGCACGCTGTCCCGCAGAATCTCCGCACCATGGCGACGATCCTGCTGCGGCAGTCCGACGGGCTCAGGTGGAACAGCCCCGGGCGCTTCGGCCTTTTCTACCCCGCCGCCCTGCCCTTCGGCCTTGCGGGACTCGGGGCGCTGCTGTACCGGCTTTTTGCCTCGCTCAAAAAGCGGCGCTTTGACCCGGCGGTGCTGCTGCTCATCTGGCTTCTGTGCGGGATCGTGCAGGGCGCGCTGGTGTCCGTGAACGTAAACCGCATGAACCTTTTGCTCATGCCCGCCGCCCTCACCGCCGCACTCGGGGCGGAGACGCTGCTGCGCCTTTTGGGGAAATACCGGCGGGTCGGGGCGGGCGTTCTGCTACTCGCGCTGCTTGTGTGCTTTGCCGGCTTTGCGCGCTTTTACTTTACCGACTATACCGACTCTCTCAACGGGGAGTTCACCCTCGGCGCGCAGGAGGCGCTGGACGCCGCCCTCCCGCACGACGGGACCGTCTATGTGACCGGGGCCCTGCACTATCCGAAGCTGCTGCTCGCCGCCGGGATGAGCCCGCGGGACTTCAACGCCGCGGTGGAGTACGCCGTCTATCCCGCGCAGTACCTCCAGCCCCTGCGCTTCGGGCGCTTTGTCTATGTCCGGGACGACAGCCCCCCCTTCGACCCCGCGGGGGTCTACGTCCTCTGGAACGGCGCGGCCACCGGGCGCCTTATCGAGGCGGGCTTTCGCGCGGAGCACTATGGCTGCTTTGTCGTGCTGTACAAGGGGTGAGCAACGCCGGATTGTTGAGCCTGGCTCCCTTTCTGAGTACTCCTTCCGTCTCGCCCCTCGCGTGAGATCGGGGCGAGCCACCTCCCTCAGAGAGGGAGGCAAAACGCTCCCTCCGTGACTGAGGAAAACTCCCGCGCTTGTTTTGCGTTTTCTGCCGCTTTGTGCTATACTGACCGAAAATACACAGACAGGAGTCAAGCATGAACGATATCATTCTCATCAAGGTCGGGGAGATCATCCTCAAGGGCCTCAACCGCCGCCGCTTTGAGCAGAAGCTCCTCGGCAACATCCGCTGGCGTCTCGGCCGGATCGGAAAATTCAGGGCTTATATCCTCCAGTCCACGATCTATGTGGAGGGCGCGGAGGAGAACGCCGACATGGACGCCGCCTTCTCCGAGCTGCAGAAGGTCTTCGGCATCGTGGCCATCTCCCGCGCCGCCGCCTGCGAAAAGGACAAGGACGCCATCGCGGCGCTGGCAAAGACCTACCTCCGGGACGACATGCTGCGCGCGAAGAGCTTCAAGGTGGAGTCCAAGCGCTCGGACAAGGCCTTCCCCATGACAAGCGTTGAGCTCAGCCAGTACGTCGGCGGGGAGCTGAGCGAGGCCTTCCCCGACTGCCTTGTCGACGTACACGAGCCGGAGCTTGTGGTGCATATCGAGATCCGCGATCTCGCGGCCTATGTACACGCGGCCCCGGTGCCGGGCGCGGGCGGGATGCCCGTGGGCTCCAACGGCGTGGCGGTGAGTCTTCTCTCCGGCGGCATCGACAGCCCCGTGTCCACCTGGATGATCGCCCGGCGCGGCGTGCGCCCGATCCCCGTGCACTTCTTCTCCTTCCCTTACACCTCCCAGCAGGCCAAGGAGAAGGTGGTGGAGCTCGCGGAGCTGCTCACGCCCTGGTGCGGGCGGATGCGCATGGAGGTCGTCCCCTTCACCCACATCCAGGAGGAGATCCGCGACAAGTGCCCCGAGGAGTATTTTACCCTCATCATGCGCCGCTTCATGATGCGCATTGCCGAGCGCATCGCCCTCGATAACGGGGCCAAGGCCATCGTGACGGGCGAAAATCTCGGCCAGGTGGCGAGCCAGACCATGGAGGCCATGGCCTCCACCCAGGCGGTGCTGTCGCTGCCGGTGCTCCAGCCGCTCATCGGCATGGACAAGAGCGAGATCATCGCCCAGGCGAGAAAAATCGGCACCTTCGACACCTCCATCCTGCCCTATGAGGACTGCTGCACGGTCTTCACGCCGCGCCACCCCCGCACCCACCCCACCGTCGCCGAGGTGGAGGCCGCCGAAGCCGCCCTCGACGTGCAGGCCCTGGTGGACGAGGCGATGCAGGGACTCGAGCGCATCCCCGTCGGCTATGACACGGAGGAAGCCTGATATTTTCTTGACAGTTTGCCGTCCAGCGTTTATTATGGAATCAGCCCGAACGGGCACAAAACGCAGAAAGGATGGCTCCTATTATGAAACTGACCAAACGTCTTCTCTCCCTTGTCATGGTTCTGGCCCTGCTCGCTTCCCTCAGCGCCGCCGCCTTTGCCGAGGAGGCGCAGTACAAGACTACCCGGGACTTTCTGGCGTATATCGCCGATGTTGACGGGTTTACGTACGAGGTCCTCGACCCCATCCACGACGACTCCGACAACTATGAAGTGGTACGCGTCAAGTATTCCGGCGACATGTCCGATTATAATAGCACGATGGTTCTCCTCTTCTGCGAGGACTGTGAGGAGGTCCAGATCTACTGCTACAATCTCATCAACTTTGCCGAGGAGGATCTGAACGATGTGCTCGCCGCCGTCAACAGCCTCAATGCAAATGGCACCGGCGTGAAGCTCTACGTCGACACCTCCGATAACTCCGTCACCGCGGAGATGTATCAGATCCTCTGTGAGAATGACGCTGCCGACCTTTCGGTGATGGCGCTCGGCTTCATGATCGGCTACACCGACACCGCCTATGAGCAGCTTCAGGAGTACGCCGCCTGATCTTGTTTTCGCCTTCAGCCTGCGGACATCTTTGATGCCCGCAGGTTTTTTCTGCACCGGGGCTTCCCAGGGCCGCTTGGCTGTGCTATACTGGGAAAAAACACAGGAGGCACTACCATGGAAAACCAGGTCCCACAGGCCGCGCAGGAGCGGATGGTCGGCTTTATCCGGTATTGCGGGGGTGAGCTGCTCACCTGTTCTCCGGAGGCGGGGGTCCTCATGCGCATCCCGATCCAGCCCCACCACCTGAACTTCTACGGCAAGGTCCACGGCGGCCTTATCAGCACCATCATGGACGCGACCGCCGGCCTCACGGCGAGCTTCGCCGGCGCCGAGCAGCGCCCCGCCGTCACCCGCAGCGCCGACATCCACTACTTCCTCCCGGTGAGCGGGTCGGAGATCTTCGCCAAGGGCCACGTCATCCGCGCGGGCAAGACCATGTGCCTTGTGTATGTGGACGTTCTGAACGCCGACGACACCATCTGCGCCACCGGGGCCTTTGAATACTTCTATGTGGACCACCACTGAAAAAATTTGCAAAATCCGAAAAATAGGGCTTGCAAATCCCGCCGGACTGTGCTATTATTCATAAGCTGTCAATTGAATGACATGCGCGATTAGCTCAGCTGGATAGAGCGTCTGGCTACGGACCAGAAGGTCAGGGGTTCGAATCCCTTATCGCGTGCCAAAATGCGGAGTGCCCATTCGGGCGCTCCGCATTTTTCTGCCTGATTTTTGGGAACGGCGCCCTCGACGTCCCGCGCGCAGAAATGTTAAAATTGAAAAAATGTACGGCGAAATCAAAAAATGTTACGATTTCGCCGTACATTGCTTTTAAATGATTACCCAATACCGCGCGGGAGGGGCAAGCCCCTCCCCTACGTGCCGCGGGTTTACGGGCCGCCGAGGGCGTCGGCCCCTACGGGCAGGCGGGGACATTAGCGCACCGTGGGACGATTGCGCCGGGGCGCAGGGTTGCGCGTCTCCGTAGGGGCGGGCGTCCCCGACCGCCCGAAACGTCACCGCATTAGAAATGTGCGATAAACGGTAAAACGTGCGTTCCACCGTAGGGGCGGGGCTTGCCCCGCCCGGCGGCACAGGGTCGGTTTTACGCATTCGCCCGGGCGCAGGGCAAATCGGATACCCGAGCCTGCGGCGGGACACGCGCCTCAGCGCGCGCGTTGAGGGCTTTGATTTGATCGGGATGTGAGAAACTGTAAAAAAGAGATTGACAGGGCTTGTGTCTCTTCGGTACAATATGGAAAGAAACCGCTTAACAAACTAATAAAGTGGAGCGTGACAGTATGAAATTGACCAACGAGACCCTGCATGACAGATCCTTCTGGGAGGCAAAGGGCTACCGCCTCCCGCAGTATGACCGCGCGGCCATGGTCGAAAAGACCGTGCAGAACCCCACCTGGCTGCACTTCGGCGCGGGCAACATCTTCAAGGCCTTCCAGGCCGACGCCTGCCAGAGGCTTCTGGACGCGGGCCTTCATGACACCGGCATCATCGCCGCCGAGCGCCGCGAGAAAAAGCCCGAGGCAAACGACAACCTCACCGTGAAGGTCACCCTCAAGGCCGACGGGAACGTGGAGAAGGCCGTGGTCGCCTCCATCGCCGAGAAGGTCTACCTCTACGGAAACGAGGCGCGCCTGAAGGAGATCTTTGAAAACCCCAGCCTCCAGATGGTGTCCTTCACCATCACCGAAAAGGGCTACGCCCTCTATGACGGCAAGGGCGAGCTTCTGCCCGACATCGCCGCCGACCTCGCGGGCAAGCCCGAGGACGCGAAGAGCTACATGGGAAAGATCACCGCCCTGCTCTGCGCCCGCTATCTCAAGAACAGGGCCCCGCTCGCGATGGTGAGCATGGACAACTGCTCCCACAACGGCGACAAGCTCAAGGCCGCCATCACCTGCTTTGCCAAAGCCTGGGGCGGCGAGGGCTTCAATAACTGGCTTGCTGAGAAGGTGAGCTTCCCCTGGTCCATGATCGACAAGATCACCCCGGGCCCGGACGCCTCCGTCGCCGCCATGCTCAAGGAGGACGGGCTCGAGGACGGCACCCCCTTCGTCAATGCCGAGGAGTGCGAGTACCTCGTCATTGAGGATAACTTCCCGAACGGCCGTCCCCCGCTCGAGAAGGCCGGCATCTACTTCACCGACCGCGAGACCGTGGATAAGGTGGAGCGCATGAAGGTCTGCACCTGCCTCAATCCCCTGCACACGAGCCTTGCCGTCTACGGCTGCCTCCTGGGCTTTGACAAGATCTGGAAAGAGATGCAGGACCCCGACCTCCGCAAGCTGGTCGAGACCGTCGGCTACAAGGAGGGGCTGCCCGTCGTCACCGACCCCGGCATCATCCATCCGAAGGATTTCATCGACGCGGTGGTGAACGTCCGCATCCCGAACCCCTTCATGCCGGACATGCCCCAGCGCATCGCGACCGACACCTCCCAGAAGCTGCCCATCCGCTTCGGCGAGACGATCAAGGCCTACATGGCGTCCGACACGCTGGATGTGCATGATCTCAAGCTCATCCCGCTGGTGCACGCGGGCTGGCTGCGCTACCTGATGGCAGTTGACGATGCGGGCAATGCCTTTGAGCCGAGCCCCGATCCCCTGCTCGAGACCGCGCAGGCTTACGTCAAGGACTTTAAGCTCGGCGAGAAGCCGGACACCGCAAAGCTCGAGGGGCTTTTGCGAAACGCCGCGATCTTCGGCGTCGATCTCGTGGAGGCGGGCCTTGCCGAAAAGGTCTGCGCCTACTTTACCGAGCTCACCGCCGGGCCCGGCGCCGTCCGCGCGACGCTGCACAAATACGTCAGCGAGTAAACCTTCTCATACTATGCTTTTGCACCCCCTGCGAGACTTTGCAGGGGGTGCAAATTCTTGCAATCGTGCCGCCGATTTGCTATAATCGGCGGGAAATTTGCGGAAAGAAGGTGCCGCCGTGGCGCTCACGCCGAAGATGTTTCTCATTGTGTGCCCGCTGCTGTTTCTTGCGGGCTTTGTGGACTCCATCGCCGGGGGCGGGGGTCTCATCTCCCTGCCGGCCTATCTCTTTGCGGGACTGCCGGTACACCTTGCCATCGGGACGAACAAGCTCTCCTCCGCCTGCGGCACCTCCCTGACCACGGCCCGCTTCATCCGCGGCGGGCTCATCCGCTGGAAGCTCGCCCTGCCGGGGATCGCGGCGGCGATGATCGGCTCCGGGCTCGGCTCGCGCCTGTCCCTGCTCGCGGACGAGCGGATCATCCGGGGGGTGCTCTTCGCGGTGCTGCCCGCGGCCGCCTTCATCGTGCTGAACCCCCGCTTTTTCCCGGAGCGGGAGGCGCGAAAGCTCACCGTTGACCGGCGCACCGTCACGGTCTGTGTCCTCGCGGCGCTTATCATCGGCTTTTACGACGGCTTCTACGGCCCCGGGACCGGCACCTTCCTCATCATCGCCTTCACCGCCTTCGCCGGGCTCTCCGTCAGCGCGGCGAACGCCCACGCGAAGGCCATCAACCTCACGACGAACATCACGTCCCTGCTGGTGTTCCTGCGGGGCGGCACGGTGCTCATCCCGCTGGGGCTCGCGGCGGCGGCCTGCAACATGCTGGGCAATTACATCGGCTCCGGCCTCGCGATGCGCGGCGGGGCGAAGATCACGCGCCCCATCATCCTCGCCGTCCTCGCGCTGCTGCTCCTCAAGCTCCTCACGGGGCAGTAAAAATGTGCCCCCAACAATCGTAGTAGCTTATAACACCTTAAACTTCACATGTCATCCTCCTGAAGGGCATAGAGATTCTAAGCGGCAAGCCGCAAAGAATCTCTAATGTTCGCGAAGCGAAGGATCCCCCGGTTGTCTACGGGATTCTTCGTCGCTTCGCTCCTCAGAATGACATGAAGGCACAAATAAAAAGCAATGTACGGCGAAATCGCAGGTTTTTACGAAATCGCCGTACATTTTTACATATTGGAACATTTTACCGCGCGGGAGGGGCAAGCCCCTCCCCTACGGCCGGAAAGCATCACGTTTACCCATTTTACGCCCCTCGCGTGGGCTCTCTTATTTTGCAAGGCAGACGCGGTTTTTGCCGGTGCGCTTTGCCTCGTAGAGGGCGGCGTCCGCGCGGAGGATCAGGGGGTCCGCCCCCTCTCCCGGCAGGGCCTGGGCGACGCCGAAGCTCGCCGTCTCGCCGCTGCAGAGGGGAAACTTCAGCCCTTCGATGACGGCGCGAAGCTCCTCCGCGAAGGCCGCGGCCTCCGCCTGCCCCATGCCGGGGAGCTGGATCATAAACTCCTCCCCGCCCCAGCGGCCCGCCGCGCCGATGCCGAGCGTCTCGACCGCTTCCCGGATGGCGGCGGAGATGCCGATGAGCACGGCGTCCCCCTCCTGGTGGCCGTAGGTGTCGTTGATGTGCTTAAAATCGTCGAGGTCGATCATGACAAGGCTCGTCGCGTTCTCCGCGGTGGGGTCGCCGGCGCGCGCGTGGATGCGCTCGGTGATCTGGCGCTGGATCTCCCCGCGGTTATAGAGCCAGGTGAGAAGATCCGTCACCGCCATGCGCGAGAGGGTCTCGTTTGCCTCCATGAGCTCGGCCGTGGCGGTGTTGATAAAGTTTGCCAGGCGGCTCACCATGGGCATACTGGCCTCATCCTGGGCGATCTCGGCGGAGAAGTCCGGCATCTCGCGCTCCACGGGTCCCCCCTCGCGCATGGCGGCCACCACGAGCGAGAGATTGTGGTGGTCCATCCGGCCCTGCCAGCGGATCAGCTCGCCCGCGGTGCAGAAGCCGTAGGTGGGGGCCAGGGAGTGCAGGGGCGTGATCTCCCGGCTGGCCTCCCGGGCGCCCCAGAAGGTCTTTCTGCCGAAGCAGTCAAACACGGAGATGACCTCCGGCGAGAAGGCGGAGATCTTTTCGGCGCAGTTCTGCACGCTCTGCAGGATCGTCTCGGGGTCGCCGTAGGTGACGTGCAGGACGCTCCCCTCGGGGATGTCGGTGCTCATGACGAGGGAGCCGTCCTCCTGGCAGGACAGGGCGTGGCGCAGGAGGACATGGTCGTCAAGCGTGACGGCAAACGGAAACTCCAGCGCGTTATAAAAGAGATGCTCGTCATTCGGGATCTTGAGATAGTGGCGGTAGGTTTCAAAGGCGGGCTCCCCGTTCAGGGAGTGCAGGACCTTCCCCTCGGCGCTTGTCACGGTCAGCGGGGCGCCGAGGGGCTTCCAGCCGACGACACAGGCGTTTGTAGCGTGGAAATTGTCCCCGCCGTAAAAGCTCATGACGACGCCGCGGGTATTGATGTCCGCGCCCCTGTCGAAGACGAAGGCGGTGAAGGTGTTGTCCCCGAACGCCCCGCCGCCCCAGACCGGGATCTCAGCCGGGATCTCCTCCTGGATGACAGCGCAGACCTCCCGGATGGGGATGGTGTCGATGGTCATGATGACCTCAATCGCCTTCACGTCCTTTAAAAAGTCCCGCATTTCGCGCAGCGCCTCCCGGAAGGGGGCGGCGTCCCGGTTCTCGATGGAGAAAAGGCGGGTGTCGGCAAAGCTCTCGGCGTCGGTGAGGACCGTGCAGGTGACCACCAGCTTTTCCGTGCTGACGCTCCCCCGGTAGAGATTGCCGGAGGCGGAGGCCCCCACATAGAGGGCATCGGGCATGAGCTCCTCCACAGCGGCGCGGGCGGCCCTCACGTCGCCCTCCTTCGCGCCGTCGGAGAAAATATGCAAAAGCGCCGTCCCGCCGCCGTTCTCGCCGCGCCAGCGCTGCCAGGCGGCAAGCGTTTCGCGGAGGGCGGCCGGATTCTGATAGGAAGTTTGAAATTGCTGCATGGCTGTCAACACCTTCCAGGTTTGTATATAAGCCCCATTATTATCCATATTATAGCCCCGGTTACCTGAGAAATCAAGATTTTCTGAATATTTGTCCCTCGGCGGCGTAGAAATTCGCGGTCGTTTTTTAGCTATCCTGCACAAAATGCCCTTTAAAAACTTGCAGAATTTCGGGCCCGCCTTGACAAAATAACGAACGGCACGTAAAATGAACTCATCACTTCGGTGACATTTCAATTAAAAAAGGAGTAAAGGAAAATGAAAAAGACGCTTGCGCTTCTGCTCGCGCTGACGATGGTGTTCGCGCTTGTGACCTCCCAGGCCGCGTTTGCCGACGATGAGATCACGCTGGACGTTATCATCTGCCAGTACGGCCCCAACACCAATGAGTGGTTCCTCGGCAAAGGCATGAACGGCACGAACTTTGTGGACAAGTTTGAGGCCGAAAACCCCGGCATCAAGCTGAACCTGGATGTTGTCTCCTGGAACGATGTGTACACGGAGGTTGACACCCGCATCGCGAACAACAACGCGCCCGACATCCTGAACATCGACGTCTTCGCAAACTACGCGAACGAAGGCCTCCTCATGCCCGTGAAGGACTACTGCCCGGACGATCTGTTTGAGGACTTCTTCCCCCAGTTCATCGCCCAGTCCGTCATTGACGATACCGTGTGGGCCGTGCCCGATCTCGCCTCCGCCCGCGCCCTGTTCTACAACGTGGACATGCTCGAGGAGGTCGGCGTGGAAGTCCCCACCACCTGGGCAGAGCTTGAGGATGTCTCCCAGGCCATCATCGACTACTACGGCGGCGAAGTGTACCCCTGGGGCATTGACCTGACCACCGACGAGGGCCAGGCGGCCTTCGCCTACTACACCTGGGGCAACGGCGGCGGCTTTGTGGACGCCGACGGCAACTGGGCCGTGAACTCCGCCGAGAACGTGGAGGGCATCAACTTCGCCCTCGGCCTCATCCAGAAGGGCTACACCAACCCCAACCCCGCCACCCAGACCCGCTACGACCTGCAGGATATGTTCGCGGCCGGCAAGATGGCCATGGTCATCGCCCCGAACCAGCTGCCCACCTACGTCGCTGACAAGGGCGGCAACATCAACATGGCGACCGCCGGCATCCCCGCGAACGAGGGCAAGACCGGCTCCTCCGTCGGCGTGATGGACCGCGTCATGGCCTTCAAGGACGATTCCGCCCCCGACCAGGCCAAGCGCAACGAGGCCATCGGCAAGTTCCTCAAGTTCTTCTATGATCCCGAGAACTACGTCGGCTGGGTCAGCATGGAGGGCTTCCTGCCCGCCGTGAACTCCGCCGTGGAAGCGCTCGTCGCCTCCGATCCCAGCTTTGAGGCGTGGCTCGACGTGCTCGGCACCTGCCAGTTCTACCCCGCCGCCAAGGCTGAGTGGGACCAGGTCAAGCAGGGCGTCATCGCAGCCGAGCAGGCCGCGCTGACCGGCGCCGACATCCAGACCGAGCTCGACAATCTCCAGGCCGCGCTCGTCGGATAAGCTGTCTGCACGTATCGGTGCTGTCGTAGGGGCTGACGCCCTCGGCAGCCCGGCAGTGCAAGCTGACACACTGTAAAAATCTCCCGGCGAATTCGTACCTCTGTGCGTTTTCGCCGGGGGGTCCTCTTTCGTGACTCCTGTACAGCGCGGGCCGCCGGGGGCGTCGGCCCCTACAGGCCCGCGATGTTTTTTCTCTGCGGCAACCATAAGGAGGCGCAACACATGAATTCACCTCTGAACCGGCATAAGTGGGAGCCCTATGTGTGGCTTCTGCCAAGCATCCTTCTGATCGCGGTTTTTGTGGTCTTCCCCATCCTCATCGTCTTCAAGCTCTCCTTCAGCGAGATCTCCAAGGCGGGCGTCATCGGCGGCTACATCGGCTTTCAGAACTACAAGGACGCGGTGAGTCTGCCCGCGTTCAAGACCGTCATGCTCAACACCTTCTGGTGGGTGCTGTCGGTCGTCGGCATCTCCACGCTCCTCGGCTTCATCATCGCCCTCGTGTTTAACCAGAAGTTTCACGGGCGCAAGATCGCCCGCGCGATCCTGGTCTTCCCCTGGGCGACGTCTCTTGTCATCCAGGCTTCGGTCTGGAACTACATCATCAAGTACGAGTACGGCAGTCTCAACAGCGTGCTTTTGAATCTCGGCATCATCAAGCAGGCCATCAACTGGCGCTCCAGCTATCAGATCGAGTTTATCTGGGAATGCGGCGTCGGCATCTTCGTGACCGTGCCCTTCGTGGCGTTCTGCGTGCTCTCGGGTCTCCAGTCCATCGACGGCTCCCTCTACGAGGCCGCCACGGTGGACGGCGCGGGCTTCTGGAGCAAGCTCTTTCGGATCACGCTGCCGATGGTGCGCCCCTCGCTGACGGTGAGCACCGTTTTGAATATCATCTACGTCTTCAATTCCTTCCCCATCGTGTACACCATGACCAAGGGCGCCCCCGCGAACAAGACGGACACCATGATCACCTATCTCTACATGCTGTCCTTCTATGAGCGCAGGAAGGGCCCGGCGACGGCGCTGTCGGTCATCGGCTTTCTGATTTTGTGCGCGTGCGCGGGGATCTACATGGTGACGGTCATGCGCAAGGAGGAAGAGCAGTGAAAAATCCGGAACTTGTCGGCCCGAACCGCCGGGCGCTGCTGCTCGTGATCGTCGGCATCGCGCTGAGCCTCATTCTCCTGCGTATGCCGCTTTACAGCTTTGACGCCTGCGTCTACACGAAAAAATCCCCCAACACCTTTGTGGGGGACGAGAAATACCAAAATGTCCGCGCGGAGGTGGAGGGCGTGGCGGAAGAGTACCGCGCCCAGGGCTTTGCCTGCGAGATCGGCGAAGAGGTGCTCGAGCGCGTGAACTCCAAGGGGGAGACCACCTCCCTCATCACCTTCACGGTCACGGAGCGCCTCGCAAAAAGCCCCCTGTCCCTTTTGGGGATGGGCTTTGCCTCCTCGTGGGTGCTGGGTCTTATGCTCGCCCTGCTGGGGCTTGCGCTCGTGTGCGCGCTCGCGGGCAGTGTCGGCGGGATGGATCTTGTACACTTTCGCCTGGATAAACGCCGCGCCTTCCTGCGCGGCGCGGCGGCGGCGGCGCTGCTCGCGGCGCTGCTTCTCGTGCCGGTCTTCATCCTCATGAATAACTACGCCTTCTCCCGGCAGATCGGCCTCTACACCCAGGGGCTCCTGGATGCGGGGAAGGACGCCATGTACGCCAAAATGGACCGCCTCCTCTTTGAAGGGCGCATGGGCGACGGGATCGAAAAGGCCCTCGGCGGGCTCCGCGCCGGGCACTCGGGCCTTCTGTGGATGCTGGTTCCCGCGATGCTCCTCTCGCTTCTCGCCGCGGTGCAGCTCCGCCACGGGAGCATCCGGAGCAGCGCGCTCAAGGCGGCGCTCTACTTCTTCGTCGTGGTGGTCTGCGTCATAACGCTCTACCCCTACTATGTCATGACCATCACGGCCTTCCGCTCCAACGCGGAGACGCTCGACATGTATTTTCTGCACCTCTTCCCGACGAAGTGGATCTGGAGCAATCTTGCCGACATCATCCACCGGGGCGTGCCGCGCTATCTCTTAAACTCCCTCCTCGTCGCGGGCGGGGCGACGGTGCTCGCGATGCTCTGCGGCATCCCCGCGGCCTACGCCATGGCGCGCATGAGCTTCAAGGGCAAGAAGGCCTTCCTCGGCTTCGTCATCATGAGCCAGATGTTCTCCCCCGTGGTGCTTCTGATCGGCATTTCCCAGCTCATGAACACCCTGCACCTCAACGACAGCGTGCTCGGCCTCATGCTCATCAACGCCGCCTTCAACCAGGCCTTTGCCATCTGGCTTCTGCGCGGCACCTTTGTGTCCATCTCGCCGGAGATGGAGCAGGCCGCGCTGATTGACGGCTGCGGCACCGTGGGGGCGCTCACCCGGGTGCTGATCCCCATGGCGGCCCCCGGCATCGTCACGGCCCTAATCTTCGTGTTCATCAACGCCTGGAACGAGTACACCATCGCGACGGTTTTGATCTCCACCGCGGCAAACCGGCCCATCACCGTCGGCATCACGCAGTTCTCGAGCTTCAACATGATCGAGTGGCAGTACCTCTTTGCCGCCTCCCTGGTGGCGACGATCCCGGTCGTGATCCTCTTCATGAGCATCGAAAAGCACCTGACCTCCGGCCTCACCTCCGGCGGCGTCAAGGGGTGAGACGCCGGGCGGGGCAAGCCGCCGCCCCTACTAGCTTATAACACCTTAAACTTCACATGTCATCCTGAGCGCAAGCGAAGGATCCCCCGGTTGTCTACGGGATTCTTCGTCGCTTCGCTCCTCTCAGAATGACATGAAGTTTTAGTTGATAACATCCCCTACGGAGACGCGCAACCCTGCGCCCCGGCACAGGCGTCCCACGATGCGCAAACGTCGCCACCTGTCCGTAGGGGCCGACGCCCTCGGCGGCCCGTAAACCCGCGGCACGGCACAGGCGTCCCACGGTGCGAAAACGTCGCCGCCTGTCCGTAGGGGAGGGGCTTGCCCCTCCCGCGCGGTATTGGGTAATCATTTAAAAGCAATGTACGGCGAAATCGTAACATTTTTTGATTTCGCCGTACATTTAATTTTAACATTTCTGTGCGCGGGACGTCGAGGGCGCCGTCCCCTACGAATTTTGGGGACATCTGTGTATCATAGGACGCCGGCGCTTACAAAAACGCCCGGATGATCGCCTCGATCTCGTCCCAGCGGCGCTCGGTCTCCTGCACGAGCTTCATCTGGGTGCGGGCGCGGTCCAGGTTGTGTTCGGGCCGGGCGACGGAGAAATAGTGATCCCCGTCGAGGTAGTCCGTCAGAAAGCGCAGGCCGCACTCGAACGTCATGAGCTTTGCGCCGAGGGGCAGGGTCTCGATCTCCCTTTTTGTGAGGCCCCCGCAGGCGGGGATGAAGCCCTCGCAGAAGCGGCGGTAGAGGGCGAGATCCAGCCCCACGCGGTCAAGGTCCCGCTCGTCCTCCGCGGCGGTGGAGGCCCCGAAGCGGATCGAATCGCCGAAATCGTAGGCAACAAGCCCCGGCATCACGGTGTCGAGGTCGATGACGCAGAGGGCCCGGCGGGTCTTCCGGTCAAGCATGACGTTGTTGAGCTTGGTGTCGTTGTGCGTCACGCGAAGGGGCAGCGCCCCGCGCGCAAGCAGCTCGAGCAGCGCCCCGGCCTCCCCCTCATGGGCGAGGTAGAAGGCGATCTCCGGCGCGGCGGCCGCGGCGCGGTGCGCGGGGTCTTTCTCCAAAACCGCGTGAAACTTCCGGCAGCGGTCGGGCGTGTTGTGAAAGTTCGGGATCGTCTCCGTGAGCGTCTCCGCCGGGAAGTCCTGCAAGAGCCGCTGGAAGCGCCCGAAGGCGACGCCGCTCTCATAGAAGTCCTCCGCCGTCTCCGGGGCCTGGAGGCAGAGGCTGTCCTCAATGAAATCGTACACGCGCCAGGTTTCGCCCGCCGCATCCCGGAACCAGAGCGCCCCGTCCACGGTCGGGACGAGGTGCAGGCTCGCCCGGGGATCATCGCTCCGGGCGGCGAGAAAGGCCGTCACGGCGGCGATGTTTCGCATGAGGGCCGGGATATCGTGAAAGGCGGCGCGGCTCAGGCGCTGGAGGATGTAGCGCTTTTTGTCCGTCACGACAAGATAGGTTTGGTTGATGTGCCCCTCGCCGTAGCGCTCGCAGGAGAGGGGGCGCCCCTCCAGCCGGAACTGCCGTAAAACTTCTTCCATGCTGATCCTCTCTTCTCTATCATTTCAGCGGAATGTCCTCTTTTTCTATCTTCTCCCAGGAGAACGCGGAGACCAGCTCCCGGGCGGAGACGGGCGCGTCCCGGTCCGTGAGGCCGCAGAGGAACGCGAGGCGGCCTACGATCTCCTCCCCCCGGTACTCCCTGCGGAGCGTCTCGGTGCTGAGACTGCCGAGGCGCTTGGAGAGCTTGCCCGCCCCGCCCGTCAGAAGCGGGCAGTGGCAGTAGGCGGGGGCCGCGCCGCCCAGCGTCTCGATGAGCCATTTCTGCCGCGGCGCGGAGGAGAGCAGGTCCCGCCCCCGCACCACGCGCGTCACGCCCATCAGCATATCGTCCACGCTCACCGCGAGCTGATAGGCATAGACCCCGTCCGCCCTTCGGATGATAAAATCTCCGATGTCGCGGGCGGGGTTCTGCGTAAAGGGGCCGTAGTGCCCGTCGTGGATCATGATGGTCTCGTCCGGCGCTCTGAGCTTCCAGGCGGGGCTTCTGGAGAAATCCAGGGCCGCGCGCGCCGCCTCTGTCAGCTCCGCGCAGCGGCAGCCGCCGTCATGCTCCCGCTCCCCCGGATGGGGCGCGGAGGCGGCGGCCAGACGCTCGCTCCGGCGGCAGTAGCAGGGGTAGACAAGCCCCCGCGCCGCGAGGCTCTGAAACGCTTCCTCATACAGGGCGCGGCGCTCTGACTGGGCGTAGCCCCCGTCCTCCGGCCAGCCCCGGTCCCAGTCGAGACCCAGCCAGCGCAGGTCCGCCGCCATGGCGTCCCGGTAGGCGGGCTTGGAGCGCGCGGGGTCCAGGTCCTCCATGCGAAAGACCATCTCCCCGCCGAGGGCGCGGCAGTCAAGCCACGCAAGCAGCATGGCGAGCAGGTTCCCGAGGTGCATGTAGCCCGAAGGGCTCGGCGCGAAGCGGCCGACGACAGGGGTGCTCATCTCTCCTCGACGAGGAGGAGGGGCGTTCCGTCACAGAAGACCCGGCCGCCCTCCACGCGCACCAGATTGCCGCCGATGCGGTTTTCATATTCCCCGTCCGGAAGCGGCACCTCGACAGAGCCGATCTCCGCGCGCAGGGAGAAGATGCCGACACAGTGGCGCTCCTTGCCGAAGCGCTCCATCACGGCGACGCAGCGCCCGTCGTCCGCCCGGGCCCAGAAGCTGTCCTCTCCGGTGAAGAGCTCTTCCTTCGCGGCCTTGAGCTTTTTCATGAGCGGCGTGAGATTATAGCCCGTCTCGCGGTTCACGGTCTCCTTCTCAAAGAGACTCGGCCGGTGCGGATCGGCCCACTCCTGCCCGGCGTATAGGAGCGTCGTGCCCTTGAGGAAATAGAGCATGGCCGTCCAGTTCACAAGCGCCTCCATGTCCGGCACGAAGGAGGCGATGCGGGGCTGGTCGTGGTTCTCAAGGCAGCGCATTTTGTTGTAATTTGCAGGGTACAGCGCCTCCTGCAGGTTGAGCATGTCCGTCCAGTGGGACAGGGGCACCTTCTTTTGCAGGAGCTTGTCGAAGACCTCGCGGATGTCGTAGTCGTATTCGAGATCGAAGGCCTCAAAGCCGTCCGTGTCGCGCATGGCGTCGAAGCCGAGCCTGCGCGCCTCGCACCCGAAGCGCAGGTGCACGGTCTCGGCAAGCCAGATGCAGGCGGGGTTTACCTGCTTGACCGCCGTGCGGGCCCGCTTCCAGAAGGCGAGCGGGACGAGGCTTGCCACGTCGCAGCGGAAGCCGTCCACGATCCCGGCCCAGAAGCAGAGGGACTCGATCTGATAGTCCCAGAGGGCGGGCACGCTGTAGTCGAGGTCGATGACGTCGGCCCAGTCGCCGTAGCGGTTGCCGGGCTTCCCGTCGGGGCCGTGGTAGAAAAACTCCGGGTGCTCCCGGTAGAGATTGGAGTCGGGCGAGGTGTGGTTGTACACCACGTCGATCATGACCTTCATGCCGCGGCTGTGAATTTCGTCCACAAGGCGGCGGAAATCGTCCAGGGTGCCGTAGGCGGGGTTTACGCTGCGGTAGTCCCGGTTTGCGTAGGGGCAGCCGAGACTCCCCTTCTTTCCCTCGACGCCGATGGGGTGGATGGGCATGAACCAGATGATATCCGTCCCGAGGGCGCGGATGCGGTCCAGGTCCGGGATGACGGCGGCAAAGGTCCCCTCGGGCGTGTGGCTGCGGACATAGACGGAGTAGATGAGCTGGGTTTGCAGACTGCGGTCGGTATCGCGGGCCATGGCAGCGGCCTCCTTTGTGATGATATGTTTATCTTTTGTCGTTCTGAACTTTTTTGTCGTTCTGAACTTTTTTGTCATTCTGAACTTTTTTGTCATTCTGAGCGCAGCGAAGAATCCCGTGGTTGGCTGCAACAGGTACGGGATTCTTCGTCGCTGCGCTCCTCAGAATGACAGTCATTCCCCCGTTTTGTCATTCTGAGCGCAGCGAAGAATCCCGTGGTTGGCTGCAACAGGTACGGGATTCTTCGTCGCTGCGCTCCTCAGAATGACAGTCATTCCCCCGCGCGGCGCAGGAGCTTTTGGACCGCCGGGGATTTTTTGAGCCAGGTGAGCACCAGAAGCTGCACCGGGAGCGTCACCGCAAGCTGCACCGCCCGGGCCGCGAGCATCGCGCGGAAGCTGTTGCCCGTGATGAGGCAGATCATGGCGGTGTTGGCAAGATAGCTCACAAGCAGGGTGTTCGCCCCGGCGGCGGCCGCGGCCCAGGTCCAGCGGGCCGGGCGGCGGTAGAGGCAGAGGCCGAAGAGGAGCCCCGTGCACGCCGCCGTGAGCGTGAAGCCCGGGAAGTAGGCCCCCGTCGGAAAGAGGAGCGCGCCGAGAAGATCCCCCAGCGCCGCCGTGAGCGCCGCCCACCCGGGGCCGTAGAGCATCGCGCAGAGGGCCACGGCCGCAAAGCCGAGACCGATTTTCATCACCGGCGTGTTGAGGGCGAGCAGCCGCGTCAGCACCACGTCCGCCGTGATGAGCAGCGCCGACACGGCGAGCTTTTTCGTCTGTACCTTCACGTCCTCCGCCCCCTCTGTGCAAGTTGCTTCGATTATACCGCACCCGCGCACCCGATGCAAGATTGCGCGCGGAAAAACGCGCCGGGCCGCACGAATACAAAGCCTTCCCCTTGAGGGGAAGGTGGATCGCCCCGATCCCCCGCGAGGGGCGAGACGGATGAGGTGGAGCCTGCCGATTCCGCCCAGCCTCGTACAGGCGGCGAAGGTGACACCTCATCAGTCACGGCGCGGGCGGACACGCGCCGCGACAGCTTCCCCTCAAGGGGAAGCCGAAAACGGCGCACAGTTTTCTTGCAAGCGGGGCATACTTCCTGTATAATAGAGAAAAACCGACCGGAAAGGAGGACCTTTTATGGAAAACAAAATTTACGACGTCATCATTCTCGGCGGCGGGCCCGCGGGGCTTGCGGCGGGCATCTACGCGGGGCGCGCGAAGCTCTCCGTGCTCATCATCGAAAAGGGCGCGGACGGCGGACAGATCATCCTCACCCACGAGATCGAAAACTACCCCGGCCAGCCGAAGGTCGAGGGCATGAGCGGGCAGGAGCTCATCGCGCCCATGAGCGAGCAGTGCATGAAGTTCGGCTGCAGGCGCGTGGGCGACACCATCTCCGCCTGTGAGCTTGAGGGCGATGTCAAAAAGCTCGTCGGCAGCCGGGGCGAGTATCTGGGCCGCACGGTCATCCTCTGCACCGGGGCCATGACGCGCTTCATCGGCTGCGAGCACGAGGCGGACTTTGTGGGCCGGGGCGTGAGCTACTGCGCCGTGTGCGACGCGAACTTCTTCAACGGCCTTGAGATCTACACCGTGGGCGGCAACGCCATCGCGGCGGAGGAGGCCCTGTACCTCTCGAAGTTTGCCAAGAAGCTCACGGTCCTGCACAAGGGCCCCGCGCTCACGGTCCCGGCCGATGTGAAAAAGGAGCTGGAGGAGAACCCGAAGATCGACATTCTCCTGAACACCGAGGTCGCCGATCTCGGCGGGGACGGCATTTTGAGCGAGATCGTCCTGCGCGACACCGTGACCGGGGAGCTCACCACCCGCGAGGCCGACCCCGCGGACGGGATGTTCGGTCTCTTCGGCTTCACCGGCAGGAAGACCACCGGCATGTTTGAGGGCGTCCTCGACATGGAAAACGGCTATATCAAAACAAACGACAAGATGGAGACCAACATCCCCGGCGTCTACGCCGCGGGCGACGTGCGCGTCACGCCCCTGCGCCAGGTGGTCACCGCCTGCGCCGACGGGGCCGTCGCCGCCATGCAGTGCGAAAAATATCTCTCAAAGCGCCGCTAAGCCGTAGGCGAGGATCGGGCGGAGCTTTTCATAGATCCCGTCAAAGTCCGTGATGGGCAGGGGATTCTGGCCGAGGCCCGCCTCCACGGTGTAGCCCGGCCTCTCCCAGCGCTCGATGAACCAGTCGCGGTAGCCGGCGAAGCTCGATTCCCCCGGCACATCGGCGAGGGCGTAGCCGGAGCGCCTTGCAAACTCCTCCCCGATCTCGCGGGCGCCCTCCGGCTCACACTCGCCGTAGCGCCAGTAGATGACCTCCCCCTGCGTGTGGAGGCTGATCGTGAGCGCCGGCGAGAGGGCGAGGGTATAGTCGTACATGGCCCGGCTCTCCGGCGCGGAGAGGGGCGCGGGCCCCACATAGTCTGCCGGCGCGGGCGAGCATACCCCGAGGCCGCACTTGATCTCCTTCGCCCGCTCCCACTCCGCCGGGTACTGGAGATTCAGGTCCGTGCCGCGGATGTTGGCCTTCCAGCCGTCCGGGAAGGGGATGTCGGGGTAAGCGTTTGCGATGTTCTGCGCGGCGCGGTAAAACTCCCCCTGCCGGAGTTCCCCGGTGACAAGATCCATGCCGTCCGGGTTCACCGCCGGGATGAGGGTGAGGCGCGCCCCGGCGAGCAGCTCCTGCGCGCTTAGGCCGTCGACCGTCCCGCCGGAGGCGAAGGCCGCGGCCAGCTCCTCGGCAAAGGTCAGCAGCAGCGGCGTCGTGATCCACTCATTCGCGTGGTGCTCGGCGTTATACAGGATCTCCCGCTCCCCCTCGCCGAGCGTGAGCGACCAGAGGGTCTTGCCCATGACGCTCCGGCCGATCTCCCCGACCTGCAGGAAGGGATAGCGCGCCGAGAGGCCCCGCATCACATACTCCAAGAGCGCCGCGCTCCAGTTGATTTTCGTCGGCACCACCGGGAAGGGCAGGGGGACGACCAGGCTCTCCCCGATCTGTAAATTCTCAGGCTGGGCCCCGGGGTTTGCAAGGGCGATGTTCTCCGCCGTCGTGCCGTAGCGCTCGGCCAGCTTCCAGAAGCTGTCCCCCCGCTCGATGCGGTGCAGGACATAGCCCGTGTACCAGGGCAGGAGCGCCCGGTGGGTGTCCCTGCCCGCGATGCCGTCGCTCACAAGGCCCCGGCTCGTCTGAAAGCGGCGCAGGGCCCCCTCCGTTTTGGGGCCGAAGATCCCGTCCGTCGCAAGCGCCCCGAAGCCCGCCCGGTTCAAAGCGAGCTGCAAAAGCTCCACTGCGGGGCCCGTGCTCCCCATCCGCAGAATACGCATAGCATCCCCTCCTATTGTCCTCCGCCCGCAAGCGGGCGGGATTTGCAAGAAAGTCTATGCTCCGCTTTGCCCCGATATGCGGGGGCTGCCCGGATTGTCATACATATCATTCTGATTCCGGAGGGATTTTCATGAAGCTATCGAAGCCTCTCTCCCTTCTGTTTGCCGCCGCGCTGCTCTTCGGGCTTTTTGCGCCCTGCGCCAGGGCGGAGAGCGCCCCCGTGATCGCCCTTCTGGGGCCCGATCCCTGCTGCTGGCCCTGCGGCGTCCCCTTTGAGGAGCCGGGCTTTCAGGTCTGGGATGCGGACGGCCTGCGCGAGGGCGCGGACGTGCGCGTCGAGGGGGAGCTCACCGTCTGGCGCGCGGGGGACTACACCCTCCGCTACGAGCTCTGCGACGGGGAGCGCGTGACCGCCTCGGCCGAGAGGACGGTGCGCATCGTGCCCCAGACCCTGCCGGAGATCATCGCGCCGCCGAAGGGCACCATCTGCCTGAGCTTTGACGACGGCCCCTGCGAGGATACGGCGGAGGTTTTGGACATCCTCGCAAAATACGGGGTGAAGGCCTGCTTTTTCATTATCGCAAACCAGACGAGGTATCTCGATCTCCTGCCGCGCATCGTGGCGGAGGGCCACACCCTCGGCATCCACTGCTACGACCACCGCTCCTACGGGATGCTCTACCGGGACGCGGAGCACTATTTTGCCGATCTCATGCAGGCCCAGGCGATCGTGCGGGAGTACACGGGGCAGAGCGCCCATGTCGTGCGCTTCCCCGGCGGCGGCCGCACGGCGGGCTTTTTAGCCGGGACGCTCCCCGGCGGGTATGACGAGCTCTACGCGATGCTGGCCGATCTCGGGATGCGGGAGTACGACTGGAACGTGCAGCCGGAATCCGCCGAGAAGACCGTGGAGGGGACCATCGTCTCCTTCACCCACCCGCACGAGCCCTATGAATACGCCGTCGTCCTCCAGCACGACACGCGCCGCTTCAGCGTCAAGGCCCTGGAACGGATGATCCAGTGGGCCCTGGACGAGGGCTACACCTTCGCCGCCCTGGACGAGACCTTCCCGGAGATCCACCTGGGGGCGTGACGCGCGCCTCAAAGTAGGGGACGGCGTCCTCGACGTCCCGAAGACGCTGTCCTGTACAGGCTTACCCCGATGCGCAAATGTTCCCCTATCGCCGTAGGGGAGGGGCTTACCCCTCCCGCGCGGTATCGCGTTCCAATATGTAAAAAATGTACGGCGATTTCGTAGAAAGTTACGATTTCGCCGTACATTGCTTTTCAATCCTTACCCTATGCTGCCGGGAGGGGCAAGCCCCTCCCCTACGCTGTTTTGTTCAGTTTATCTTCACGATTTTGTTTTGCCGCAGCGTCTTTTCTTATTTCTTCTGCCGGCGCTGGGCGCGGCGCTCCCTGCGGCGCTGGACCGCGCGCGGGTTGCGGACGAAGATCAGCACCGCGATGCCGAGGAGCGTCACCACGATGGCCGCGATGCAGAGGATGCGGATCATCGGCCCGCGCCCCGCGACCCAGAGGCCCACCACGCCGCCGATGGCCGCGACACCGTAGAGCACCAGCACGGTCTGCTTCTGGCTGAGACCCATGGCCATGAGCCGGTGGTGGAAGTGCCCCTTGTCCGCGTGAAAGGGACTCTGCCCGTGGGCGAGCCTGCGCACGACGGCAAAGCCCGTGTCCGCGAGGGGCAGGGCGAAGGTCAGCACGGCCTGGAGCTTGAAATGGCCGAAGATGGCCGTGGTGGCGAGGATGAAACCCAGAAACTGCGAGCCCACATCCCCCATGAAGATCTGGGCGGGGTTGAAGTTAAAGGGGATAAAGCCGAGACAGGCCCCGATGAGGGCCACGAGGATGAGGGCCGCCGCCGGGTCCGCCGTGACAAAGAGGAGCGAGGACACAAGCAGGAAGAAGGAGCAGATCGCCGTCACGCCCGCGGCGAGACCGTCCAGCCCGTCGATGAGATTGAAGGCGTTGGTGCACAGGACGATCCACAACACCGTCAGCGGCGCGGAGAGGCGGCCGAGATCCAGATAGCTCTCGTTCACGGGCCAGGAGACCGCGTCGATGATGAGGCCGAAGCGCACGCACACGAGGGCCGCGAAGATCTGGATCAAAAACTTCACCATGGGCCGCAGGGAGACGATATCGTCCACAAAGCCCATGCCCGCGATGATGAACGCGCCGATCACAACGCCGTAGACCCGCTCCGTCACCGGGACAAACAGGAGCGTCGCGAGGAAGAAGCCCACGATGATCGCAAGCCCGCCCATGCGGGGGATGGGGTGGTCGTGCACACGGCGGTTGTCCTTGGGGATGTCCATGGCGCCGATCCGCTCGGCAAAGCGTTTGACCGGCGGGGTCATGCGGTTGCAGACCACAAGCGCGATCGCGAACGTGATCGCAAACGCCAGCCAGAAATTGATATTGGGAAACATATTTCAGCTCCCTTCAAGAGTTGTCAAAATGGTTTTTCGACGAGGCCGATCTTTTTATAGACCTTGCGCAGGGTCTTGCGCGCGACACAGGACGCCTTCTGCGCGCCCTGGGTGTAAACCTCCTGGAGATAGGCCTTGTCCGCGATCATGCGCTCGGCCTCCTCGCGGATGGGGCGCAGGGTCTCGATGACAGCCTCGCCCACGGCGGGCTTGAAGGCCCCGTAGCCCTGGCCGTCAAACTCCCGCTCGATCTCCTCGAAGCTCTTGCCGGTGACGGAGGAATAGATCTGCATGAGGTTTGAGACGCCCGGCTTTTCCGCGGGGTCATAGCGCACGCAGCGCTCCGTGTCGGAGTCGGTGACGGCGCGCTTAAACTTGCGGGCAAGCTCCTCGGGCCTGTCCATGAGGAAGACGCAGCCCTGGGGGTCGGACTTGGACATTTTGGAGCCGGGGTTTGAGAGGCTCATGATGCGCGCGCCCACCTTGGGGATATAGGGCTCCGGCACCTTGAAGGTCTCCCCGTAGAGATTATTGAAGCGGATGGCCACGTCGCGCGTCAGCTCGCAGTGCTGCTTCTGATCCTCCCCCACGGGGACGAAGTCCGCCTGGTACAGGAGGATGTCCGCCGCCATCAGGGCGGGATAGGTGAAGAGGCCGCCGTTTATATTGTCGGCGTTTTTGGCGCTCTTGTCCTTGAACTGGGTCATGCGCGAGAGCTCGCCGAACATGGTGTAGCAGTTGAGTATCCAGCCGAGCTCGGCATGTTCATGCACATGGCTCTGCAGGAAGAGGGTGTTTCGCTCCGGGTCGAGGCCGCAGGCGATGTACTGGGCAAGCTGGGCTGTTGAGCGGCGGCGCAGCTCCTTCGGGTCCTGGCGCACGGTGAGGGTGTGCAGGTCCGCCATAAAATAAAAGCAGTCAAACTGATCCGGCAGCTCCACCCAGTTTTTCACCGCGCCGAGATAGTTGCCGAGATGCAGATCGCCCGAGGGCTGGATGCCCGAGAGCATGACCTTTTTGGTAGCGTTGTTGTTATCCATTGTCGTCTCCTGTTCGTGCAGACAAATTTTCACACTTCTATTTATTTTAACAAAAGAACTTGTACTTGACAACTGCCAATTTGCAAAATAATATAAGAAACAGAGCTTTTACCTCCCTTTCGAAAAGGGAGGTGGCCGAAGGCCGGAGGGATCGATCCCTCAGTCATGGCCTCGCGGGAGATCGGCCATGACAGCTCCCTTTTTGAAAGGGAGCTTATATCACGATCGGAGGAAACATATGAAAGATTTAAGCTGGTTCAACGACATGGAGGCGCGCATCCCGACCGGGGAGGTGCGCACCCGTTTTGCCCCGTCCCCCACGGGCTACATGCATGTGGGCAACCTGCGCACGGCGCTCTACACCTATCTCATCGCGCGCCACAACCAGGGCAAGTTCATCCTGCGCATCGAGGATACCGACCAGGGCCGCCTTGTGGAGGGCGCGGTGGACGTCATTTACAAGACCATGGCCGAGTGCCGCCTTGAGCATGACGAGGGGCCCGATGTGGGCGGCCCCGTCGCCCCCTATGTGCAGACCGAGCGGCGCCCCCTCTATAAGGAGTACGCCGAGCTTCTGATGGAGCGCGGCCACGCCTACCGCTGCTTCTGCGAGAAGACCGAGAGCGAGGAGGACAGCGGCGAATTCGGCCGGCCGGACGATCCCTGCCGCAGCATGAGCCGGGAGGAGTCTGACCGCCGCGCCGAGGCGGGCGAGCCCTATGTCATCCGCCAGCGCATCCCCCACGAGGGTACCACCACCTTCCACGACGAGATTTACGGCGACATCACCGTGGAGAACACGAGCCTGGACGACCAGGTGCTCTTAAAGCGCGACGGGCTGCCCACCTACAACTTTGCAAACGTCATCGACGACCATCTCATGGGCATCACCCACGTGGTGCGCGGCAGCGAGTATCTGAGCTCCGCCCCCAAGTATAACCTCCTGTACGAGGGCTTCGGCTGGCCCATCCCCAAATACGTCCACTGCTCCCCCGTCATGCGCGACCAGCACAACAAGATGTCCAAGCGCCACGGCGACCCCTCCTACGAGGATCTGATCGCCCAGGGCTTTCTGACCGAGGCCGTCATCAACTATGTGACGCTGCTGGGCTGGAGTCCCCGCGGCGAGCAGGAGATCTTCTCCCTGGACGAGCTCAAGGAGGTCTTTGACATCTCCGGCATTTCCAAGTCCCCCGCCATCTTCGACATTGAAAAGCTGCGCTACTTCAACGCCGAATATATCCGCGCCATGAGCCCGGACGCCTTTGCCAAAGTCGCCGAGCCCTATATCCGCAAGGCTGTGAAAAACCCCGCCTATGACGCCGCCGCCATCGCCGCGCTTTTGCAGCAGCGCACCGAGGTTTTGACCGAGATCCCCGAGAAGCTGGACTTCTTCGACACGCTTCCGGAATACGATACGGAGCTCTTCATCCACAAGAAGTCCAAGTCCGACCTCGCGTCCTCCAGGGCCGTTCTGGAGAAGGTCATCCCCGCCTTTGAGACCCTGCCCGCCTGGGACGACGAGAGCATTCTCGGCGTGATGGGCAAGCTCGCGGAGGCCGAGGGCGCGAAGAACGCCAAGATCATGTGGCCCGTCCGCATCGCGGCGGCGGGCAAGGCCGTCACCCCCGGCGGCGCGGTGGAGATCTGCCGCATCCTCGGGAGGGACGAGTGCCTGCGCCGGCTGAAAATCGGCCTTGAAAAGCTGGCCTGAGCTTCTCAGCAAAATGCAAAAGGCGCGCCTTTTTCGAGTAAGCGGGAAAAAGGCGCACTTTTTTATTGCATTTGGATATGCGGCATGTTAAGATGCAGATATGGAAAATTCCGGTTATTATTTTAACTCTTGATGGGAGGTCTTTTCTATGAAGCACCGGCGCTTTTCCGCGCTGTTTCTGATGCTGGCCCTATGCCTCTCTCTCCTCCCCGCCGGGGCCCTGGCGGAGGGCGGCACCGTCGTCGCTTTTTCCCCGCTCGGCGCTGCGGCGGAAATCGTCACGCCGTACAAGTTTTCCCTGGTCGAGCTGCAAAAGCTCTTCCCCGCGGAGCTGGAGGTCACGCTCGATACCGGGCGCACGGAGAGTCTGGCGGTCTCCTGGCGCTGTGTCGAAAATTATGACGAGGCGCTCGATGCCTTCCACTTTGTGCCGGTGCTTGACTGTCCGCTTGCGGCGGGCCTCGCGCTGCCGGAGATCACCGCGCGCTTTGAGGGGGAGCTCGCGCGTTCCGTCATGGAATCGCCGCCGGCATACACCGGCGCGGCGCTCCCCATTGTCGGCGCCCTGTCCGGCGGCGCGTATCCCCGCGTCTGGGGTGCGCTCCCCGCGTCCTGGAACAACTATGAAAAGGGCGTTCTGCCGCCGATCCGCGACCAGAATCCCTACGGCACCTGCTGGGCCCACGCCGCCGTCGGCTGCGTGGAGGCAGATCTTATCCATGACGGCGCGGCCGACACAAGCGTCGATCTGTCCGAGCTGCATCTCGTCTATTTTGCCTACCACGAATATGCCGACGAGAAGGGCTGCAGCGCCGGTGACACCGTCGAGGCCGGTGATTATCTCTACTACGGCGGCAATTCCCAGCAGGCCACTAACCGCTTTGCGAACCTGGTCGGGCCCGCCCAGGAGGCGGATGTCCCGTACTATCTGAATACCGGCTACGCCCCCGGCCCGGACAAAGGCCGGGATGATAACTGCCGGATCCAGATCGCCGCGAGCTATGAGATGAACACCGCCGACCGCGACGCCGTCAAGTACAACATCATGGAGCACGGTGCCGTGGATGTCAGCTACTACGACGCGGACCCGTATTACAGCTACACGTATAACAGCTACTACTGCCCCGATCAGGCCGGCACAAACCACGCCGTCATGCTGGTGGGCTGGAACGACAGCTTCTCCAACAAGTACTTTACCGGCGGCACGCCGGAGGGGGACGGCGCCTGGCTCGTAAGAAACAGCTGGGGCGGCAGCGGCTACAGCCATTTCAGCTATTTCTGGATTTCCTATTATGACCGGAGCCTCTCGGAGACCGCCGTCGCCTATGACGCCGTCACCTCCCAGTATGACCACTGCTATGCCTATTGCGGCACGCCTTATGCCTGGACTTACAGCATGTCCGACGGCGTCTCCGCCGCCCAGAGCTATGACCTCACCGGCGGGGAGACGGTCCGCGCGGTCGGCGTCCAGACCATGGACGCAAACCTCACCCTCACGGTGACGGTGACCTGCGGCGGAAGGACTGTCAGCCAGAGCTGCGGCACCACCTACGCGGGCTTTTATCTGATCCCGCTGAACCAGCCGATCCCGGTGCCCCAAAACACCGCCGCCACGGTGACGGTCACCTATTCCGGGGCCGATACGATCGACATTCCCTTTGAGTCTCCGGGCAGCTTTATGCAATACACCGCCGCCTGCGCGAGCGGGGGCCTTGTGATCTCAAACGGCTTCTATGACGACTTCAACACCGGCGGCGACAGCTATATCCGCCTCTACACCGACGACGGGCTCGAGGAGGCCTTTGTCTACGGCGAGCCGGACTTCCGGCTGCCCGCGAAGACCAGGACCGTCGGGAACAACGCCTTTGAGGGGCTGAAAATGCGCGTCGTGTATGTCCCGGATCTCTGCACCGACATCGGCGCCCAGGCCTTCCGAAACTGCACGGAGCTCACGCAGATCCGTCTGCCGAAAAACTGCACCATTGACAGCACCGCCTTCTCCGGCTGTGGCGCGCTTGCCTGCGTCTTTGCGCCGGCCGGCGGCACGACGGAGGCCTGGTGCCTGCGCAGCAACATCCCCTTTGCCGCAGAGTAAGCCTGTATCCCCTGCCCGACCGATTCTTTCGCAAATACAGAAAAAGGGGCTGTCTCAAAACCCGAATAGTTTTTGAAAACACGTGCCTGATACCGTAGGGGAGGGGCTTGCCCCTCCCGGCGGTACAACGTATCAATCAACGCGCGGGAGGGGCAAGCCCCTCCCCTACGCTTATAGTGGAACACGCCGCATTTTGAGACAAGCCCTTCCTTCTATCTTGCGCTCCACTATTTTCTGCTCGCATAGCGGAACATCCAGATCACGATGATGACAAGCGCGAGGACCACCGCGACGCCGAGCACCGCGTTGACGGCCCCGCTCAAAAGGCTGAAGGCGCCGCTCACCACCCGGATGAGCAGGACGACCAGCGCGAGGGCCACGATCGCCGTGAGGATCGCATAGATTGTTTTTTTGTTCATGAGATAATCTCCCTTCCTTCCTGCTTGCAGGAAACCGCGCCTACAGCTCCGGCCCCAGCTTTTCGAGCACCCCGGCAAAATACGCGGGGCGCGGGGCCTCAAAGCGCATCGTCTCCCCGGTCCGCGGGTGGATGAGGGTGAGCCGCCTTGCGTGCAGGCACTGGCCCTCCAGCCCCTTGTCGGGGCATTTCGCGCCGTAGAGCCCGTCCCCCAGGAGAGGATGCCCAATGCTCGCCATGTGGACGCGGATCTGGTGGGTGCGCCCGGTCTCGAGGCGGCAGGTGAGCAGCGCGTAGCCCCGGTAGGCGGCCTTCAGCTCCCAGTGGGTGACGGCACGCTTTCCGTTTTTCTCCGTGACGGCCATGCGCTTGCGGTCAACAGGGTGGCGGCCGATGGGTCTGTCCACGCTGCCGCTTGTCTCCCGGAAGCTGCCGCAGGCCACGGCCTCATACTCCCGGAAAAGGCTGTGGTCCGAGAGCTGCGCGGAGAGCTCCTGGTGGGCAAAGTCGTTCTTCGCCGCCACCAGCAGGCCCGAGGTGTCCTTGTCGATGCGGTGGACGATGCCGGGGCGCTGCACCCCGCCGATGCCGGAGAGGCTGTCGCCGCAGTGCCAGAGCAGGGCGTTGACCAGGGTCCCGTCCGGGTGGCCCGGCGCGGGGTGGACCACCATGCCGCGCGCCTTGTTGACGACGATGAGGTCCCCGTCCTCATACACCACATCGAGCGGCAGCGCCTGCGCCAGAACGGGCAGGGGCTCCGTCTCCGGGAAGGCGAAGAGCACTTCGTCCCCCGCGGCGCCCCGGGCGTTTTTCTTGACGGGCTTTCCGTTCAGCGTGACAGTGCCCGCCTCCATGCATTTCTGGATGAGGCTTCGGGAGAGCGCCGGAAATGCGCGCGCGAGGAGAGCGTCGATCCGTTCTCCGCTCTCCTCGGCTGTCAACTGTATCCGTTCTTCGTCCATTACTTGAATTCGGCCAGGATGTCCTCGAGACTGAACTCCTCGTCCGCGGCGGGCTTCTTCGGCTCCGCGGGCTTTGCGGCGGGCTTCGGCGCTTCCGTTCTCGGCGCCGGGGCGGGCGCGGGCCGCTGGGCGGGGGCGGTCTTCGGCGCGTTCATGAGCCGGCCGGCGTAGGAGCTGGCCTCGCTGTTCTCGGCCTTGACCTGCGCCTGCTCCCAGGCGGCAAAGGGATCAGGCTCGGCGGCCTTGGCCTTGAGCTGGTCATAGGCGGTCTTCTGCATCTCGTCTTCCGGCGCGGGGGCCTGCTTCTTGCCCATGGCGGCGCGCTGCTGGGCCTTGAACTCCTCATACTCCTGCTCGTACTTGTCCTGGCGGGCCTTGCGGGCAGAGCTCACGGCGCGCTTTGCCGGGGTCGCGGGGGCTGCATCCTCTCGGGCGGGGGCTGTCTCCTCCTGCTTTTTATCCTTTCGGGCCTGCTTTTTCTCGCGCTTCTCCTGCTTTTTGCGGGCCTTCTCTTCCAGCTCCTCCTCGTCATCCTCATAGAGGACATCGTTGAGGTCGTTCTCGGGCCGCTCGAAGATCATGGCCAGGGCAAAGAGGATGGCGAAGACCGTGATGAACACGTCCGCCACGTTGAAGATGGCGAAGTTGAAGAGCTCCACCTTGAACATGTCCTGCACGTAGCCGTAGATGATGCGGTCGATCATATTGCCGAGGCCGCCCGCCGCGACAAACACCAGGCACCAGCGGGAGAACTTGCCGCGGATGAAGTTGGTGGCGAGGGCGATCACCACGAGCAGCGTAAAGACGCCTGTCGCGACGATGAAGTAGATGCGCGCGTCGCTCCCCGACAGGAAGCTGAAGGCCGCGCCGTCGTTATGGACGTTCACGAGACTGATGACCCCGGGGATGAAGCGCACCACATCCGACCCGAAGAGGGTGTTGGACACCCAGAACTTCGTGGCCTGGTCCAGGATGATGACAAGGATGCCGACGATTGAATACAGCATGGTAACTCCTATCTGCCGGAAGCGCTTCCGGCGCGTGGGATTTGAGGATGCGCCTTGAAGGTGGCTCGCCCCGTCCCCCGCAAGGGGCGAGACGGATGAGGTGTCACCCTCTCCGCTTGCACGATGCCGGTCAGAGGCGGGCAGCTCCACCTCATCCGCCCTTCGGGCACCTTCCCCTCAAGGGGAAGGCATACTTACATGTTTGCAACGACTGCCTTGCAGCGCGGGCAGAGGCCGGTTTCGGGGTCAGCCTCGGCGGAGTGCTTCCAGCAGCGCGGGCACTTGACGCCCGGGGCCTCGAAGACGGAGATCGCAAGGCCGGGATTTTTGGTACCGCTTCCGGTGACGTGGTCGGCCTCCGGCTCATCCTCCGCGATGAGGCAGCGGGACACGATGAAGAGATCCGCAAGGTCCATGGAAGCCACGGTTTCGAGGGCGGCCTTTGCCTCCTCATCGCGCGCGCGCAGGACGACGGCGGCCTCGAGGGGCTTGCCGATGCGCTTGGCGGCGCGGGCAGACTCCAGCACGCCGTTCACATCGTCGCGCAGGGCGATGAGCCTGTCCCACTTTGCCATCTCGTCCTCCGGGAGGGCGTAGTCGGTAAAGGGGGCGTTCATGCGGTTGAAGAGGACGTTGCGCCTGTCGTCGCCCGCGCGGTGCGGCATGGCGAGCCAGATCTCATCGCAGGTGAAGGCGAGGATCGGGGCGAACATCTTGGTGAGGCTGTCCAGGATCAAAAACAGGGCGGTCTGGGCGCTGCGGCGCTTGAGCCCGTCGCGGGCCTCGCAGTAGAGGCGGTCCTTGATGATATCGAGATAGAAGCTCGAGAGCTCCACCACGCAGAAGTCGTTCACGGCATGGGAGACCGTGTGGAACTCATAGTCGTTGTAAGCGTCCGCGACCTTTTCGATGAGCTCGTTGAGCCTGGTGACGGCCCAGCGGTCGAGCGGCAGCATGTCCGCCGGGGCGACGAGCTGATCGGCGTCGAAGCCCTCGAGATTGCCGAGGCAGTAGCGGGCGGTGTTGCGGAACTTCAGATAGCTCTGGCTGAGCTGTTTAAAGATCTCCTTCGAGCAGCGCACGTCCACATGGTAGTCGGCGGAGCCGGCCCAGAGGCGCACGATGTCCGCGCCGTATTCCTTGATCATGTCGGCCGGGTCCACGCCGTTGCCGAGGGACTTGTGCATGACCTTGCCCTCGCCATCGACGGTCCAGCCGTGGGTGAGGCACTCCCTGTAGGGCGCGCCCATGTTGAGGGCGCCGACAGCCGTGAGCAGGGAGGACTGGAACCAGCCCCTGTACTGGTCGCCGCCCTCGATATACATGGTGGCGGGCCAGAAGCCCTGGTCGCGCTTCATGGCGGCGAAGTGGGTGGAGCCGGAGTCGAACCAGCCGTCGAGGGTGTTGGTCTCCTGCGTAAAGTGCCTGCCGCCGCAGTGGGGGCACACAAAGCCCTCGGGCAGGATGTCGGACGCCGGGCGGTCAAACCAGGCGTTGGAGCCCTCTTTTTCAAAGAGCCTTGCGACCGTCTCGATGCTCTCCTCGGTGCAGACGGGCTTCTTGCAGTCCTCGCAGTAGAACACGGGGATCGGCAGGCCCCAGCGGCGCTGGCGGGAGATGCACCAGTCGGCGCGCTCGCGGATCATGGCGCCCATGCGCTCCTTGCCCCAGGCGGGGAGCCAGCGCACATCCTCACACGCTTTGATGGCCTCCTCCTTGAAGGAGTCCACCGAGCAGAACCACTGGGGGGTGGCGCGGAAGATGATGGGGTTTTTGCAGCGCCAGCAGTGGGGATAGCTGTGGATAATCTCCTCACTGGCAAAGAGGGCGCCGGAGGCCTTCATGTCGGCGTAGATGACGGGGTTAGACTCCTCGGTTTTGAGGCCCGCGTACTTGCCGGCGTATTCGGTGTGGCGGCCCTGATCGTCCACGGGAACGACCATCTCGAGGCCGTAGCGGGTGCAGGTGTTGTAGTCGTCGGCGCCGAAGCCGGGGGCGGTGTGCACGCAGCCGGTGCCGGAATCCATCGTGACATAGTCCGCCAGCATAAGAAGGCTCTGCTTCGGGAGGAAGGGGTGCTGAGCCAGCATGTACTCAAAGAAGCGCCCCTCGTGGGTCTCAACGATCTCCCAGGACTCGACCTTGCCGGCCTGCATGACCTTCTCCACCAGGGCCTCGGCCATGATGTACATTTCGCCGTTCGGGACCTTGACAATGGCGTAGCTGTCCTCCGGCGAGAGGGTGATGCCGAGGTTTCCGGGCAGGGTCCAGGTGGTGGTGGTCCAGATGAGGAAGAAGAGCTTCGATTTATCCAGGTGGCCGAGCCTGCCCTTGTCGTCAAACATGGGGAACTTGACATACACGGTGGTGACGGGATCGTCCTTATACTCGATCTCGGCCTCGGCGAGGGCGGTCTCGTCGTGGGCGCACCAGTAGACGGGCTTAAAGCCCTTGTAGATATGGCCGTTGCGGTACATTTTGCCGAAGATGCGCACCTCGTCCGCCTCGAAGCCCTTGTTCATGGTGAGGTAGGGGTGCTCCCAGTCGGCGACGACGCCGAGGCGCTTGAAGCCCTCCATCTGGCGGTTGACGTACTTTTCGGCATAGGCGTGGCAGGCGGAGCGGAAATCCGCCACGCTCATCGCCTTGTGGTTGAGCTTCTGCTCCTTGATGATGGCGGACTCAATGGGCATCCCGTGGTTATCCCAGCCGGGGATATAGGGCGTGTAGTAGCCGCGCATGATGTAGGAGCGGTTGATGAAATCCTTGAGGGCCTTGTTGAGGGCGTGGCCCATGTGGATATCGCCGTTGGAGAAGGGAGGCCCGTCGTGCAGGGAGAAGCGGGGGCCGCCCTCGTTCTTTTTGAGGGCCTCGTTGTAGAGGTCCATATCGACCCAGCTTTTGAGCATCTCCGGCTCGCGCTTCGGGAGGCCCGCACGCATGGGAAAGTCGGTTTTCGGAAGGTTCAGTGTGGCGTTAAAGTCCTGTGACATGTTGTACTGGCTCCTGTTTTCTATGTCTTGGATATATTGCGGGCAACGGGGCGCGTGTTCGGCGCGCCCCGGATGATTTACAACTCAGAAGGTGAAGGGCTGGGTGTTTTCGAGCTTGCGCTGCTTTTTGGGGCGGAAGTCCGTCTTCTCCTCGGGGATATCGAGCTTCATCGGCTCCGCCTGCATACGGGCGGCGCTGCTCTCGATGGCGCGGACGGTCTCCTCCACGTCGATGGGGGCGCTCTCCGGCTCCTCCGCGGGCTCGGCCTCGGGCAGGGGGGCGGGCTCCTCCGCTTTCTTCTCGACGCCCATCTCGCCGGCCACGGTGTCGAGCTTTTTGAGCTGGGTGTTGCACAGGGCCTTCGCGGCGTCGATATACTTTGCGACGGCGGCCTTCGCGTCGGCGAGGCGCTTCTCCTCGGCGTCGGCCCGCTCGGAGATGGAGCCGATGGTCTCCCTGGCCTTGGCTTCCGCCTCGGCGATCGTGTCGGCGGCGCGCTGGCGGGCGTCGCTCTCGATCTGGACGGCGAGCTTCTGTGCGGAGAGGATGGCGGCGTTGAGCGCCTCTTCATTGCTGCGGTACTCCTCGATCTTGTCGACGAGGACCTTCATCTTGCTCTTGAGGACGGCGTTTTCCTTCTGGGTCGCGGCGACATCGTCCGCAAGCTCCTCGAGGAAATCGTCCACGGAGGCCATGTCGTAGCCGCCCACGCGCGCTCTCTCAAAACCCTTCTCCCGAATGTCCTGTGCAGTAATCATAGCTTATCCACCTTTCTGATTCTCTCTGTCAGTTCAAAAATAGTGTCCGGTATTTTCCGGCTCTGTCTCTGTCTGCTGGGGCTGCGTCCCCAGAATATCCACATTCTGCGGCGTGATGAAATACGTCTTCGCGGATACGGGGGTGATCTTCCCGCCGAGGGCGAAGGCGATGCCGGACAGGAAATCCAGAAGCCGGCGCGCCGTCTCCGCGGGGACGCTCTCAAGCGTCATGACGCAGGTCATGTCCTGCTGCAGATAGCTCACAAGCTCCCCGGCCTCGTCAAAGGTCTTGGGGCTGAAGAGGATGACGGAGGTGTCCTTCCCGCCGAAGTTCATTGTACGCTCGCGTCTGGGCTTTGCGCCGGTCTGGGCGGCCTTCTTGAAGCCGCCGAAGATGCCGCCGCCCTCCGCCGGTTTCTTGGCGGGGGCCTCCTCCGCGGGCATATTCACGCCGCCGGGGTCTGCGAAGGCGCTCTCAAAGGCCATCTGCGCCGCGCTGACGGCGGCCTTCTGCTCCGGCTTCGGCTGGGGCCTGAGCGACTGGTCGGCGCCCTCGAAGAAATCCTCATCGTCATCATATGGCTGCGTCAGTTTTCTCAATCCATCCATGAAACCCATGGCAATCCTCCAATATGCGTCCGGTCAGGGGCTCTCAGGCGGAGTAGTTCCGCTGCCCGAAGATGGCGGTACCGACGCGCACAATATTTGCCCCACAGGCGACGGCGGCCTCATAATCGCCGCTCATGCCCATAGACATAAAATCCATGCGTATATTATCGTATTTTTTTTCGCCATTGTCAATAAAAAGCTGTCGCAAAAGGCGGAAATATGGGATGTTCTCCTCCGGCGCACGGCAGATGGGCGGAATGGTCATGAGCCCGCGCACCCGGATTCCGGCAACGGAGGCGGCTTTTTCCAGTGCGCCGGCCACTTCAGCGGGCGCAAAGCCGGATTTGGAGGTCTCTCCGCCGGTGTTGACTTCCAGCAGAATATCCTGCACGATGCCGCGCTTCTCGCTCTGGCGGCCGATCTCCCGCATGAGCGCCTCGCTGTCTACGCTGTGGATGAGGGAGACGAGACCGACGAGGTATTTGACCTTGTTTTTCTGGAGCGTGCCGATAAAGTGCAGGTCCGCGCCCGCGTAGGCCCCGGCCCCGTTTTTTTCCAGCAGCTCCTGCACGCGGTTTTCCCCGCAGCAGCGGAGCCCCGCGGCAATGGCCTCCTGTACCCGCGCGGCGTCGTTCATCTTCGTCGCGCCGACAAGCAGGATCTCCTTCGGATCGCGCCCGGCGCTCTCCGCGGCGCGGGCGATGTTGGCCTGTACCCGCGCAAGATTTTCCGCAATGCTCATGGCGATACCTTCTTTTTTTCTGTGTAGGATGTTTGTTGGCTCCCTCTCTGAGGGAGCTGTCGCGGCGCGTGTTCGGCCGCGCTGTGACTGAGGGAGACTCCTTCCGTCTCGCCCCTCGCGTGAGATCGGGGCGAGCCACCTCCCTCAGAGAGGGAGGCATAAGGCTCCCTCCCTGAGGGAGCTGTCAGCGCCGTTTACGGCGATGACTGAGGGAGTACTCCGCCTCTATTCCAGAATCTCCCCCTCCACGAAGCGCTCGTTATAGAGTTTTTCGGGAAACTCCGTGAGGCGCAGGAGGAGGAGCCGCCGGCCCAGGGCGTCCGTCGTGACGGACAGAAGCCGCCCTTTTGCCTCCGCGCCGTCGATCATGAGCCGGCAGGGGCCCGGCGCGGGGGGCGCGTCCCCGTCGAGGAGCGCGGCGCAGGCGAGCGTGAAGCCGTAGACCAGGCGCGGCGTGTCCAGACGCTCCCCCGGGGAGCTGTTCAAAAGCGTCTCCAGCTCCTCCGGCGTGAGCTTTTCGAGATCCAGGGGCGCAAGCCCCTCCAGCCCGTCGGAGCTCGGGAACCAGAGGGCGCTCTCCCCGCCGGTCTCGTTGGCCGCGAGGCGCGCGCCGGGGACGGCCCCGGGAAAGGCGCCCGCCTCCACGCGCTCCTCCTCCCGGGCGAGGACGCCGCGAAAGTGCGCGCCTTGCGGGCTCACGGCGCTCTCCGCCGGGGTCTCCGGCGGGGGCGTGCGCTCCAGCCTCTCATAGAGGGCGGCCGCGCACCAGGCGCAGAGCGCCGCGAACAGAAGCGCCGCGAGGATGTGGTAGACGGCGCGCTCAGTCCTCACTCTCGAAGGCGATGGGGCGCGGCGGCACGACCGTGGAGATCGCGTGCTTGTAGATGAGCTGCTGGCGTCCGTCGGAATCGAGCACCACCGTGAAGCCGTCAAAGCCGCGCACGATCCCGTGGAGCTGGAAGCCGTTCATCAAAAACATGGTGACGACGGCGCGCTCGCGGCGCAGTTGGTTGAGGAATTGATCCTGGAGATTTTGCGTTTTCTGCATTTCAGCCACTCCTTTTTTTGCGGAGCGGCCCTGTATCCCGCCGCCCCGTCATAAGTAATTCGTGAAGACTCACGTATCACTCATGATACCCGCGGCTCTTTAAAAACGCTGTCGAAGATTGGAGCGCCGCCGGAAAATCGGGCTCCCGGTCCCAGAGGATGCGCAGGGCGTCCTCCCAGCGGCCGAACCAGGTGATCTGCCGCTTGGCATAGCGGCGGCTGCCCTGGCGGATGAGGTCGAGGGCCTCCGCCTCCGTGAGCTCTCCCCGCAGGGCGAGCACGGCCTCCTTGTAGCCGATGGCCTGCATGGCGGTGCATTCCGGCGAAAGCCCCGCCTCGAGCAGGGCCTCCACCTCCCGGAAAAGCCCGTCCTCCGCCATTTGGGTCACGCGCCGGTCGATCCTGTCATAGAGGTCGGCGCGATTTTTGAAATGCAACACGATGCGCGCCGCCTCGTAGCGCGGGGGGCGGCGGCGAGTCTCGGCGTCATGCTCTGTCGCGGTCACGCCGGTGAGACGGTAAATCTCGATCGCCCGCACGATGCGCCGCCGGTCCCCGAGGCCGAGCTTGGCGGCCCGCTCCGGGTCGAAGGCGGCGAGGGTTTTCAGCATCTCCGCCCCGCCGACGCGGTCATATTCTGCTTCGAGCGAGGCCCTGAGCGCCTTGTCCTCCTCGCAGGCGGCAAAGTCCCGCCCCGCGAGGAGCGAGTCGATATAGAGCCCCGTGCCGCCCACCACGATGGGGACGCTTCCCCGGGCGAGAAGCGAATCGCAGACCCTTGACGCCTCCTCCACATAGCGGGCGACGGACCAGCTCTCCCGGGGGTCCGCCACATCGAGCATGTGGTGGGGCGCGGCGCGCTGCTCCTCTTCCGTTGCCTTCGCGGTGCCGACATCCATGCCCCGGTAGAGCTGCATGGAGTCGGCGGAGACGATCTCGCCGTGATAGATTTTTGCAAGCTCTATCCCGAGCCTCGTCTTCCCCGAGGCTGTCGGCCCCGCGACGACGATGATGCGATTGTCGGGCATGGTGCAGCCTCCCTTAACGGCTCCCTCCTTGAGGAAATTTACTCCTTCCGTCACGGCCTTGCGGGAGATCGGCCGTGCCACCTCCCTCAGAGAGGGAGGCTTTAACGGCTCCCTCCTTGAGGGAATTTACTCCTTCCGTCACGGCCTCGCGGGAGATCGGCCGTGCCACCTCCCTCAGAGAGGGAGGCTTTCAAGGCTCCCTCCTTGAGGGAGCTGTCAGCGCCGTTCACGGCGATGACTGAGGGAGTCTTATACGATCCTCTTAAAGAGTTTATCCAAATCCCGCCGCGTCATCACGACGGAGACGGGTCTTCCGTGCGGGCAGTATTTGACCCTGCCGGAGAGGACGGCATCCGCGATGCGCCGGAGCTCCTCGGGCGTGGTGTCGTAGCCCGCCTTGATCGCCGCCTTGCAGGCGACGGTGTGCAAAATCTCATCCCGGGCGCTCTGGGGGTCGGGGGCCTTGCCGGTTTTGAGCTTTTCCAGGATCTCCTCGAGGGCGGCTCTCGCGTCGGCGGGGTCCATGTCCGCCGGGAGCGCCCGCAGGATATAGTCCTCCTCGCCGTAGGCCTCGATCTCGAAGCCGAGCCCGGATAAAAGCGCCCCGTTCTGCTCGAGAAGCTCCCGCTCCTCCTCCGAAAGGCGGAGCGTCACGCTCTCGAGAAGGGTCTGGGACATGAGCTCCCGGCCCTGCTCCTTGAGTCGGTCGAAGATCATGCGCTCGTGCGCGGCGTGCTTGTCGATGAGCAGCAGCTCCTCCCCGACCTCGACGAGGATGTACAGCTTCAGCGCCTCCCCGATGAGGCGATAGGGCGGAGCCCCGGTATTTTCAACACTTTGAACAGAGTTTTCCACAGTTTTCCGCGCCGCTTCCTGTCGAATCGCCGAATTTTTTGGCACTTCCTGGCTGCGGGCCGGGATCGTCTGCGCCGCGGAGAAGTCCATGCGGGTCTGATAGGGCTGCTCATAGCTCCGGAGTACCGGCGCGCTCTCCGTCTTTTTGGGCGCGGGGGTATTTTTTACGCTGTAGTTCTGGGCGCGGAAGGTCTCGGCGCTCATGCTGCGGTAGAAATCGGGCCTCGCCGCGGGCCGGGCGGCGGGCGCTGCGACAGGCTGCGGGGCGGGCGGCTTCTCGGTCACGGTCCCGCGGCGGTCCTCCTCCGAGAGCGCGGCGAGCACCGCATGGTACACAAGGTCGAACACCCGCTTTTCCTGGGAGAATTTGACCTCCGTCTTCGCGGGGTGGACGTTCACGTCAACCGCCGCGTTCGAGAGCTTGAGATACAGGACGCAGGCCGGGAAGCGCCCGGTGAGGAGGGTGTTCTTATACGCCTGCTCCACCGCGGACTGCAAAAGGGCCGAGCGGATATAGCGCCCGTTGCAGTAGAAAAACTGCAGGGCCCGGTTGCCCCTGCCCGCCGAGGGGGAGGAGGTGAAGCCCGTGACGGCCATGTCTTCATCGCGCAGCGACACGGGCAGCAGATCCTTCGCCGTCTCCCGGCCGAGGAGGGCGTAGACGCAGGAGGCGGCCTTCCCGTCGCCGGGGGTGAAGAACTCCTCCTTCCCGTCGCGCAGAAGGCGGACGGACACCTCGGGTCTCCCCAGGGCGCAGCGCAGCGCCGCCTGCACGCAGGCGGAAGCCTCGGCCCGGTCGGATTTCAGAAACTTGAGGCGCGCCGGGGTGTTGAAAAACAGGGAGCGCACCTGCATGACCGTCCCCTCGGGGCAGCCTGTCTCGCGCATGTCCTGGATTTCCCCGGCGGAGAGCGTCATGTGGGTGCCGCTCTCGTCCCCGCGCCGGCGGGTGGTGAGCTCCACCTCGCTCACGGCGGAGATGGCGGCCAGGGCCTCGCCGCGGAAACCCATGGTGCCGATGGCCTCAAGCCCCGTCTCGTCATGGAGCTTGGAGGTGGCGTGGCGCAGAAAGGCGACGCCCGCGTCCTCCGGGGCCATGCCCTTGCCGTCGTCCTGCACGCGCAGGAGCGTCGCCCCGCCGTCGCGCAGCTCGACGGTGACGGCGTGGGCGCCCGCGTCAAAGGAATTTTCCATGAGCTCCTTGACGACGGAGGCGGGCCGCTCCACCACCTCGCCCGCGGCGATCATATCCGCCACATGGGGGGAGAGGATGTTGATTTCGGACATTCCATCACCTTCCTTATTGCCTCCCTCTCTGAGGGAGGTGGCACGGCCGATCTCCCGCGAGGCCGTGACGGAGGGAGTCTCCCTCAGTCACGGCGGCGACGCCGCCGCGACAGCTCCCTCAGGGAGGGAGCCAGTTTTCATTTTCTTTATTATACAGGAAATCAGTTGAAACTTCCATAGTCTTTATGCTAAAATATAAGGACTCTGTAATGGAAATACAAGGAGAATCACCCATGCCGATTGAGAGAAAAGTCATTGCGCCCGAGGCGATCGAGGCCCAGCGCGAGATCTGTGCCAAAATCTTTGAGCGCGTCGCCGGGGACGGGCAGCGCCCCCTCGCCATGGTGGACACCTACGGCTGCCAGCAGAACGAGGCCGACAGCGAGAAGATCCGCGGCTATCTCAGTGAGATGGGCTACGGCTTTACCCAGGACGAGTTTCAGGCGGACGTCATCGTCGTCAACACCTGCGCCGTGCGTGAGCACGCCGAGATGCGCGTGCTCGGAAACGTGGGCGCCCTGAACCACACGAAAAAGGCCCGCCCGGGGCAGATCATCGCGGTCTGCGGCTGCATGGTGCAGCAGGAGCACATGGCGGAAAAGCTCAAGCGCTCCTACCCCATCGTGGACCTCGTCTTCGGCCCGCACGAGCTCTGGCGCTTTCCGGAGCTTCTCAATCAGGTGATGGAAAAGCATAAGCGCGTCTTCGCCACCGCAAAGGAAGAGGCCGTGGCCGAGGGCATCCCCCTCCGGCGTGACGGGCAGGTGAAGGCGTGGCTCTCCATCATGTACGGGTGCAACAACTTCTGCACCTACTGCATCGTCCCCTACGTGAGAGGGCGAGAGCGCTCGAGACGCCCCGAGGACGTGGTGGCCGAGGCGCGGGCCCTTGTCGCGGCCGGATATAAGGACATCACCCTTCTCGGCCAGAACGTCAATTCCTACGGCAAGGATCTCGACTGCGGGGTCGATTTTGCCGATCTCATCCGGGAGATCAACGCCATCCCCGGGGACTTTCTCATCCGCTTCATGACGAGCCATCCGCGCGACGCCACGGAAAAGCTCTTCAAAACCATGGCGGAATGCGAAAAGTGCGCCCACCACATCCACCTGCCCGTCCAGTCCGGGTCTGACCGGGTCTTAAAGCGCATGAACCGCCACTATGACCGGGCGAAATATCTGGAGGAGATCGAGACCGCGCGGCGCTATATGCCCGATCTCGTCATCACGACCGACATCATCGTGGGCTTTCCCGACGAGACGGAGGAGGATTTTCAGGCCACCCTCTCCCTCTGCGAAGAGGTCCGCTTTGACGCCATGTTCACCTTCATCTACTCCAAGCGCGTCGGCACCCCGGCGGCCACCATGCCGGACCCCTACACGAGGCAGGAAAAGCAGCTGCACTTTGATCAATTGACAGACCTCGCAAACCGCATCTCCGGCGAAAAGCACCGGGAGTACGAGGGCAAAACCCTCCGCGTCCTCGTGGACGGGGAGACGGGCCGGGAGGAATATAACCTCTCCAGCCGCACAAACGGCGGAAGGCTCGTCCACCTCAAGGGCGACAAGAGCCTCATCGGCCGGTTTGTGAACGTGAAGATCACAGCGTCGAATACCTGGGCCTTGTATGGAGAGATCGTGGGATGACAATTTGCCTCCCTCAGCCGCTTGCGGCGATAAGAGGGAGGGGGACCGCTTCAGCGGTGGAAGGAGTTTGCGCGGCGCTCTGAGCATTCAAAATTTCGTGCCTTGACTCCCTCAGTCAGCTCCGCAAGCGGCGCTGACAGCTCCCTCAGGGAGGGAGCCCCATATAAATTCAACAGAAAGAGGAAACCACCATGGCAGAGCTCACCCCCATGAAGCGGCAGTATCAGGAGATCAAGCAGCAGTATTCGGACTGCCTGCTTTTCTTCCGTCTCGGGGATTTTTATGAGATGTTCGACGAGGACGCGAAGACCGCCTCCCGGGAGCTGGATCTCACGCTCACGACCCGCGACCGCTCGGTGGAGGACCCGGAGGAGCGCACCCCCATGTGCGGCGTGCCCTACCACAGCGCCGAGGCGTATATCGCCCGCCTCATCGCGAAGGGCTACAAGGTCGCCATCTGCGAGCAGACCGAGGACCCTGCCCTCGCCAAGGGTTTGGTGAAGCGCGACGTCATCCGCATCATCACCCCCGGCACCGTGACCGAGAGCTCCATGCTGGAGGAGGGGCGCTCCAACTACATCGCGGCCGTGTCCCTCGCGGGGCGCGAGGGGGGCGTCGCCTTCTGCGATGTTTCCACGGGCGAGTTCTGCTGCGCCGCCTTTGAAAACGACGCCGTCTCCCACCTTGTAAACGAGCTGGGCCGCTTCTCCCCGAGAGAGGTGCTGCTCTCCCCGGGCGCGAAGGCGGAGGCCGCGATCTGGGATTTCGTCATCAAAAAGCTCGCCGCCATGCCCGAGGATGGGGCGGAGAGCTTTGAATACATGCCCGCCTCGGCCCTCGTGTGCGAGCAGTTTGGCTTCTCCGACATAGACAAGGCCGGCATCGGCGACCAGCCCGGGGCCGTGTGCGCGGCGGGCGCGCTTTTGGAGTACCTGCGCCGGACGCAGAAGTGCGACCTCGGCCACATCCGCCGGCTCGACGTGTTCTTCGGCGGGCGCTTCATGGAGCTCGACTATATTACCCGGCGGAACCTGGAGCTCACCGAATCGCTCCGCAGCGGGGAGAAAAAGGGCTCGCTCCTCTGGGTGCTCGACCGCACGCGCACCCCCATGGGCGGAAGGCTCCTGCGCGCCTGGGTGGAGCGGCCGCTCCTCTCCGCCGTCGCCATCCGCCGCCGTCTCAACGCCGTGTCGGAGCTCGTGTCCGACAACGTGCGCCGGGGCGAACTCATGGAGACGCTGCGCGCCATCGGGGACATGCAGCGCCTTGTGGGCAGGGCCGTCTACGGCACGGCGGGCGGGCGCGATCTCCGCTCTCTCAGCCTCTGCGCCGCCGCCCTGCCGCGCCTCAAGGAGCTTTTGCAGGGGACCCAGTCCCTGGAGCTCCGGGACATCGCCGCGATGGACGCGCTGGAGGACCTGCGCTTTGAGATCGACCGCGCCATCTGCGACGATCCCCCCTTCTCCGTCCGCGAGGGCGGCATCCTCCGCCCCGGCTATTCCGAGGAGGTGGACAGGCTCCGCAACGTGCGCGACAACGGGGCGAAGCTCGTGCAGGAGCTCGAGGCCCGCGAGCGCGAGCGCACCGGCATCAAAAAGCTCAAAGTCGGCTACAACAAGGTCTTCGGCTATTATATCGACGTGCCGAAGTCCGCAGGGCTCGAAAACGTGCCCGAGGACTATATCCGCAAGCAGACGCTTGTGTCGAACGAGCGCTATTTCACCCAGGAGCTCAAGGAGCTCGAAAACACCCTCCTCACGGCGCGCGACCGCATCAGCGATCTCGAGTACCGCTACTTCTGCGAGGTGCGGGACTCTGTCGCCGCGAAGGTGGACCGCGTGCAGCTCACGGCGGACGCGGTGGCACGGCTCGACGCCCTGTGCTCTCTCGCGGAGGTCGCCGTGCGCAACTCCTACTCCTGCCCGGAGATCGACGCCGGGCGCACCCTGCACATCGTCCAGGGCCGCCATCCCGTCGTGGAGCAGAGCATGAAGGACGTGCTCTTTGTCCCGAACGACAGTTTCTTAAACGACCAGGACGACCGCGTGGCCATCGTCACGGGGCCGAACATGGCCGGCAAATCGACCTACATGCGCCAGACGGCGCTCATTGTCCTGATGGCGCAGATGGGCTCCTTTGTGCCCGCGAAGTCCGCCACCGTCGGCATCGTGGACCGGGTCTTCACGCGCATCGGCGCGTCCGACGATCTCGCCTCCGGGCAGTCCACCTTCATGGTGGAGATGAGCGAGACCGCCGCCATCTTAAAGCACGCGACCGCGGCCTCCCTCCTCATCCTCGACGAGATCGGCCGCGGCACCTCCACCTTCGACGGCATGGCCATCGCCCGCGCGGTGCTGGAATTTTGCGCCGACAAGCGAAAGCTCGGCGCGAAGACCATGTTCGCCACCCACTATCACGAGCTCTCCGCCCTCGAGGGGGAGCTTGCAGGCGTGCGCAACTACAACATCACCGCGAAAAAGCAGGGGGGCGATCTCGTTTTCCTGCGCAAGATCGTGCGCGGCGCCGCCGACGACAGCTACGGCATCGAGGTGGCAAAGCTCGCGGGCCTGCCGGACAGTCTCATCACAAAGGCCAAGGGCTATCTCAAGGAGCTCGAGTCTGAGGGCGTCGCCGTCCTCGCTCCCGCCGCAAAGGCGGAGGACCCCAGCCAGATCAGCCTTGCCGACGTCGGCAGCGACGAGGTGCGCCGGATTTTGCAGGACACGGATCTCAACACCCTCACGCCCATTGAGGCGCTGAATCTGCTGTACGCCCTGCAGAAGAAAGCGAGGGCCTGATGCGCCCGCACGCCCCCGAGCCCCCGTTCACGAGCCGCCTTGAAAAGCGCGAGGCGGCCTTCGTGCTGGCCTACCTGCCGGTGCATCTTGTCGTGATGCAGCTTTTGTGCGGGTATCTCTTCGCGCAAAAGTTGCTCACCGAGGCCCAGGCGAATTTTCTCTATTACGCCGTGGGCTTTGTGTACATGCTGGTCTTCGCCTTCCGCTTCCTGCGGCGGGACTTTGACCCCCTCGCGGACCACCCGTTCACCTGTCTTCGCACGGTGGTGCGCGGGCTTCTCGCCATGTACTGCTGCGACTATCTTCTCGTCCTGCTCTTTCAGTCTCTGCTGCCCGAGGCGCAGAGCCCCAACGACGCGGCCCTGCAGGCGGCGGTCGTGCGGGAGGCCGGGCTCATGCGGGCGGAGCTTGTGTATCTCACCCCGTTGGTGGAGGAGATGCTCTTTCGCGCGGGGATCTTCGGCCTGCTGCGGCGCAAAAACCGTCTCGCCGCGTATCTGGTGAGCTCTCTCTGCTTCTGCCTCTATCACGTCGCCCCTTACGCGGTGCGGGAGCCTGCCTACTGGCTGTTTCTGCTCCAGTATCTCCCGGTGTCGCTGCTGCTCGCCCGCTGCTATGAGCGCTGCAGCACCATCTGGGCCCCGATCTTCTTCCACGCCGCCGTCAACGCCATCGCCGTGAGCATAATATTGCTATGAGGTTCTGCCTATGTCCGACACGTTTGAAATCCGCCCCATTGCCCGCATGAGAAGCGACTTTCCCGAGAAGTTCGGCATCCCCCGCCAGGCGGGGATCGTCGAAGCGCTGGAGGGGCTTGTGGTGTTCGAGCCGGAGTACCGCGATCCGGAGGCCCTGCGCGGGATCGAGGGCTTCAGCCATCTGTGGCTGATCTGGCAGTTTTCCGAAAATCTGCGGGCGGGCTTTTCCCACACGGTGCGCCCGCCGCGCCTCGGCGGGAACACGCGCATGGGCGTGTTTGCCACGCGCTCGTCCTTCCGGCCGAACGCCCTCGGCCTCTCGTGCGTGGAGCTCAAGGCCGTGGAGACGCGCCCCGGGCTCGGGACGGTCCTCGTGGTGCGCGGGGCCGATCTCATGGACGGCACGCCGATTTTTGATGTAAAGCCCTATGTCCCCTATGCCGACTGCCGGCCCGACGCCCTCTCCGGCTTTGCGCCGGACGCGGGGGAGACGCTGGATGTGGAGATCCCGGACGCGCTATTATCTTCGCTCCCGCCGGAGAAGCGCGGCGCGCTCATCGGCGTGCTCGCAAACGATCCACGCCCGCGCTATCAGAAGGACCCGGATCGCGTCTACGCCCTGGATTTTGCGGGCTTCGCCGTCCGCTTTCGTGTTGAGGGGGATGTCGTCCGTGTTGTTGGAGTTGACGGCCCATAACCCCACATCGCGCAACATGCCCAACGGGATCAACAATCGTTACCGCCTGACCGTAGGGGCGGCTATCAGCCGCCCGCAAAGCTGCGATCCGGTACGGGTGTACCGGAGTGCGAAAATGTCGCCGCCTGTCCGTAGGGGAGGGGCTTGCCCCTCCCGCGCGGTGAAATGTTAAAATTGCAAAAAATGTACGGCGATTTCGTAAAAAGCTGCGATTTCGCCGTACATTGTTTCAATGATCTCCCTATGCCGCCGGGCGGGGCAAGCCCCGCCCCTACGGTGGGGACGGACATTTTACCGTTTGTATCCACATTAGCGATGCGGATAGGTTTCGGGCGGTCGGGGACGCCCGCCCCTACGGAAATATCGGGCATTTTACCGCAAAACCGACATATCCAATGCGGTGGCGATACGGGCGGTCGGGGACGCCCGCCCCTACGGAATTATCGGAAAACACATCAGAACATAGAAAAACCTCCCGGATTTCTCCAGGAGGTTTTTGTGTTGGCGTTGACCTATCTTTCCAGTCCGTCGCCAGACAAGTATTTTCGGCACTGGTGAGCTTAACTTCTGTGTTCGGAATGGGAACAGGTGGACCCTCACCGTTAAAAACACCAACTATTCAGGGCTTGTACCCTGAAAACTAAACAGAGGGAAGGGACAAGGCATTGTGCCTGCATAATGTAGGTCAAGCCCTCGGGCTATTAGTACCGGTTGG
>CADBCV010000031.1 GCA_902793285.1 Oscillospiraceae bacterium
CTTGACCATATATCTCCATTATGCTCTGCGGGCTTCGCCTTGTCTGGCACAAATTTTCCTCGGGAATCCAATAAAGCTTCTTATCAAGGAATAGTATTAAAAGGAGAAATGCGCGATGAAACGTATTGTCATTCTGTTTTTCATACTCTGTATGCTGCTCCCGCTCACGGCCTGCGGGAAGCGGGGCGCGGCCCCCACGCCGGAGCCTCTCGCCGCCGAGACGCCCGCGCCGACCCCGGAGCCGACAGCGGAGCCCACGCCCTTTGTCCCGGCGCCGACGCCGGAGCCCCTGCCCCTGATCCCCGATCTGCCGCCGGTATACGACGCGGCGCTCGCGGAGATCTTCGAGGGCGTTTTGCAGGTCTACCCCGGCACTGCGGGCAGCTCCCTGCGCGCCGCGCGATGCGCGGCCTGGCTTCTGGACTGGGGGACCGAGACAAAGCTCACGGACGATGAGATCTACTCCGCGGTGGGCTGCTGGCTCGATGAGCAGGACGACGAGCGGCTCAAGACCTTTCTTGAGAGCATCCTCGCCGTCTATGACCGGAGCTACGATCTCCGCGGCGAATATGCCGAGGACATCATGCGCGACGCCGGTGTCGAGTCGCCGTATTACCCCTGGGGTGAGCGCGCCTTCCGGGCCGTGGAGATGGTCTCCTACGGCTGCGGGCTGAGATGACAGCAGCCGGCGGCCGCCCCTGCGGGGGCCGTTCGCGATGCTTTTCACAGCCTTGTATCACGCAAGCGGCTCATAATACAGGTCCAGATACTCCTCGAGCGTGAGGCCCAGCTCGTGCATCTCCCGCGCGGCCTCAACGCCGACGTAGCGGTAGTGCCAGGGCTCATAGATGATGCCGGTGATGCCGCTCTTGTCACTCGGGTAGCGGAGGATGAAGCCATAGTCCCAGCAGTGCTCCATGAGCCATTTCTGGGTGGGCATCTCCTCCTGCTTTTCGTTTAAGTAGGGGTAGTTGTAGTCGATGATGTCCGCCGAGAGGCCGAGCTCGTGCTCGCTCGTCCCCGGGAGGGCCACCGACTGCGCCGCGATCTCCGGCGCGTCCTCGGGGTCCACGCCGTCCTCCTCGATGAGGCGGATGATCTTGTTTTCAAAAAGGGCCTCCTGCTTCTCCGTGCTGCGGTAGCCGGAGCAGACGAAGGGGTCGTTGCCCGCCTCGGCGCAGTCCGCGATCATCTGATAGAGGGCGTCCGCCGCGCGCACGTCCATGAACTGGTCTTCGTCATAGCCGTAGGTCACCTGCCGGAGCTCCGGCACATAGCCCTTCTCGAGCCTGTGCCAGGGGTTCACCAGTGTGAGCAGCGCCGTCCGCTTCCGCAGGGCCGGCGTCGGCGTCGGAGATGGGGTCGGGGCGGGTGTCGGCGTCGGCGCCGGGGTGGGCGCCGGGGTCGCGAGCATGTGCGGGATCGCCTTTTCCGCCGCGCGCAGGGTGGCAAAGCCCAGAAGCCCCGCCCCGAGCAGGACCGCGAGCACTGCGAGGAAGACCCTGCTTTTCGTTTTCCGTGCCACAGAACTCCTCCCGTCAGATGATTTCAAGGTGCTCAAGCAGGATCTTGAGGCCGATGCCGATGAGGATGACGCCGCCCGCGATCTCCGCCTTTGCCTTGTACTTGAGGCCGAAAACATGCCCGATGTACACGCCGAGGGCCGAGAGCGCAAAGGTCGTCACGCCGATGAGGGACGCCGCCGGCAGGATGCGCACCTGCAAAAACGCGAAGGTCACACCCACTGCCAGCGCGTCGATGCTGGTGGCGACAGCGAGCAGCAGCATGGTTTTGAAGCCGAGATCGTCGTTCAGCTCCTCCTGCTGCCGCGCCTCCCGGATCATGCCGGCCCCGATGACGGCAAGCAGGAAAAAGGCGATCCAGTGGTCCACGCTCTGGATCACATGCTCAAAACGCGCGCCGAGGACCCAGCCGAGCATCGGCATGAGGGCCTGAAAGCCGCCGAAGTAGAGCCCCACGAGGGCAGCGTGCCGGGGTTTCAGTCTCTGCAGGCTCAGCCCCTTGCACACGGACACCGCAAAGGCGTCCATGCTCAGGCCGACGGCGATCAGCAGCAGTTCCAAAAGACTCATGAAACAATACTCCCAGAGAGATTATTTGTCGAGCTTGTAGGTGATATCCTCCTTCAGGCTCAGGCGCGGCTCCGTCCGCCGGATCAGGCGGACGAGCGCGGGGATGTGCCGCAGCAGGACAAGCCCCGCAGTGAAGAGCGCAAGGCGCAGAAGAAGCCTGTCGTCCACCGCGAGGACCGAGACCATCGTGAACATCACAGCGCCGCCGAGCGCCCCGAGCGAGAGATAGCGCGTGAGGCCCACCGCAAGCATCACCGCAAGCATCACCGAGGCGCCGACGGAGGTCCCCACGCCGAAGGCCGCCGCGATGAGGGCGACGCAGGCGTGGCTGCCGTGAAAGCCGTAAAACACGGGGAAGAGTCTCCCGAGGACGAGCACGAAGCCCGCAAAGGCGCGCCCCACATCCGCGTGACCGCGGATGCCGAGCAGCAGCGCCCCGAGGAGAATGGGGATGAGATCCTTCACAAGCTCCACCGCGAGGAGCTTCAAAAAGCCCCCGACGCCGTAGAGCCGGTAGAAATTGGAGAGCCAGCGGGTGTGGTCCCCCAGGCGGCGGAGGTTTCGGTGGAAGACGAAGTTGGAGGCAAGGACCATCGTGTCCATGCTGCCGAGGAGATAGGCGACGATCGCCGTGGGCAGCAGCAGGAGCCAGTAGACGCTCATTCCTTGTCTCCTTTCTGGCGGATCACGATGCGGATGGGCGTCCCCTCGAGGCCGAAGACCGCGCGGATCTGGTTCTCGAGATAGCGCTGGTAGGAGAAGTGGAAGAGCTCCCGGCTGTTGCAGAAGATGACGAAGCAGGGGGGCTTGATGCCGGTCTGGGTCATGTAGTAGATCTTGAGGCGGCGGCCCTTGTCCGTGGGCGGCTGGACGCGCGCCTGGGCGTCAGCGAGGACGTTATTGAGCATCCCGGTGGAGATGCGCATGTTGGACTGGTCGTTTGCGAAGTTGATGAGCTCAAAGAGGCGGTCCGTGCGCTGGCCGGTGAGGGCGGAGATGAAGAGCACGGGGGCATAGCTCATGAAGCTCAGATCGCGCAGAATGTCCTTGCGCATCTTCTCCATGGTGCCGGTCTCCTTCTCCACGAGATCCCATTTGTTCACGACGATGATGCTGGCCTTGCCCGCCTCGTGCGCGAGCCCCGCGATCTTGGTGTCCTGGTCGGTCACGCCGTCGCGGGCGTCGAGGAGGATGAGGCACACGTCCGCCCGCTCGATGGCGAGCTGGGCGCGCATGACGGAGAACTTCTCCACGCGCTCCTCCACCTTTGACTTGCGGCGGATGCCGGCGGTGTCAATGAGCATGTAGCGGCCCTTGTCGTTTTCAAAGCGGGTGTCCACCGCGTCGCGCGTGGTGCCCGCCATGTCGGAGACGATGAGGCGCTTTTCGCCGAGGATGCGGTTAATGAGCGAGGACTTGCCCACGTTGGGCTTGCCGATGACGGCGACCTTGATGCAGTCGTCCTCCGCCTCGTCCCCCTCGGCATCCGGGAAGGATTTGAGACACGCGTCCAGAAGGTCCCCGGTGCCGTGGCCGTGCACGGCGGAGACCGCGATGGGGTCGCCGAGACCGAGCTCGTAAAACTCATAGAGGGCGGGGTCCTCCGCCCCGGTGGAGTCTGCCTTGTTCACGGCGAGGACCACGGGCTTGTGCGAGCGCTTGAGCATGTTCGCCACGTCCTTGTCCGCCGCGGTGACGCCGGTGCGGATATCCGTGACGAGGATGATGACGGTGGCGGAGTCGATGGCGATCTGCGCCTGCTCGCGCATGAAGAGCAGGATCTCGCTGTCGGTGGATGGCTCGATGCCGCCGGTGTCCACCATGTCGAAGCTGCGGCCCGCCCACTCGCAGGGGGCATAGAGCCTGTCGCGCGTGACGCCGGGAGTGTCCTCCACGATGCTGAGACGCTGGCCGACCAGGCGGTTAAAGAGCATGGACTTGCCCACGTTCGGGCGGCCCACAATGGCAACAAGAGGTCTTGACATGTTCAGATCCTCCTTTATCAAAATCGGCTTCCCCTTGAGGGAACCTCTAAAAACTCAGGTCTGGTGATGCGTCGAGAGATTTTGTTCCAGATTGAAGGGCAAAAAACGCAGGAATCCTTTGTGGCTTTCAAGTTTCGCCGGGCAGGAGTTTTTAGAGGTGACCTTGAGGGGAAGCTGTCACAGCCGATCTCCCGCGAGGCTGTGACTGATGAGGTGGAGCTTGCCGCTTTTATCCACCCCGTACAAGCCGCAAGGGTGCCACCTCATCCGTCATCCGGCTTGCGGGGGACGCCGGATGCCACCTTCCCCTCAAGGGGAAGGCATATTACGTGTTATACTTATAAAACATCTCTCCCGTCTCCTCGCGCCGGGGGAGCTTCACCTCCGGCAGGAGGCCGAACATCGCGTCGCAGAGGGCGAAGCCGTCCGACTCCACGGGGTAGATGGGAACGCCCAGGGCGGCGCTCGCCTCCTCGAGCTTCACGTCGTCGAGGAAATCCATCTCCGCCCGGCGCAGCATGTTCTGGGAGATGAGCAGCCTCTCGCCCAGCTCCTTCCCCTTGAGCTGCCGGATCAGGTCGCCCCCGGTCACAAGGCCGGTGACGTTGATGCTGCGGCCGAAGAAGTCGTTCTGGATGGCGTAGACATGGCCCCGAAGCGCGGGGAATGCCTCCCGCGCCTTTTCGAGAAGCCGCTCGAGATAGGGCGCGGCGGAGACGCCGGTCGCGATGGCGAAGTCCGCGCCGTCCGGCTCGTCGGCGAGTTTTACGGCGCTCAGAAACTCCGTCTCCAAAAGGCGGAGGGTGCCGACGCCGTTTTCAAGCTGGGTGTATTCCTCGTAGTATTCGTCGGGCGGCAGCTCCCGCCCCGCGAGGATATAGAGCTCATCCCCGCAGAAGAAGACGCGGCTGCCGTGCTTACGGCGGCACTGCTCGGCAAAGCCCTCGACAAGATCGAGCGTCTCCCCCGCGTGCTCCGGGGTGAAGGGCGTGAGGGGATAGAGATGCTGCCGGAAGCGCGTGAGGCCGACCGGGACGATGGAAACGCTGTGCACCGCGGGCCAGAGGGCCTCCAGCTCCCGCATGGTATAGAGAAGCTCCTCCCCGTCATTGAGACCGGGGCAGCAGACGATCTGGCAGTTCATGACGATGTGCGCCGCGGCGAAGCGGCGCATGATCTCAATGCTCTCCCCGGCGCGGGGGTTGCGGAGCATCTTGCAGCGCAGCTCCGGGTTCATGGTGTGCACGGAGACGTTGATGGGGCTCACATGCAGGGCGATGATGCGCTCCACCTCCCGGGGAGAGAGGTTCGTGAGCGTGATGTAGTTACCCAGCAGAAAGCTCAGGCGCGCGTCATCATCCTTGAAATACATGGTGCGGCGCATCCCGCGGGGGAGCTGGTCAATGAAGCAGAAGACGCAGGCGTTCGAGCAGGCGCGCGGCGTGTCCATAAGATAGCTCTCGAAATCGAGACCCAGGTCGCCGCCCTCCGGCTTTTTCACCTGCACGGTATACTCCGTCCCGTCCGGCCTTTGCAGGCGGACCACGAGATCCCGGTCATAGGCGAAGAACTTATAGTCGAGGACGTCGAGGATCTCCTTGCCGTTGATGGAGACGATGGTATCCCCCGGCGACGCCTTCCCGAAGAGCGGACTCGTCGGATCGACAGACTTTATATAATTGTCCTCCATCCGGGTCCCCCCTCCTTCCTGTCCTTGGCTCCCCCTCTGGGGGAGCTGGCACGGCACGTCTCCCACAAGTGCCGTGACTGATACTATTCCTTGATAAGAAGCTTTATTGGATTCCCGAGGAAAATTTGTGCCAGACAAGGCGAAGCCCGCAGAGCATAATGGAGATATATGGTCAATAAAGATTTCTATCAAGGGATAGTATTACCTCCCTTTCGAAAAGGGAGGTGCCCCGAAGGGGCGGAGGGATCGACTGAAGCCGTATGCAGGATAGCCGATCCCTCAGTCACCAGTGTGCGCACTGGGGCACCTCTCCCAAAGGGAGAGGCAAGACGCCGCAATAAATGCAAAAGGAGGAAGGGTTTTCACACCTTTCCTCCTCAAGCAGCATTACTTGCTCTCTTCAACAGCGATGACTGTCCGGCCCTTGTACTGACCGCAAGCCTTGCAGGCACGATGGGGCATGCAGAAAGCACCGCAGTTGGGGCACTTGACGACATTGGGAGCGGTGAGCTTCCAAACGGAAGAACGCCTCTTGTCACGTCTCTGTCTCGATACTTTTCCTTTTGGGACTGCCATGTTGACACCTCCTGTTGACAGCTGTTCTGAGCAGCTTCATAACTATTTATCCAAAAGCTGCTCAAGCACAGCAAATCTTGGATCAAGGGATTTTCGGCACCCGCAGGGGCCGAGGTTGAGATTCCTGCCGCATGTGGGGCACAGGCCCTTGCAGTCCTCCCGGCAGAGAAACTTGGTCTCCATATCCAGGACGAAGAGCGTGGAGAGGATCTCATCCAGGTCGATCTCGTTGCCCTCCAGCGTGAAGAGGGCGGGGTCATCCTCGGGGTTTTCCTCCACGATCACAGCCTCGAGCGGCATTTCCTTGCGGCTTTCAAACTCCTCCCCGCAGCGGTCGCAGACGCAGATCATCTCCGCCGTGAGCGTCCCCTCCAGACGGAGGATGCCGGCCTCATTGAAAACGCGCCCCTCCGCAAAGGGCTTTCGCGGATAGCTGCGCACCGAGGGGAAATCCAGGCGCTCGGTATCCAGTTCACACTGAAACGGCACAGAGCCGCCGGGGACTTCGATGATCGCACTCAGATTCAGACGCATATCCAGCACCTCGCACAGTAGCTTTAGTATTATAGATTACTTGACAAGACTTGTCAACACTATTTTTTTATAGTATAATGCAAAAAATTCACGGGCGGGAAGGGGATTTTTTGGTCAAATGAAGGAGTTTTCGATCCGACAGAACGACGCGGGGCAGCGTCTGGACCGTTTTGTGGGCAAGGCCGTCCCCCTGCTGCCGGAGTCGCTGCTGCAAAAATACATCCGTCTCAAGCGCATCAAGTTAAACGGCAGTGGCGCGAAGCGGGACACGAGGCTCTCTGCGGGCGACACGGTGCAGCTCTACATCAACGATGAGTTTTTTGAAAAGCCGCGGGAGGAAAATTCCTACCTCAAGGTGGGCACCCCGCGCCTCACGATCGTGTATGAGGATGAGAACATCCTGCTGCTGGACAAAAAGCCCGGCGTCCTCTGCCACAGCGCGGGCGTCTGGGACTATAACACGCTCATCGCAAACGTCCAGGCCTACATGGCCCAGAAGGGCGAGTGGCGGCCAAAAGAGGAAAACGCCTTTGCCCCGGCCCTCTGCAACCGCATCGACCGCAACACCGGCGGCATCGTGATCGCGGCGAAAAACGCCGAGGCCCTGCGCATCTTAAACGACAAGATCCGCGACCGGGAGATCGAAAAGTACTATCTCTGCGCCGTGCAGGGAAGGCCGAAGCCCCCCGCCGGGAGGCTTGAAAATTATCTCTTCAAGGACGCGAAGAAAAACCAGGTCTTCGTAAAGGACCGCCCGGAGCCCGGGGCCAAGACCGCCGTGACGGAGTACCGCACGCTCTTGAGCAAGGGGCCGCTCTCCCTCGTGGAGTGCAGGCTTCTCACCGGGCGCACGCATCAGATCCGCGCCCAGATGGCCCACGCGGGCTGGCCGCTTTTAGGCGACGGGAAGTACGGGAGCGAGCGCTTCAACAAGGGCTTTGAGGAGAAGGGCCAGGCGCTCTATTCCTACCGCCTGCGCTTCGAGTTCCCGACGGACGCGGGCGCGCTCGAATATCTCCGCGGAAAAGAGTTTCGCGTGGAGCGGGTGGACTTTGCCGAGAAATACTTCGGCGTTACAGAGCTGGATTTCGCGTGAGCTAACCCCCGGCCAATCGGCCGGGGGTTTGTTTTACCAGTTGTTCTCCGGAAAGGCGCGGCCGTCGGCGGTGATGTTTTTGCAGTCGTAGATCTGGTACTGGCTCACCGGGTAGCCGCCGCCGATGTCGTGGACATTGCAGGCGCTCATCTCAATGTCGCGGCTGCCGTAGAAGGTGACGGCGCTCACGGTGCAGTGGTGGATCTCGGTGTGGACAAGGCGCATGTCCCGGCAGTTCACCGCCGTGACGCCGACGGTGCCGCAGCCGAAGAGGGAGCAGTCCTCGATCTCCACGTCCCGGCTCTCCTGGAAGTTCAGCACGCCGCCCGCGCACTCGCCGGCCTCGATGTTCTCCGTATGTCCCGCGGTGAAGCCCCAGAGCGTGATGTTCCGGCAGCCCTCAAAGCTCAGCACCTCGCAGTAGCGGGGCTCCGCCACGATGCGCGCCCGGTGCGCGCCCGCGGCCTGGATCGTGAGGCCGTCCACATCCCGGATCACAAGGCCTGGGCCGTCATAGCAGCTCATCCAGTACCAGTGATCCCCGCTGTAGGAGCCGTAGCCCGCGGCCTCGCTGAGATCGTAGACCCCGTCCTCCAGATAGATCGCGGTGTCCGGGGCGATGGCGGCCAAAAGCTCGTCCACCGTGCGGACGTGGACCATCCCGTCCTCGGAAACCGGGGGCGCGGTGACGCTGATCTCCGCCTCCGCGGGCGCCTCCCAGCGGACGTTCTCCGCGCGGGTGAGGGTCTCGAGCGTCCCCTCATAGATCACGTCGCCGTTTCGGTCCACGACGCGCTCGCTCTGCTGCCAGGTGTCGGCATACCAGGCGTCGCAGCGGTTATTCTCAAAGGCGCAGCCCTCCACGACGAGGGGATAGAGCGCGCAGGAGAACATGCCCGTGAAGGTGTTCGAGCGGATCTCACACCCGCCGAGGAAGCAGTCCTTCACGCCGCTCAGCTCCACAAGGCTCGTCGATGCGCAGTCGCGGATATCGGAGTTGATGACGGCGCAGTCATGGCTTGCGCGGAGACTGAAAATGCCGCCGTAGCCCTCAATGCCGTGGACCATGCAGTCGTCGAGCAGGACGTCGGAGCAGTTTGCGGCGTCGAGTGCGCCGTAGCTGCAGTCCCGGATGACGGTGTTTACCGCGTGCACGCCCCGGCAGCGCTCCAGCTCCAGGCCGTAGGTGCCGCAGCCGTAGAGATCGCAGCTTTCCACCAGCATGTCGCGGCAGCCCGTCATGCCGAGGACCGCGCCCGTGCAGTAGCCCGCGCCCTCGGTGTGCCCGGCGGTGAAGCCCCGGAGCGTCACATCCGCGCAGTCCGTGAATTTCATCACGCAGGCGTAGCGCGGCACGGTGACGATCTCCGCGCCGGGGCGCGCAGCCTCGATGGTGAGACCCTCCACGCCGCTGATCTCGAGCTCAAAGCCGTCGTCATAGGTCCCGTTCCAGTTATAGTACCTGCTGCCGAAGACCCCGTAGCCCTTTGCCCGGGTGAGATCGTAGCTGCGCCCGGTGAGGCGGATGACGGTGTCCGGCGCGATGGCGGCCAAAAGCTCCTCCACCGTGGCGGCCTCCACCGTTTGAACGTCGGCCGTCTCCTCCGCGAAGGCTCCCCCCGGGAGGCTCATAAGCAGCAGCGCCGCGAGCAGCAGCGCGAGGAATTGTTTGCGGGTTGACACAGAAAGCTCCCCCTTTTTTGTCAGTTAGCTGTAAGACGCGCGGCGCGGGAAAATGTTCCCGCGCCGCGCGCCGGAATTTGTCCGAGCTCAGTATACGCCCTTTTCCAGCGCCTGGAAAGCAGAAGCGCCACTTTTTTTGAGCCGCGCGTGAAATTCTTTTGACAAACGCCAGAATATGGTTTACAATAATCTTCGTATACAGACCGCTGTGTATAATTCCAACACGAAAGAGGAAGCAAATATGAAAAACAGGATCATTGCGCTGGCCCTTGTTATAGTCATGCTGTTTGCCCTGTCCGCCTGCTCCAAGAAGCCGGAGGCCGCACCCGCCCCGGCGGAGCCGACGCCCGCGGCAACGGCGGAGCCGACGGCCGAGCCGACCCCGGAACCCACGCCCGAGCCCACGCCCGAGCCCAAGGGGGTTGAGCCCGACTCCGGCATACACGCGATTGTGAGCCAGGCCAAGCACTTCAGCATCGATTATGACAGCAAATATGTCGCAAACGAGCTGCCGAGCGGCAGCATCATCATCAACGCCGGCACGGACGAGGGGATTCCCTACTGCACCGTCGGCCTGATGGAGAAGGAAATCAACGGCGTTGAGAACGTGACCGACGCCCTCGCCTATCTCACCGCCCAGGCGGACGGCGCGCGCGAGGAGCTGGGAGAGGCCATCACCACCCAGCCCACCACGCTCTCCTACAGCGTGGAGGGGCGCGAAATTCTCGGCTTCTACTTCACCTTCACGAGTGAGGAGTCCGGCGGCAATGTGGCCGACTTCTACTTTGCCGAGAACCTGGAGGACGGTTCCGTCGTCACCTACCACAGCAGCGCGCTCGAGGGGGAGGACAGCGCCACCGTCAACGACATCCTGAAGCTCTGCATCGAGAGCTTCAAGCTCGCCGCGTAATTTCCCTCACGGGAAAGATCATGCCGCAGGGGCGGCTATCAGCCGGCCGTGCAGTACAGCCCAATCACGAAAGAAGCCCTCCGGCGAATTCGTTTCAAAAGTACGAATTCGCCGGAGGGTATTTGTATGCCGGCCACCTCTCCGCCGGGCGGCTGATAGCCGTCCCTACGGCAGGGTCGTGTTTTTTATGAAAACGTGATGGTCTGGCGCTCGGTGTCCACCTCGGCCTCGATGCCGAAGGGGAGGATGCAGCGCGGCATGGCGTGGCCGATGGGGATGTTGCAGACGACGGGGAGCGCAGGGTCGTCGATGACCTCCTGTAAGAGCGCGCGGTACTCCGCGTCATAGACCTCATCCTGGGGCTTGCCGATGAGAACGCCGCTGACCGCCCCAAAGACGCCCCGCTCTTTGAGATGCAGGAGCGCCGCGCGGTATTTTTCGGGGGCGGGCTTTTCCTCGCTCGACTCTAAGAGCAGGATGCGGCCCCGCCAGTCCTCCGCCGCGGGAAAGAGGCCGTACTTTTCGCAGAGGGCCGGGGAGTCGGCATAGCGGCCGGGGTCAAAGTAGTCGAAGATGGTGTCGATGCAGCCGCCGAGGATCTTGCCCCGGAAACGCGGCGCGCCCTGCAAAAGTTCAAAGCCGCCGTTCGGGTGCGAAACCTCCGGCACGCCGAGCTCTTCCGGGCCAAAGCTCGCGCGGCTCTCATACCAGAGGGGGCTCGGCGTGATGTCCGCAACGCGGCCGGTCTTCACGAACGATTCAAAGCAGCGGCGCGAGTAGGGCAGCATCTCGGTGTCGAGCTCGCAGAGCTCCGTGATGAAAGCCTGGCCGTAATAGCTCGGAAGGCCCAGCTTGTGGAGCATGAGGTGGTTTGTGGTGGTGTCCGAAAAGCCGAGGAAGGGCTTGGGATTTGCCCGCACCGCCGCGGCAAAATCGCCGGTATCGAAGAGATAGGGCAGCAGGCGGTAGGTATCGTCCCCGCCGATGGCGGTCATGATGAGGTCGATGTCAGGGTCGCGAAAAGCCTCGATGAAATCGGCGGCGCGCGCCTCGGGGTGCTTTTGCAGAAAGTCCGCCCCGCGAAGGGCGTTCGGCATGAACTTCACGCGCAGGCCGAGCTCTTCCATGCGCCGAAGCCCGAGGTCCAGCTCATGCTTCATAAAGCTCTCGCCGAGGATTCCGCTCGAGAGGCTCACAATGCCGACGGTTTTGATTTTGCTCATGTCATTTTCTCCTGCTTGACCTTGTGGTCGATGATGTGGCGGGAGGCAAGCTCGCGGTGGATATCCTCCACGCTGATGCCGGAGTCCACCATGAGAACCATCACGTGGTAGGCGAGATCCGCGATCTCATAGACCGTCTCGCGCTTATCCTCCGCCTTGGCGGCGATGATGACCTCGGTACACTCCTCGCCCACCTTCTTGAGGATCTTGTCAAGGCCCTTCTCAAAGAGGTAGCTGGTGTAGGACCCCTCGGGCATGTCGCGTTTTCGCCCCTCGAGGAGCTGATAGAGCCCTTCAAGGGAAAAGTCATGGCGCGACTCGCTCTGCCAGACGGGGTTTTCAAAGCAGGAGAAGGTCCCGAGATGGCAGGCGGGGCCGTCCGGCTCCACGACGACGACGAGGGCGTCCCTGTCGCAGTCGGCCGTGATGGAGACAATGTGCTGGAAGTTGCCGCTGGTCTCCCCCTTGAGCCAGAGCTCCTGCCGGGATCTTGACCAGAAGCAGCAGAGCTCCTTTTCCATGGAGATCTGAAGGCTCTCACGGTTCATGTAGGCGACCGTCAGCACCCGCTTTGTGACGGAGTCCACCACGACGGCGGGGATGAGGCCCTTTTCATCAAATTTGAGTTCGTCGATATTGAGCATGTTTACACCTCTCTCACCGGGATCTTGTTTTCCTTGAGCGCCGCCTTGAGCGCCGGGATCGTGACCTCCCCGAAGTGAAAGATGGAGGCGGCAAGGCCCGCGTCCACCCGGGGGATGGTTTTGAAGAGCGTGACGAAATCGCCGATCCCGCCCGCGCCGCCGCTTGCGATCACGGGGACGGAGACAGCAGAGCACACAGCGTCCAGCATTTCAAGATCAAAGCCCCGCTTCACGCCGTCGGTGTCGATGGAGTTGACCACCACCTCGCCCGCGCCGAGCTCCACGCCCTTTTTGATCCACGCGATGGCCTCCATGCCGGTATTCTCGCGCCCGCCCTTGGCAAAGACGCGGAACACCCCGTCCACGCGCTTCACATCCGCCGAGAGGACCACGCACTGGTCCCCGTAGCGCTTCGCGGCCTCGAAGATGAGGCGCGGGTTGCGGATGGCCCCGGAGTTCACGCTCACCTTGTCGGCCCCGCACTTGAGCACGCGGTCAAAATCGTCGAGCGTGCTGATGCCGCCGCCCACCGTGAGGGGGATGAAGATGGTGCGCGCGACCTCGGTGAGGATATCGGTGAAGAGGCGCCGCCCCTCGCTGGAGGCGGTGATGTCATAGAACACCAGCTCGTCCGCGCCGCTGTCGCTGTAATATTGCCCGAGCTCCACGGGGGAGGACACATCGCTCAGGCCCTGAAAGTTCACGCCTTTGACGACCCTGCCGTCCTTCACGTCGAGACAGGGGATGATGCGCTTTGTGATCATTTTGCCGCCTCCAACGCTTCCCGGAGATCGACGGCCCCGGTGTAGTACGCTTTGCCGATGATGGCCCCGTAGAGTTCGAGGGCGCGCAGGGCCCTCACATCTTCGAGCGTCGAGACGCCCCCGGAGGCGACGATCTGCATGTTGAGCCTTTGGGCAAGCTCCCCGTAGAGCGCACGGTTCGTGCCCTGCATGGCCCCGTCCTTTGCGATGTCGGTGCAGATGACGGTTCTGACGCCGAGAGCCTGGAGGCTCCGGCAGAAATCAAAGGCGTCGAGGGCGGATTTCTCCGTCCAGCCTTTTATTGCGACCCTGCCGTCCCGAATGTCCACGCCGACGGCGATTTTATCCCCAAAGGTAGAGACGGCCTTCTGCAGGAAGTCCGGGTCCGTCACCGCGGCGGTGCCGAGGATGACGCGGTCGATGCCGGCGTCAAGACAGCGCGCCGCCGTCTCCATGCTCCGCACGCCGCCGCCGAGCTCGATGAAGAGGGGCGCGGCCGCGCGGATCTTGCGCACGGTGTCGAGATTCGGCGTCTCGCCCGTCTTCGCCCCCTCGAGATCGACGAGGTGGAGGCACTTGGCGCCGAGGGCATAGAAGGTCTCGGCGAGGGCGGGCGGGTCTTCGCTGTAGACGGTCATCTGCGCGTAGTCGCCCTTGTAGAGCCGCACCGCCTTGCCGTCGTAGAGATCAATGGCGGGAAAAATGAGCATATGGATGTCCTTTCCTTATAAGCTCCCTTTGCGAAAGGGCGCGACGCGTTAAGCAAACGTGCCGGGGGCACGTTTGTAGCCAAAGCGGGGAGCAAGCTGTGCTTGCGACCTGGGCCAAAGGCTGGCACAGTCGATCCCCCGCGGGGCCATGACTGGTGGATACACAGTTATGCGACGGCGTGTCAGTGAACCGTATCCCCCCGTCAGCTCGCAAGCTCGCTGCCACCCCCCTTTAGGCAAGGGGGGCTTAGCAAAGCGGTCCCCCTCCCTTTTTTCAAAGGGAGGTATTATTCACAAAACGCTTTCAGGATCGCGAGCCCCACCCTGCCGCTCTTCTCCGGGTGGAACTGGCAGCCGCAGACATTGCCGCGCTGCACCGCGGCGGTGAGCGGCGCGCCGTACTCCGCCGTTGCGATCACATCCTCCCCGCACTTCGCGGCATAAAACGAGTGGACAAAATACACGCAGTCCCCTTCCCGGATATAGCGGAAGAGGGGGCTTTTCTTTTCGGCAAAGCGCAGGGCGTTCCAGCCGATGTGCGGGATCTTGAGCGCCGGCGGAATGACTTCCGCGATGGGGCGCACCTCGCCCGGGATGAGCGAGAGGCCCGCGTGCTCGCCATATTCAAAGCCCCGGTCGAAGAGTAGCTGCATCCCGAGGCAGATGCCCATGAGGGGCTTGCCGCCTCTCGCCGCGTCCACGATGGCGGTATCGAGTCCCGTGGCGCGCAGCTTCTCCGCCGCGTCCCCGAAAGCCCCGACGCCGGGGAGGAGGATCTTGTCCGCCCGGTGCAGGGTCTCGGCGTCCCCGGTGACGAGAGTCTCCTGCCCAAGGGCCGCGAGGGAGCTCTTGAGCGAGAAGAGGTTCCCCACACCGTAGTCCACAATGGCGATCATCCGAGGACCCCCTTGGTGCTGGGGAGTTCCCCGGCGCAGTCCGGGTCGATGGCGACGGCCTTGCGGAGGGAGCGGGCGAAGGATTTGAAGCAGCCCTCGATGATGTGGTGGCTGTTTTTCCCGGCGAGCTCACGGACATGGAGCGTGATGCCGGCGTTCTGGCAGAAGGCGGTGAAAAACTCCTCCACGAGCTCGGTATCAAAGGAACCGACCTTCTCCGTCGGGATGGGCAGGTCAAAGCACAGGAAGCTCCGGCCCGATACGTCCACCGCCGTGAGGATGAGCGCCTCATCCATAGGGAGCGTTGTATCCCCGTAGCGCGTGATGCCCCGCTTGTCGCCGAGGGCTTCCTTCACCGCGCGGCCGAGACAGATGCCGATATCCTCCACGCTATGGTGGTCGTCCACCCGGGTGTCGCCCGCGCAGGCGAGCGTGAGGTCAAAGCGCCCGTGGCGGGCAAAGAGCGTGAGCATGTGGTCGAGAAAGCCCACGCCGGATTCGATCTCGCTCACGCCGGTCCCGTCCAGGTTCAGCGTGAGGGTGATGTCGGTCTCGGCGGTTTTGCGGCGGATTTCAGCGCTTCTCATGGCGTCTCCTCCAAAATTTCCCGGATGTTTTTGAGCAGAATATCCATCTGCTCCCGTGTTCCGACGGTAATGCGGTTATAATCTTTGATTCTCTCCTTGTCGAAGTGGCGCACGAGCACCGCCCGCGCCCGGAGCTTTTGATAGAGTTCTCCCCCGCCGATCCGGTCGGAGCGGACAAAGAGGAAGTTTGCCGCGGAAGGCAGCACCGCAAAGCCGAGGCATTCAAGCGCCTGCGCGGTATAGGCCCTGTTTTCCATGACAGTGCGGCAGTTTGCCCGGGTTCTCTCCTCATCCAGCAAAACGCCGAGGCCGAGGGCCTGGGTCATGGAATTGACGTTATAGGGGTTTGTGGAAAACTTGATGGTACCCAGATCCCGGATAAGCTCCGCGCTCCCCGCCGCAAAGCCGAGGCGCGCCCCCGCCATGGAACGGGACTTGGAGAAGGTCTGCACGACGAGAAGGTTCTCGTACTTTTCAATGAGCGGGATGCAGCTCTCCCCGCCGAAGTCCACATACGCCTCGTCGATGACGACGACGCTGTCGGGGTTGCGCTTGACGATCTCCTCCACCTCCCGGCTCGAGAGGGCGATGCCCGTGGGGGCGTTGGGGTTTGCGAGAAAGATCGTTTTGCCGAGGCCGTAATAATCCTCCGGCGCGGCGCGAAAATCCTCCCGCAGGGGGATCTCCGTATAGGGGACGCGGTTTAAGTTTGCGAAGACGGGATAAAAGCCGTAGCTGATGTCCGGGAAGGCGGCGGGGTGATCGTCATCGCAGAAGGCCATGAACGCGAAATTTAAGATTTCATCCGAGCCGTTGCCGAGGAGCAGATTTTCCGGCCGGAGCCCATAGAGCGTGGCCAGGGCTTCCCGCACCCCGACCCCCTCGATATCCGAATAGAGGTTCATCGGGCGGGTGTGCTCCCGCGCGTACTGCAGGGCCTTTTCCGAGGGGGGGAAGGGGCACTCGTTGGTGTTGAGCTTTGTGAGGTTTAAGATCTTCGGCTGCTCGCCCGGGGTGTAGGGGACGAGCTTTTTGTATTTTTCACTGAAAAAGCGGCTCATGTCTCCCCCTCCTCCAGGCGGATGAGGGCGCTTCTGGCGTGGCCCGTGAGCCCCTCCTTATACGCAAAGCGGGCGATCTCCGGGGCGAGGGCCTTGAATGCCTCCGCCGGGTAATAGGTGTACTGGATCTTTTTGATGAAGTCGTCCACGCCGAGCGGGCTTCCGAAGCGTGCCGTGCCGGTGGTGGGCAGGGTGTGGTTCGTGCCGCCGAGATAGTCGCCCAGCGGCTCCGGGCAGTTCTTGCCGAGGAAGACCGAGCCCGCGTTTTTCACGTCGTCCAGGTAGTCGAAGGGGTTGTCCACAAAGATCTCCAGGTGCTCCGGCGCGACCGCGTTTGCGATCTGCATCGCGCGGCGGAGATTTTCGGCAATAATGATCTTGCCGTTATCGTCGATGGAGGGGCGGGCGATCGAGACGCGCTCCAGGCTCTCAAGCTGCTTTTCGATCTCGGCCTGCACGGCATGGGCCAGGGTCTCACTGTCGGTGACGAGGATGCAGCAGGAGAGCACGTCGTGCTCCGCCTGGGCCAGCATGTCGGCCGCGACGTGGCGGGGATTGGCCGTTTTGTCCGCCACCACCAGGACCTCGCTCGGGCCGGCGATGGTGTCGATGGAGACCTTCCCGTAGACCTGGCGCTTGGCCTCCGCGACATAGGCGTTGCCGGGGCCGACGATTTTGTCCACCCGGGGGACGGACTCCGTGCCATAGGCCATGGCCGCCACGGCCTGGGCCCCGCCGGCCTTAAAAATGCGCGTCACGCCCGCGATCTGCGCCGCGGCGAGGATCGCGGCGTTCACCTTGCCGTCAGGCCGGCAGGGGGTGCACATGATGATCTCGGCGCAGCCCGCGATTTTGGCGGGCACGGCGTCCATCATCACGGTGGAGGGGTAGGGCGCGGTCCCCGCGGGGACATAGAGGCCCGCCCGCTCGATGGGCAGGATCTTCTGCCCCATGACGACCCCGCCGGGTCGCGTGAAGCTGTAGCCCTGGCGGAGCTGCTTTTCGTGGTATTCGCGGATGTTGCGCTCGGCAAGGCGCAGGGTGTCGAGAAAGGCCGGCTCCGTCTCCGCCATGGCCTCTGCGATCTCCTCCTCGGTGACGAGCATGGTTTCGAGTTTAGCCCCGTCGAATTTCTCGGTGTATTTCAATACCGCCGCGTCGCCATGCTCGCGCACGTCCCTGAGGATCGCGGACACGACGCCCGCGACATCCACCCTGGGCGCGTTTCGTTTCAGCAGCTCCTCGTCCCGGAGCTCCCCGTCCTTGTAAATGCGGATCATGTCTCCACCTCCCGCGAGATGGCCCGGACCAGCTCTTCGATCCTGGCCTTGTAAAAAACATAGCTTGCCTTGTTTGAGATAAGCCGCGCGCTGATGGGGACGATGGTCTCCAGCACGGCGAGATTGTTCTCCTTGAGGGTCGTGCCGGTCTCCACGATGTCCACGATCACGTCCGAGAGGCCGAGGATGGGCGCAAGCTCGATGGAGCCGTTGAGCCCGATCACGTCGATATCCCGGCCGATGGAGGCGTAGTAGCCCGAGGCGATGTTTGAAAACTTGGTCGCAACGCGCAGCGTCCTTCCGGGATCGTCCCGGAAATCCCGCGGCCCCGCGACGCACATGCGGCAGCGGCCGACCCTGAGATCCAGAAGCTCATACACGTCCGGCCGGTACTCAAGCAGGATGTCCTTGCCCGCGACGCCGATGTCCGCCGCGCCGCGCGCGACATAGATCGCAACGTCCGAGGGCTTGACCCAGAAGTAGCGCAGGCCCAGGGCCTCGTTTTCAAAATAGAGCTTGCGGTTTTCCTCATGAATGGCGGGGCACTCGAAGCCCGCGCGCTCAAACATGGCGTAGACCTTTTCGCCGAGTCGCCCCTTGGGAAGCGCGATGTTAAGCATTCTCCCCCACCTCCTCCAGGCGTTCGAGCCTGTCGAGACAGCAGGCAAAGCCGACGGCGCGGCCGGGCTTGCCCATGCGGGCGAGAAGCCTGTCATAACAGCCGCCCGTGAGAACGCTCGACGGCACGCCGCGCACATAGCCCCGGAAGGCGATGGCGTTATAATAGCGCATGTCGCCGAGGATGGAAAAATCGAGACTCACGCGCTCGGGGGAAAGATCCTTTGTGAGGCGCTCCACGGCTTTGACAGCCTCCTCCGGGCAGCCGAGGGCGGCAAGCTCCCGGGCGGCATCTGCCGGCGCCCCGGAGCAGAGCGTGAGCCGGCAGAGTTTTTCCGCGCCCGCGGCGTCCGCCCCGGCGCTCTCGCAGAGGGCCCGGAGCTCATGCACGTTCTTCTCCCCCATGCAGCGCAGGGCCTCGGCGCGCGCGTCGTCGGAGAGGGCGAGCGCGTCCAGAAGCGCCTCCACCACGTCGAGCTGCGATACGCAGAGGCGATACTCCCCCGAGATGCGCGCAAGGCTTTCGAGCGCGAGAGAGAGCACGTCCCGGATACACGCCTCGTCCCGGAAGCCGAGGCACTCCACCCCCGCCTGCCGGATCTCCCGGAAGCCGCCGGTGCGCTCCGAGACGCGATAGACGTTCTCGTCGTAATAGAGCTTCTGCACGCCGCCGGACGCCGGGCGATACGCGCGCACGATGGAGAGCGTCACGTCCGGCTTGAGGGCCATGAGCTTGCCGTTCGTGTCGGTAAAGCTGATGACCTCCGGCGAGAGCAGGAAGTCCTTGTTTTTCATGTACAGCTCATATTCCTCAAAGCGGCGCATCCGGTAGGGCTTGAAGCCCCGCTCCCGGTAGAGCGCGCGGAGGGCAAAGCTGATCTTCTCCTCGTTGTTGAAAATCTCAGTGTCGATCGTCACGGGCCGCCTCCTGCGATGTCTGGCTTGCTTTAGCATATTAACACGTTATCAGGTTAAAGTAAAGAGTTTTTTCATTTGAAAAAGGCGAATACACATCGTCGGGGATGCGTATTCGCCTGTGGGTTAACATTCAGCTTGTGCGTAATCAAGGCAAAACGTCCGTCCCCACCGTAGGGGCGGCTATCAGCCGCCCGAAATGTCGCCGCATCGGAAATGTGCGTACAGAGGTGAACCATCTGTCCATTCCGTAGGGGCGGGCGTCCTCGACCGCCCGGCGGCACGATGGCGGTTTTACGTATTCGCCCGGGCGCAAGGGTAAAACGTCGGTTCCCCCGCGCGGGCCGCCGAGGGCGTCGGCCCCTACGACAGGCGGCAGCATTTGCGTAGCATGGTACGCCTGTACCGCATTGCGGGGTTGCGGGACGTCGAGGACGCCGTCCCCTACGACAGGCGGCAGCATTTGCGTAGCATGGTACGCCTGTACCGCATTGCGGGGTTGCGGGACGTCGAGGACGCCGTCCCCTACGCGCTCCAAGCTCCCTTTTTCCAAAGGGAGCTTACCGCAAATCTTTATTTCTCAGCCGGAGGGCGAGCGTCAAAACGCGCTTTGCTGTGCGCTGGAGCTCGGCGAGGGTGATGCCGTCCTGGGCGCCGAGGGTTTCGAGCAGGGTCCCGTCGGACTTATAGCCCTTGGCTGTTTTGCTCGCGTCCCCGGGCATGAGCACGTCCACCCCGGCGCGCACGCGGTAGGCGTTGTCGCGCAGGTTCGGGAACTCCGGGGACCGGGACTTCTGCATCCACCAGTCCGTGATGACGACGCCGTCCCAGCCCCAGTCATGGCGCAGGACCGCGGTTGCAAGCTCATAATTATAGTGGGACCAGACGCCGTTTACCTTGTTGTAGGAGGTCATGAGCGTGAGGGGCGCGGCCTCCGTGACGCAGATCTCAAAGCCGCGCAGGTAGAGCTCCCGCAGGGCGCGCTCCGAGAGGCGGGAATCGTGCTGGTTGCGGCGCGTCTCCTGGTTGTTGCAGGCAAAATGCTTGGGGCAGGAGGCGTGGCCCCGGCTCTGCACGCCCCGCACCGCGGCGGCGGCGATCTTGCCGGAGAGCAGCGGGTCCTCGGAGAAATACTCGAAGTTCCGGCCGCAGAGGGGGTTGCGGTGCAGGTTCATCCCGGGGCCGAGGTGTACGTCGATGTCATAATGGGTCATCTCCTCGCCGAGCTTTTCGTGCAGGGCCTGGACGAGCGCCGTGTCCCAGGTGCAGGCGAGGGCCGTGCCGATGGGCATGAGGGAGGCGAACTTCTGCAAACGCAGGCCCGCGGGCCCGTCCGAGGTGATGAGCTCCGGCACGCCCTTTTTCCGCAGGGACTCCGTCACGCCGCCGAAGCCCCCGGCGTTGCCCGGCGTGCCGAGGGGGACGTTCATCATCCCCTCGCCCCGGGTGAGGGCCTCCAGATCCTCCGCCGGGAGGGCGGCGACAAAGGCGTCGAGCGTGAGTCTGCCCGCCGCCACATCGTCGAGCGTGCCGCTCTTTGCGCACTTGGGGTCGATCCGCTCCGGCAGCTCCCCGAGGATCACGCGCCGGAGCTTTTCGGAATCGAGCCCGAGGGGGCGGCAGGTCTTCACGGTCTTCTCCGCAAAGAGGCGGAAGGCGCCGATCTCATGCTCGCCGAGCGTAAAGCGGTAGACGCCCGGCTCGAGGAGGAAGGCGTGGCGCCCCTCGTCAAAGGAGGCAAAATCCTGCTCCGTGCATCGCAGGGTGACCGTCTCATGCTCGCCGGGGTAGAGCTCTTTGGTCTTTGTGAAGGCGCAGAGGACGCGCTTCGGCTTTTCGAGCCTGCCCGCGGGGGGCGCGCACCAGAGCTGCACCACCTCGCGCCCCGGCATGGCGCCGGTGTTCGTGACCTCCGCCGTCACGGTGAGGGCCCCGTCGAGATGGGAAAAGTCGCCCGCGAGCGTCTCAAACTGCGTATAGCTCAGGCCGAAGCCAAAGGGGTACAGGACGCTCTTCGGCGCGGAGCGCTCAAAGTAGCGGTAGCCGATGAAAATCCCCTCACTGTATTGGTTAAACTCCTTGCCGCCGAAGTCCTTGCTGCCGGGGTAGTCCACATAGTAGCGGGCGATTGTGTCGCTCAGGCGGCCGCTCGGGCTGTGCTTGCCGCAGAGGATGTCCGCCGCGGCGTTCCCGCTCTCCATGCCGCCCTGCCAGGCGATCAGGATGGCCGAGAGGCGCTCGCCATAGTCCTCGGTCCAGGCCATGTCCATGATGCTGCCGATGTTGAGGATGACGGCGGTATGCTCGAAGGCGGCCGTCACCTTGTCGAGCATGTCACGCTCGTCCTCGGTGAGATAGTAGCTGCCCTGCTCGAGCTTGTTGTCGCGGTCCTCCCCGGCGGCGCGGCCGATGACGACGAGGGCGGTTTTTGCGGACGCGGCGGCCTTTTTCACCGCGTCCTCCGCAAGGGGCATCTCCGGGTGGCTGAAGGGCCAATGGCCCCACCAGCCGGGGTCCGCGGGATTGGCCTTGCACCAGGCGGCATAGCGGGCGGCAAGCTCCGCATTCACGCGCTGCCCGGCGTTTTTGAGACCCTCCATGAGGTTCACGCGCCAGGCCGGGTGCACGTCGCCCCCGCTGCCGTAGCCGACATAGAACCAGTCGAGCTGGCAGCGGCCGAAGACCGCGACCTCCTCCGCGGCTTTAAGTGGGAGGGTCCCGTCGTTTTTCAGCAGGACGCAGCTCTCCGCCCCGGCCCTGCGGATGAGCTCGGGGAAGCCGGGGGCGAACCAGCGCTCCCCGGCGGCGGTGTTTTCCTCCTGCATGAGACCCGCGCCCATGTGCCGGTCGATGGCCCGCTGGACGAGCCTGCCGACGGTTTTGGAAACAAGATCCATTGTTTTTTTCTCCCTGTGAAATTGGAATTCATACTATTCCTTGATAAGAAGCTTTATTGGATTCCCGAGGAAAATTTGTGCCAGACAAGGCGAAGCCCGCAGAGCATAATGGAGATATATGGTCAA
>CADBCV010000032.1 GCA_902793285.1 Oscillospiraceae bacterium
CATTCCCGGCAAGGCTCTACAAGATTACCCCGCTGTTCAATGCACTTAGGCCATTTTGAGCCCTTTTTTATTTTTCCTACAACTACTTGACACGGACGGGACAAAACGCCGGACTTGACAAGCGGGACGGAAGTTTTTATAATAAAGTATCAACTATACGGAGAGCCGGGGCGGTGCCGCGGCTCTTTACCGTTCCGCCGGAAAAACAGGGAAAAAGAGGAAACCGCAATGACGCTTCTGAACTATTTGAACAGCCAGTTCTCCGCGGCGCAGAATCTGGATTTCTGCCTGCGCGTCGTGATTGCCGCCGTGTTCGGGGGCATCCTGGGCTTTGAGCGCAGCCGCCGCTTCAAATCCGCCGGCGTGCGCACGCATATCGTCGTCTGCTGCACGGCCTGCCTCATGATGATCGTCTCCAAGTACGGCTTTGCCGATCTCACCGGCCCGGACGGGGCGAGCTTCAACGGGACCCGCGGCGCGGACTCCGCCCGTATCGCGGCCCAGGTGGTCAGCGGCATCAGCTTTTTGTGCGCGGGCGTCATTTTTAAAGACGGCGGCTCCATCAAGGGTCTCACCACGGCGGCGGGCATCTGGCTCACGGCGGGGCTGGGCCTCGCCCTCGGCGCCGGCATGGTCGTGACCGCGACCTTTGCCCTGGTCTTCCTCTACGCCCTGCAGAAGCTCATGCACCGCTTTGCCATCGGGGCGGACGCCTACGCGGGAAACCGCCTGCAGTTCACGGTGAAAAACGGCTATGACTTCAACAGCGCCCTCGAAGCCCAGCTCAAGGAGTGGAACGCCGTCGTCACGGACAGCAAGGTCACCCGCCGCCAGGAGGAGGGCGTCACGGAATACAATCTCGTCGTGCGCCGGCATGAGGAGATCAGCTATGCCGAGATCAAAAACTTCATGGCCGGGCGAAACGACATCCTCGCCGCGAGCAACAGCCCCCTGCGGTGAGATCCTGGCTTTACAGCTTCTCGAGCAGGTAGTCGCCGAAGGCCGCGCAGGTGGCGCCGTCCCGGTGGCCGGTGACGACGACGCGGCGCTCTGTTTCCGTGCAGACGGAGAGCGCCTCGGCAAGGCGGTCCGCCTTCTCCGGCAGGGCGATGTGCCGCAGCAGCAGCTCCAGCGCCTTGAGAATGCTCGCGGGATTGGCGTAGTCCCCCTCGCCGTTTTCGATCTTGCGGGGGGCGGAGCCGTGGATGGCCTCGAACATGGCGTAGCGCCCGCCGAGATTCGCGCTGCCCGCCGTGCCGACGCCGCCCTGGATCTGGGCCGCCTCGTCGGTGATGATGTCGCCGTAGAGATTGGGCAGGAGGAAGACCTCAAACCGGCTGCGGAGCGCGGAATTTACGAGGTTCGCGGTCATGATGTCGATGTACCAGTCCTCGCATTCGATGTCCGGGTAGTCCGCCGCGACCTCGTGGGCGATGCGGGTGAACATGCCGTCGGTTTTTTTCATAATGTTGGCCTTCGTGACGACGGCCACATTTTTTTTGCCGTTTGCCCGGGCGTAGTCGAAGGCCGCGCGCGCGATGCGGCGGGTCCCGGCGTCGGTGGTGACCTTGAAGTCCATCGTGAGGGCGCCCGGAAGCTCGACACCGCGGCTGCCGAGGGCGTACTCGCCCTCGGTATTCTCGCGGAAGAAGATCCAGTCGATCCCCTCCCCGGGCACCGTGACGGGGCGGACGTTCGCGTAGAGGTCGAGCTCCCGGCGCAGCGTGACGTTCGCGCTCTCGAGCGTGCCGCCCTTCGGCGTGGTGGTCGGGCCCTTGAGCAGCACGTCGCATTCCTTGATCTGGGCGAGCGTGTCGGCGGGGACAGCCTCCCCGCGGGCGAGCCGGTTTTCGATCGTGAGGCCGGAGATGTCCCGCAGCTCGACGCGGCCGGCGGCGATCTCCTCCCGCAGGAGCTTTTCCGCCGCGCGGCGGGCCTCACGCATGATGATGGGGCCGATGCCGTCGCCGTCAATGAGACCGATGACGATGTGCGCCGCCCGGGCGTAGTCCTTCGTCTCCGCCCCTTGGGCCATGCGCTCCTGTCTTGCAAGCTGTTCGCGCAAAAGCGCTTCAAAATGGCGGGCCGCCGCCTGGATCTGCTCTTCCATCAGACTGTTCCCTCCCTCGTATAGTTGAGAAGCCCGCCGGCGAGCAAAATCGCCCGCTGCCTCTCGCTGAAGGCGCAGACAAGGGGGATCTCCGCCCCGTCTGCCTCCAGGGTGATCTGTCCGCTCTCAAGCCCCGCGTGTACCCCGCGGAGCGTCAGGCGCTCGCCCTGGCGGAGTTTGTCATAGTCCGCGGGATCGGCAAAGCAGAGAGGCAGAATGCCGGCGTTGATGAGGTTTGCCGCGTGGATGCGGGCAAAGCTCTTGGCGATGACCGCCCGCACCCCGAGATACAGCGGCGCGAGGGCCGCGTGCTCCCGGGAGGAGCCCTGCCCGTAGTTCACGCCGCCGACAAGGATGCTCTCGCCCGCGGCCTTCGCGCGCGCCGGAAAGCTCGGGTCCACGACCTCAAAGCAGAACTCGGAGATCTTCGGCACGTTGGAGCGGTAGGGCAGGATCTTTGCCCCGGCGGGCATGATGTGGTCGGTGGTGATGTTGTCCCCGAGCTTGAGCGTGAGCTCGGCGTCGATGCGGTCGGCGACGGGGTGACCGGTCGGCACGGGGCGGATATTCGGCCCGCGCAGGACCTCCAGCGCCCCCGCCTCCTCGGGCGGGGCGGGCGGGAGGACGCCGCTGTCGTCGATGCGGAAGGTCTCGGGGAGCGAGACCTCCAGCGCCGCGAGGCCGAGTGTCCGGGGATCGGTGATCTCCCCGGTGAGGGCCGAGGCCACCGCCGTCTCCGGGGAGACGAGGTAGACCTTCGCGTCGCGCGTGCCGCTGCGCCCTTCAAAGTTGCGGTTGAAGGTACGCAGGCTCACGCCGCCGGAGTTGGGGGAGAAGCCCATGCCGATGCAGGGGCCGCAGGCGCACTCGAGAAGGCGCGCGCCGGAGGAGAGGATGTCCGTGAGATCGCCGCTGTCCGCGAGCATGGTGAGCACCTGCCGGGACCCGGGGGAGACGGACATGCTCACCGACGGGGCGATGGTCCGCCCGCGCAGCATGGCCGCCGCCTTGCGCATATCGTAAAGGGAGGAATTGGTGCAGGAGCCGAGACAGACCTGGTCCACCTTCACGCCCTTGAGCGTCTTCACAGGGACCACCTTGTCCGGCATGTGCGGGCAGGCGATGAGCGGCTCGAGCGCGTCAAGGTCGATGCGGATGACGCGCTCATAGGCGGCGTCCGCGTCCGGGGCGAGGGGGACAAAGTCCCGCTCGCGCCCCTGGGCCTTCAAAAAGGCGCGGGTGCGCTCGTCCGAGGGGAAGATGGAGCTTGTCGCGCCGAGCTCCGCGCCCATGTTCGTGACGGTCGCACGCTCGGGCACCGAGAGACTCAGAACGCCCGCGCCGCCCCATTCGATCACGCGGCCGACGCCGCCCTTTACGCTCAGGATGCGCAGAAGCTCCAGACTCAGATCCTTCGCCGTGACGAAGGGGCGGAGGCTCCCCGTGAGCTCGACTTTGATGACGCGGGGCATCGTGATGTAATAGGCGCCGCCGCCCATCGCCACCGCCACGTCGAGTCCGCCGGCTCCAAAGGCCAGCATACCCAGCCCGCCCGCCGTGGGGGTGTGGCTGTCCGAGCCGATGAGGGTCTTGCCGGGGATGCCGAAGCGCTCGAGGTGCACCTGGTGGCAGATGCCGTTGCCGGGGCGGGAGAACCAGATGCCGTGCTTTTTCGCCACGCTCTGGAGATAGCGGTGGTCGTCGGCGTTTTCAAAGCCGGACTGGAGGGTGTTGTGGTCCACATAGGCGACGGAGCGCTCGGTCTGCACCCGGTCGACGCCGATGGCCTCAAATTCGAGATAGGCCATGGTGCCGGTGGCGTCCTGCGTGAGCGTCTGGTCGATGCGCAGCGCGGCCTCCTCTCCGGGGACGAGACTGCCGGAGACGAGGTGCGCCGCGATGATCTTTTCTACGAGATTGTATCCCATGTCACAGCTCCATTTCCGCCATGGTTGCCCTGGCGTTTCTCAGGTGGCTCAGCGCGGCCGCTTCCGCGCGGTCGGGGTCGTGCGCGGCCAGGGCCTCGAAGATCGCCTCATGCTCGTTCACCGATTCCTCGGCGCGGCTGTGCTTTCGCACCGAGGCTTTGCGGTATTTTGCGATCTTCTTGTGCAGGCGGCACAGCACGTCGCTGTAGGCCTTGCTGCCGGAGGCGGCGTACATGAGCTCGTGAAAGCGGGAGTCCATGTTCTTGATCTGGTCGGAGCTGTCGCTGCGCTCGCGGTCGCAGTAGAAGTGCTGCAGATCCAGCGCCTCGCGCATCTCCTGAAGCTGCTCCTCGCTGACGTTCTCCGCCGCGCGCCGCGCAGCCAGCCCCTCGAGTTGGAGGCGGATCTCATACATGTCGAGCATATCCTCGTGCGTGATACCGACGATGACCACGCCGCGGCCCGCGTCCTCCAGGAGATTCTCCTGCTCGAGACGGCGGATCGCCTCGCGCACGGGGGTGCGGCTCACGCCGAGCTCCGCCGAGAGGCGCTGCTCGCTCAAAAGCTCGCCCCGGGCGTACTTGCCGGCGAGAATGTCCCGCTCGAGCTGTTCAAAAACCTGATCCGCGATGGAAATGTTCCGGTGTTCCATTTTTTGCACTCCTTCCTCTCAGCCCTGTCCCGGGAAGCGGTCGCCCGCAAGCTCCCGGATCCTGCCCTCAAGCTCCTCGGTCCCGAGGGCGGTGGTGCGCCCGTCCTCATACTGCTGATCCACCCAGTCCTTGAGGGCGACGACCAGCGGGTCGCGCTTTGTGAGCTGCTCATCGCCGGTGAGGTGGTAGTTGCGGTTGATCCAGTAGGCGATGCCCGCAAGGCCCGAGGTCTTGCCCACCGCGACGGTGGCCGGGCGCTTGAGGAGCTTGTCGGTGTTGAAGATGTTGTAGATCTCCTCGTCCTTCAAAAGGCCGTCCGCGTGGATGCCCGCGCGGGTGACGTTGAAGTTGCGCCCCACAAAGGGCGTCATGGGCGGGATCTGATAGCCGATCTCCCGGCGGTAGTATTCGGCGATGTCGGTGATGGCGGTGGGGTCCATGCCGTCGAGCGAGCCGCGCAGCGACGCGTACTCGAACACCATCGCCTCGAGCGGGACGTTGCCCGTGCGCTCGCCGATGCCGAGCATGGAGCAGTTTACGCCGCTCGCCCCGTAGAGCCAGGCCGTCGCCGCGTTCGCGACCGCCTTATAGAAGTCGTTGTGGCCGTGCCACTCAAGATTCTCGCTGCGCACGCCCGAATAGTGCTGCAGGCCGTAGATGATGCCCGCGACGCTGCGCGGCAGGGCAACCTCGGTATACGGCACGCCGTAGCCCATCGTGTCGCAGGCGCGGATGCGCACCGGGATCCCCGCCTCGTCCGAGAGACGCATCAGCTCGTTTACAAAGGGGACCACGAAGCCGTAGAAGTCCGCGCGGGTGATATCCTCCAGGTGGCAGCGGGGCATGACGTCCGCCTCAAAGGCGTCCTTCACAGTGGCGAGGTAGTGCTCCATGGCCTGGCTGCGGGTCATCTTGAGCTTTTTGAAGATGTGGTAGTCGCTGCAGGAGACGAGGATGCCCGTCTCGCGCACGCCGAGCTCCTTCACCGCGCGGAAGTCCTCCCGGCTCGCGCGAATCCAGGTGGTGATCTCCGGGAAGCGCAGGCCCAGATCCTGGCAGCGGCGGATGGCCTCGCGGTCGCGGGGGCTGTAGATGAAAAACTCGGTCTGGCGGATGATCCCGTAGGGCCCGCCCAGACGGGACAGGAGTTTAAAAAGCTCCACGATCTGGTCGGGGGTATAGGGGTTGATGGACTGCTGCCCGTCGCGGAAGGAGGTGTCGGTGATCCAGATGTCCTCCGGCATGGCCATGGGCACGCGCCGGTGGTTGAAGGCCACCTTGGGCACCTCGTCATAATCGTAGACGTCCCGGTACAAAACCGGGTCCTTGACATCCTGGAGGGAGTAGCGGTAATCGTTCTCCTCCAGGAGATTGGTTTTGGGTGAGAGTTCAAGCATGGCGGATTCCTCCGTTACCAAATTGATGTATACAGTTATACTACTATGCAAGTATCCTGTCAATGTTCATTTCGCACAAGAAAAAAGCCGAATATGGGCGCATTATCGCCGTATCGGAGAGGTGCGTCCGATGAAATGGCTTCCCCTTGAGGGAAGGCTTTGCGGGCCGATGAGGGCATCGGCCCCCTGTACGCGTTCTAAGCTCCCTTTCGAAAAGGGAGCTGTCATGGCCGATCTCCCGCGAGGCCATGACTGAGGGATCGATCCCTCCGGCCTGTCATTGCGAGGCCCCGGTGGGGCCGCGGCAATCCGTTGCCCCTCTCAAACACAAGGAGCTGTGAAAAAAGTACCCCACAGGCGTAGGGGAGGGGCTTGCCCCTCCCGCGCACAGAAATGTTAAAAATGCAAAAATGTACGGCAATTTCGTAGAAAATTACGATTTCGCCGTACATCGCTTTTCGATGGTTACCCTATGCTGCCGGGAGGGGCAAGCCCCTCCCCTACGCTATCATACTGACTTTTTTCACAGCCCCAAAACCTGTGGTCTATTCCGTATAGGCCGAGAGCTTCTGACCGTTCAGTTCGACCAATTCCGGGATCGCGTGTTTGACCCGCTCCAAGAGCGCGTCAAAGGACCCGGACTCCAAAACGAGGCCGGGATCATGCCCTCGGTCCGTGCGGTTAAGGGGAAAACGGCAAAGGACAGCCCCGCTCTCCGGAAGCGGGAGCGGGGCGATTGTCTTACAGGATCTCGTTGATTTTGCTCTCGATGGTCCTTGCCACATCCTCGGGGAGGATCTTCTTGCTCACGACGAGGTCGAAGATTTCGCCGCAGGTCTTCTTGTTGAAGAGCTTGATGGGGTACTTCATGATCTGGGGCGCGTACTGCTCGATGATGGCCTTGCACTGGGGGTTTGCAAAGCAGTCCTTCACGGTCAGGCTTCTGAAATCCATAACAATTCCTCCTTAAATAATGATCCGCTGCGGATGAAAACATTGTATCACGGCGGCATTTTTGCGTCAAGCAAGGAGCCGCCTGATTCATTCCAATCGTTTTTGAGGCAGCTTTGCCGCCTCAAAAACTCCTCAGGTGAGCAAAGCGAACCCTCGCGCCGACCAAACGCGGCATATCACGCCTTGCCGCGTGCGATAAGCGCGAGTCCTCGATTGCAAATCTTATTTGCAATCGAATTCACGCGTGGGCTTCAAAGGATGCGTGGGGGTTCGTGGCCTCGGTCTGCTCCAGCATGGCGGCGGCCCAGTCGCTGCCGCCCTCCTTGGCGCGGGTGTACCAGCGGCCGGCCTCGTCCAGATTCTGCGTCACGCCGAGCCCGTTCTGGTACAGGTAGCCGATCTGGGCCTGGCCCTGGGCGCTGCCCTGCATGGCGGCGCGGTTGTTCCACTCCATGGCGCGCGTGTAGTCGAGTTCCACGCCGAGTCCGTTCTGGTACATGTAGCCGATCTGGGCCTCGGCGTCGGCATAGTCCTCATCCGCGGCGCGCAGATACTGCTCCATCGCCTTCGCGTAGTCCTGGTCGAGACCGCCCTTGCCGTCGAGATACAGGTCGCCCAGCAGCTTCATGGCGGCAGGATTGCCCGCGGCGGCGAGCTTTTCGAGCCCTGCCGCGGCGCGCTTGTAGAGCTCCTCCGCCTTCTGGGCGTCCACCTTGCGGGCGGTCTCCACGGCGTATTCGCCGGTGGCGTCGGCGGCGTTCGAGACGTGGTTCGGCGCCGGGGCGTCAAAGAACGCGGCGAGCTCCATGAGCTCAAAGGGCGTGAGATTCGTGGCCTCCGCTGCCTTCAGGGCGGCGTCGAGGGCGAGCTCGTGGTTTTTCTCTACGCCGCGGCCCCCGGCAAAGCAGGCCGCGAGATAGCACATGCTCATCCCGTAGTCCGGGGAGGCGGGGTCCACTTCATCCGCCACGGCGACGAACTTGATGTAGCGGCGGGCGGCCTCGTCCCGGTCCATGGCGCGGCCCCGGCCGTAGTAGGCGGCGTCGGCCAGCAGGTAGGCCGCGCTCGGGTAGCCCTCCGCGGCGGCAGCCTCCAGGAAGTGGAGGGCGCGGCTCTCGTTCACGCGGATGCCGAGACCGAGATAGTAAGCCTTGCCCAGCAGGGCGGCAATCGCGGCGTCCCCGCTGTCGGAGAGGGCGCTTGCCTTTTCAAAGGCGGCGTCGTAGTCGCCGGCGTCAAAAAGCGCTGTGGCCTCCGCGGCGAGCGCGGCGATGTCGGCCGCAGGGGCCTCCTCGGCAAAGGCGGAAAGTGTGCCGCCGCACAGCGTCAGCGCCAGCGTCAGCAGGACAGCGATCAGTTTCTTCATAAAACGGTTCTCCTTTGGTCTTGTTCATATTCTGTAACCAAAATATTATATAACGCATCGGCGGCATTTTCAACCGCCGAGACGCGCCGGCACGTAAACATTTTGAAAACTGCGCCCTGGAATCAGACTCCGGGGGAGGGCGCTTTGTTCCCGGAAACTTTCTGTGGATTTTTGCGCGGCAGCCTGCTATACTGACAGCGGAATCATAAAACAAAAGAGCCGGGGTTTTGCCCAATGTCGTTAAATTCGTGTCATTCTGAGGAGCATAGCGACGAAGAATCCCGTACCGCCTGCAACCAGCCACGGGAGCCTTCGCTTCGCGAACATTAGAGATTCTTAGCGGCTTGCCGCTTAGAAGCTCTATGCCCTTTAGGAGGATGACATTGCTTATCTTGATGACAGTGGAGTTTTGCCCGGAATTTTGAAAGGAGACAGAATCATGGGTCTTATCAAAGCAGCCTTGAGCTCCGTGAGCAGCGTGCTCGCCGATCAGTGGAAGGAATACTTCTACTGCGAGTCTCTCAGCAGCGACGTGCTGGTCGCGCGCGGCCAGAAGAAAAAGAGCGGCCGCTCCGGCAACAACGGCAGCGACAACATCATTTCCAACGGCTCCGTCATCGCTGTGGCGGACGGCCAGTGCATGATTATCGTGGACCAGGGCAAGATCGCGGAGCTCTGTGCCGAGCCCGGTGAGTTTACATACGACGCCTCCACCGAGCCCTCTGTCTTCGCCGGCAGCCTCGGCGACGGTATCGGCGACGTGTTCAAGGTCCTCGGCAAGCGCTTCACCTTCGGCGGCGAGATCCCCAAGGATCAGCGCGTGTACTACTTCAACACCAAGGAGCTCGTGGGCAACAAGTACGGCACCCCCTCGCCCGTGCCCTTCCGTGTGGTGGATCAGAGGGCCGGCATCGACCTCGACATCGGCATCCGCTGCTTCGGCGAATACTCCTACCGCATCGCAAACCCCATCCTGTTCTACACCAACGTCTGCGGCAATGTGAGCTCCGCCTACACCCGCGACCAGCTCGACAACCAGCTCAAGACCGAGCTTCTGACCGCCCTCCAGCCCGCCTTCGCCAAGCTCTCCGACCAGGGCATCCGCTACTCGAGTCTCCCCGGCCACACCGCCGAGATCGCCGACGCCCTCAACGAGGTGCTCTCCAACAAGTGGCGCGAGCTCAGGGGTCTTGAGATCGTGTCCTTCGGTGTCTCCAGCGTGAAGGCCAACGAGGAAGACGAGAAGATGATCAAGGAGCTGCAGCGCAACGCGGCCTTCCGCGATCCCAACATGGCGGCGGCCCACCTCGTCGGCGCGCAGGCGGCGGCCATGCAGGACGCGGCGAACAACGCAAACGGCGCGGCGATGGGCTTTATGGGCATGAACATGGCAGCCCAGGCGGGCGGCGTAAACGCGGCAAGCCTCTACGCCATGGGCAGCCAGCCCGCACAGCCTGCCGCAGCGCCGGCGGACGGCTGGGTCTGCCCCGCCTGCGGCAAGCAGGCTTTCGGCAAATTCTGCCCCGAGTGCGGCGCGAAAAAGCCCGCCGACGGCTGGACCTGCCCGAGCTGCGGCGCGGTGAACAAGGGCAAATTCTGCGCCGAGTGCGGGGCCAAAAAGCCCGCCGCGGCCCTCCTCTACAAGTGCGACAAGTGCGGCTGGGAGCCGGAGGACCCCGCCCATCCGCCGAAGTTCTGCCCCGAGTGCGGCGATCCCTTCACCGACGAGGACGCCGTAAAGTAAGAAGACGATATCATTTTCGTAAAGCTGTCATCCGGCTAAAGGGCAGGAAAGCCTAATGTTCGCGGAGCGAGGGGCCCGTCGTTCGTGTAAAAGGTACGGGATTCTTCGTCGCTGACGCTCCTCAGAATGACAGTATGACTTTAGCAAGCGAGGTGATATTCTTTGGCAGATCAGATCAGCAATTACCAGTGCCCGTCCTGTACGGGGCCCCTGCGCTTTGACGGGAAGTCCGGCAGGCTCCAGTGCGACTACTGCGGCTCGAGCTTCAGCGTGCAGGAGATCGAGGCGCTCTATAAGGACAAGGACCAGGCGGCGGCCGAGGCGATCGGCAATACGGTCAGCGCCGAAGGGGAGTGGGCCGGTGCGGGCTCCAACTGGGCGCGGGAGCAGGGCCTGCGGGCTTACAACTGCCCGAGCTGCGGGGCCGAGCTCATCTGCGACGAGACGACCGCCGCGACCGCCTGCCCCTACTGCGGAAACCCCTCCATCGTGCCGGGCCAGCTCAGCGATATGCTCAAGCCCGACTATGTGATCCCCTTCAAGCTCTCGAAGGAGGACGCCAAGGCCGCGCTCAAAAACTACTACCGCGGCAAAAAGCTCTTGCCCCGGGCCTTCACCAGCCAGAACCATATCGAGGAGATCAAGGGCGTCTACGTCCCCTTCTGGCTCTTCGACGGGACGGCGGAGGCCGACATGCGCTTCCAGGGCACCCGCGTGAGCTCTGTCGTGCAGGGGGACACCCGCGTCACCACCACCGAGTATTACGATGTCCGCCGCGCGGGGAGCGTGAAGTTTGAGAAGATCCCCGTGGACGCCTCCAGCAAGATGCCGGACGCGCACATGGACGCCATCGAGCCCTTTGACTACAGCGAGCTCAAGCCCTTCTCGAACGCCTATCTGCCGGGCTTTCTCGCGGATAAGTACGATGTGAAGCGGGAGGACTGCTATCAGCGCGCGGACGAGCGGGCCGGGAACACCGCCGTGGATCTCGTCTCCCAGACCGTGGGCGGGTATTCCAGCGTCATCCCCCGGGGCAGCGAGGTCCGCGTCCGCCGCGGCAGGGTGAGCTATGCGCTTTTGCCGGTGTGGATGCTCTCCACCCGCTGGAACGGGAAAAATTACCTCTTTGCCATGAACGGACAGACCGGCAAGCTCATCGGCGATCTGCCGGTGTCCTCCGGGCGGGCGTTTGCGTGGTTCGCGGGGCTGACGGCGGGCTTCACCGCGCTCTTCTCCGCGCTGCTGTATTTTCTGTGAGGAGGGGTCTGCATGAAGAAGAAACTGCTCCTCACGCTCCTGCTCGCCCTCGCGCTTTTGCTGAGTCTCTCCGCTTCCGCCTTCGCGGAGGCGCGGCTCGACTATGTGACGGACGAGGCGGGCATCCTCTCCGAGGAGGAACGCACCCAGCTCAACGCGCAGGCGGGCCGGATCTCGGAGCAATACCAGTGCGGCGTCTATGTCGTCATCGTGAACGACTACCGCAGCTACGTAAACGGCAGCATCGAGACCTTCGCCGAGGAGGTCTTCGCGGGCTACGATCTCGGCTATGGCGACAGCCGCGACGGGGTGATGCTGGCCATGAGCATGGCGGACCGGGACTATGACCTCTACGCCCACGGCAGCTTCGGCAACTACGCCTTCACCGACTACGGCAAGGGCCAGCTTGCGGAGAGCTTTCTGGATAACTTCCGCCGCAGCGACTGGGCGGCCGGCTTCCGGGACTTTGTGGATATGGGTGAAACCCTCATCCGCCGCGCGAGGGACGGCGACCCGCTGGACCAGTGGATTCCCGATCCCGCGGAGGAGCAGGGGCCGAGTCTCACGCCGGGGAAGCTGCTTTTGAGCGCCGTCATCTCCGCCCTCTTCGGCGGGGCCACGGTGGGCGGCATGAAAAAGCAGATGAAGACCGCCGTCAAGCAGACCCGGGCGGCAAACTATGTCTCCCAGGGCGGGGTGACTCTCCGCATCCGGGACGACCGCTTTGTCAACAGGACGGTCACCCGCCAGGTGATCCGGCACGATCCGCCGAGCGGCGGCAGCCGGCCGAGCGGGGGCCATTTCGGAGGCACCACCATCAGCGGCAGCCACGGCGGCTCCCACCACAGCGGAAAGTTTTAATAATACGCAAATACGCGCCGCATCGCGGCGCGTATTTGTATATTACTTTTTTTGTTTCTGGAGTGCGTAGGTGTTGCGCTCCCAGAAGACGCCGTCGGTGTAGCCCTGGATGGCGGGGTCCCGCTCCGCAAGCTCCAGGCGCTTTTCGCACCAGACGCAGTAGCGGGGGTTCTGCTCGATGCCGAGAAAGCGCCGCCCCAGCTTCTTTGCCGTGACCGCGCTGCTGCCCGAGCCGAGGAAGGGGTCGAGCACCACCCCGCCCGGGGGACAGCTTGCGAGGATGAGCTTTGCCATGAGCTTTTCCGGCTTCTGCGTGGGGTGGGCGGTGTTCTCCGGCATGGACCAGTAGGGGATGGAGAGATCGTCCCAGAAGTTGGAGGGGGCGGTGTCACGGAAGCGCCCGTCCGCCGTCTCCTCCCAGTCCTTGGGCTGCCCGTCCTGCCGGTAGGGGGCGAGGACCCGGCGGCGCTGGCGGACGGCGGCGGCGTCAAAATAGTAGTCCTCCGAGAGGGTGGCAAACCAGATGTCCTCCAGGGCGTTTTTCCAGTTGTGTCCGGCGCCGCGGCCCTTCTCCCGCTGCCAGGTGATGCGGCTGCGAAGCCGCAGACGCTCCTCCAGCACGGGGCCGATCACGAGACTTGAGCGCCAGTCGCAGCAGACATAGACGCTGCCGCCGGGCTTTAAGACGGGCAGGGCGGCCTCGAGCCAGCGGATCGTATATTCCTCGTATGCCTCGTCGTCCATGCGGTGAAAGCGCGCGCCGTGGTAGTCCTTTGTGAGATTGTAGGGGGGATCGGCGATCAGAAGGTCCGCGCAGCCCCGCGGCAGAAGCGGCAGCACCTCAAAGCAGTCGCCGCAGATCGTGCGGTCGAGCACATCCTCCAATGCGGCGGGCCTGTCCACATGCGCGCAGCGGTCAAAATACGCCCGCCCCTCGTCGAGATCGAGGTCGATGGTCTTGTTTTTCGGCGCCTTCACGTTCGCGCCCCCTCTCCGTTTTCTGCGCCCACTCTACCACAGCTTTTGAGAAAGTACAAGAAAAACGGGGCTGCGAAAGAGCCGGTAGCATTTCGTAGGGGAGGGGCTTGCCCCTCCCGCGCGGTAAATTGTATCAATAAGCAAAAAATGTACGGCGATTTCGTAAGATGTTACGATTTCGCCGTACATTGCGTTTAAGTGATTACCCCGGTTCTGCCGGGAGGGGCAAGCCCCTCCCCTACAGATTTTGGGGAATTTTCAAAGCCCCGGTGGTTTATGGGCTTCTATGGCTTACATGCCGTGCTTTCTGAGCTTCGGGATCAGGACCACAACGGCGGAGCCGGAGATCAGGAGGAACGCTGCCCAGAGGCCGAGATTGCTCTCGTCGCCGGTTCTGGGGCTTGCGCCGCCCTGGGCGGTGGTCAGGATCTGGAAGGTGCTGCTGCAGTAGTAGCCGCCGTCGGTCAGGACCTTGATGGTGTAGGTGTTGCCGGCGCTGCGCTTGTTGAGGAACTCATAGCTCAGGGTGACGGTCTTGCGGTCCGCGGACAGGGCGTAATCCTCACCGTAGGTCAGGGGGATGTTGCCGACGTAGACCTGGGAGATGCGGTCATCGCACAGGAAGCGGAGGTTGCGGATGCTGTTGATGACGTGCTTGTCGGAGTCGATGGGGATGAGCTTTGCGCCGATGCTGAAGGTCACGATGCTGGTGGAACGGTTGTTCTTCACATCCACGACCTGCAGGGTGTAGGTGCCGGCGGAGAGACTGTTGAGGAAGTTGGAGCCGAGGGCGAAGTTGCCATCCTCATAATCCCAGTACTGGTTCACATCTACCTGCCTGTTGGGGGAGGAGCTTGCGCCGACGCCGTAGCGGAGGATGACGTGGGTGTTCGGATAGTCCTTGCGGGTGGCCATCAGGTCGGAGTAGAAGCGCAGGTAGTCATCGCCGCTGGTCCAGGGGCCGTACTGGTAGGAGACCAGGGACCAGCCCGTGCCGGGGTCGACATAGTCCTTGATGACCATGGTCTTGTCAGCTTGGACCCAATAACTGTGGTTGTTGGCGTCGGGGAAGCCGACCACATAGTACTCGCCGGGGCGGAGGCTGTTGAGGAACTCGATGGAGAAGTAGACGGCACTTCCGTCGTTGGTGTAGTTCAGGGCGCCGACGGTCTGGCCGCCGGAGGAGCCGACGGGGACAACGCCGAAGTCCGCCATGGAGTTGATGGAGCCGGTAATGGCGACACGCAGGCTGAGATCATAGGGGGGCTTCATCTGCTTGGTGTAAGTGCGGTTGGAGAGATACAGAGCCTGATTCGCCCCGTTGATCTGGAGATAGCCGAGGTACTGGGGCGCGTCGAGAGAGGGGAGACCCCAGATGTAGTAGGTGCCGGTGGGCAGAGAGTCGAGCCAGGAGTTCTTGAACTGCACGGAATCGGTGCCCTTGATGAGATTGCTCTCGGAGATGGTGGTAGCGTCGCTGTAGTTGCCGAGCTTGGTGTAGGCATAGCCGTCGAAGGTGTCGGGCATAACGGCAAGGCCGCCGGACTTCTCCGCCTTGAGAGCGACAGCGTCGCCGGAGTACTTGCTGTAAACGACGCCGGAGGTGCCGATCTTCGCGCCCTTGAGATACCAGGTCCACTCGTACTTGTCGGCGTCTTCCTTGATCCAGCGCTTCTCAAAGGTGTCGGTATCCTCGAGCTTGACGCCGTCCTTCTCAAAGGTGAAGGCGGTGTCCGCTTCCGTCTTGGTCTCGGTCTGGGCCTGAGCGGGCTGCTCCTCGGTGGTCAGGGTGAAGTCGCCGTTCTGAGCCGGGACGCTGGGCAGAGCGAAATCGCTGCCGCTGCTGTTGCCTTCGTCAAAAGTGAAGCTGCCGCTGGTGGAGCTGTCGCCGAAGGTGGCGGACTCCGCCACGACGGGGTCGCTGTTGTCACCGAAAACGAAGTCTGACGCGAATGCGCTTGCAGTGAAGAGGCCGAAGCACATTACGCCGACCAGAATCATAGACAACACTTTCGTAAAAGTTTTCATGATGTCCTCTCCTTATATGCTGATTTGTTTTTGACTGTTTATGATACAACGCAAAAACAGAGCCTGCAGTTCTCTGCTTCTGCGGTGCAGCTATAATGTAACACGCCCAATTGAAAAATGCAAGAGTTTTTTCACATTTTTGCGGTAAATTTTTTCCTGTTTGTAACCGGTTTGAAATTTACCCGGGCGCGGATGCGCCGTTTTTTGCGGGAAACCGGGGAGCTGCAGCGGGAAATCCGACAGATTTTTTACAGAATTTTTGCGTTTCCCGACATCCCGGGGAGGGGATCGGGCCGCGCCTTTTGCTTCTGTGCTTATAGGACGGCGGCGCGCTGCGCTTTGTTCCCTCGAAAAAGAAAAAATTTTTGCGGGTATCGGGTTAAGTCAGCAAGCCTCTTTCTAACCTCCCTTTCGAAAAGGGAGGTGGCCGAAGGCCGGAGGGATCGATTTGCCCCGGCTTGCACAGGATTCTGTCTAAACCGGGCGCAGGACAG
>CADBCV010000033.1 GCA_902793285.1 Oscillospiraceae bacterium
CAGTTCGTTGTTACTATGGCTCGGCTCCCAGCCGCTCATCGCTTCTACCGGGATAACAGTATTCATCCGCCCGTGCCACCTGTGAGACCTCCCCGGGTACTCACACATTCTTTCGCTCTTATACCCGCCATGTTTACCGCAAGCGATTCCGTGCAGCTATTGGGCTTTAACTTGTATAGCAGTCTTACCCTCGCTTACAGCCTGACATGATTCCTGTTCGTCGGGCCAGAGTTTTGCCGCCGCCTTCCTTCAGATTCCGCCTCGCGACGGACACCCTTGGCTTTGGCTATGACCTTCCCGCTGCCGGGCGGTCTCGGGACTTTCACCCTTTAGAACGTGCGCTCGCCGGGCGCACAATAAGGAAAAGCGTCCAGTATTGGACGCTTTTTCCTTTTCCCGTCGTGCGAAAAATGCTGAAAAGAATTTTGTTATAGGAAGTTTTTGCGGATATTGCGAATATCCGCCTTTTAGAGCCTTCACCGGACTGTTAGAGAGTAGAAAGCAAAAAAAGAGAGAGGTGCTGCCATGGAAAAGATGCTGAATATCAACGGAAACCTAGCCATCCAGCAGGGTGAACGCCGGATTATCACCATCGCGGCCAACGAGAAAACGGAGCCTGTCATTATCCGCGTCGCCGCATACTGCCGCGTCAGCACCGCTTCGGATGAACAGCTAAATTCCTATGCCGCACAAAACCGCTATTACACGGATATGATCGCCGCTCATAACGACTGGAAGCTGGTGGATGTGTACGCCGACGAAGGGATCAGCGGCACCTCGGCGGAGAAGCGCGACGATTTCCAGCGCATGATGGCGGACTGCCGCCGGGGACTGATCGACCGTGTCCTGACGAAATCGATCTCCCGCTTCGCCCGCAACACGAAGGACTGCCTGGAGGCCATCCGGGAGCTGCGGTCCATTGGCGTCAGCGTGGCCTTCGAGAAAGAGAACATCGATACCGCAGTCATGTCCAGCGAAATGATCACGGCGGTCATGGCGTCCCTCGCGCAAAAGGAAAGCGAATCCATCGGCAGCAACATGCGCTGGAGCTATCAGAAGCGCATGGAGAGTGGGAAGTTCAACACCTGCAAGGCACCGTATGGATTCCGGCTGATTAACGGCGAACTGGTGGTCGAGGAATCAGAGGCAGAGGTTATCCGTCTGATTTTCAATAGATTTCTTGCAGGATACAGTAAAGCGGAAATTGCTTTGGAGCTTCGGAAATTAAATATCCCAACACGTTCAGATGTTCCCTGCTGGAGCGATAAAACCATATATCATATTTTAAATAATGAACGCTATGGAGGAAACGCACTATTACAGAAGTGCTTCACGACCGACAGTTTTCCGCGCCGCCAGGTAACCAATCACGGAGAAAAACCGCAGTATTACATTGAAGGAAGCAATCCGGCGATAATATCGCAGGACGATTTCTTAAAAGCTCATGAACTTATCCGTCGACGGACAATTTCTCCCAAGACCACGCACGATGATCATCCTCTCCAAAAGAAGATCGTGTGTGGAAAATGCGGAACGCTCTACAAAAGGCAACAGCCGCGACGAACTGAATACTGGGTCTGCCGAGCACACTATCTTGACAGTGATGCATGCGACATGCTGTCCATTTCCACGGGGGCAATTGAGGATGCTTTCTGCCGACTTTACTATAAACTGAAGCATCACGGTGAACCGATCCTGACGAACATGGTCTCCGCCTATTTGGAGGTCAAGAGCCGCAGGATGTTGTGGAGTCTTGATGTAATCGAGTTAAACAAAAGAATAGCGGATCTTACCAATCAGAATCAACTTCTGACCATGCTGAAACAGCAGGGGCTTGTTGATTCTGATTTATTTATATCCCGCAGTAATGCCATCGCGGAGCAGCTCCGCAAGGCAAAGCAGGAAAAGAACCGTATCATGGAGACATCGGGAGATAATACGGTACGGCGGACGCAGGAGCTGATGGAGGATCTCTCCACCGGCCCAGATTTTATAGAGACGTTTGACAGCGACCTGTTCGACGCCCTGGTAGACAGAATCATTGTCGAGGATGCTGAGCATATCAGCTTCCAAATGAAAAACGGACTGCGGCTGAGGGAGCAGGTGGAAAGGATGAGGCGATAATGGGCAAGAGAAAACTGCCCTTCGGATACATGATGAAAAATGGAGACGTAGAGCCCGATCCCAGCACTGCTGCCTGTGTAACCTGGATTTACAGATCATATCTGGCAGGTGCTTCTCTGAAAGCTATCTCGGCGGAGCTGAATGTCAGAATGCCCAATGTATATGACGGGGAAAAACCGTGGAACAAGAACATGATCGACCGAATCCTTCAGGATCAGCGATACTCCGGCGATGCCATATATCCGGAGATCATATCTTGCGAGCTGTATGAAGCAATCCAGCGCCAGCGGGCAGAACGATGTGGATTGCCACGTCAGACGGACGCACAGAAGATCATCCGCATCCTTGGTGGCGGTCGCGTGAGCAAAGCGGTAGAGGCAGGTGTGCTGGCTGTGTTGAACCGCCTGATCCGCAATCCTGACGCGCTGCAATCCCCTACGCCATCTGAGACTGACCAAACCAAACGATTCCGAGCGCAAAGAGCGCTCGACGCCACGTTGGGCCAGCAGCCCATAGACGAGGAGCGTGCCGCCGAACTCATCAAAGCCCTGGCCGAAGCTGAATACGAGCTGATCGATAACAACGTATATGAAACGGAGCGCCTGCGAAGGATCTTCCGCGAGGCCGAACCCATGAATGAACTGTCCGCCGATCTGCTGCGTAAAACCGTGGCCGAGATCAGCGTGGAAATAAAAGCAATTCGACTTACCCTGAAAAACAATCAGATCATAGAAGTGAGTGATGCATCGTGAGCGCCCGCAATGTAATCATCATCCCGGAGAAGCCGGAGCTCGTTCGCAAATCCTCCATACGGCAGGAACAGGTGGCCGCCTACTGCCGGGTATCCACAGAGGAAGAAGAACAGCAGAGCAGCTATGAAAACCAGTGCAAATATTATACCGACATGATCATGCAAAATCCCCAATGGAGCATGGCGGGGGGGGATCTTTGCCGATGAGGGGATCAGCGGTACCTCGGCAAAAAAACGGGATGAATTCATGCGCATGATCAAAGCCTGCAAGCATGGCAAAATCAACCTGATCCTGACAAAATCGATCTCCCGCTTCTCCCGAAATACAGTAGATTGCCTGCATTACATCCGCTTGCTGAAAAGCTGGGGCGTAGCGGTAATATTTGAGAAGGAGAACATCAATACAATGCAGGAGGATAGCGAGTTCCTGATTACCCTTCATGGAGCTTTCGCCCAGCAGGAGGTTGAATCCATCAGCGCCAATGTCCGATGGGGTGTTCAGCAGTCCATGAAGGAAGGCAAAACCCGCATCCAATATAAAAAATTGTACGGATACTGCCGTGGCGCGGATGATAAGCCGGAGATCATCCCAGAGCAGGCGGAGATCGTGCGTGAAATCTATGCTCGGTATCTCGCCGGCGCGAGTCTCCGTCAGATTCAAACTTGGCTCAAGGATAGCGGCATTATGAATGCGCTGGGGAACGGAGACTGGACACATGCTTCGATCAAGGGTATCTTCACCAGTGAAAAATACTGCGGGGATGTTCTGATGCAAAAGACCTATACCACCGACTGCATTACGCATAAGGCAGTCAAAAACAATGGAGAACGCCCTATGTACCTGGTCCAAAACAATCACTCGCCCATTGTAGATCGGGCGACCTACGATGCTGTACAGGCGGAGATGGCACGGCGCGTGGCTCTCCGCAGTCCTTCCAAAAATGCGGCGACCGGGCAATCCTGTTATACCAGCAAATATGCCCTTTCTGACCGCGTATACTGCGGCGAATGCGGCACCAGATATAAGCGCACGACATGGGCAAAAAACGGGAAAAAGCGTGTCGTCTGGCGTTGCGTTAGCCGCCTCGACTATGGTACAAAATACTGCCACAACTCACCGACTGTGGATGAAAATAGATTGCAGGCCGCTATTCTCGCGGCGCTCAACTCAGCCATGAGTGAAAAGAGGATTCTGATTAATCAGATTGCCGGAGCCATGGAGATTGAGCTGCTCCCGGCGCTTGACAGCGCCATGAGTCTCGCAGATATCACCAGACGTCTGCTGGAATTGGAGCAGGAATTTCAAACCCTGCTGGCCAAGGCCGCGGGTGACTTTGGGGATGAATCCTATACCGAACGCTTCCGGACACTGGCCGAGGAGATGGCAAATCTGAAGGAAAAGCGCAAAGGTATCGAAGCGCATCGGGCGGGAAGCGAGGCAGATCATCGCATCAAACAGGCTGTGAAGATGATGGAGAGTAGTTCCTCCAAAATCACAGTCTGGGAGGAGTCCACGATCCGCCAGCTGGTGGATTGGGTCAAAATCCTCTCCGCTGAAGAAATCCTGGTCTGCCTGCACGGCGGGATAGAGATAAAGCAGCGGATGGAGCAATGAATTAGCCCCAAATTTGCCAAACTCAAATTATATTGGATCACACAGACCAACAAAGTGAAACGCTAAAATGCAAACAAGCCGTATGAACTTATCTTAATTTGGGAAATGCGAAAGAAAATGGGTGGCGTTTCTCTGAATGTATGTTATAATAAAGATCATATATGAAGGATAATTCCTAATTATCTGTCGATTAATGAAAAAAGAGCCACCGTTAACCACGCCAAATGAGGTGCAGTAGAAATACTTTGGAGGCTGTGGAAACACTGCAATTGTTGGGAAAAATGAACAACGCAGAGAACGTGCAGAATTTCTGCAAAATTTGTGCGACCGAATCAGCCCGCCTGTATGCTGAATACTGGAAAATATCAGAAGAATCATTTGCAAGCAGCTACAATACAGTACTTGTTTTCAATCAAAAGTTAACGAATTCTGTCTCACAAGGTATGATAATACAAACATAATAGATAACGAGGGAGATAGAAAGCAAATGAAACATGAATTGGAACGACTCGGTCCGGAAGGCTTTGAAAAATTGATCCAGACCCTGATGATGACGTTGTTCGGCATCCGGGTTGAGATTTACGGCGATGGCCCAGACAGACAGCGCGAGGCGTTGATTAAGGACGCACATTATGAAATCTGCAACGGCGTAGAGGCGCTGGGCAGAACTATTGTGCAGGCAAAATTCAAAAAACCGGATGGAAGCGCGAAAGACTGGGATTGGCTGCGGGGGCAATTAAAAAAAGAGCTAAGCGGTTTTGCTAAAAAAGCAAAGAGTGAACCAGAATTTATTCCTGAAACCTGGCTCTTCTTTACTAACTTGATCCTCACGCCGGCAAAAGGCGGCGTGAAGGACAAGGCGGATGATTTTGTCGACAAGTACAGAACGCTGATTCCACATATCTATGTCCTTGGTGCTGACGAAATCCGTGCCCTGCTGGACGCGCATCCGGAGGTTGCTCGCCGCTATGCTGCATTTCTGACGCCGAGTGATATACTGGCGGACGCTTGTGATTACCTGCAACAGCTGAAACTTGAGCCGCTACAGAACCTGATGGAGCACGTCCGGCAACGTTTCCAAGCGGAGGCTCCGGTCAGGCTGGAGCAGGCTGGTGCCCTTGATAACCGGATTGATGTGCGTCACGTCTATACCGATATGGAAGCCATCGAGCGCAACGGAGACCAGCGCATGCTTGACGGGCTCGCCGCTGCAATTCTCGAGCTTGGAGACCGACCACACCCACGTGACACACAGAACACAGTTGAGACACGCAGCACGGTACCGGAGAACAACCTCGTTCTGATCGGCAGTGCTGGACAGGGCAAATCGACGCTCTGCCAATATATCTGTCAGCTTTATCGTGCTGCGTTGCTGGAGCACTACTGCCCTGAGGTTGAAAGTGCGCGGGGCTACTCCAGGGAGATAGGTATTCAAAGACCAAACTGTGAGCGCTTTCCGTTGCTTATCCGACTGAAGGATTACGCGTCCTGGCTGGGCAAACGACAGGAAGGGGATAACGGCTCCGTCCTACATTATTTTATCTCGCAGATCCGGGATGATGCGGAGGGCACAGTGTCTCTCCCACAGCTTCGGGAGCTTTTCAAGAGCTATTCTTGGATTTTTATCTTCGACGGGCTGGATGAGGTTCCTGCTTCCTCCAACCGAGAGGAACTGCTCGGGCACATTAGTACCTTTCTTACACAGGATCTGACAGAGACTCGCTGTGACAGTCTGGTTATATGCACTTCGCGTCCACAAGGCTATGACGAGGCCTTTTCTCAACGCCTTTTCCGCCATATAGAACTACGGGACATGTCCCCGTCACTCTGCATGAGCTATGTCGACCGGCTGCTACAATATTTGGAACCCGATCGCGCTTTGCGTGAGGGATATCGTGCGGTTCTGGAAAAATCGCTGGACGATCCGCTGATCGCAAAACTCATGGTGACACCCCTCTATACCTCGATCCTCGTCTTGCTGGTCAAATCTGGAAGTACCCCGCCGACAAGACGCTATGAGCTGTTTCAGGAATACTGTAGCACAGTGATCCGACGTGAACAGCAAAAAAAACTGCTGCCTCACCTGTACGAGGGAGATAACGTGTGGATCGACGAACTTCACGAGCAGATTGCCTATCTGCTCCAGAGAGAGTCTGAAACAGCGAAAAACGCGGCTGCAGAGCTCTCACTTTCGCGCTGTCGCGCGTTGATTCATGCCTATCTTACGGCCGAGAAATGGCAAGGCGAGCTGGAGGCAAAAGCAGACGACTTGCTTTGGGCTATGACCGAGCGCCTTCCCTTCTTTGCATTGACAACAACTGTCGACAATGAGAGCTGCGTACTCTTTCCACTGCGCTCTCTGCAGGAATACTTTGCCGCAAAATATCTGCTGCGGATCGAGGATATGGAGGAGCGCTATGACACGTTACGAGCGATCTCGCTCAGCGCCTACTGGCGTAATGTTTTCCTCTTTGTTGCAGGTTCGTTCTCGAAGGCCGGCATTCAAAGCGCTAACGACGTTATTTTTTCAATTTGTCATAGGAACAATGGAGAAAAAGGAGTTGAACCCCCAAAGCAAACAGCCTGTCAGCTCACACTCCCCGGTTCCCGCCTTGCGCTTGATCTGCTCTGTGACAATCTTTTTGAGCGTAGGCGCGGACAGGATCGTTTTCTTGAGTTGACCGCAACGCTTCTGGCTTGGGATAATCCTAACGTTTCGCCACTCGAGAACTTTTTGAAACTGCCGCCTACTCTGTTGACGCGTCTTATAAGGGAATATGCGATCCCACGTCTGCGCGAAACAAAAGATCCCAATGAAGTGGCCTTTGCCCTCCTTTGGAAAGTAGCGCAAGACGGGAATGTGGAAGTCCGAGATCAACTAGAGGAACTCTCGGATAAGCTGCTCTTGCCGACGCACGATACAATGGATAATCTCTTGCGTTGCCGCGTGGAAGGACTCGGGCCGAAGTTGCTTCGGCAAACTCTCTATTGGGTGACGGAATGCCATGCGAGGTACTATAATTTTGATTCCAAAGAAGCGAGGAGGTTAATCGACTGGACGTGCACAGTTGAGAATCGTAAGACACTGCCCAAAGAGGTAAAACGCTGGGCAGTATATTGGATACTTATTGACTATTGTGCGTTCTATTATTTTTCAAGTCCAAGAGAACTGACGGATATAGATGCCTTTCTCCGTTCTGTCTATAAAGCATTGGGCGAAAAGCCTGAAGAGGGCAAGGCGAATGAGATATATTTCAGAACATGTTTTCAGGTTCCACAAGAAATGCCGGATTGGGTATCTCTCGAAAAGCTCTTTATTGAACAAGGCTTTGAGGAGCTTTCGGCACTGGCGGCTTTCCGGCTTATGCCATGTGCGGAACGTATTGGAAACCTGATAGAGGCCACGGAGCACCTGTCAGACGGGCTGCGGCGTGCCTTCCTCTTCGTTCTGAGGGAGCAAGATTGGCTGCTACGGGAGCTAGCGGAGGCTTTGGAGGCGAGAGAAAGTTCCGCGACGCTGAAACGGCGTTATAACGAGGAGGAGATCAAGCACTATAGGGAGAGGGAAGCCGAAATCATTCTTGCTCTGAAAGAACAGGATTATGAGGCGCTGTCTGCCATCAATGCATGGAAGAATATAGATATTTTTTCTCTTGAACCAGGAGACCAAGACTTTCCTGTGTTCTTTGATAAGATTTGTAATCATACAATTCAAATATCTGGTATTCGTCATCAATACTCCCTTCCAGACGCCTCCCGTACTGCTATCTTGCGTCGATTTTCTGCATGTTTTAGCGATTGGGGAAAAGCAGCTTTTGCTTTACAAGCATTTGCGGAGACGCCGGTCTCAAAGCTTGCCTCCGACGGACTTACCTATCCCACTGGTCTGCCTCAATTTGCTTTAGGCTCTCTTGTTCAATATTACACGCGCGCAATTATCGAACGACTCGAGGCGCTTTGCAAGTTGGGTGGCCCGTATATCGAGGCTTATGCGCTCGTGCCATATATCTTTGACCATGTCGAAACGAAAGAATTGCGATGCTTGGCAGGCTTTGCCGCTTCACACTATGAAGATGTCAAGACAGGAGGGAATGATTGTGCCCTGCTCGGCGTCATCCTTCTCCTGTTCATGGGTGAAATTCCCTCTAGCTTGTATTGCGTACTACGTGAGGAACTGAAGCGGTTGCTGACTGCTGGAATTAACCATTCTCTTTGGTATCATTTCTTACGGCATTTCAGTCTCAAAGGAGAAATGCTGGCTTATGAGGCTGGAATGGTAGCGTTCAAAGGGACAGATAAGGAGAAATCCTTTTTACGCCTCTCCCGTTGCGCTATCCTACAAAACCTTGAGGCGCTTCCCGCTGAGCGAGGCAAACTTCCTGACCCCGCCGCTGTGAGCTGTGTATAGAGCTGTTGTGAACACTAGGCTGCTGACATAACGCTGAAGCTTCAGTCAAAGATTAAAAACTACCGATATTTCCGGCTGACTTAAGCTTTACTAAAACGATTAACGGCGACTGGCACCTTTATAATTCTTAAACCAACTTCATAGAATTCATAGAAAAAATGCGCTTTGGTATTGCAAGGATTAAGAAAAATTGCTAAAATATAATGTCTATTTGAAGCTGGGCAATTACAGACAATAATCTGGATAGAGGAGAACTGCTCATGTATCAGTTTAGGGACCCAGTTCACGGCTTTATCGAAATATCAGAAGATGAACTAAAGATTGTTAATTCTACCCCTTTTCAACGTTTGAGAAATATTCACCAACTTGCAACTACTTATCTAGTATACCATGGCGCAGAGCATACACGGTTTGGACATTCTATTGGTGTCATGCACCTCACTTCTCGCGTGTTTGATTCGATTACGAAAAAGAAACCCAACCTTTTTTCCGATGACCCTGAAGAAAACAACATAAAAATAGCATGGTATCGTCAGATTCTTCGCATAATAGGGTTAACTCATGATCTGGGACATGCTCCATTTTCCCACGCCTCGGAAGAACTGTTTGAACAAGGACAGGAACACGAAGACTTCACAAAGCTAATCATTTGTGAAACAGAGATTTCAGATTATATCAGGGCAATTGGCGAAAAATTTAAACAACAGTATGGTGAAGCTTACGACATTACTCCGGAACTGGTTTGGATGATATACGACGGCAAAGATATTACCAACGAGAAGTTTATCGTTCCAGACTTTCTTTTCTTAAAGAGTTTCATGGATGGTGAACTTGACTGCGATAAAATGGACTATCTCCTTCGAGATTCCCTTTATTGTGGTGTCTCATACGGTAAATATGATTTGGGTCGTTTTGTTTCGACACTCACAGCCTATAAACACGACAATCAATTACAGCTTGCTATAGAGCGAGGAGGCGTTCAAGCACTTGAAGAGTTCATTTTAGCTCGATATTTTATGTTTATTCAGGTATATTTCCATAAGACGAGAAGATATTTAGATAAATCGCTGGTAAAAAGCCTTAAGACTGTTCTGCCAGGTGGAAAGTATCCAGAAGATGTTCATGAATATCTAAAGTGGGATGATGTTCGAGTTATTAATCTTTTTGCCAGCTCAGATAACCCCGATGTTAATGATTATAGAAACAGAAAAATTATGACATGTGTTCTCGAATCGAAAGCGCATGCCGAGAAGGCAGAAAAAATAAGTACTTATCTTGTGTTCAACCTTCTGCAGAAAGATTTTGGAGATCGAGTATTATACGATAGCGTTGATAAGGCTGCTCATAAACTTAGCCCAGTTTTACTAAATGCAAATGATGATAGCGGAAAAGGTATTATGATTCTGGATGAAAAAACGAGTTCAATCACAAATTTAATGGAAGAATCAATTATTTTGGATTCAATTGTTAGACCTATCAGTATCAACAGGATTTATGCCGACCGTGAAATAAAGGATTCAGTTTTACAGAGAATTGAAGAAATTTTTAAAGGAAATATTTAAGTTGACGGTACCGGACATGGAGGATAATTATGGTAAATAATAATGCAATTGTTAATGTTGTTGAAAAGATAACTGAGATTAATGGGGCGCCCTGTAAGAAAACTCTTCAGAAAATAGTGTTTCTTATTGAAGCAAAACATGTAGATTTAGGTTGCGATTTTGGAATCCATTTTTATGGTCCTTATAGTGCAGATTTGGACTTTGCAGTTCGGGAGCTGTGTGATGAGGGCGTTTTAAAAATTGATTATACGCCAATGGATCATTTTATTTCAGTTAATGATCGTTCTGCTGTTGAAAAATATTCCAACGAAACAGTCAATAGAGTAGTTACGACTTTTGGCAAAGAGTCTCCCAGCGAACTTGAATTAATTGCAACCGCTCTATATGTATACTTGAGTATAAAAGACAAAGAAAAAATAAAAGCTGGAGTAAAGAAACTTAAGGGTACTAAATATACGGACTCTAGAATAGATTCTGCAATTATTAAACTAATAGATAACGGGTATATAGCTGCATAGGATTCTTTAAACTAAAACTATAGATAGATATTAATAGTGGCTTTTGATAGCACTATTCTGGCATCTTTAGTGTAAAGATTAGACACGTCAGAAGAACCCAGCTCCATTCCGTTTCCGCGGTTTGCGTAAGAGCCGCGAAAACTGCATATCCGCTGTGTCCTTCTTCCTTTCCAAAACGGAGGTCTCACGGGGGACCTCCGTTTTGGTATGTGCGGGCGGTATCTTTCGTGTAAAGATTAGACATACAACAACCCCCCGCCATCCGGCGGGGGATTGTTGTATCTGATATTGCTGTAATCTCCTTTTCGCATGGTTCCCGCTATGTCAGCGCAGGTTTTCCCATTTTCAGGAATCGAATCAAACGTACTCCCAGGTATCGCGCTTCATAATGAGGGGAATCTTGCTGCCCCGGCGGTCCTGGGGGAACGGGAGCGGACGATTCTCATTCAGAGGATTGAACGGGTCAAGGGGAGGAATCCCGGGCCAGATCATGCCGCCGGCAACTGCTGCCATTTCCATATCGCCCAGTGCGTTCATATTTTCAATGTTCTTCATTTTTGTGATCTCCTTTGTTTTTTATATTTGATGGTGTTTGTTTTTTTATTTTCCGTACCTGTCTCTCAAGTACGGGTTAAGCATAACACACAAACCATCGCAGAAGTATCACAGTGGCGAAAGAATGCAAGCCCTGCGGACCTGTGCTTCGCTATAAAAAGAAATTGACAGCTATCCCCTTGTATATTATAAATAGACCGAAACGATTCAGTCCAGGGGCTATTCAGCGTTATAATGTCCGGATTTTGTCATAAGGAGCAACTCCATGGAACTTTGCAAAAAAATCACCGGCTGCGAAAAGCGGGACGGCTATACCCTGATCCATACCAACTGCGCCGATCTCAAGGTCGTGTTCGTCACCGACGAGATCGCGCGCGTGCGCGTCTCCTTCGATAAGGAGCTGGCCGAGGAATCCTATATTCTCATGACCACCGTCTGGGAAGACCGTCTCGACCCCCTGTTTGAGGGCCAGCGCGTGCGCCTTGCCCCCGTGGAGCCGAAGCTCACGGAGGGGGAGAAGACCCTCGTTTTCGAGTCTGCCGCCCTGCGCCTTGAGCTGGACCGCGACCCTTTGTGCCTGCGTCTCTATGACCGGGAGGGCGCCGAGCTCTACGCCACCCTCGCGGGCGCGCCCTTCACGCTCGACACCAACAAGCGCGTCACCGCCTACAGCCGGATGGCGGAGGAAGACTGCTTTTACGGCTTCGGCGAGAAGGGCGGGGCGCTCAACAAGAACAAGGCTTTCCTGCGCGAGCGCGCCACCGACGCCATGGGCTATGACGCCGAGCTCATGGACACCCTGTACAAGCACATCCCGTTTTATATCCGCCTCAGCCGCGAGACGAAGAAGGCCGTGGGCCTGTTCTACCACAACTTCTATGAATCCGTGTTCAACATGGGCAAGGAGAAGTCCAACTACTGGCCGCGCTACACCTACTGGCAGGCCGACGGCGGCGACATCGACCTCTTTCTCCTGGGCGGCAGTACGCTCAAGCGGATCGTGGACAACTACACGCTCCTGACCGGCCGCCCCGCCCTGCTGCCGAAGCGCGCGCTGGGCTACCAGGGCTCCAGCATGTACTACCCCGAGCTTGAGAAGGACAGCGACGACGCGGTCCTCGACTTCATCGACACCGTCAAGGAGGAGGGCTTCCCCATCGACGGCTTCCACCTCTCCTCCGGCTATACAAGCGTCAACGGCAAGCGCTGTGTCTTCACCTGGAACACCGAGCGCTTCAAAGATCCCCGCGCCTACTTTGCCGCCATGAATGAAAAGGGCGCGCAGAACGTGCCGAACGTCAAGCCCGGCATTCTGCTCAGCCACCCCTGGTTTGACGAGTTCAACAAAAAAGGCGTCTTCGTCCGGGACAGTGAAAATCCCGACGCCTATGCCGTCGGCTCCTGGTGGGGCGGCGACGGCGCCTTCTGGGACTACACGAGGCCCGAAGCGCGCAGAGCCTGGAAGGATTACCTCATCAAGAACGTCATCGACGTGGGCACCGACTCCATCTGGGACGACAACTGCGAGTACGACAGCCTCCTCGACAAGGACGCGAGGGTGGACTTTGACGGCAAGGGCGGCACCATCGGGCAGCTCAAGCCCCTCATGTGCACCATCATGTGTCGGCTCGGCAATGAGGCCGTAGAGGAGCACAACCCCGACGCGCGGCCCTACGTGGTCTGCCGCAGCGGCAGCTCCGGCATCCAGAAATACGCCCAGACCTGGTGCGGCGACAACTACACGAGCTGGAAGAGTCTCAAGTACAACATCCCCATCATCACGGGCATGGGTCTCTCCGGCCAGCCCAACGAGGGCGCGGACATCGGCGGCTTTGCCGGCCCCGCCCCGAGCGAGGAGCTCTTTGTCCGCTGGGTGCAGAACGGCATCTTCCAGCCCCGCTTTTCCATCCACTCCGCCTCCAACGACAACACCGTCACCGAGCCCTGGATGTTCCGCGACGCCGCGCCCCTGATCCGGGACGCGATCCTCCTGCGCTACCGCATGACGCCCTACCTCTACTCGGCAGAGTACGAGGCGAGTCTCACCGGCGCCCCCATCATGCGCGCGCTGGTGTACGAGTTTCAGAACGACGAGCGGGTCTATGACGAGAGCTTTGAGTTCCTCTATGGCCGCGATATCCTGGTGGCGAACGTCCTCGAGCCGGGCGCGAAGACCAGAAAGGTCTATCTCCCCGCCGGCAGCCGCTGGTACGACTGGAACGACAAGTTTGCCTGCTGCGAGGGCGGGCAGACCATCGAGGTGCCCGTCGCGCTCGACACCATCCCGCTCTTCATCCGCGAGGGCGCGATCATCCCCATGGCGGATAACCAGCTCATGAGCATGGAGCGCGACCACACCACCGCCCTGCATTTGATCCTCGCCCCCGGCAAGGAGAGTTCCTACACGCTCTACGACGACGACGGGGTCACGAACGACTTTAAAAAGGGCGTCTGCCGCAGGACGGAGATCGCCATGACCGGCGAGAGCGTCGTGAAGGTCGCCTTCCGGTCCGAGGGCAGCTACACCGATTTCGTTGAGACCGTCACGGTGGAGATGATCCGCAAGGACCGCAGCCCCTTCTGGGTGGCTCTCGGCGAGCGGAAACTTCCGCATTACCTCAACCGCCGCAAGTTTGACGGAGCCGCTGAGGGCTGGTACTACAGCCAGTCCAAACGCGCCGTGCTGGTCAAGTACCCGAACCCGAAGCACGACGCCACGCTCACCGTGAGCTTCGAGGACTTCGATCTGATCGGAATGTAATAGGCTTGCCTCCCCCGGCCGCAAGCGGCTGGGGGAGGCATTTTTGAAAGGAGATTGCCCAACGCCGGCAAACCGCCTTGTCGCTCATGAAACTGTGGTACTGTATGCCTCAAGTCCGCACAGGCGCAGGGGCTCCCTGCCGGTCACCTCGCAGTCGAGGCCGATGGCGGCAAGCTCGTCCAGAAACGCGGCCATGAATCTGTCAGAGGAAAAATTCTGGCCGACGGCCAGGAAAAAGCTGCGGTTGATGCAGGCGATCTCGCAGATCACGTCGGAAACGCCGGGTTCTGTCAGCATATAGAGCTCTTCGATATACGGGTCCAGCGGGCCGAAGGATCTGTTGTTGGCGTAGGAGACGGAGAAGCTCCACCTCACGCTCCCGGCGGATTTTGCCATCACGCCGAGCTTTGCCTCCAGCGGGAGCTGGTCCAGCTTCGCGTAGAGCGCCTTTCGCTGCTTCATGGCCCAGAGGGAGTTTTCCGGCTGCGCCTGCAGCATCACCTGCCCGCGCGCGACGGTGCAGGACTTCATCAAGTCGTCAAGCGGCCTGCTCTTCGGAAAGTCCAGCTCGACAACATTGGCAAACATGCGGTAGTTGTCGCGGTTTCCCAGCATGGCCTTGTGGTCGATCGCAACGGCGACGCTGACGGTCTTGTCGCTTGCGGGGTCGCAGCGCCTCGCCGCCCTTGCGAGCATGACGGCAAAAAAGACGTTGGGGCTCCCGTCAAAATCCCTGCAATACCGCATGAGCTGCGCCTCGGGCAGCTTCAGGTACGTCATGCGCGCATCAAAATCCGCCCCGTCGTTCAGGCGAAAGAAATCCTTCACGCCCTCCTTTTGATACAGCGGCGCCTCCGCCCCGTCGATGTCGAGCTGCGCAAAGGGGTTGCCGGTCTCGCTCTCCGGGATCTCGTCTCCCGGCAGGCGGAAGCCCGAGGGGTCAAAGCGCCGCCCGGTTTTGCGGGAGAGATAGAGATACAGGGCGCTTTTAACATAGGGGAGCGCCCCCGCGCCGTCCGTAAGGGAGTGGGAGATTTCAAACGCGAGGCGCTTTCCCTCAAACTTCCAGGCGGCAAGATGGTCATTGGATTCCTCCGCGTTCAGCCTGATCGGCGCCCAGGTGCCCCGCACCGTCATGGGCAGCGGATTCGGCACGGGAAACAGGTCGTTCCCGCGAGGCGCAGCCTTCACGTAAAAGTACGGAAAGCGCACGCGCAGCTCCTCCACAACCTCCCGCAGGAGCTCTCCGTCCACCGCCTCCTTCAAAACGGCAAGCACCCCCATCGTGTTGGGATGCTCCGGTGTGGACAAGTACAGTAACGGTTCATAAAAATTTTTCATACCTGGACTCTCCTTGTGTTTTGCACAGAAATGGATACCGCCTCATGGCAGGCGCGCAGCTTATGGCGGTCAGTATAGCACAAGAACGGTCGGTTTTCTACCGAAACAGAAAAAACCAAGGGGCTGCTCCGTTTTGAGGCAGTCCCTTGACGCTCTTGTTTCAGATTTTGCCGCCGTTGAGGGTGCCGCCGACCTGCATCCCGCAGACGGGGCAGAAGGGCTTGCCGCCGCGAAGCTCGGGGGTGATCCAGTTTCTGCAGAAGAGGCACTCGCACGGGGCGGTGTTCTGCTTGCCGCCGCTGACCTCCTCCAGCGCGCCGTCCTTTACCTGGTTTTTATTCTCGCTCATGCTTGTTGCTCCTTTCCTGTTTTATGCTCACCTGTATTTTATCATGCCTTCCGTCACAAAACAATCACAGCTTGCATAGAAAAAGGGGCTGTAAAAAAGCAGAACCGCAGGGGTCGATCCCCGGATCAACCCGAAATGCTGCCCCATCGGAAACATGCGTATCGCGGAAAAACGCCCGTCCACGCCGTAGGGGCGGGGCCCCCCCGCCCGGCGGTACTATGCCGGTTCACGCATTCGCCCGGGCGCGGAGGAAAAACGTCATTTTCCCCCGCGCGGGAGGGGCAAGCCCCTCCCCTACGGACAGGCGGCGACGTTTTCGCATCCCCGTACACCTGTGCCGGATCGCAGCTTTGCGGGCCGATGAGGGCATCGGCCCCTACGACGCATGAACTTACCGTCCACGCCGTAGGGGCGGGCGTCCTCGACCGCCCGGCGAGGAAAGCGTAAAAAAGAATCAGCCTTCGGCGAATTCGTACCATGGTGTGTACCTTTTCGCCGAAGGCTTTTTTGTTTTTTCAGGCTGTACCGCGCGGGGCGTCCGGGAGGCCGCCCCCTACGGCGTCAATTGATTTTCTTCACAGCCCCTTTGCTTTGTGCTTTACGCTGCGGCGGCCAGGCTGCCCGCGGCGTAGGACGCCGCGTTCTGACCGGCGATGCGGCCGAAGATCGTGAAGTCGGCCACGGCGTTGCCGCCGAGACGGTTGTTGCCGTGCACGCCGCCGGTGACCTCACCGGCTGCGAAGAGGCCGGCGATCACGTTGCCGTTGGTGTTGATGACCTCGGCGTTGTCGTTGATCTTGATGCCGCCCATGGTGTGGTGGACGCCGGGCTGGACCTTGATGGCGTAGAAGGGGGCCTGGTCAAGGGGATTGGCAAAGGAGACGCGGTTGAAGTCCGGGTCCTCCTTGGCCTCGACGCAGGCGTTCCACTTGGCCATGGTGTCAACAAGCACGTCGGCGGGGGCGCCGATGGCCTCGGCCAGGGCCTCCCAGGTCTCGCCGCTCTCGGCGTAGCCCTTGTTGATGTAGCCCTGGATGACGTTGGAGGCGTCGGACATGCGGCTGTCGACGATGAGCCAGGCGTAGCCGCCGGTCTGCTCAAACTCGGCTGCACTGACCTTGTCGCGGGTGGAGACCTCATCGAAGAAGCGCAGGCCCTCCTGGTTGACGAGGATGGCGCCGTCGCCGCGCAGGCCCTCGGTGATGAGGACGGCGCTCGTGCCTTCGACATGGACGGTCGGGTGGAGCTGGATCTCGGCCATGTCCACGGTGTCCGCGCCGACGGCCTGGGCCATCTGGATGCCCTGGCCCTGGATGCCGGGGGCGTTGGTGGTGATGAAGCCGTCAAGCTCGGGGCGGATGGAGGCGATCATGTCGTTGTTCGCGCCGAAGCCGCCGGAGGCAATGACGACAGCCTTGGAGTAGATGGTGTAGACGGTGTCGGCGCTCTCGGCCACAACGCCGCAGGCGGCGCCGCTCTCATCGACGATGATCTTCATGGCCGGGGTGTCGGTCAGAAGCTGGATGCCGCGCTTCGTGAGGTTCTCCTGCAGGAGGGGGACGACGTAAGCGCCGACGGAGAGGGTCTTGCCGTTTTCGTCCACGGGGCGGTGGATGCGCTTGACGGACGCGCCGCCGAAGGCCGCGACGTTGTGCAGGATGATGGCGGGATCGAGAGAGTCGAGCCAGTCGATGGCGCCGGCGCTCTCCTCCACGAGCTTCTTGACGAGGGCGGGGTCGTTCTTGCCGCCGCCGCCGATGAGGGTGTCGAGCTGGAAGAGCTCCTCGGTGTCAAAGTAGCCCTGGGGATCGGCCTGGTAGGCGGCCCACTGCTCCTCGACGATCTTGCCGAGCTCCTGGATGCGCGCGTTGTCGGGGTAGTTTGCGACCTTCTTCAGGGTGGCCTCCACACCGGCGGCCTCCTTGAACTCGTTCTGGTTGCGCCATTCGGTGGGGCCGGCGTTCATGCCGCCGGTGGAGCGGACGGAGTTGCCGCCGGGCATGGAGGTGCTCTCGAGCACGATCACGCTCGCGCCGGCATCGGTCGCGGTGATGGCGGCGGTCATGCCCGCGCCGCCCGCGCCGATGACGACCACGTCGCAGGAGAGCTCGGTCTCGGCCTTTTCGGCGGCCTCGGCGGGAGCGTCTGCCGCGCCCTGGTAGGCGGCGGGATCAAAGCCCATGGCGGTGAGCGCCTCGGTGACGGCGGTCTTGATGGCGGTACTCGTGACGGTCGCGCCGGTGATGCCGTCGACCTCAATGGAGTTTGCCTCGACCATCGCGCCGGGGAGCTTCTCCACGGCGACGGAGCCGATGCCCGGGGTCTCGTTCTGCTCGAGGATGTTGACCGCGTAGATGGTGTTCTCGTCGGCGGTGACCTCGACGACGACATCGCCGTCAATACCGGCGCCGGTGCCGGTTGCGGTCTGCGCCTCGGCGTAGGCCGGGACCGCGAGCGCCAGCAGCATCATCGCGGCCAGCAGCAGGGACAGGAATTTTTTCATATGCTTCCTCCTTTTTAATTGTGGGTTTTTCAATTACCCTTGCGAAAATTTTATCATCCCCGGGGGCGGCTTGTCAATCCACGCTTCTGGAAAAACAGGGAAAAAACGTCGGTTCCTCCGCGCGGGACGATGAGGGCATCGGCCCCTACGCCTCTAAGCTCCCTTTGCGAAAGGGAGCTGTCATGGCCGATCCCCCGCGAGGCCATGACTGAGGGATCGATCCCTCATCCCTCCACCGCAAGCGGTCCCCCTCCCTTTTTCCAAAGGGAGGTTAGAGAAAATCCGTAGGGGACGGCGCCCTCGACGTCCCGGCGGTACGATGTCGGTTTTGCGCATTCGCCCGGGCGCAGAGCAAAAACGCCGCTTCCCCCGCGCGGGAGGGGCAAGCCCCTCCCCTACGGTGACAGGGGAACATTTGCACAGCGTGATACGCTTGTACCGCGACGCGGGTTTACGGGACGTCTTTACGGGACGTCGAGGGCGCCGTCCCCTACGGTGATGTGGGAACATTTCTGGATCGTGGTACGATTGTACCGGATCGCAGCCTCACGGGCCGATGAGGGCATCGGCCCCTACGGACGGGCGGTGACGCGCCGGCGTTTGATTTTGCGCGCCGTCGGGCATACTCTGTGTATCTTATTAAAAGGGGGGGCGGCAGGATGCCGGAGCGCGCCGTAAAGCTCATCCTGGCGGGACTCGGCCTCATGGTGGGGGCGGGGGCGCTGTATCTCGCGGGGCGCTTTCTGCTGCCCTGGACGGCGCCGCTGCTCGCGGGCTGGGTGCTCGCGGCGCTCCTGGAGCCCGCGGTGGGCTTTCTCACGCGGCGCCGCTGGCGGCGCGGCGCGGCGGCGGCGCTCTGCACGCTCACGGCGCTGGGGCTTGTCCTCTGGGGTCTCTCGGCCCTCATCTCCCGGGGTCTCAGCGCGGCGACAGCCCTCACGCGGGAGCTGCCCACCCTGATGGAGGCCCTGGGGCTTCGTCTCGGCGCGCTGGAGGCGATGGTCGTCTCCCGCATCCACGCGGCCCCCGCCCCGACGGCGGAGCTTCTGGAGCGCACGCTCTCCGCCCTGGGACAGAGCGCCGCCGCCCTGCCGGGGCAGCTGTCGCGGGGGCTTGTGTCGCTCTTGTCCCGCACGGCCCAGGCAAGCCCCGACACCCTCCTCTTTCTCGTGACGGCGGGACTCGGCACCTATTTCATCTCGGCCGCCTTCCCCACGGTGAACGCCTTTCTCCTGGCCCAGCTCCCGGCGGCGCTGCGGGAGCGATTGGAGGGTCTGGGCGCCGATCTCAAAAGCGGCTTCGGCGGGCTTCTGCGCTCCCAACTCATGCTGATGGGCCTGTGCTTTTTTGAGCTTCTGGGCGCGTTCAGCCTCCTGCGGGTGAAGGGCGCGCCTGCGCTCGCGGCGGTGACGGCGCTCATCGACGCGCTGCCGGTCTTCGGCACGGGGGTGGTGCTGCTGCCCTGGGCGCTCGGCTGCCTGCTCCTCGGACGGACGCGGCGCGGGCTGGGGCTGCTGCTCTGCTGGGGCGTCACGGAGCTCACGCGGAGCGCGGCCCAGGCAAAGCTCCTCGGCGATCAGATCGGGCTCGACCCGCTGGCCTCGCTTTTGAGCGTGTATGTGGGCTGGCGCGTCGGCGGCGTGGGCGGGATGCTCCTCTTCCCGCTCGGGCTCATGGTGCTCATCCGCCTCAACGAGCGCGGCGTCATCCGTCTCTGGAAGAATGTGTAGCGAGCCAGGCGCAGAGCTTTTCCACGTTCTCGTCCGAGTACTCGATCTCCGCCGAGAAAAGGCGCAGGGCGTCCGGGCTGTAGGGCTCGAGCGCGCAGACGAGGCGCACGGCGAAAAAGCAGAAGCGCAAAAGGCGCGCCTCCTCCCGCTCAGACCCCGCCCCGGTAACGTGGCGGTAGACGAGATAGGCGGCAAGGCGCATATAGCGCTCCTCCGACAAGCGCGGCTCAAGCTCCTCCCCGGGCGCCGCGGCAAGCGTATCCAACAGCGCCGTCCAGCTCTCCTCCATGCGCTCGAGCGTGAGGAGAAAGCGGGCGGCCTCTCTGTGCTCAAAGGGCGGGAGCGCCTCTCCGCAGAGGGCGAGCGCCCCCTCCATGCGCGCCGTGAGCGGGCGGGCAGTGTCCGCGAGGCGGGCGAAGATCTCCTCCCGCCGCCGGAGCAGGGGAGAGGGCGGGGTCGCCCCCGCGCCGTCGTCGTCAATGAGCAGGCGCAGCGGCCCCGCGCCTTCCGTCAAAAGCCTTGCCGCCTCCTCGCAGCAGAGGCCGAGACCCATCTCCAGGCGGTCCGGCAGCTCGTTATAAAAGCGGGGGTGCAGGGCGCAGATGTCGCAGAGGCTGTCCTCCCCGAGGGTGAGGATCAGGCGGCAGAGCCCGTCCGGGCGCAGGAAGGGGCAGCGCTCCTCCGCCGTGAGGCGAAAGTGGGGCGCGGGCGCAAGGGCGATGCTCTCCCGCAGCGCATCCCCCACGGGCCCCTCGAGCGTGTTATAGTACGCGAGCGTTTCGTCGTCCACGTCGATCTCCCACCCGACGCAGCAGCTATGGCGGCAGCGCGAGGCGAGGCAGTGAAATTTGTCATAAAAGTCCGGGCGCACGGTGAGCATGGCGGTATCCTCCCGGGATCGTTTTTTTCTATTATATCGCGCGCGTTCCGGCGGCGTCAATCTTAGCGCCGCCTTAACGCTGTTTCTGATAGAATGGGCTCATAAAAGCAAGAAAGAAGGGTCCTTCATGGAAAAAAGTCTGCGCGCGCTTCTGGAGGAGGACGAAAAGCTCCTCTGGTTCGGCTGTCCCGAGCCGTTTGAAACCATGGACAAAACCAACAAAAAGAGCATCCTCATCGGCCTTGTCATCAAGGCCCTGGTGATCGTCGGCTGTCTCGCCCTCTACATCCAGTCGGCGCGGAGCTCCGGGGAGGTCTTGCCTATGAAACGCGTGCTGAAAACCTTGCTGAACCCGGCGCTGCTGGTGCTCATTGTGGCGGCGGCGATTTTGATCTCGATGCTGCTCTCGCGCGTAAACAACGACAACAACCCCTTTGCCATGGCCGTCTTCATTCTGGCCGTGGCGCTTGTCGCGCGCACGACGGACGGCTATCTCTGGGGGATCCTCGCCTCCCTCGCGGGGACCTTCTGCGTAAACTACATCTTCACCTACCCCTTCTGGGCCTTTGACATCACCTATCCCGGCTACCCGCTCACCATGGCGGTGATGCTCGTGGTGTCGATTCTCATCAGCACGCTCACGACCCAGATCAAGCACCAGGAGAAGATCGTCCGCGCCCACGGGGGCGAGCTCACCGTCGGCAGGAGCGCCCACGGCGGGGCCGCGCTACATCTTCACCGAGGTGGGCGTAGGCTACCGCATGGCCGAAGGGGAGCCTAAGCCGGACGGTGCGAAAAGCAGTTGACAAGTCCCCGGCTTTCGCGGTATGCTCTCTCCAGAGAAAAATCTTTGGAGGATATATCACCATGGATGAGAGAACCGAAGCCCTCCTGCGGGAGTTTCACACCCTCTTCGGCGACAGACAGGCGCGCGTCTGGTCCGCCCCCGGCAGGACCGAGATCGGCGGCAACCACACCGACCACCAGCTCGGCAAGGTGGTGGCGGCCTCCGTCGACATGGACATGCTGGCCGCGGCGGCGGCAAACGGAACAAACACCGTGAACGTCAAGTCCGAGGGCTATGACATGATCCGTTTCACCCTCGACACGCTCGCCCCCGTGAAGGGGGAGGAGGGGACCACCCTCGCGCTCGTGCGCGGCATCTGCGCCGAGGCTGCGGCGCGCGGCTTCTCCGTCGGCGGCTTTGACGCCTGCATCACCTCCAACGTCCTGCAGGGGAGCGGGCTATCCTCCTCGGCGGCGTTTGAGGTGCTCATCGGCGCGGTGGTCAACGGCCTTTTCTGCGGCAGCAGTCTCACGGCGAAGGATCTCGCCATCATGGGGCAGCGGGCGGAAAACGTCTTTTTCGGCAAGCCCTGCGGCCTGATGGATCAGATGGCCTCCGCCTGGGGCGGCATCATCGCCATCGACTTTGCCGATCCCGCGGACCCCGCCGTGACGCCCGTGGACTTTGACTTTGCCGCGGCGCACCACAGTCTCTGCATGATCAATCTCCACTCGGATCACGCCGATCTCACCGCCGAGTATGCCGCAATCCCCGGGGAGCTGCGCGCCGTGAGCGCCCACTTCGGCAAAAAAGTCCTGCGCGAGGTAGACGAGGGCGCCTTCTACGACGCGATCCCCGCCCTGCGGGAGGAGCTGGGCGACCGGGCGGTGCTGCGCGCGATGCACATCTACAATGAAAACCGCCGGGTCGAGCAGATCGTGGACGCCCTGCGCGGCGGCGATTTTGACCGCTTCCTCGCCCTCGTGCGCGAGTCCGGGCGCTCCTCCTGGGTGTACCTGCAAAATGTCACCGTCTGCGGGAACGCGCGGGACCAGGCCGCGGCCGTCGCCCTCGCCCTGTGCGAGAGGGCGCTGGGCGGGCGCGGGGCCTTCCGCATCCACGGCGGCGGCTTCGGCGGCACGGTGCAGGCCTTCGTGCCGGACGATCTGCTGGAGAGCTTCCGCACCCAGATCGAGGCCGTCTTCGGAGAGGGGAGCTGCCACGTCATGCACATCCGCCCCGTGGGCTTTTGCGAGATCCCGCTTGATTGATAAAAGCTCCGGCCGTTCCGTAGGGGCTTGCCCCGCCCGGCGGTACAATATAACAGCAAAAAGCAAAGTACGGCGAAATCGTAATATTTTTACGAAATCGCCGTACTTTTTTTGCATATTGATACGTTTGCGCGCGCGGGGCAAGCCCCGCCCCTACGATGATATGGGGACATTTGCGCATCGCGGGCCGCCGAGGGCGTCGGCCCCTGCGACGGGGGTCTCGCTGCTCCGGCCTCAGTAATTGAACGTGTGCGGCAGGAGCTCCGACAGCTTGTAGCTCACATAGCGGTCGCCGGCCTTGGCGCACAGGACCTCCATGTCCGGCGAAAACTCCGCCAGGAACTGCCGGCAGGCCCCGCAGGGGGTGCACCAGTTTTCGCTGTCGGCATAGATGGCGATGCGGCGAAACTCGCGGTGGCCCTCGCTGACCGCCTTGCAGCAGGCGGTGCGCTCGGCGCAGATGGTGCTGCCGAGGGCGGCGTTTTCCACGTTGCAGCCTGTGAAGACCGTGCCGTCCGTACACTCGAGGGCGGCCCCTACGGCAAAGCGGGAATAGGGGACGTAGGCGTTCAGAGAGGCCGCCTTCGCCCGCGACAAAAGTTCTCTGTCTGTCATGTTCTTCTCTCCCTTTCGTTTTATTCAGATTTTATTCCGGCATTTTTGCATTTTTGCTTGACGAAAAGATGGGGTTCTACTATACTTTCTCCGGGTGCTGCCATAACGGTAGGCGGTGAAGCTCCTCCATTCCCGGAGGGGTGACTTCTTTCGCCCCTCTGAAAGGAGGGGTGATGCGTATGCAGATTACATTATCAGAGCTTTTTCAGTTCTGCATGGTGATTATCGGTATCATCGGCCTTTTTATAGAGGCAAAAAAGAAGTAACCGCCGTTCCCCTTCCAAAAGTACGGCGATTACTTCAAAACACTTTTAGGAGCTGAGCCGTTTACCGGCAGCACCTTTTATATGCATATTATACCGCCGCACCTGTTCACTTGTCAAGTTCCGCCCCGGATGCTCCGGGGATTTTTTGTTGCCGCGCTCAGTCCAGCATGATCTCCCAGTGCGCGAAGTTATAGAAGGGGTTTCCGATGTTGGGGGCGAGACCGCGGATGACGCCCCGGTGGACGATGAGCTGCTGGCTTTCAAAGCCGATGGCGATGAGGGCGCCGTTTGCGTTGATGTACTCGCACAGCTGCTGGTAGATCGCCATGCGCTGGGCCGCGGCGCAGGAGAGATAGTTGTTGATCATGGTGACGTAGCCCGTGTTTGTGCTGCGGGAGTAGTTGAGATCGCTGTCCGGGTCCAGAAGCTCCGTGAGGTCAAAGTCGTTTCGCAGCTTGACCTCCCCGTAGTACATGTCGAAGTCCCCCTCCTCGAGGGCGGTGATAAAGTCCGACCACGGCAGCTCCCGCACGGTGACCTTGAGGCCGATGGTGGCCATGTCCGCGGCGAAGCGGCGGCAGACGCCGGTCTTCGCGCTGGAGTCGGAGCAGACGATGAGGTTCACGTCGATATCCTGGGCAGAGCCCGACATGTACTCCAGCATCCCGTCGTCGTCATAGTCGCGGATGCCGGCGTTCTCGAGCACGACGCGGCAGGTGTCGAGATTGTAGGCGAGCGTCGCGGCGTAGTCCGCGGGGTAGTCCGGCGAGGCCGGGTGCATGGGCAGGGCGGAGGCCACGGCGTTTCCGTGCATGAGGTTTACGGCGAAGTTCTGCCTGTCAAAGGCGTAGAGCATCGCCTGGCGGAAGCCGCTGTAGCGCCCGATGATCCCCTCCTCGTTGAACATGAGGTAGTGGAAATTGGTGGTGTTGAAGTTTCGGATCTCATTGGAGGAGGAGTAGCCGAGGTTTGTGTAGCTGGAGGGGTCGTTTGTGACGGCGTCGATGAGGCCGTCCTCGAAGTTGGAGAGGATCTCATCGGCGGTGTTGTAGCTCACGAGATGGACGGTGTCGATGGGCAGCTCCTCATACCCGGGATAGCCCTCATAGGCGACGAGGGCGGTCTTGTCCTCGTTGTAGGTATAGGGGCCGGAGCCGATGGGCGGCTTTTCGTCCATGGTGCCGGACTTGATGATGGGGATGTTGAGGAGCTTTGCAAACTGAGTGTTGCCGATGCCGAGGGTGACGTAGAACTTCGTCTCGTCATAGCCGGAGCCCTGGTAGCTTGCGAAGCGGCCCTTGTAGCGGTCCTGGGTGGCGACGGCGCGCTCCAGCGAGTAGCGGATGTCCTGGCCGGTGACGGGGGTCCCGTCGTGGAAGACGTGGCCCGGCTCGATGTTGAAGATCCAGTAGGTGGCGTCCTCGTTGGGAAGCCCCTCGTCCAGGACGTTCGGGATGACGTTGAAGTTATCGTCGAGCTCCACCATGTTCTCGTACACGAGATCGCACACGAGCTGGTTGGAGTGGTTCGTGGCGAGGATGGGGTTTAAGCTGTAGTCCTCGTTATAATTGAGGGAGAAAACATCGTCGACGGCGCGGGCGCGGGTCACGTCCTTGCCCTTGGTGGAGCGGGGGATCAGGGAGTCCGGGTCCGCGGCGGTGCGGCCGCCGCAGCCCGTGAGAAACAGGAGGGCCGCCGAGAGGAGCAGGCACAGGAGCTTTTTCTTTCTCATGCCGCCACCTCAGAGCATGATGATGCTCGCCTGGGAGCCGCGCACGCCCCTGGTATAGCGGTGGGACCAGTATTTGTCATGGCTGCAGAAGGTGCACTCCGCCGAGATGTCGATGTTCTCCGCCGGGACATTGAGAGAGACAAGGCGTCTTGCGTTGGCAAGGCGCAGATCCACCATGGTCTTGCCGTCGGCCCGCCGGTCAAAGAGGCCGTCGGTGTCGCCCCGAAGCCAGGCGGTGACGGCCTCCGGCACGTCGTCGTCGGTCTCAAAGCAGCAGCGCCCGATGGCGGGGCCGATCGCGGCGCAGATATCCCCGGCCTCCGCGCCGAGGGCTGCCATCGCGTCCAGCGCGTTTTTGAGGATATCCGAAACCGAGCTCCGCCACCCGCAGTGGACGGCCCCCGCGGCGCGGCCCTTTTTATCCCAGAGCAGGACCGGCACGCAGTCCGCCGTGAAGCAGAAGAGGGGCAGGCCCTTTTCTCCCGTGACGATGCCGTCCGCCTCATAGGGAGTGGGGCCGAGACAGGCGTGCTTATCCGCCGCCGTGACGGTGCGGACATCGGCCTTATGTACCTGGTTTGTGACGCAGGCGTCGTTCTCCCCCACGCCGAAGAGGGCGCAGACCCGGCGGTAGTTCTCGCGCACGTTCTCCGGCTCGTCCCCCCGGTTGGAGCCGAGGTTGAGCGACGAGAACGCGCCCCCGCTCACCCCGCCAAAGCGGGTGGTAAAGGCGTGCTTCGCGCCGATCACGTCCGAGCGCATATAAATCAGGCCGTTTTCGTTTTCTTGGATGAACATATGGTTTGCCTCAATCTTTGGAGATGCCTTCCCCTCGAGGGGAAGGCTTTGTTATTTCTCGTTTCTGCCGCAGCACTCTTTGTATTTGAGTCTCCGGCTGCCGTCGGCCTTCATCTTGCCGCAGGGGCAGGGATCGTTGCGGCCGGGCTTCGGGATCTTCTTCACCGGCTGCTTTTTGACCGGCTCGCCCCCGACGTTTGCGGCGGCGTTTTTGGCGACGGCCTTGCGCTCAATGGGGGCTTCCCTGCGGATGCGCACGGTGTAGAGACGGCGGACGGTCTCCTCGCGGATGCCGTGGACCATGGCCTCGAACATGTCGAAGCCCTCCTGCTTGTAGGCGTCGATGGGCTTGACGGAGCCGTAGCCGCGCAGGCCGATGCCGCGCTTTAATTCATCCATGGCGTCGATGTGGTCCATCCAGTACTCGTCCACCACGCGCAGCATCACCACGCGCTCGAGCTCCCGCATGAGCGGGGCCCCGTTCGGGGCGAGGCCGAAGGCTTCCTCCCGCGCGGCATAGACCTTTTCGGCGAGCTCATTCACCGCCTGGGAGAGCTTTTCGGGCTTCACCGCGCCGCCGAAGGACGCGAGCGTTAAGGTCCCGCGCGGCATAAAGAGCTTTTCAAAGGGCTGGAGGGCGTCGTCCAATTGCTGCTGGCTTTCGCAGACAGAGCCCGCGAGTCCGTCCGTCACCGTGGAGGTGATGAACTCCGACACCATGGACATGATCTGCCCGTGCACATCCTCCCCGTCGAGGACCTTGCGGCGCTCGCCATAGATGATCTCGCGCTGCTTGTTCATCACGTCGTCGTACTCGAGCACGGCCTTGCGGGTCTGGAAGTTCCGGCTCTCGACGGTCTTCTGGGCCTGCTCGATCGCGCCGGAGAGCATCTTGGCGTCGAGCGGGGTGTCGTCCTCCACCTTGAGGGCGTCCATCATGTTCATCACGCGCTCGGAGCCGAAGAGACGCATCACGTCGTCCGTCATGGCGAGGAAGAAGCGGCTCTCGCCCGGGTCGCCCTGGCGGCCCGCGCGTCCGCGGAGCTGGTTGTCGATACGGCGCGACTCGTGCCGCTCGGTGCCGAGGATGAAGAGGCCGCCCACCGCGCGGACCTTTTCGGCCTCGGCGTCGGTGTCCTTTTTATGGGCGTCCATGCGCTCGCGGTAAAGGGCGCGGGCGGCGAGGATGTTCTCATCGTCCGTCTCGGCGTAGCCCGTGGCCTCGGCGATCACACTGTCGTCATAGCCCGCCTTGCGGAGGTCCGCCTTGGAGAGGAATTCCGCGTTGCCGCCGAGGGTGATGTCGGTGCCGCGGCCGGCCATATTGGTGGCGATGGTGACGGCGCCGAGCTTGCCCGCCTGGGCGACGATCTCGGCCTCCTTCTCGTGGTACTTGGCGTTCAGGACCGTGTGGGGGATGCCCTTGCGCTTTAAGAGGGAGGAGATGAACTCGCTCTTCTCGATGGACACGGTGCCCACCAGCACGGGCTGGCCCTTCTCGTGGCAGGCCACGATCTGGTCGACGATGGCGTGGTTTTTGCCGATGTCGTTTTTATACACCACGTCCGGGTGATCCTCGCGGATGACGGGCTTGTTGGTGGGGATCTCGATGATGTCGAGCTTGTAGATGGCGCTGAACTCCTCACTCTCGGTGACGGCGGTGCCCGTCATGCCGGAGAGCTTGCCGTAGAGACGGAAATAGTTCTGGAAGGTGATGGTGGCGAGGGTCTTGTTCTCCTGCTGGACATCCACATGCTCCTTGGCCTCGATGGCCTGGTGCAGACCCTCGGAGTAGCGGCGGCCCAGCATCAGGCGGCCCGTGAACTCATCGACGATGATGATCTCGCCGTCCTTGACGATGTAGTCGATGTCCCGCTTCATGATGCCGTGGGCCTTGAGGGCCTGGTTGATGTGGTGGGAGAGGGTGGCGTTTTCAATGTCCGCGAGGTTTTCGAGCCCGAAGGCGCGCTCGGCCTTCGCGATGCCGCGGGCGGTAAGGGTCGCGCTGCGGGCCTTCTCGTCCACCACGTAGTCGGCGTCGAGATCCTCGCTCTCCTCCTCCTTCTCGTCCACCGATGCGTAGACGACCTTCTTGAGGCGGGAGACAAAATCGTCCGCCTGGCGGTAGAGGTCGGTGCTCTCGTCGCCCTGGCCGGAGATGATGAGGGGGGTGCGCGCCTCGTCGATGAGGATGGAGTCCACCTCGTCCACGATGGCGAAGGCGTGGCCGCGCTGGACCATGTCGGATTTATAGAGGGCCATGTTGTCGCGCAGGTAGTCAAAGCCCATCTCGTTATTCGTGCCGTAGGTGATGTCGCAGTTATAGGCGGCGCGGCGCTCGTCATTGTCGAGCCCGTGGACGATGAGCCCCACCGTGAGGCCGAGGAAGCGGTGCACCTTGCCCATCCACTCGCTGTCGCGGCGGGCCAGGTAGTCGTTCACCGTGACGATATGGACCCCCTCGCCCGTGAGAGCGTTTAAGTACGCGGGCAGCACGGCGACAAGGGTCTTGCCCTCGCCGGTCTTCATCTCGGCGATGCGGCCCTGGTGCAGGACGATGCCGCCGATGAGCTGCACGTGAAACGGGCGCATCCCGAGAACGCGCCAGCTTGCCTCCCGCGCGACGGCGAAGGCCTCGGGCAGAAGCTCGTCCAGCGTCTCGCCGTTTTGGTAGCGGGTTTTGAATTCGTCGGTCTTTGCGCGCAGCTCCTCGTCCGTGAGGGCGGCCATGCTGTCCGCGAGCGCCTCGATCTTATCCGCGATGGGGTTGATGCGCTTGAGCTCCCGATCCGAGTAGCTCCCGAAGAGCTTTGTAAAAAATCCCATGTATGTTTACCCTTTCTGAGAGAGTTGTTTTTATGCTTTACACAGGCGATTTGTGAATGAGGGTGCACCTCTTTGCCTTCCCCTTGAGGGGAAGGTGGCTCGCCCCGTCCCCCGCAAGGGGCGAGACGGATGAGGTGGAGCTTGCCAGCTCTGACCGGCTTTGTACAAAAGGCGATGTTGACACCTCATCAGTCACAGCCTCGCGGGGGATCGGCTGTGACAGCTTCCCCTCAAGGGGAAGCTGTTATAACCTTGCCTCTACTTTTTCATTCTGTACTATATCACAAGAATGTGAATAAAAAAAGTCTAAATCTGTCATCTTGTCCTCGGGCGCGGGATGTGATAAAATACGGGCTTGTGAATAATTTTTTTTGGGGGAGGACTACGATGGACAGGATCGGCTTTGACAACGAGAAGTATCTCAAGCTCCAGTCCCAGAACATCCGCGACCGCATCGGCAAATTCGGCGGCAAGCTGTATCTGGAATTCGGCGGCAAGCTCTTTGACGATTACCACGCCGCGCGCGTGCTGCCGGGCTTTGAGCCGGACAGCAAGGTCCGTATGCTCCTGGAGATGAAGGAGGAGGCTGAGATTGTCATCGCCATCTCCGCCGACGATATCGAGCGCTCCAAGCGCCGCGGGGATCTCGGCATCACCTATGAGGACGACACGCTCCGCCTCATCGACGCCTTCCGCGGCATCGGCCTCTACATCGGCAGCGTCGTCATCACGCACTACCGCGGGCAGAGCATCGCCGACGCCTTCCGCAAGCGGCTCGAGGCTCTCGGCGTGCGGACCTATCTGCACTACATCATTCCCGAATACCCGGCGAATGTCCCCCTCATTGTCTCGGAGGAGGGCTTCGGCCGCAACGACTATATCGAGACCTCGCGCAGCCTCATCGTGGTCACGGCCCCCGGCCCCGGCAGCGGCAAAATGGCCACCTGCCTCAGCCAGCTCTATCACGAGCACAAGCGCGGCGTCAGCGCGGGCTACGCCAAGTTTGAGACCTTCCCCGTGTGGAACCTGCCGCTCAAGCACCCGGTAAACCTCGCCTACGAGGCCGCCACCGCGGATCTCGACGACGTGAACATGATCGACCCCTATCATCTCGAGGCTTACGGCGTCACCACCGTCAACTATAACCGCGATGTGGAGATCTTCCCCGTCCTGGAGGCGATCTTCAAGTCCATCTCCGGCGAGAGCCCCTACAAGAGCCCGACCGACATGGGCGTCAACATGGTGGGCTTCTGCATCTCCGACGACGAGGCCTGCCGCGAGGCCTCCAAACAGGAGATCATCCGCCGCTGGTACGCCGCCGCCGTCGCCGCGCGCAAGGGTCTCGGCGGCGCAAATGAGATGCGCAAGATCGAGCTCATCATGAACTCGCTCGACATCTCCTCCGCCGACCGCCCTGTGGTTGACGCCGCCCTCAAAAAGGCCGAGGCGACCGGGGGCCCCGCCGTCGCGCTCGAATTAAACGACGGGCGCATCGTCACGGGCAAGACCACGTCCCTGCTCGGGGCGTCCTCCGCCTGCCTCATCAACGCCCTGAAGGCCCTCGCCGGCATCGACAAGAAGCTGCCGCTCATCGCGCCGGGGGTCATCAAGCCCATCCAGCACCTCAAGGTGGAGCATCTCGGCAACCACAACCCCCGCCTGCACACGGACGAGCTTTTGATTGCGCTCACGATCTGCGCGGTCACAAACCCGATGGCAGATCTCGCCATCGACCAGCTCTCCAAGCTCAAGGGCTGCGAGGCCCACTCCACGGTCATCCTCTCCCACGTGGATGAAGATCTTTTCAAAAAGCTCGGCGTCAACATCTCCTTCGAGCCGAAGTACCAGGCCAAGAAGCTCTATCACAAGTGACGCTTCGGTGCAATATGCAAAAATATTATGTGCGTATCGGCTTTGCACAGCTTCTAAGCTCCCTTTCGAAAAGGGAGCTGTCATGGCCGATCCCACGCGAGGCCATGACTGAGGGATCGACTG
>CADBCV010000034.1 GCA_902793285.1 Oscillospiraceae bacterium
GTAAGGAGGTCAGACAATGGACGAAAAGAAAATTGCCCGTGCGGAGCACAAATACGCCCGTATTTCCCCCCGCAAGGTTGAGATCATCTGCAACATGATTCGCGGCAAGGATGTCAAGCTCGCCGAGGCCCTGATGCAGAACACCCCCAAGGCCGGCTGCGAGCTCATGCTCAAGGTGCTGCACAGCGCCGCGGCCAACGCCGAGAACAACTTCGAGATGGACCCCGAGAAGCTCTACGTGTGCGAGACCTATGTGGGCGCCGGCCCCATTCTCAAGCGGGGTATGCCCAGAGCTCAGGGCCGTATGTACCGCATCAACAAGCGCACCAGCCACATCATGATCGCCGTGGCTGAGAGAGACTAAGGGAAGGAGGCAGAATTATGGGACAGAAAGTTAATCCGCATGGCCTGCGCGTCGGCGTTATCAAGGACTGGGATTCCCGCTGGTATGCACGCGAGGAAAAGGTCGGCGACCTGATCGTCGAGGACTACAAGATCCGTGAGTTTCTGAAGAAGACCCTCTATTCCGCCGGTGTCCCCACCATCGAGATAGAGCGCGATTCCGCGAAGGTCCGCATCTATATCCACTGCTCCAGACCCGGCGTCGTCATCGGCAAGGGCGGCGAGCAGATCGAAAAGCTCAGACAGGACGTGGAGAAGATGATCGGCAAGTCCGTCGCTCTCTCCATTGTCGAGGTCCGCACCCCTGACACCAATGCTCAGCTCGTCGCTGAGAACATCGCCCAGCAGCTCGAGAAGCGCATCGGCTTCCGCCGCGCGATGAAGAACGCCATGGGCCGCGCCATGCGCATGGGCGCCCGCGGCATCAAGGTCAAATGCGGCGGCCGTCTCGGCGGCGCCGAGATCGCCCGCAGCGAGTGCTACCACGAGGGCACCATTCCCCTTCAGACCATCCGCGCCGACATCGACTACGGCTTTGCCGAGGCGAACACCACCTACGGCCGCATCGGCATCAAGGTCTGGATCTACAAGGGTGAGGTCCTCTCCCAGACGCTCCGCACCACCCCCCGCACCATGGATCTCTCCAAGCCCGCCGGTGAGCGCCGTCGCCGTGACGACCGCCGGGGCGGACGCCGTGACGATCGCCGCGGCGGCCAGGGCGGCTTCAACCGCGAGGGACGTCCCCAGGGCCAGAACGGCGAGCGCCGTCAGCCCTACGGCAGCAGGCCCCAGGGCCAGGGCGGCTTTAACCGCGGCCCGCGTCCCGCCGCTCAGGAAGGAGGCAACAACTAATGTTAATGCCCAAGAGAGTTAAGTACCGCAGAGTGCAGCGCGGCCGTATGAAGGGCAAGGCCCTGCGCGGCAACGTCGTCAACTACGGTGAGTTCGGTCTGGCCGCGCAGGAGCCCGGCCAAGCCCGTCACCGCCAAGCCCGCCGAGACCCGTATGGGTTCCGGTAAAGGCTCCCCGGAGTACTGGGTCGCTGTCGTCAAGCCCGGCAGAGTGATGTTCGAGATCGCAGGCGTGCCCGAAGAGACCGCCCGCGAGGCTCTGCGCCTTGCCAGCCACAAACTGCCCATCAAGACGAAGATCGTCGCGGCGGGCAACGAGTCCGAGAACGGTGGTGAATAAGATGAAGGCAAACGAAATACGCTCCATGTCCGTAGCCGAGCTCGAGAGCAAGCTGGTCGACCTGAAGAAGGATCTGTTCATGCTCCGTATGCAGCATGCCACGAATCATCTTGACAACCCCACCAAGATTTCTGCGACCCGCCGTGATATCGCGCGCGTCAAGACCGTGCTCCGCGAGAAGCAGAACTGAGGAGGTAAGGAAAAATGAACGAAACGAGAACTACTTCCCGGAAGACCCGCGTCGGCAAGGTCGTATCCGACAAGATGGACAAGACCGTCGTCGTCACCGTTGAGGACCGTGTTGCCCACAAGACCTATAAGAAGATCATCGGCCGCACCTATCGGCTGAAGGCCCATGATGAGAATAACGAGTGCGGTGTCGGCGACATCGTGCGCGTGATGGAGACCCGCCCCCTGTCCAAGGACAAGAGATGGCGCGTGGTCGAGATCGTGGAAAAGGCAAAGTAAGGAGGCGCCAGAATGATACAGCAGGAAACTTATCTGAAGGTCGCCGACAATACCGGCGCCAAAGAGTTAAAGTGCATCCGCGTGCTGGGCGGCTCCAAGCGCAAGTACGCGAGCATCGGCGACGTCGTCGTCTGCTCCGTCCGCAAGGCGGCCCCGGGCGGCTCCGTCAAGAAGGGCGATGTGGTCAAGGCTGTCATCGTCCGCACCGTCAAGCCGGTCCGCCGCGCTGACGGCACCTACGTCCGCTTCGACGAAAACGCTGCGGTTCTGATCAACACCGGCGACAAGAACCCCCGCGGCACCCGTATCTTTGGACCCGTCGCCCGCGAGCTCCGCGACAAGGAATACATGAAGATCCTGTCGCTGGCTCCCGAAGTGATTTAAGGGAGGGCACAGAGAATGAACATCAGGAAAGACGATAAAGTCGTTGTTCTGTCCGGCAAGGACAAGGGCAAGCAGGGCAAGATCCTCGTCTCCGATCCGAAGGCCGCCAAGGTCATCGTCGAGGGCGTCAATGTCGCCACCAAGCACCAGAAGCCCCGCAAGCAGGGCGAAGAGGGCGGCATCATCAAGGTCGAAACCCCCATTTACGCCTCCAAGGTCCAGCTCGTCTGCCCCAAGTGCGGCAAGGCCACCCGCGTCGGCCACAAGATCGCCGACGGCAAGAAGGTCCGCGTCTGCAAGAAGTGCGGCGCCGAAATCTGAGAGAAAGGAGTAAACTGACATGACAAGAATGAAGAAGAAATATCTTGAGGAAGTTGCTCCTGCTCTGATGGAGAAGTACCAGTACAAGTCCGTCATGCAGATCCCGAAGATCGACAAGATCGTCGTATCCGTCGGCTGCGGCGACTGCAAGGACAACGCCAAGGCTCTGGAGGGCGTCATCAAGGAGATCTCCGCCATCACCGGCCAGCACGCAGTCGCTACCGTGGCCCGCAAGAGCGTTGCAAACTTTAAGCTCCGTGAGGGCATGAAGGTCGGTGTGAAGGTCACCCTCCGCCAGGACCGCATGTGGGAGTTCCTCGATCGTCTGCTCAACGTGGCGCTGCCCCGTGTCCGCGACTTCCGCGGCATCAGCGCCGACGCCTTCGACGGCCGCGGCAACTACAGCCTGGGCCTGAAGGAACGGTATGAACATCGCCATCACCACCACCGCGAAGACCGACGAAGAGGCGCGCGAGCTGCTCAGGCTCATGGGCGCTCCCTTCGTGAGCTAAGGAGGATAAACACATGGCTAAGAAATCGATGATCCTCAAGCAGCAGCGCGAGGCGAAGTTCTCCACCCGTGCGTACAACCGCTGCAAGATCTGCGGCCGTCCCCACGCGTACCTGCGCAACTACGGCATCTGCCGTATCTGCTTCCGCGAGCTCGCGTACAAGGGCCAGATCCCCGGCGTCCGCAAGGCTTCCTTCTAAGAAATGTGAAAAAAGACGATGCGAAAGCATCGTCTTTTTTTAGTGGAGTGTGGAGCCACCGGAGGGGCCGACAGCCCTTGACGTTCTGGGCGGGGGGAGGCTAATAACGGCTCCCTCCCAGAGGGAGCTGTCAGCGCCGCCCGCAGCGATGACTGAGGGAGTGCTCCTTCCGTCATCCGGCTTGCGTGAGACGCCGGATGCCACCTCCCTCAGAGAGGGAGGCAAAAGCGCGGGCGCGGTCCTTGGCCCCCTTGCCGAAAGGGAGCTTAGAGCTCGGGGACGCCCGCCCCTACGATTTTAATTTTTCTGTCATCCTGAGCGTCAGCGAAGGATCTCGTGGATGGTTGCAGAAGATACGGGATTCTTCGTCGCTGACGCTCCTCAGAATGACACCAAGTTTATTACGTTACAAAGTACTACGCTATGGTCAGCCCTTTTTCCTGAAAACCCATGTTTCCAATGCGGTAGCGTTTCGGGCGGTCGGGGACGCCCGCCCCTACGGAGACGGGACAACCTGCGGCCCGATATCAGCGTACCATGACGTGAAAATGCAGCCGCCTGTCGTAGGGCCGGCGCCCTTGACGTCCCGCGCGGGAGTGAGGACTGCCTGCTTGTCAATTCGTGAAATCTCCACAAAAATATTATAAATTTTTCTTACGCAACGCCGAAAAAAGGATTGACAAACCGGTGTCGATCCTGTAATATATTGAATGTTCGGCGGGAACTGATCACTCACGCCCGGACAGATAGAGAAGCATGCATGTAACTCCCTTTCGAGTTTTCGCGCATGTCGGGAAAGACCGCCCATGCTTGGTCATTTTCCGGCGTGAAAATTCGGGGGAGCAAAGCGCTGTTTTCAGACTCATCGAGAAAACAGCTTTTTGTAAGGCCGATGCGCGAAACACCCGGAGCGGTTGTTATGAAAATCCCGTACCGCCGGTCCACACCGGGCAGGCGGGATGACGGCAGCCGCAAAGGATACAGCGCGAAAGCGGAGCGATGCGCGCTTTTCAACTACGGTGAAAGGCCGTGGCCAATCAGGTATTGGCATGGAACCTCACCGCGAACACCGGCAAAAGTCCGGTAACTCTATATACAGGAGGAAAACCACATGCAGATCACCGACCCCATTGCCGATATGCTGACCCGCATCCGCAACGCCGGAAGCGCGAAGCATGAGTCCGTCGACGTCCCCGCGTCCAAGATGAAAAAGGCCATCGCCGAGATCCTGCTCAACGAGGGCTACATCAAGAACTATCAGGTGATCGACGACGGTACCCAGGGCATCATCCGCATCACCCTCAAGTATCTCCCCGGCAAAGAGAAGGCCATCCAGGGCCTGCGCCGCGTGAGCAAGCCCGGCCTGCGCGTTTACGCGGGCGCTGACGAGCTCCCCCGCGTGCTCAAGGGTCTCGGCATCGCCATCATCTCCACTTCCAAGGGCGTCATGACCGACAAGCAGGCCCGCAAAGAGCATGTCGGCGGCGAAGTCCTGGCGTTCGTATGGTAAGGAGGTAACGACATGTCAAGAATCGGTAGAGCACCCATCCATGTCCCCGCCGGCGTTGAAGTCAAGGTCGACGAGCACAACCACGTCACCGTCAAGGGCCCCAAGGGCACCGTCGAGAGGACTCTCGTCCCCCAGATGAAGATCGACGTTGACGCAGGCGTCATCCACGTTTCCCGTCCCGACGATACCAAGGAGAATCGCTCTCTCCACGGTCTGACCCGCACCCTCGTCGACAACATGGTCGTCGGCGTGACCCAGGGCTTTGAGAAGAAGCTCGAGATCAACGGTGTCGGCTACCGCGCCGCGAAAGAGGGCAAGAACCTCGTCATGAACCTCGGCTATTCCCATCAGGTCATCGTGCCCGAGACCGAGGACATCCAGATCGACGTTCCCGACGCAAACCACATCGTCATCAAGGGTATCGACAAGCAGAAGGTTGGCCAGTTTGCAGCAGAAGTCCGTGGAAAGAGACCTCCCGAACCCTACAAGGGCAAGGGCATCAAGTACGACTACGAGACCATCCGCCGCAAAGAAGGCAAGACCGGCGCCAAGTAAACGGAGGTGTGCCTGAATGATTAAAAGACCCGATACCAAAGGACAGCGCATCAAGCGCCACCAGAGAGTGCGCGGCAAGATCTCCGGTACCCCCGAGAGACCCCGCCTGAGCGTATTCCGCAGCGAGAACAACATCTATGCCCAGATCATCGACGACGTGGCCGGGAACACCCTGGTCTCCGCGTCCACGGTTGAGAAGGGCTTCGAGGGCAACGGCGGCAACGTCGAGGCCGCGAAGAAGGTCGGCGCGAAGGTCGCCGAGCGCGCCCTGCAGAAGGGCATCGAGGAAGTCGTGTTTGACCGCGGCGGCTACATCTATCACGGCCGCGTCCAGGCACTGGCAGACGGCGCCCGCGAGGGCGGCCTGAAATTCTAAGGAAGGGGGAAGACGAATTATGGCTTACAACAATGACAGAAGGGACCGCCGCAACAATAAGGAAGAGGCTCCCTCCGAGTTCATCGAGAAGGTAGTTTCCCTCAACCGCGTCAGCAAGACCGTCAAGGGCGGCCGCGTGGCGAAGTTCTCCGCGCTCTGCGTCGTCGGCGACGGCAAGGGCCGCGTCGGCTTCGGCATGGGCAAGGCCAACGAGGTCTCCGAGGCTATCCGCAAGGGCCTCGAGGACGCCAAGAAGAACATCGTGACCGTCACCCTCCAGGGTACCACCATCCCGCACGAGGTCATCGGCGCGTTCGGCGCCGGGCGCGTGCTGCTCAAGCCCGCCCCCGAAGGCACCGGCGTGATCGCCGGCGGCGCCGTGCGTGCGGTCGTTGAGGCTGCCGGCATCTCCAACATCCGCACCAAGTGCCTGCGCACCAACAACCCCGCCAACGTCGTGGCCGCCACCATGGAGGGCCTCAAGTCTCTGCGCAACGCCGCCCAGGTCGCCGCAGTCAGAGGCAAGACTCCTGAAGAAGTTCAGGGTTAAGGAGGAGCGATCATGGCTAATCTCAGAATCAAACTCGTCAAGAGTCTCAACGGCAGACACGACAAGCACATTGCCACTGCCTACTCTCTCGGCCTGCACAAGATCGGCAACGAGACCCTGCAGCCCGACAACCCCCAGACCAGGGGCAAGATCGCCAAGATCGGCTATCTGGTCCAGGTAACCGAAGAATAAGGAGGGCCAGAGAATGTATATCAACGATCTTTCTCCCGTAGCCGGCTCCACCCATGTCGACAAGCGCAAGGGCAGAGGCCACGCTACCGGCAACGGCAAGACCGCAGGCCGCGGTCACAAGGGCCAGAAGGCCCGCAGCGGCGGCGGCACCCGCATCGGCTTTGAAGGCGGCCAGATGCCTCTGGCACGCCGCATCCCCAAGAGAGGCTTCAACAACATCTTTGCCAAGCCTCTGGATTCGATGAACGTCTCCATCCTCAACCGTTTTGAGGACGGCGCGGTCGTCGATGTCCAGGCTATCCTGGACGCGGGCATCATCTCGAAGTGCAAGTACGGCATCAAATTCCTCGGCAACGGCGACGTTGCCAAGAAGCTGACCGTGAGAGCTTCTGCCTTCTCCGAAACCGCAAAACAGAAGATAGAAGCGGCCGGCGGAAAGGCAGAGGTGGTCTAAGTGCTTCAGACTTTACGCAACGCATGGAAGATCGAAGAGCTCCGTAAAAAGATCCTCTTCACGCTTCTGATCCTGGCACTGTACCGTCTCGGCAACGCCATCCCCGTCCCCTACGTGAACGTCAGCGCCCTGCAGACCTATTTTGCCCAGCTGCAGAACACGGTCCTCGGCCTTCTGAACGTCATGTCCGGCGGCGCGTTCTCGAACGCCACCATCTTCGCCCTGTCGATCCAGCCCTACATCAACGCCAGCATCATCATCCAGCTTCTCTGCATCGCCATTCCCGCCCTTGAGCGCATGAGCAAGGAAGAGGGCGAGGAAGGCCGCAAGAAGATCGCCTCCATCACCCGCTACTCCACCGTGGCGATCGGCCTGCTGCAGGGCTTCGGCTTCTACATGCTCATCAAGAACTACGGCATCCTCACCCCCGAGGCCAGAAACAACGTCTGGGCCGCGATCGTCATCATCCTGACCTTCACCTCCGGCTCCGCGCTCATCATGTGGCTGGGTGAGCAGATCACCGAGTTCGGCATCGGCAACGGCATCTCCATGATCCTGTTTGCGAGCATCATCTCCCGCTTCCCCACCGCCATCATCACCAGCATCTCCAACATCATCCGCGGAGAGCTGCAGTGGTGGGTCGCCGTGCTGATGTTCCTCGGCGCCCTCGCGATCATCATCCTGATCGTCTTCGTCAATGACGCCGAGCGCCGCATCCCCGTCGTCTACGCCAAGCGCGTGGTCGGCCGCAAGATGTACGGCGGCCAGAGCACCCACCTGCCCATGAAGGTGAACATGTCCGGCGTTATGCCCATCATCTTCGCCCAGTCCATCGCCTCCGTGCCCGCGACCATCGCCGCGTTCACCGGCAAGACCGACGGCTGGGTCAGCAAGTGGTTCGGCACCAACTCCATCCCCTACGCCATTGCTTACCTGCTGCTCATCATCTTCTTCGCCTACTTCTACTCCACCATCCAGTTCAACCCCGTGGAGGTCTCGAACAACCTGAAGAAGAACGGCGGCTATATCCCGGGCTTCCGTCCCGGCAAGCCGACCAGCGATTTCATCCAGAGAGTGCTCAACAAGATCACGCTCTTCGGCGCGATCTATCTGGGCATCATCGCGGTCGTCCCCATCCTCATTGCGCACTTCTCCAATGCGGCGGCCCTCACCGGCATCTCTCTCGGCGGCACGTCCATCATCATCGTGGTCGGCGTTGCGCTTGAGACGATCCGCGCGCTCGAGGCCCAGATGCTCATGCGCAACTACAAGGGCTTTCTCGATTAAAGAAAGGAGCGCTTGAGCATGAGACTGATCCTCCTGGGCGCCCCCGGCGCAGGCAAAGGAACACAGGCAGAGATTCTCTCCAAATTGCTGAACATCCCCACCATCTCCACGGGCAACATCCTCCGCGCCGCCATGAAGGCCGGCACCGAGGTTGGCCTCAAGGCAAAAAGCTATGTGGAGTCCGGCAAGCTCGTTCCGGATGAGGTCATCATCGGCATCATCCGGGAGCGCCTCGCAGAGGCCGACTGCGCCGCGGGCTACATCCTCGACGGCGTGCCCCGCACCATCCCCCAGGCCCAGACCATGGAGGACATGGGCATCGAGACCGACTGCGCCCTGTCCATCGAGGTCGAGGATGAGGTGATCGTGCGCCGCATGTCCGGCCGCAGGACCTGCAAGGACTGCAGCGCCACCTTCCATGTGGAGAACAATCCCCCCAAAACGGAAGGCAGCTGCGACTTCTGCGGCGGGGAGCTCACGATCCGCAAGGACGACGCACCCGAAACCGTCAAGAACCGTCTCACCACCTACCACAGGGAGACGGAGCCTCTCAAAGCCTTCTACGCTGAGCGCGGCAAGCTGCGCGAGGTGCAGAACCAGCCCACCATCGAGGCGACGACGGCGGCCATCCGGGCCTGCCTTGGTATCTGAGCAATGTCCGACACAATCTATATCAAGTCAAAATCAGAAATCGAGATCATGCGCGAGGCCGCGAAAATCGCGGCCGGCGCACGGTCCATGGGCCGCCAGGCCGTCCGCGACGGGCTGACAACCAGGCAGATCGACAAGGCGGTGCATGAGTACATCGTCAAGTCCGGCGCAAAGCCGAGCTGCCTCGGCTATGCCGGCTTCCCGGCAGCCACCTGCGTCTCGGTAAACGAGCAGGTCATCCACGGCATCCCCGGCCGGCGCGTGGTGCGAAACGGCGACATCGTCTCCGTCGACCTCTGCGCGACTTACAAGGGCTTCGTCGGGGACTGCGCGGGGACCTATCCCTGCGGCGAGGTGAGCGAGGAAGCGCAAAAGCTCATCACGGTGACGCGCGCCGCCTTCTTTGAGGCGCTGCACTTCGCCAGGGTCGGCTACCGCATCGCCGATATCGGGGGCGCGGTGCAGGACTATGTGGAGCAAAACGGCTTCTCCGTCGTGCGCGACTTCGTGGGACACGGCATCGGCCGCAGTATGCACGAGGCGCCCGAGGTGCCGAATTACCGGCCCGAGCGCGCGAGACACAACCCGCGCCTTGTCAAGGGCATGACCATCTGCATCGAGCCGATGGTCTGCGCGGGCGACTGGCATGTGGAGATCCTGGACGACGACTGGACCGTCGTCACGCAGGACGGCTCCCTCGCGGCACACTACGAGAACACCATTCTGATCACCGACGGCGAGCCGGAGATCCTTACAATGGCAGACGATATTTGATGAGACTTGGGAGGAATCACCTTTGGCAAAAGACGATGTAATCGAACTTGAAGGCACGGTAGTCGAGTCTCTGCCCAACACCATGTTCAAGGTGGATATCGGCAAAGGCCACATCATACTGGCGCATATTTCCGGAAAGCTCCGGATGAACTTTATCAGGATCCTTCCCGGCGATAAGGTCACGATCCAGATGTCTCCCTATGACATCACCCGCGGCCGCATCGTGTGGAGAAGCAAGTAGGAGGTATATCACAAATGAAAGTCAGACCTTCCGTCAAGCCCATGTGCGAGAAGTGCAAGATCATCAAGCGCAAGGGTAAAGTCATGGTCATCTGCGAGAACCCCAAGCACAAGCAGAGACAGGGCTAACGTCAAACGAAACTCGCTCCAGTCCGCTTCTTCGGTTCCGAAGAGCCGAAAAAGCTCCCTATCCGCTCCTTCCGTTTTCCTCCCAAATTCAAAGCCGGCGCTTTGAATTTGAACGAAGACGCAGGACGATGATATGGAGCGAATGACGTACCCGCAGAGAAATGCTTGCAGCGTTAAACAGGTTTTTGACGGGGCTTCGCCCCGGCAAAAACACCCTGAGGCGAGCTTTGCGAGCCCTCGCGCCGACCAAGCGCGGCGTGTCACGTACCGCCGCGTGCGATAAGCGCGAGTCCTCAATTGCGAATAAGATTCGCAATTGATTTAATCAGAGACACGGAAGTCTGTTCAGCAGACAATCCTGTCCTTATACAAACTCCCGCATGGACACGGAGGCTCCCTCCGGCGGGAATAAGTCCCCGCGTCGCAGACATGCGGAAAAATCTTGAAAGGATGATCAAATAGTATGGCACGTATAGCCGGCGTTGACCTGCCCAAGGACAAGAGAATCGAAATCGGTCTCACCTACGTCTACGGCATTGGCAGAACCAGCGCGAACAAGATCCTGGCCATGACCGGGATCAACCCCGACACCAGAGTCAAGGACCTCACCGATGAGGAAGAGGCCAAGCTGCGTGAGTGCATCGACCACCACTACATCGTGGAGGGCGACCTGCGCCGCCAGACCGCGCTTGACATCAAGCGTCTCACCGAGATCGGCTGCTATCGCGGCCAGCGCCATCGCCGCGGCCTGCCCGTGCGCGGCCAGCGCTCCAAGACCAATGCCCGCACCCGCAAGGGTCCGAAACGCACCATCGCAAATAAGAAGAAGTAAGGAGGGATATGAAGCATGGCAGCACAGAACGCTAAGAAGAAAGTCAGAACCCGCAGAAGAGAGCGCAAGAACATTGAAAAGGGCCAGGTTCATATCAGCTCTTCCTTCAATAACACCATGGTCACCGTGACCGATACCCAGGGCAACGCCATTTCCTGGGCCTCCGCCGGCGGCCTGGGCTTCCGCGGAAGCAAGAAGTCCACTCCCTTCGCCGCGCAGACCGCAGCCGAGACGGCCGCCAAGGCCGCCATGGAGCATGGCCTGAAGACCGTTGAGGTCTTTGTCAAGGGCCCCGGCTCGGGCCGTGAGGCCGCCATCCGCGCCCTCCAGACCGCGGGTCTCGAGGTTACGATGATCAAGGATGTCACCCCCATTCCTCACAATGGCTGCCGTCCTCCGAAACGTCGTCGTGTATAAGAAAGGGAGGATAGACTGTTATGGCTAAGAACAGAGAGCCCATTGCCAAGCACGCAAAGGCGCTGGGCATCAGCCCCGCCACCATGGGCTATTTCAAGAAAGAAACCACCAGAAATTCCAACAGCCAGGTCAGACGGAAAAAGTCCGAGTATGCCCTGCAGCTGCAGGAGAAGCAGAAGGTCAAATTCGTGTACGGCGTGCTGGAGAAGCAGTTCCGCGGCTACTACGAGAAGGCCGAGCGTATGCCCGGCAAGACCGGCGAGAACCTCCTCTTCCAGCTTGAGTGCCGCCTTGATAACGTCATCTACCGCCTGGGCTACGCCGCCACCCGCCGTGAGGCGCGCCAGATGGTCAACCACGGCCACTTCACCGTCAACGGCCGCAAGGTCAACATCCCCAGCTACCAGGTGAAGCCCGGCATGGTCATCGCCATCCGCGAGTCCAGCCGCAGCATCGAGCGCTTCAAGGCGAATCTCGAGGCCAACGCCTATCACGTGATCCCCAAGTGGCTTGAGTTCGACGCGAACAATATGGTCGGCAAGGTCGTTGCCGCGCCCGCAAGAGAAGATATTGATCTGCCCGTTGAAGAGCGTCTCATCGTCGAGTTGTACTCCAAGTAAACCAGATACCCTCAAATTGGTAAGCTGAAACACCGAAAGCACCATCCAAGGCGCAAACTTATAAGGAGGGTTATATAACTATATGATCGAAATTAAAAAGCCGCGTATCGAGTGCATTGAAACGCCCACAGACAGCTCGTACGGTAAGTATATCATCGAGCCTCTGGAGCGCGGCTATGGTACTACGCTTGGTAACTCTCTTCGCAGGGTCCTTCTCTCTTCCCTCCCCGGCATCGCGTGCACCAGCATCAAGATCGCCGGTGTTCAGCATGAGTTTTCCACCATCCCCGGCGTCAAGGAGGACGTGACCGAGATCGTGCTCAATGTCAAGAGCATTATCGCGCGACATCAAGCCCGACGCCGAGGTGGAGATCCTCAACCCCGAGCAGCCCATCGCGACCCTCGGTCCCGACGGTGCGCTGAGCATGGAGCTGGTTCTGGATCACGGCAGGGGCTATGTCTCCGCCGACAAGAACAAGAACCCCCAGATGCCCATCGGCACCATCCCGGTCGACTCCATTTATACCCCGGTCCTCAAGGTCAACTATACGGTGGAGAACACCCGTGTCGGCAACCAGACCGACTTTGACAAGCTGACCATCGAGGTCTGGACGGACAAGACCATGACCGCAAGGGACGCCGTCTCTCTGGGCGCGAAGATCCTCTGCGACCACCTGGACGGACAAGACCATGACCGCAAGGGACGCCGTCTCTCTGGGCGCGAAGATCCTCTGCGACCACTTCACGCTCTTCACCAACCTCTCCGATACCATCGGCACCAATTCCACGGTCGTCGAGAAGGTGGAGAAGGAGCCCGACACCATGCTCAAGATGACCATCGAAGAGCTGGATCTGTCTGTGAGGAGCTTTAACTGCCTCAAACGCGCGAACATCAACACGGTTGAAGACCTGGTAAGCAAGACCCAGGACGAGATGATCAAGGTCCGCAACCTTGGCCGCAAGTCCCTCGAGGAGGTCGAGCACAAGCTCACCATGATGGGCCTGTCTCTTGCCAGCAACGACAACCAGTAAGCTCACATTAGGAGGAAACGACATTATGCCTGGTACAAGAAAACTCGGCAAGACCACGCCCCAGCGTATGGCGATGCTCCGTCAGCAGGTGACCGACTTCCTGGCCACCGGCCGCATGGAGACCACCGTCACCCGCTGCAAGGAAATCGCGCCCCTGGCCGAGAAGATGATCACCCTCGGCAAGGCGAAGGATCTGGCTTCCTACCGTCAGGCGCTGGCCTTCATCACCCGCGAGGACGTGGCCAAGAAGGTCTTTGACGAGATCGCCCCCAAGTATGCCGACCGCAACGGCGGCTACACCCGCATCACCCGCATCGGCCGAGGTCGCTGTGATCGAGCTCGTCTGATCCAAACTCAATATAAAAAACCGCCTGAGGATTTCTCCTCAGGCGGTTTTTTCACTTACTGTCTGTGGTTCAGATAGCCCTTGATGGCGCCGGCGCCGGCGTATTTGGTACCGTCCGGGAGGACCAGGGTCGGGGCCTGCTTCACGCCGTATTTCGACACGAGCTCGGCGTTCTCCTCGGCCATCAGCTTGTTGTAGTGAACGCCCGCCTTGTCGAGGTAGCTGCACGCGATGCGGCAGTTGGGGCAGCTCGGTGTAGCGAAGAGGATGGGCTCGTTCGCAGCGTCTTCATTCGCCGCGGCGACCGCCACGGGGCGCAGCTCCGGGATGGGCGCGGGCCTGGCGCCGGGTCTCGGGATACGCTCACCCTCGGCGAGGGGACCCTCATGCCGCAGCTCCGAGCGCTCGACCACGTACTCCCTGCGCTCCTTGTACTCCTGGGTCTTGCCGGCGTTCCAGTTCTGCACCGGGCGGTAATAGCCCGTGATGCGGCTGTAGACCTCGGCGGTTTCGCCGCATTCGGGGCAGGTGAACTGCTCCCCGTTGAGATAGCCGTGGTTGCGGCAGACGGAATAGGTGGGGCTCAGCGTGTAGTAGGGCAGCTTGTAGTTCTCGGCGATCTTGCGCACGAGATTCGCGGCCGCCTGCCAGCTCGGCAGCTTCTCGCCCAAAAAGGCGTGGAACACCGTGCCGGAGGTGTAGCGGGTCTGAAGGTCGTCCTGCACGTCCAGGGCCTCGAAGATATCCTCGGTATAGCCCACGGGCAGGTGGGAGGAGTTGGTGTAGTAGGGGGTGCCGCCCGGCTCCGCCGCGGTGATGATGTCGGGGTAGGTCTCCACGTCGTGCTTGGCAAGACGGTAGGAGGTGGACTCCGCCGGGGTGGCCTCGAGATTGTAGAGGTCGCCGTACTGCTCCTGATAATCGCTCAGGCGCTCGCGCATGTGGTCGAGGACCTGCTTGGTGAACTCCTGGCAGCGGGGGTCGGTCATGTCGCAGCGCAGCCACTTGGCGTTCAGGCCGCACTCGTTCATGCCCACGAGCCCGATGGTGGAGAAGTGGTTTTCAAAGGTGCCGAGATAGTACTTGGTGTAGGGATACAGACCCTCGTTGAGGAGCTTTGTGATGACCGTACGCTTGATCTTCAGGGAGCGCGCGGCGAGATCCATCAGCTTGTCGAGACGCTTGTAGAAGTCGGCCTCGTCGCTGGCAAGATACGCAAGGCGCGGCATATTGAGCGTCACCACGCCGACAGAGCCGGTGGACTCGCCCGAGCCGAAGAAGCCGCCGGACTTCTTTCTGAGCTCCCGCAGATCCAGACGCAGGCGGCAGCACATGCTTCTGACGTCGGATGGCTCCATGTCGGAGTTGATGTAGTTGGAGAAGTAGGGGGTGCCGTACTTCGCGGTCATCTCGAAGAGCATTTTGTTGTTCTCGGTCTCGGACCAGTCGAAGTCCTTCGTGATGGAGTAGGTGGGGATGGGGTACTGGAAGCCGCGGCCGTTGGCGTCGCCCTCGATCATGACGTCGATGAACGCCTTGTTGACCATGTCCATCTCTTTCTTGCAGTCGCCGTAGGTGAAGTCCATCTCCTTCCCGCCGACGATCGCGGGCAGGTCCTTGAGGTCCGCCGGGACGGTCCAGTCCAGCGTGATGTTGGAGAAGGGGGCCTGAGTGCCCCAGCGGGACGGGGTGTTCACGCCGAAGACAAAGGACTGGATGCACTGCTTGACCTCCTTGTAGTCAAGGTTGTCCACCTTGACGAAGGGGGCGAGGTAGGTGTCAAAGGAGGAGAAGGCCTGGGCGCCGGCCCACTCGTTCTGCATGATGCCGAGGAAGTTGACCATCTGGTTGCAGAGCGTGGAGAGGTGGCTTGCCGGGGAGGAGTTGATCTTGCCCGGGATGCCGAGACCCTGCTGGATGAGCTGCTTGAGACTCCAGCCCGCGCAGTAGCCGGTCAGCATGGAGAGATCGTGCAGGTGGATGTCGCAGTTGCGGTGGGCGTCCGCAATCTCCTGGTCGTAGACCTCGCTGAGCCAGTAGTTTGCGGTGATGGCGCCGGAGTTCGAGAGGATGAGGCCGCCCACGGAATAGGTGACGGTGGAGTTCTCCTTGACGCGCCAGTCTTCAATGTTGAGATACTTGTCCACGGTCTCCTTGTAGTCAAGGTAGGAGGACTTGGTGTTTCTCAGCTTCTCGCGCTGCTTGCGGTAGAGGATGTAGGCTTTGGCCACCGTGTCGTACCCGCCGCGGGACAGGACGGCCTCCACGCTGTCCTGGATATCCTCCACGGCGATCTTGCCGTCCTTGATCTTCGGCAGGAAGTCCGCCGAGACCCGCAGCGCCAGAAAGTCGATGATGCTGTCGTTATACTCGGTCTGCGTGGCGTCAAACGCCTTCTTGATTGCGTCCGCGATCTTGACAAGGTCAAAGTCGACCACCTTGCCGTCGCGCTTTACTACCTGGTACATATCTTTACCCCCGTATATATCTATCTGAAAGTGTGAAGAAATCGCTCTTGCCTCCCTCTCTGAGGGAGGGGGACCGCCGGAGGCGGTGGAAGGAGTCAAAAGACTGACTCCCTCAGTCAGCTTCGCTGACAGCTCCCTCAGGGAGGGAGCCAAATTTCAAACGCCTCTCACCTGCACGCAGGGGACAATGTCCCGCACAGCGTCGGCGAGGCGGTGCATCTCATGCTCGTCAAAGGCACCGAGCCCCGTGCTGTCGAGGATCGCGCCGGAATCTTTGTACTGCTGGAGATAGTATTCCTTCGCGCCGCGTATCCATTCCGCGGCCTCCAGGAGACTCTCGCGCGTGTGCAGGCCCCGCACCACCGTGGTGCGAAACTCATAGTCCACCGGGCCGGAGAGCAGGAAGGCCTTCGAGGCTGTCACACCCGTGAGGTCGAAGCGCGCGAGCCCCACGGTTTTCGCGTAGAGGGCGGGCGCGTTCTTGATGTCCATCGCGACACGGTCGACAAGCCCCGCCTCCACAAGCGTGATGAGCCTCTCGGGGAAGGAACCGTTGGTGTCGAGCTTTACGAGAAAGCCCATGGCCTTGACTTCCCAGAGAAAGTCCCCGATGTCCGGGTGCAGCAGCGGCTCACCCCCCGTGACGGCGACGCCGTCCAACACGCCCACGCGCTTTTTGAGAAAGGAGAGCACCTGCGTCTCGCTGGAGTCATGGGAAAGCTCCTCCGGCAGGACCAGAGAAGCGTTGTGGCAGAAGGGACAGCGGAAGTTGCAGCCCCCGGTGAACACCGTGCAGGCCACCTTGCCGGGATAATCCAGAAGCGTCAGCTTTTGCAGACCCGATATCAGCATTTTTCCACCCCCCCGCATTCAGCCCTGTTACCATAACACCAGATGTACAGAATGTCAATAGCAAAAGTGTAACAAAAACACAAGATATAGATTCAAAATTGTCCATGGGACAAATTTGACACAAAATATAGTGCCGGCCCGGAGCCGCGCTCCGAACTGGCACTATGGATATAATAGCGGATTTGCGCGCTGTTTGCAAGGGTTAGCAGGGCTGGAAAATTATTCTTGTTAGATATGCCGATTTCTCTCAGTGTTTTGCACCGCTTCTTATCCACTTTTCCGAGCAAAGAAAAAAACCCCGGGAGCCGCGGCTCTCGGGGGCGGTGGTTTGCGGGAAAGGGATCGCCCTTGCCCTATTCGCCCTCCGGCATGATAGGCCGGAGAGAAACAACACGAATTCCGGTGTCGGAAAACCGCATTTGCCTGCGGTTCCCGCGCAGCCTCTCGCAGGTCTCAGTTCAGCTCGCCGTTCAAGCGCTCCTCATACAGGTGTATCAGGTTCATGTCGATCGGAAGGCAGTTGCAGGCAGCGGCGTAGAAGATCATGCCCTCACGAAGCTGCTCGCGCAGGGACCGGGAAAAGCTCTTGTTCATGTTTTTCATAATGCGATGTTGAATATCCTTTCTTGACAGCACCGACGCACGGCTCTTGTGTTTCTCGCTGTGATCGGATTGGTACACTCGGACGGCTTCCTGCGCTTGCGGGGCCGACCTGATGTACCCTTGTCATGGTTCGTATTATAGCTTTTGCACAAAAAAAGGAAAGTGAAATTGTGCACAATGTTCAAGATCGATTCAAAAAACCTACTCCCCTATGCGGGTAATTTGCTTCGGCTAACAGCAAAAAACGCTGATCTGTATAGAGACCGCTTTCCGGACAAAAGCATTAAAAAGCGGCCCTTTTGTGCAGCTTGAGCAAAAGCGTGAAATCCGATGCGCGCCGCGATCCGCGCAAGGCTTGAAAAACTGGAGCTGACGCTGGAAGGAGAAAGAGCATGAAGAAAGAAAACGGAGCAACTTTGTCACCCGAAGAAAGCAGTAACTTTTTCCGCCTGTTCATCCCCCTTCTGCAAGCGGTCAATTACAACTATGAGAGCAGTGATCAGTTGGAGGAACAACTGCGCATGGGACGCCCCAATATGCAGGATCTTATGGCAGTGGCAAATGCCTTATGGGAAGATACGGGGATTCTGGACGAATTCTCTCTGTAGGCCGGGAGCTTGTCATCTCTGCTCTCAACGTTATCAGCGGCGGCAGAAAACTCACCGAAAACGCTGTGCAGTTTTACTAAAGAAATCCCCGAAGAGCATAGAATTGCTCCTCGGGGGATTCTTGTTACGCTCTGTTCAGATTATTCTGTGTCGCCAAACAGGCTTAGTTGTTGTGCGTTTTCCTGCTTCGCTTTCTCTGTGAACACCTGAATGTTGCCGTCCCAGTCATCCTCTACCGGGATGGCGCCTTTTTCGATCAGCGCCTTGTTGCCGGGATATGACAGGTGGTTCCGGCATAACGTGAGAGCCCAGTGGTTCTTTAGGTTTTCAGTCGCACCATTCCATGTGCCGCCTTTGTTGTAGTCAGACTTAACGACCAATGTTGCCTCAGACTGCGCGTAGATATACCTGTTGCGCATCATGGCTACTCCGGTATTGAATCCCGCATCCGGTTTGACTACAGACAGCAGAAGGAGCTTTCCTTGCTGCACGGCCTGAAGGGCTTTTGCATTGCGGAGCTTTCGCATCATGGAATCCGAGAGATATGCGATTGCTGCCCCGCCGGCGTCCAGAGCCGTTTCCTCTGCAATGCTGTCACAGCCTTTTGCACCGCCGGATACAATGATATGCCCGTTTTTTAATACATTTTGCACTGCAGACTGCGTGAAAAGAATGTCGCCGTCGCCAATGGAGCGGGAACCGACAAAGCCGATCGCCGACTGAGCTGCAATGGTTGGATCGCCTGCAGCATAGAAGAGGGGAGGGCAAGCATTTCCGAGCTTTTCCTTCAGCTTTTTCGGATATGCCACATCCGCACGTGTCAAAACTGTGATTCCCATACTCTCGTATTTGCTGATTTCAAAGCTGAGACTGGCGCTTCGGTCCAGCAATCGGAGAAACCGCTCTGTCTGACTCTCCGTCATGTCAAGCAATTGTATAAAGTCCTGCTTTTCAAAGCGAAGAATATCTTCCGGGTCTATTTTCTTGGATCTCAGCAAAGCAGCAAAGGAACTGTATTCTTTGGGCTCAAGCGGAGTCACGCCTTCTCCTACACAAAGATGACTGCACAGGACGGTAATCGCCGTCGATCTTTCATTCATCATTTCATGCCTCCTTCTGACTGCTGTCAGCCAACGCAAACGGGTATACTTCTTTGCAGCCCTTCTCCATCAGTTTGAATCCGCAAACGGTGAGTGTCCAGCGTGAATCCACTACATCATCAACGAGTAAAACCCGCTCCGGAATGTTCGCCCCATCGATCACAGAAAAAGAGCAAACAGCATTTGCACACTGATGGGCACTGTTTTCCATTTCTTTTTGCTGATTTGCCGGTGTCTTCTCCAGCAGCTCGACGAACGGAATACTGCAGCTTGCGGCAAGTCTTTTCGCAAAGTCCTTGACGATATCGCTTCTCAGGGATGGAACGCAGGTGATGTGCGTGATCCTGTTTTCAGAAAGGTAAGGGCGGAGAAGCTGCGCGCTTCTGCCGACCAGCTCGTCACAGAACCGCTTTTCCCGGGAATACTTGTCGCGCTTGACCAATTCTCCATACCCCGGATCTCCATACCGCGAAAGACATATGCCTTCCTGATTGACATACTTGATTCTCTTTCCATCTGTAACATCGGAAGGAATCCATTGCTTTCGGGGCAAAATCGTAAGAGTACGCCCGTTAAGGTAAACGGATGCTTTTTCCTCTGCCTCAAAAGAAGCTTTTTCCGGCAGGACAGGTCCCGCACAGTTGGCGCAGTGGCCGCAATCTATCGCTTTATGAAGCATTGCCAGCACCTCCTTTCGTCATCCGGCAATGGTTTAATTAAGCGGGGGCAGTTTTTTATAAGTTTCAGTTTCCAAAAAATAACTGATAGTGGGCATATGATCGCTCCTCTCCGAGGATCTGCCATCAGTATAGGGGATAAATACCCTAATATCAATACTTTGCTTTCTTGCATATAGTGGTATCTTCAATATCGATAACGGACGAAGCAGGAAAGCCACATTTTTCCTTAACGCTTCCTTTTGGTTAATAAACAGGGCTTCACAGCGCGCGGGCCTGACATGTTGCTGTCTGCATAACGCAAGACCTCCTGCAAATACTATCTGCGAGAACAGATAGAAACACAGGAGGTTTTTGCATATGAAAGCAACCGGAATCGTGCGGCGCATCGACGACCTCGGCCGCGTGGTCATCCCCAAGGAGATCCGCCGCACCATGCGCATCCGCGAGGGTGACCCGCTGGAGATTTTCACGGATAAGGACGGGGAGCTGATTTTCAAGAAGTATTCCCCCATCGGGGAGCTGGGGGATTTTGCGGGGCAGCTCTGCGACAGCCTGCGCCGCTCCACGGACGCCATCGCCGCCGTGTGTGACCGCGATGCGGTGATCGCCATTGCGGGCGGCGGCCGGCGCGAGCTCCTGGACAAGCCCGTCAGCCAGCGCCTCGGCGAGATCATGGAGGAGCGGGCCCTCTACCGCCACCTGGGCGGGGCGGGTGTCAGCGTGAGCGAGAGCGACGACAAGTTCGTGGTCTCGGTGGCGGCGCCTGTGATCTCCGAGGGGGACATCATGGGCGCGGTGCTCTTCGTTGCGCCGAAGGATGCGCCGCCCGCCGGGGAGATCGAGTGCAAGCTGGCCCAGACGGTTGCCGCCTTCCTCGGCAAGCAGATGGAGAGCTGAAAAAACCTGTGGGATATTCACCCAATCGTGAGGTCCGGGCTACGGGTCTTACTACGCAGCCAGCTCCCGTACAGACACTTTTTTCGTTTCCGAGTCCATTGAGCTTCTCGGTTTTTCGGAATTGACAAAACAAAAAGGCAGGCATCAAGCCAAGGATCACGCGCGCAATGCTGCTGCGTGATTCACATCTGGACTTGATGCCTGCCCTTTTCGGATTATTCGTTTACGCGGGGATGCTGCCGCCGTAGGTTTCGGGGGCGATGCCGCCGCTCTCCAGAGCCTTGGCCGCGGCGAGCTTGATGGCGTCGGAGGTCACGGTCGCGCCGGAGACGGCGTCCACCGCGAGACTCTGGGCCTCCACGATCGCGCCGGGCAGGGCATCCACCGCGAGGGTGCCGATCCCCTCGGTCTCGCTGTGCTCGAGCACGCTTACTTGATAAATCTTCTTCGCGTCCGCGACGAGCTCCACCGTCACGTCGCCCACCTTGCCGGGCGCGCTCGCGGTGAGCGTCTGGGCGCTGGAGGGAACGTGATTTGCCAGGATGCCGGAGACAATGTGGATCGCCAGCAGCAGCGCCAGAAACAGGCCGCAGCTCATGCCGATGAGATTCAGCAGCTTCTCGTTTTTCTGTCTTTTCATGATGTACTCCAGACCTCATGCGCCTGTATTTTCGCGGGAGGCGCGCATGAACATAAAGGTATATTAACCTAATTTCCCGGATTTGGCAAGCCCTGTCTCGCCTCAATTTAGTAGGATTGCACAAAGCTCACCGCCGACTGCGCAGCCAGGCGAGCGTCTGCCGGCGCTGCTCATCAAGGGACGCGCCAGAGAGACGGAGCTTTCTGGCATAGGCCAGCGCCTCGCCGAGCAGGGGACCGGGCTGTGCCCCGGCGTCGAGCAGGTCCCGGCCGGTCAGACCGGGGGCGCTCACCCGCGCGTGATAGAGGGCAAGCATCTCCGAAAGCCGCCGCTGCGCCTCCTGGTCCTGCTCGCTCTCCTCCCGGCCGCAGCCGAGCACGTCCGCCCGCGCGAGCAGAAGCAGATCCTCCGGGCAGAGGGCGCGGTCAAAAAGGCGCAGGAAGGACTTTGCGCGCAGGGCGTGGTGGGCCAGCTTGTTCGGCTCCATGTGCAATTCCACCATGTTCAGAATATATTGGATACACTTTGTCTCTCTTGTGAGGCGCTCAAGAAAGCGTCTCGCCAGGGGGACGCCTGCGGTCTCGTGCCCATAGGCGTGCAGGACGCCGTCCCGCGCCTCGGTCGTGACGGCCTTGCCGAGATCGTGGCACAGCGCGGCGAGCATGAACCACAGGGGCCTCGCGCTCTCATCACGCAGCCCCGCCGCCGCGTCCAGAACGCGCATGGTGTGGTTCCAGACGTCCCCCTCCGGGTGAAAGGCAGGGTTCTGCAAAACGCCGATCAGGGCCTCGAGCTCCGGAAACCAGAGTGAGAGAAGGCGCATCCCGCGCAGCTCCTCAAAGAAGATCGAGGGCCGCTCCGCCTGCAAAAGGGCCTTCTCGAGTTCCCCCATCACGCGCTCCCCGGGCAGGGCGGAGAGCGCCGCCTTTGCCGAGAGCGCCCGGGTCTCCTCCGCGATCGAGAACCGGAAGCGCGCCGCAAACTGCGCCGCCCGAAGCGCCCGCAGGGGGTCCTCCAGATAACTCGCGTCGTCCACATGGCGGATGACGCCGCAGCGGATGTCCGCGAGGCCGCCGAAGAAATCCAAAAGCTCCCCGGTCAGCACGTTCTCCATCAGCGCGTTCATGGTGAAGTCCCGCCGCCGGGCCGCCCGCGCCTCCCCCAGAAAGGGATCGACGCAGACGGCAAAGTCCCGGTGGCCGCGCCCGGTCGCCGTCTCGATGCGGGGCATGGCGATGTCGAGCGCGTAGTGCCGCAGGCCCATGATGCCAAAGCTCGCCCCCATAGTGAGGCGCTCGCCGAGGCTGTCGAGAATCGCCTCCAGCTTCTGCACCGGAATGCCGTGCACCTCGATGTCGATGTCCTTGAGCGCGTGGCCGAGCACGCGGTCCCGGACGCAGCCGCCCACATAGTAGGTCCGCCCCCCGGCAGCATCGACCGCCGCCGCGACCCGGCGGGCCATCGCAATATTCTTATCCTCCACGCGCTCACCTCCCGAAAGGCGTTCGGCTTTCTCCGAAGCCGTTTTTCCTGATTTTATATTGTACCATAAAAAGCGGAAAAGAAAAGGGAGGCGTTCTGCTCCCGCAGAGAGCCGCAGCAAAAAGCCTTCCCATGTAGGGGCAATGTGATTAAGTTAAGGCCTGTCATGGCTTCGCGCAAGTGAAAGATACCGTGGTTGGTTGCAATTGGGACGGGATTCTTCGTCGCTATGCTCCTCAGAATGACACGAACTAAATGACATTGCCTCAAGAGGAAGCCATTCCACTCCGACCGCTCCGTAGGGGCGGCTATCAGCCGCCCGAAACGTCGCCGCATTAGAAATGTGGGTATCAGCGGGATACCGTAGGGGCGGGCGTCTCGACCGCCCGGCGGCACGATGTCGGTTTTCGTATTCGCCCGGGCGCGGAGGAAAAACGTTGGTTTCCCCCGCATCATGGTACGCCTGTACCGCGTCGCGGGTTTGCGGGCCGATGAGGGCATCGGCCCCTACGATGCACGGGTTTGCCTTCCCTCTGTAGGGGTCGATCTCCGGATCGACCCGCAGCCTTGCAAAATCCCCGTTTAAACCAAAACGGGAGTCCCCCGTGAGACTCCCGTTTTGGAAAGGAAGAAGGACGCAGTGGATGTGGAGCTTTCGGGGCTCTTACGCAAACCCCGGAAGCGGAACGCAGCAGGCTTCTTCTGACGTGGTACGAGTGTTCATAACGGACTCATAATCCCCGTTTAAACCAAAACGGGAGTCCCCCGTGAGACTCCCGTTTTGGAAAGAAAGAAGGAGACTGCGGATGTGGAGCTTTCGGGGCTCTTACGCAAACCCCGGAAGCGGAACGCAGCAGGCTTCTTCTGACGTGGTGCACCGGGGCAATCCAAATCCGAACCAGAGACGGAGGCGCGCTGGGTAAGCGCGCACTCCATATCGCTAAAATTTATAGTTTTAGTGCCGTCCTTGTAATTGCATGAGATTACGATCTTGTCATTGAAAACATATACTGCGTTCAGGAACACATCAATAAGTGTTTTCCTCTGCTCAGGCTTGGCTATATCGAGCGCCCGGAAACGCTGCAGGAAGAAGCGGACTTGCTCTTCGCTGACGCGGGGCTTGGCCAGCTTCTCCAGCGCAATCTTGTTTTCAAGCTCGTCGCGGGCGGCCTCCAGTTCCTCCAATCTGGTCTTCGTGGATTTTGTCAGAATCCCTTGCTGGATCGCGTTGAGCAGATTGTTGATGCCGGTGTTGGCCTCTTGAAGCTGCTGCTCATACATCGGCAGCGCCGTACTTTCCTGGTCCTGCAAGGCCAGTACCATAGAGGTAATTGCGTCGATGGTGCGGTCATCAGCCAGCATCTCTATGATGGAATCCAGAACCAGGTTTTCGAGCCAAACCTTGCGTACAGGCTTGCACTCGCAGGCAGTGCGCTTCTTTTTTACAGATACGCACTTGTAATAGTGGTGGACTTCACCCGTGCGGCTTGTGCCGCTCTCTCCGCAGAGGTAAGCGCCGCAGTAACCACAGAAAATCTTGGTGGTCAGCAGATAGTCGTCCTCGGCCTTATGACGAGCCGGGGCCTTTTTATTGACCGCCAGCTTTTCCTGTACACGGTTGAACAAGTCCAGCGGTACGATGGCCGGGATACCGTCCGGGATCACAGTGTCCCTGAAAGCAAACTCCCCAATATAACGTCGATTGTTGAGTATATGCTGGATGGAATTGTAGGTGATTGGATTGCCTCGGGTATTCTTTACACCCTCCGCATTAAGCCAGTCCCTCAGCTCTGTCATAGTCGCGCCGCTGTCATATCGCTTGAATACTTCGAGAATATAGGGCGCGGTGATCGGGTCGATCTGAAAGTGCTGCCCGTTGTCGATCACATATCCGATCGGGATCGTGCCGCCATTGAATTTGCATTTCAGCGCGTTGTCCGTCATACCGCGGACAACCTTTTCAGCCAAATCCGCCGAGTAGTATTCTGCATAGCCCTCCAAAACAGATTCGAGGATGATGCCCTCCGCACCTTCAGAAATGACCTCAGTTGCGGACACAACCTTGATGCCGTTCTTTTTCAGCATCGATTTATACCTTGCGCTGTCATAACGGTTACGGGCGAAACGGTCCAGCTTCCACACAATCACCATGTCAAACAGCTTTTTGCCGCTGTCCTTGATCATGTTCTGAAACTCCGGGCGATTGTCTGTCTTGGCGGAAAATGCACGGTCAATGTAATGACGCAGGATCGTGATCCCGTTCTTCTCCGCAAAGGCGGTACACTCACGGATCTGGCCCTCTATGCTCTCTTCCCGCTGGTTGTCGGAGGAATAGCGGGCATAGATGACAGCTTTCACTTTTTCTCCTCCGTCATCATTTTCAACAGGGACGCACGTAATTCTCTGTTAGCCCTCGTCCCCGGTTCAAAGCACATCTCCACGAATTTCATCATGTCGGGATCAAGACGGGGCTTGTACTTATACATTTTCCCCTGGGGCTTATCCGTGCGGCCGAAGATGTAGTCCATCGACACATCGAAGAAATCTCCAAACCACAGCAGCGTCTCCGGCGTGGGATTGGAAAAGCCGCTCTCATAGCGGTTCAGACTGGACTGCTGAATCCCGATCAGTTTCGCCAGCTTGTTCTGAGAAATCCCCGCTTCCTCGCGGAGCTTCTTCATCCGTTCACCGATGATCTTCATGTCATGTTCTCTCCCCTCTGTCATCAAATTTTCTAATGTGAGATTAACATAACTTATACGGGTTTGCAAGACCTTTTTCATAGTTTTCTTATTGGGCATCAACTTCTCCTTTTTGTTCCTGCCGCGCTTTCCATTTGGCAAATTCTTTCTGACCTTCCTCGCTTTCAAACAGAGCCAGAATGTCCGGCAGAATGCAGCGGGCAATCTTCTCAATTTCGTAGTCGGGCAGATCGCTGTGGTTAATGGGTTTCTTTTTTCTGGGCATAGTTCTCCTTTCGATTTTCGTTGATTTCCTGCGTACTCTGCTGGCGCAGGATAGTGTCTAATTTGGATTTGATGCTGTAAAGCTCTTTCAGCTCTGCGCGGAGCGGCTTCAATTTTTCAGATTCCTCTGCATAGCTTTCACTCAATTCCGCGAGTTCTTTCTTCCACTCGGATAGTGGAATCTTGTGATCCGGCGCAGCGGCATCCAGCTTTCGCTTGGCCAGATGGAACAGCCTCAACTCGCTCTCGTGTTCGGCGGCGAAGGCTTCGCGTTTCTTCTTGAATTTTATTGCGTTCATTTCCTCATACACTGGAGCCAGCCTCTTGAAGTCCTCGGCGTAACGAATCAGATCACTCAGTTCCTTCATGCGCGAGGATATCTGTTTCAGCTCGGCGGTCATAGTGTTGGACTTGTCCTGAAAACCGCGCATGTAGTTTTCAAAATCTGCCAATGTCACGAGCCTGCGCTCATAAAGCATATTAAAGATCTGCGCGTAGTCTTGAAGATTTTTAACCTTCGCTCTGTTCGACCAGGCACCGGCATTACGCTGTTCCAAATACTGATTAAGAATCTCTATCAGGTTTGGTGACTGTTTGGCAGCCTGTTCTTCTTTTTCGAGCTGCTCCTTCGCTTCCTGAATGATTTCCCAGAGTTCTTTGATCCTTCTTGTAATCTCTCGAAGCTTTTGATTTGTCGCGTGGATGAGACGATTCAGATTTCCCTTGTCAGTCTTGATGCCGCGCGCCTCCATCTGACGAACTGCCGGTCCTTCATGGACGGTTGGGATTTGTTCAATGCCCTGTCGCTTGTAAGATCGGTTATCAACCTTTACGGCCAATTGCTTTTCTTCAAATTTTGCATTGCAACAGTCCGCCCACGCCTTGCGCCATGCCTCCAATCTTTCAGGGCTTCCCCAATCGGTGGTGGGTATGGCGTTGAATTCATAATCGCCTTTGCCGTTCGGGATGCGGTTGCCATGCGCATCCCGGATATATTCCCGTCGCTGTTTCGCGCCCCAGCTCCCGTCGGGATTGAGAGGCCGGATCGGACACAGCACATGAAAATGCGGATTCGGATTTCCGTTTTCACCGGCATCCTTTTCATGGATCACGAAGTCCACGATCATGCCTCGGCTGACAAATTCATCTTGAAGAAATTGCCGGACAAGCTCCATGTTTTCTTCTCGCGTGAATTCATTTTGCAAGGCGATGTCGAAGCTATAGGCAAGCTGCGCCTTGGGATGCTTCTCGATTTTCTCCACCTCGTTCCAGAGTGTCTCACGATCTTTGAATCTTTCCGGCGCGTGCGGCGGCAAAAGAATCTCCGAATGAATCACACCGCTCTTGCGCCGGTAGTCTGGGTCATCGCCGTAATATTCACTGTGGAGTTTTTCTCCTGCACGATAGGCCGCCGCTGCAATAGCAGATTTTCCCTCGCTGCGTTTGATCTGGGTAACGCTGAAATGATAAAGTGCTATTCCGCGTCCTCCTTTGGCAGCAGGGCAAGCACATCGGGAAGAGCGAGGATCTTTTCCATCAGGGAGAAGAAATCTGCTTCTCCCATCTCCTTTGTGGCCGGGGCCAGCCTTTCAATCGCCGCGCCTTTTGTGATCAGGCGGTGCGCACGTTTCTGCCGTTCACCTTTCTCAAGATAGGCAAGGCGATTTTGTAAACGCTGCAGGTCGTGTTGAAGATACTCCAGTTCTTGGATATCTCTTGCTTGCTGTGCTCTCAGTTTTTCAAGTTCTTTGTTCAGTTGCATTCCTCCGTTTCAAAATAATGTTCATGTTCTTAGCATCCTGTTATTTGTTTTCTTTGATTGCCGCCCTCCTTCGTCTTGCATATTCCGCCTGCTGCCGGTGTTGAGCGATTACCTTACATGCAGTGCAATATTTCGCACGATTGCCTTTTGCGCAGAAGGTTTTTCCGCATAACGCGCAGCGTTTTCTTGTGCCTGATGCAAATATCTCTGCCTCCAATGTGCCGGCCTCCGGATCTTTCAGGAGAACATTCCGAAAGAATCGGCAGCAAACAGAAGCAGAGAGTATTTGCGGGCAAGGGACTTCTTCACCTTGGTCGAGACGGATACAATTGTCGTTCACACAATTGCTGCACAGCCTGCGGATGATTTTTCTTGCATCTCGCTGCTGTGCAGGTGTCATGCGATAGAGAGAACCGTCAGGTTTTCTTTCGATGGGTACGAGTGCGTTTTGGATAATACTGATCCTTCCTTTCTGTTTCTGGGCATGAAAAAACCGCGCCCGTCTTTTCAGACTTGCGCGGCTCATGCCTCCATATAGTTTTGATATTTCTTCTTGATGCTTTTCATCCGTTTGATTACACTGCTGTGATTAGCGAAACCAAGCTCAACAGCGATTTCCCTATAGGAGTAACCCTCATCCCGCATTTGGATGATGCGGCGCTCTTTCCAAGGCAGCGATTTGAGGAAGCGTTCCGCGTCTACCCTGGCGCAAACATATTCCTCCAGATGCAATCGGGGATCGGGAAAGTAAAACAGCCTGTCATCATCTGAATCCCAATTCGCTGTGCGAAACCTTTCCAGTGAAACGGACTGCACTTTCTTGGATCGCGTGTGATACCATTTGCGGATAAAATCTGTTCGGACGCTTGTGCGTTGTTTCTCGAAATCCTCGTCGCAGGGCATCTCATGCAGCGCATCGAGCATTGGCTGCCATCCCTGTTCCGCGATCACCTTTTTGACGATCTTTTCAAAGAGCGCCTTGATTTGTTTTTCCGGCAGAAAGACGATCTCTGCATTACGAGGAAGCTGAAACAAACGCTGCAGGTTCCAACCAATCTCCTGCTCAACGCCTTTGGCCCACAGCGGCATGGAGTAGGAGAGCCTCCACACAGGGAAGTCT
>CADBCV010000035.1 GCA_902793285.1 Oscillospiraceae bacterium
TAGACTGGCTTGTGGATCTGCATCGACTAAAAGAACATGATGGCCGGCGTTTGCGAGACCTACGCCTAAGTTGATGGTGGTCGTTGTCTTTCCAACACCACCTTTCTGGTTCATCACAGCGATGATCTTTGAGCGTTTCATTTTGATACCTCCTTTTTGAAATGAATTGTTTTAGAGCAGGCTTCTGGTGAGGCTTGCTTATGTATGCTTTGGATTTAGTATTTAAAACAAGAAAAGCCACACTCGTAAAAGTGTGGCTTTTTTGCAGATGTCTTGGCGGGAAGAACCTTATTCAGTGATCATTGATGTTTTATCAAGTACGTTATGAACACTCGCACCAAGAGGCCCGGGCCTCTTGGTGTCGATGGTGCCAATCTCGCGCCGGTCGGCCGCAGGCCGGTTCCGGCGACGGCGGCGCAGCCGCCCAATCCCCGCAGGGGATTCGAGTACGGCCAACACGTCAGAAGAACTCAGCTCCGTTTCGTTTCCGCGGTTTGCGTAAGAGCCGCGGAAACTGCACATCCGCTGAATCCTTCTTCCTTTCCAAACCGGAGGACTCACGGGGGTCCTCCGATTTGGTCTGTGGGGAGAAAACGACAGATACGTTATGAACAATCGCACCATACGGCAAAGAGCCCGCCTTTTGGCGGGCTCTTTGCCGTATTACAGCATAATTGTTTGAAGTTCCCGGTCGAGTACAATGACGGGCGGTCCGCTCTCCGGCCAGGCACGGAGGCTCCGGGAAAACATCTGTTGGAGCTGTTCCCCGTTTCCCGCCGGAAACGGCAGATGATACACGACGAACGTCTCCGCCGGCAGCGTGCCGTGAAAGAAACGCCTGCGCTGAAGATCGCTGAAGAACAGGGGGTTGACAAAGGCGGCCCGCAGCGGCTCTTCCCCAAGAAAAGAAAACGTCTCCCGGGTATAGTCTGCATCCGATGTAAACAAGAGCCTTTTTCCCCCGCAGGCGATCAGATAGCAAAAGTGCAGGACGTTGTGGTACTTCTCGTCCAGGTGCAGGGTCCGGAACGTAGAAACCTGCACCTCGTCCGAGAGAGTAAAAACGGTTTTCACGATCTGGCCGGACAAAACAGAACAAGGAGTTCCGGTCTCTCTCACAAAATCAAAAAAGCCCTGCCGCTCCAATCGCTCCGACACGGGGAGCATCAGCCCCTTCACCGTGTGACGACGGAGAAAAGTCCGGGTCATGTCCTCGGAGAAATGGTCCTCGTGCAGGTGCGTAAACAGCACGTAATCCACTTCGTCAAAAGGCGGGAGATCGGACATGAGCCTTTCCCTCGTCTCCGGCGACGGCCCGCAGCCGGAAGTATCTGCAAAGAGCGCGTCAATCAGAATGGACGTATTCCGGACCCGCAGCAGAACGCCGGCGTTTGCCGCAAGGGTGACCTGTATCGGCGGCTCCATAGGCTTTCAGGCTCCTCTCTCTCCGTTCTGTGTTCCGCGCATCTCCCACTTTCCTTCAGGCCTTCACATACACGGTCAGTCCGGCGATCACGATCATGATCTGATCCCCTTTCCCGAACTCATCCCGGTGGATTCCGTTGAGCATCATGCCGCCCTGCACGACCTCCACGTCCACATTGTCGGTGATCAGCAGCTTCTTCAGCGGCTCCGGGTCAATACTGTCCGGATTCGGCGCGCCGATCTTCATGCTGACGCGGATCTCAGACCGCAGATCCTTGACCCCCAGCGTCTCCACCAGGCCGCACATGCAGCAGTGGGACACGGCGTCCCTGACCGCGCGCGCAGCGGCCTCCATGCCATCCATCCCGTGCAGATCGGCTCCATAGCCGATTTCAACAAGATATCTTTTCCACATGTTGAGCGCCTCCTTTTGTTTTGTCGGAACGGTCTCTGCAGCGGCTTAGGGGCTCAGTTCTCCCGCCGAGACCTTTTCGTGGATGATCTGCGCGATGCCGACTTCCTCATTGGTGGGAAGCACCAGAACCTCCGCAGGCGAATCCGATGTTGAAATCCTGCCCTCTCCGCGAACAGCCAGATTGGCTTCCCGGTCAAACTTCACACCGAGGCAGGAAAGGCGCGAGCAGATTTTTTCACGGACGAGCACGGAGTTTTCCCCGATGCCGCCGGTAAAAACCAGGTAGTCCATGCCGCCAAGCTCCGCGTAAAACGCGCCGATGTATTTCACCACCGAATCGCAGAAAGCGTCAATGGCAAGGGCGGCCCGCTCATTGCCGTTCTCGGCGGCATCCTGAATATCCCGCAAATCGTTGCTGACGCCGGAGATACCCAGCAGTCCGCCCTTTTTGCCGATTCCCTCCATGATCTGGTCCATGGTCAGCCCCTGGGTCAGCAGGAAGGGGATCACACAGGCGTCCATGTCCCCGGCCCGGTTGGCGTGGGGAATGCCGGTCTGCAGGGAAAAGCCGAAGGAGGTGTCCACGGACTTTCCGTCTTCTATGGCGCAGATGGATCCGCTGCCGCCCATGTGGCAGGAGATCAGCCGGAAGTGTTCGCCCGCGCGCTTTCGGATCTGACGGGCAATATAGCCGTGAGACGCGCCGTGGTAGCCCAGCCGGCAGATGCCGTACTGTTCGTACCACTCATAGGGCAGGGCGTAGATCCGGCGGGATAGCGGAATGGTCGTGTGAAACGCCGTTTCAAAGCAGCCCACCATCAGCTTGTCCGGAAGCAGGGAGCGGAACACGCGGATCGCCTCAATATAGGGCGGATTGTGCGCCGGCGCCACAGTGACATAAGCCTCCATGGCGGCGAGGACCTCGTCTGTCAGCTCGTGCACGCCGTAGTAGCCTTTCGCCAGCACGGTCTTGAAGCCGATGGCTTCCAGCTCGTCCATGCTTTTGAGCGCGCCGGACTTTTCGCCCAGCAGATAGCGCAGAAACAGCCGGATCCCGTCCGCATAGCCGGGAACGGAGAGTCCCTCCAGCTTTTCCGAAAAGCCGTTTTGGTTGTTTCGATAGGTAAAGATCGCGTCATTGCGGCCGACGCGCTCGGTTTTTGCTTCCACCAGAATGTCCGTGCACGGCATGTCAAAGAGCTTGTATTTCAGGGACGTGCTGCCCACATTGCACACCAGAATTAACATGAAGTCCCTCCCCTTCTACCGCGCCGCGGCCAGCGCGAAGACCCGGCGGATGCCCTCAATGGGGTAATCCACGAAGCGTCCGTCGGCGATCATGGCGGTGACCTCATCCAGACTGAACCAGCGCGCGTCGGCCACCTCGTCCTCCTGCAGGGTGAGCGCCGCGGGGTCCGCCTCCGCCCGGGCCAGGAAGTAATCGTCCAGCACATACGAGAAGGGCTCGGTAAACACGAAGCGCAGATCCTCCGGCTTCAGCGCAAGGCCCATCTCCTCCTCCAGCTCCCGCAGCGCGGAGATTTCGGGGTCCTCCCCGCTCAGGACAAAGCCCCCGGCGGTCAGATCCCAGCGGCCGCCGTAGTGGCCCTTGGCCGTGGACCGCAGCTGACAGAGCAACTCATTCTTTCCGTTGAGCACGCACACATGGGCGACCAGCAGGCGATCGTCCCCGGTGATGGGATCGCCACGGCGCACACTGCGTCCGGTGCGCTCGTGTTGTGGGGTATAGATGTCGAGGATTTCGCCCTCGGCGTTTTTGTCGCGGATCTCATCCATGCCGATCTCTCCTTTTTCGCCGCAGGGAGCTTCCGAAATCCGGAAGCTCCCTGCTTTTCTCAATTACAGGAAAATCTCGTCGCCGCTCTTGTTGTCAAGGCCGGGGTGCAGGTCGAAGCGGACCGCGCCGATGCGGGCCTTGCCCGCCACCGCCTTGTCGATCAGCGCCGTGCCCTGGATGCCGAAGCCGCCGCAGAGCTCGATGGCGCCGCATCCGGCGTCCGCCATTTCCTTGGCGACCGCCACCGCCTGGTCGATGGTCTCCACACCGATAGCCGTGAGCGCCACGCCCGGGGTCTCAACGGTCTTGCGGTGGATTGCCGGATCCGCGCCCGGCGCAAGGAAAATGAAAGCTGCAACCAACATGATGTGTCTCCTCCTTATTTATTGGGAATATGAATGGCCTTCTTGTCGATGTTCAGCGCCGCCTCACGCACGGACTCGGCCACGGTGGGATGGCAGTGGATGGTTTCCACGAACTCCTTGACGGTGCACTCCAGCTTGATGGCGAGGGCGGCCTCTTCGATCAGCTCCGTGGCGCTGGGGGCCAAGATATGCACGCCCAGGATCTCGCCGTACTTCTCGCCCGCCAGGATCTTGATCATGCCGTCCGTGTGTCCGGCCACCAGGCTGCGTCCGCTGCCGCTGGTAGGGAACTTGCCGACCTTATAGGCGATGCCCAGCTCCTTGGCCCGCTCCTCGGTGTAGCCGACGCCTGCGAACTCCGGTCCGACATAGGCGCAGGAGGGGCTCGTCTCCGGCTTGAAGATGCGGTCGCCGCCCATGGCGTTCTCCGCCGCCACCTCGCCCATGGCCATGGCCGCATGGGCAAGCATGAGTTTGCCGGTGCAGTCGCCCACGGCGTAGACGCCGGGGACATTGGTCTCCTGCTTCTCGTTGGTCTGGATGAAGCCGTCCTTGACCGTGATGCCCGCCTTGTCCAGGCCGAGGTCTTTGGTGTTGGGGCCGCGGCCGACGGCCACCAGGATCTTCTCGGCATCCAGGAACTTCTCCCCGTCGGGGCCCTTGACCTTGACCTTCGCGCCCTTGCCGGTATCCTCCACGGAAACGACGGAGGTGGAGGTGAGGATCTCCAGACCCTCGCCCCGGAGCTTGGCCTCACAAAGCATGGTCAGCTCCCCGTCCATCAGGGGCAGCACCCGCGGCTGCATCTCGACCACGGTGACCCTGGAGCCGTAGCGGCGGTAGACGCTGCCCAGCTCCAGGCCGATGACGCCGCCGCCGATGACCACCATGCTCTCGGGAATGTGGTCCAGGGACAGGCAGGCGGTGGAGTCGATGGTGGCCTTGCTCCCCTTCAGGCCGGGGATGCCCGGAATGATGGGATAGGAGCCGGAGCAGATGATGACCTTCTCGGCGCTGTATTCCTTGTCGCCCACCTTGACGGTCTTGGGGCCGGTGAAGACGGCCTCGCCCGTGACGGAGGTGACCTTGTTGAGCCGCAGCAGGGCCTTGACGCCGGAGGTGAGCTTCTCCACGACGCCGGCGCGGAAGCCCTGGACCTTCTCCCAGTCCACTGCCACGTCCTTGCCGATGATGCCGATGCCAGCGCTGCTTGTGGCGGCCTCATAGATCTCGGAGGTGTGGAGCATGGCCTTTGTGGGCATGCAGCCGCGGTTGAGGCAGGTGCCGCCGAAGGAGTCCCGCTCGATGATGGTGACCTTGCCGCCCAGCTGCGCGGCGCGGATGGCAGCCACATAGCCGCCGGGGCCGCCGCCGATGACCAGGACGCTGTTGGCCTCTCCCGCAGGAGCTGCCGCGGCTGCGGCGGCAGGAGCCGCAGCCGCGGCGGGGGCCGCGCTGACAAGACCGCTGATGTCCTCATCCGCCGCGGCAATGATCGCAACCTTGTCCAGCACGGGGACGGTCACGCCCTCCTCCACGAAAATGTGGCGCAGGACACCCTCGGCGTTGGCCTCGATGGTGTTGGTGAGCTTGTCGGTCTCTACTTCAAAGAAGGGCTCGCCGGACTTGACCGGATCGCCGACCTTCTTGAGCCATTTGCTGACGGTGCCCTCGGTCATGGTCAGGCCGAGTTTCGGCATTACGACTACTTTTGCCATTGTTTTTCTCCTCCCTTACGCAAGCATCAGCGCGGGATTCTCCAGCAGGGCCTTGACTCTCTGCAGGAATTCCGCCGCCACGGAACCGTCCACCACACGGTGGTCAAAGGTCAGGCTCAGCGTCATCATCGGACGGATGACAATCTCACCGCCGCGGACCACCGCGCGGTCCTCCATTGTGGTGACGCCGAGGATGGCCACTTCGGGCTGGTTGATGATGGGCGTGAAGCTCTCGATCCCGTACATGCCGAGATTCGTGATGGTGAAGGTGCCGCCCCGGAGCTTCTCCATGGGCAGGCCGCCCTCGCGGGCCAGCTTTGCCAGCTCCTTGATCTCCTTGGAGATCTCGGTCAGGCTCTTCTTGTCTGCGTCGGGGACGTTCGGCACCACAAGGCCATTATCCAGGGCGACTGCGACGCCCATGTTCACATAGTGCTTGTAGACGATCTTGTTGTCCTCCACCGAGCAGTTGAGGAGCGGGAACTCCGTCAGCGCCTTGGCGATGAACTTCACCAGCAGGTCGGTGTAGCTGACCTTGATCTCCTTGGCCTTGAGCTGCTCCCGGTAAGCCTTCATGGCGCTCATGTCCACAGAGAGGTTGGCCGTGACGGTGGGGCTGGTCATGTGGGAGTTGAGCATGTTCTTGGCAATGGCCTTGCGCATGCCGTTCATCGGGACGACTTCTTCCCGCGGGGCTTCCTCGGGTGCCTTCTCGCGGGTGCTCTCCAGGTAGCGGAGAATGTCTTCGGCAAGGACCCGGTCCTTCGCGCCGATCTTATCCAGATCGATTCCCAGGTCCTTGGCAACCGCCGCCGCCAGCGGCGAGGCTTTGGTCTTCGGAGCTTCCTCCGCAGCGGGAGCAGCGGGGGCGGCGGGGGCAGGCTTCCAGTTCTTCACATCGTCCAGGGTGATGCGGCCGTTGGGGCCGGTGCCGGGGACTAGGGCCAGGTCGATACCCAGTTCCTTGGCCAGCTTCTTGGCGGCGGGAGCGGCAACGACGCGCTCGCCCGGCGCTCTGACCGGAGCCGCAGAAGCGGCGGGAGCGGCGGCGGCAGGGGCTTCAGGCGCGGCGGCGGCAGCGGGGGCGCCGCCCAGCAGGGCGCTGATATCCTCATCCGCAGCGGCAATGATGGCGACCTTGTCCAGCACGGGGACCGTCGTGCCCTCTTCCACAAAGAAGTGGCGCACCACACCGTCGGTGTTGGCCTCGATGGTGTTGGTGAGCTTGTCGGTCTCCACCTCGAAGAACGGCTCGCCGGACTTGATCTCGTCTCCGACCTTTTTCAGCCACTTGCTGACGGTGCCCTCCGTCATGGTCAGACCCAGCTTGGGCATTACGACTACTTTAGCCATAACAATCCTCCTTGTATATTATCATTGAAGTGTGTTATATCGAAAAAGGGCTTACGCCCTGAACCAGCCGAGTTTCTGTGCCTTCGACAGCGCTTTGCGCGGCAGGACGCGCCACGGGCCGTCGTCCGTGACAATGAAGTCCGCCTGATCTCCCGCGAAGAGCTTGACCTCGCGCTCGCCGTCAAGGGCGATCATGCAGGGCTTGTCCGCAACGACCGTGTACTTTTCACCCAGGGCAAGCTGGCGCTTGTCCTTGATAAACATGGGCGTGAGGATGCCGGCTGCGATGGGTGCCTTGACCGGGACGCCCTCCTCCCCCAGGGCCACGGCATAGCCGAAGGGATCGCTGTCCTCCACAATGTGGTAGGCGCCGGGCACGGCGGAAAAGCCGATGGACGCCGGATGGCAGCGGGAGACGATGATGTGTTTCATCTTCTTCGGATCCCAAATGGCCTTGGCGCCCGCAAACTCGTCGTCCGAGATCACCGCGTCGATCAGGGCCATGTCGCGGTATACGCCGTTGACGAAGACCTGGATGCGCTTGTCGTGGATGCAGACGTCATAGGGGTCGTCCATCAGGGCGGTGGCCGCGGCGGCCATGCCGGCGACCGTGCCCTCCATCATCTGGGGGTAGACGTTGTTGGTGCCAGTGGAGATGGACAGCATCGGGGTCTTCTTCAGAGACTTTGCAGCCGCGCGGGAGGTACCGTCGCCGCCGAGCACGACCACGCAGCCGACACCGCGCTCCTCCATGAGCCGGGCCGCCTCAATGGTGTCGATCATGGAGGCGTCAAAGAGGAAGTCGAGCACCTCGATCTCACAGCAGGGCATTTTGTCGTCCTCCAGCTGATACTGTACGCTGTAGCCCATGGTGAAGGTATCCGGCATATACACGGCCTTTTCGATGCCCAGGCCGTAGGCGGCAAGGGTGATGCGCTTGCAGATATTGACCTTCTCGTTGTTGTCAATGGTGGTGGCATAGGACACAAGTCTCCGGATATCCTTTCCGGACTGGGGATTTGCAATAATGCCTATGGACGCCATGATCATTCCTCCTTGCTTGTGCTTACGCGCTCTTTACAAGCTGTGCTGCGGCAGAAAGCCGCAGCACAGTTTGTGGGTGCCCTTTGCTTCGGCAGGAATCCGGAGGGCGGGAAATGAATTAGAACATCTTCTTCGCGGCAACCACGATGTCCACGTCGTTGGGCATGTAGTACGCCTCAAGGTTGGGGGCGAAGGGGACAGGGGTGTCGAGAGAGCCGATTCTTGCGACGGGAGCGTCGAGCAGGTCGAACATCTCCTCGGCGATGGTGGCGGAAATCTCGCCGCCGTAGCCGCCGCGCTTGGTCTCCTCGGTGATGACGATGGCCTTGTGGGTCTTCTCCAGGCTCTCGCGGATCATGTCCTTATCCAGCGGGAAGAGGCTGCGGATGTCGATGACCTCCGCCTTGATGCCTTCGGCGGCCAGCTTCTTGGCGGCGTCGAGGGCGGTGTAGACCTGGCGGCCGTAGGTGATGATGGTCAGATCCTCACCCTCGAGGGCGATGCGGCCCTTGCCGAGGGGGATGGGATCGAAGTTGTCGACCTCGCTCTTGGTGGCGTAGAGGCACTTGTTCTCGAAGAACATAACGGGGTTGTCGTCGTCAATGGAGCTCAGCAGCAGACCCAGGGCGTCCTGTGCGTTGCTGGGGTACACGACCTTCAGGCCGGGAACGTGGGTCAGCCACGCTTCAAGGCTCTGGCAGTGCTGGGCGGCGCCGCCGGTGCCGGCGCCTGCGGGCAGACGCACCACCATGGGCAGGGAGATGTTGCCGCCGAACATGAAGCGCATCTTGGCCGCCTGGTTGACCAGCTGGTCCATGGCGACCGTCAGGAAGTCGTTGAACATGAGCTCGGCAATGGGTCTGAGGCCGGTGGCTGCGCTGCCCACCGCCGCGCCGATGATGGCGCCCTCGGAAATCGGGGTGTCGCGGACGCGCTCGGGGCCGAACTCGTCAATCATGCCGGCGCTGACGCCAAAGCAGCCGCCGAAGGCGCCGACGTCTTCACCGAACAGGAGCACATTGGGATTCTCGCGCATCCGGATGGACATGGCCTCGCGGATCGCTTCGCCGTAAGTCATCATCTTACTCATCTCTCACGCACCTCCGCAACAATATCAGAATATACATCCACGACGGCGCTCTCCTCCGGGGCGAAGGGCTGAGCATCCGCAAAGGCGATCGCTTCGGCAATCTGCTTGTCGACAGCGTCCTTCACGCCCTTGATCTCCTCGGCGGTCATGACGCCGTTCTCCTCGAGGTACTTCTCGAAGCGTGGCATCGGGTCCTTGGCTATCCATGCGGCCTGCTCCTCTTTGGGCTTGTAGGTGGCGGGGTCGCCTTCGAAGTGGCCGCGCTGACGGTAGGTCTTGCACTCGATGAGCGTGGGGCCCTTGCCGGCTCTGGCTCTGGCGACGGCTTCCTCGGCCGCCTCAAACACCGCGATGGGATCGTTGCCGTCAACGGCGACGCCGGGTATGTTGTAGGCCGCGCCGCGATCGGCGATGTCCTTGATGGCCTGGTGGCGATCCTGACTCATGGAAATGCCGTAGTGGTTGTTCTCGCAGACGAAGATAATGGGGAGCTTCCAGATCGAGGCCATGTTCAGCGCCTCATGGAAAGTGCCCTGGTTGGTGGAGCCGTCGCCGAAGAAGCAGGCACAGACCTGATCGGTGCCGCGGATCTTGGCGGACAGGCCCGCGCCGACCGCGATGTTGTGGCCCGCGCCCACGATGCCGTTGGCGCCCAGGATGCCCAGGTTTCTATCCGCAATGTGCATCGAGCCGCCCTTGCCCTTGCAGTAGCCGGTGTAGCGGCCGAAGAGCTCGGCCATCATGAGATTCAGATCGCCGCCCTTGGCGATGATGTGGCCGTGGCCACGGTGGGTAGACGTGATGAAGTCATCATCCCGCAGGCACTCGCACACTGCCGGAGCGATCGCTTCCTCACCCAGATACAGGTGGGCAAAGCCGTAGATCTTGCCCTCGGCGAACAGATCCTTGGCTGCCGTCTCGAAAGCACGGATGCGGCACATGCGGGTATAGATGTCTTTCATCTGTTCTCTGCTTACTGCCATTTGAAAACCTCCTATCGTAATACGCGGCGGCGGAGCAGATCGCGCCGGCCGCTTTTCCGTGGGACAAAAGCCTTTGTCCTCTGTGAATAGTATACAATTATCTCGCAAGATTCTCAATGCAGAAATGGGCTGTTTGGTCATTTTCTACGATACAGTCATTTTTTGGAGTTTCTTTTGGACATTATTTAAGGATTTGTTAAACAACGCCCAAAGTGTGGCTCTCAATCATTCCCAATTTTGAGACAAAATCTCACGCGTCTCATTTCGTCTCACCATCCATGCAAAAATGAGAAAAACGCTCCGACTTTCGGGGCGTTTTTCTCATGTCTCTATGTGCCGTTTGCCGGATGATCCTTCCACCGGGACAGGGCGCTTACCGGCCTGTCCCGCGACAGGCTGCGCCACCGTGCCCTTTTGCCGCTGTGGGCATCCTGCATAAGCGCCCGCTCAGGGCTTCTGCTTGATCAGGCGCGGGATGATGCCGTACTTCTTCATGCGGCGGTAGAGCGTGGCGCGGCTGATGCCGAGGCGCTCGGCGGCGGCGTCCACATCCCCGTTGCAGATGGTCAGCGCGGCGATGATCCCCCCCTCCCCCGCATTGGACAGGAGGGTCGCGTCGGCTGGGGCCTCCGGCTCTCGCCGCTCCAGTGACAGGACAAGGTTCTCGCTTGTCAGCGTGCTGCCCGCGCTGCTGTAATAGGCACGGGCAATGCTGTTTTGCAGCTCGCGCACATTGCCCGGCCAGTCATAGGCGCGCAGTCCCTCCAGAAATTCCGGCGTCATGCTCTTCGGGGTGTCGGAACTGCTCTCGTTCAGCCCGCGCAGAAAATACTCGGCATAGAGCGCAAGATCCTCCGGCCGCTCCCGCAGGGGCGGGATGTCCAGCTTGAGACTGCTCAGGCGGAAATACATGTCCCTGCGAAAGCTGTCCCGCTCGACAAGTCGACTCAGCTGCTGGCTGGTGGAGGCGATGATGCGGATGTCGAGCTGGATGGGCTGCGTGCTGCCGAGGCGCTGGATGCTGTGGGTTTCCACCGCCCGCAGGAGCTTCTGCTGCATCTCCAGCGGCATGTTGGAGACCTCGTCGAGAAACAGCGTGCCGTTGTCTGCCAGCTCAAAGCGGCCGGGCTTGCCCTCCGCGGCTCTGCCGGGGAAGGCGCTGGCCTCATAGCCGAAGAGCTCCATTTCGAAAAGCTCGCGCGGAATGGACGCGCAGTTGACCACGACAAAGGGCCCGTCGGCGTTCCGGCTTGCGTTGTGGATCGCCTGGGCCAGCACCTCCTTGCCGCTCCCGCTCTCGCCCTGGATCAGGATATTGCCCTCATAGCGGGCAAACTTTGCCGCCAGGGCCAGGGTCTTTTTCATGCTGTCGTTTTCGGTGAGAATGCTGCGGAAGGTGAAAACGGCGCGGTTGCCGGAGAGCTTGTTGACTGAGCTGATCAGCTGGGTCTGCGGGCGAAGCGTGACGCTGTAGGCCCGTTCATATTCCGTCAGCGGGGTGACAACGAAGCAGCAGTAGATGGTCTCATCACCGATATGCAGGGCCATGTTGTCAGAGACGAAGGGTTCGCCGCTTTTCCAGTTTTTGTTTTCCAGGCCTACGCTCTTGACGATGCCCTCCATTCCTATGCGGCGCAGTCCCGCAAGGTCGGTCTTCAGCAGTTTCTCCGCTGCGCTGTTCATCCAGAAGGGCTCGCGATTCTGGTCCAGGAACAGGATGCCGTCCCGGCTGCTCTCCAGCGCCGCGTTCATCATCTGAGCGTTGTAGGCCTGGCGGATCTGCCCCTCGATGCCGATGGCCGCCGCCTGTACCATGCCGAGCGTGTGCGGGTGCGCCTTGCCAATATCTCCGGAGATGTTGATGCAGCCCACGATTTCGCCGTTCGGCCCATGGATGGGCGCGGCGGAGCAGGTCCAGCCGTGGTGCGTGACGCAGTAGTGCTCCGGCCCCACCATCTGGATCGGGATGTCATAGTCCAGCGCCACGCTGATGGCGTTGGTGCCAACCTCCAGATTGCTCCACATGGCGCCCGGCATGAAGCGCATGTCCTGCGAGCGGGAGACGATCTCCTCGTCCCCCATCATCTCCAGCAGATAGCCCGCGCTGTCGGTCAGCACGACGAGAAAGCCGGAAGCGCGGATGATGTCAAAAACCTGCCGCATGACGGGGATGGCAATCTCCAGAAAAAGCTTGTTTGCCGTCCGTGCGCTCTCGAGCACGTTTGCGTCGATATGCCGCCCCTCGCCCCCGGAGGGGTTGAGCCCCGCCGACCGGCATCTGCGCCAGGATTCGGCGATAGGAGCCCGGACCTCGGGGCTCATCTTGCCCTCAAAGACGTAGTCCGCCCAGAGCGCTGTCATTTCTGAAATGTCCATATTCCACCCCTCAGCCCAGTATTGTTTCCGTGATCTCTTTCGCCGTGATCGCGCCGAAGAGCGCGCCGATGTCAAAGCCCGCCAGCGTCTCCGCCAGGGCCTGCCGTGTCAGCGGGACGTCCCGCAGCGCCTCGCACAGGGCGGTGTTCGGCGCCGCTGCCATGTAGTCCCCGTAAAAGGCGATCTCCTGGATGCGCCCCTCGTGCGTGTTCATCCGCACTTCCAGGGTGCCGCCCGGAAAGCGCCGCCGGTTTTTCATCTCAAAGTCCGGGCTGCGCCCGTAGGTCCACTCCCAGCTGCGGTACTTCTCCTCCGCCAGCTTCCGCACGGCCGCCAACTCCTCGTCAGTGAGCGTCTCACGGAGCATACCGTCCTGCGTGAGCTCCCGGAGCAGCCGCTCCCGAAACTGCGCGAGGTCTGCGTCCGCGGGGAGATAGTCCCGGATGTTCCCCACGCGGGAGCGAACCGATTTGGCGCTTTTGGAGCGGAACTTTGCCGGGTCCGCTTTCAGCGCGCCCTCAATCATGGCCGGGTCGGAATCGAAGAGCAGCGTGCCGTGGTGGAGGATCCTGCCGTTCGTGATCCGCTGCGCCACACCGGAGACCTTTTTCCCGCCGACGAGAATGTCGTTTCTTCCGCTGGTCTCCGCGTCCACGCCCATGGCGGCCAGCGCCCGGCAGACCGGGTCGGTAAAGCGCCGGATCGTGAGCTCCTCCGCGTTCCCCACGTCGCAGATAAAGGAGTAATTGAGGTTTCCGAGATCGTGGTATACCGTGCCGCCGCCCGTCATTCGCCGCACCACGGTGACGCCGTGTTTTTCTACGAAGGCGGCGTTGATCTCCTCTGCCGTGTTCTGGTTCAGCCCGATGACGACGGTGTTGGCATTCTGCCAGAGCAGCAGCCAGTCGCCCTCGCGGAAGTGTTCCAGAACATACTGTTCCAGCGCGAGATTATAGCAAGGATCCACAGAACCCGTTTCCAGGTAATGCACGGGCATCGCGCGTTCCCTCCTTTCCTGCAGAGCGCAGACGGAGCGCCCCTCAGCCCTTCTTTGCTTCGGCTTTTTCCAGGAAGCGCTGCCTCTTGATGATCACGCGCTCGTGGGTTCCCTGGCCGATCAGGCCGCATTCGTCAAAGGCGCGGACCTCGAAGGTGAGCTTGCGGCCGTCGATCGCGGTGAGCCGGCTCTCCGCCCAGACCTTCATCCCCACGGGGGTCGCGGCCTCATGGCTGACGGAGAGCCCGGTGCCGACCGTGCTCTGCCCCTCTTCCAGTTCCGGCGCGACCGAGCTCTGCGCGGCCTCTTCCATCAGGGCGATCATGTAGGGCGTCGAAAAGACATGCAAATCGCCGGACCCGACACTGGCGGCTGTGTTCCGGTCGTTGACCGTACATTCCGCGTGTCCCTGAATGTTGATTTTAAGCATGACAAATCCCTCCGAATCCTTCATTTTTCTTGGTTACCTGCATTCTAACCGAAATATGGCAGTATATCAAGCCCTTGCGTTCAACTGATCTGTTGGCCCGGTGCACAGCCGGCCGCCTGCATTCTTCTTCAAAGCGCAGCAGACCAGCTCCCTGCAAGAAAAAACGAATGTGCTGAGAAAAAGTTTGGAAAATGTGTGCTGACCGCCGGAATTGTTTTTATCAAGTACGTTATGAACACTCGGACCACATTGTCTGACCGAAATGGATATTTCGGTCAGATTTCTTTGGCGCTTTTAGCTTGAACAAACCCCTGGTACTACCAGGGGTGAATAAAAAAGCCTTGGCAAATAAAACCCCCATGATATAGTAGGAATGGTTTGG
>CADBCV010000036.1 GCA_902793285.1 Oscillospiraceae bacterium
CTCAAAAGAATTTTTATAGTCATTTCTGACTTCAAAAGAACCCTTTTCTGGTGCTTATTTTGCATAAGCTGTTCTTACATTGTTCAATTTTCAAGGTACTCTCTGCGGCTCACCTCATCGGCGGCAGCTTGTTTACTATAACACAGCTTGTTCGCTTTGTCAAGAGCTTTTTTCAAATTCTTTTGAATTTTTTTGAAGCTCTTTTTGAGGAAGTCGCCGCTCTCTCGAGCGCTCAAGTACTATAACATCGCGCCCGCCAAATGTCAACACTTTTTTTCACATTTTTCAAAAGTTTTTTCGCGCGCCACATATTGTGCTCTCTCCCGGGCATACTCCACGATATGTACACAAATCCTTTTGAAACCGCCGCGGCGCTCCATGCGCGCCGCGTGCCGCGCTACCCGTGCCTCCTCTCCGCCCGGGCGCTGGAGGAGATCTTTACGGGCTGCGCCGATTTTCAATCGCGGGGCCTGCGGCTCGGGCTGGAGTCCGGGCGCTGCGTCACGATCTGCTGGATCGAGGGGCTCGTGTCCGCCCAGACGCTCAACGAGGACGTGATCCGCCCGCTCACCGCCATCTCGCGCCTGCCGGACGGGGAGAGCGAGGGGCAGAGTTTGCTGCGCATCCTCGCGGGGGCGGTGTATAACTGCTCCGCGCAGTACCGGGAGACCACCGACGACGTGGTGGACGATCTCACCCACGGCTGCTGCGTGCTCCTCTTTGAGCAGAGCTGCCGGGCCGTGAGCTTTGAGGCCCGCAGCGAGATCCGCCGCGCGATCTCCGAGCCGACGCTCGAGAAATCCATCAAGGGCGCGAAGGACGCCTTTGTGGAGACCCTGCGCGTGAACACCGCCCTTGTGCGGCGGCGGCTCTGCACGCCGCGGCTCAAGATTGTGGAGTCCCAGGTGGGCGGCACGTCCCGCACGCGGGTCGCCATGCTCTATCTCGAGGGGGCGGCGGACGAGACGGTGGCCGCGGCCTTCGCAAAGCGCCTGGACGCGCTCTCGAGCGACGCCCTGCTCGCCACGGGGGTTTTGGAAAAGCATCTCACGGACGCGCCGCGCTCGCCCTTTCCGCAGCTTCTGCACACGGAGCGGCCGGACCGCCTTGCCCAGTATCTCGCCGAGGGGCGGGTGGGCCTTCTGGTGGACGGGCTTCCCATCGGGCTTGCGGGGCCGGTGTGCTTTGCCGACTTCATGCGCGACTCCGGCGACGGGACGAGCAACCTGCTTGTCGCCTTCGCGCTCACGCTGCTGCGCTGGCTGGCCCTGGTTCTGAGCACGCTCCTGCCCGCGCTCTACGTGGCGATCGCCCTCTACCACCAGGAGATGATCCCGACGCGGCTTCTCCTGAGCGTCATCGAGGCCAAGCAGCGCGTGCCCTTCTCGACGGCGCTGGAGGTGATCGGGATGCTCCTGAGCTTTGAGCTTCTGCAGGAGGCGGGCCTGCACCTGCCGAACCCCATCGGGGACACCGTGTCCATCATCGGGGCGCTGATCGTGGGCCAGTCCGCGGTGGAGGCGCGCGTCGTGTCCCCCATCGCAATCATCGTGGTGGCCTTCGCGGGCATCGCGGGCTACACGCTGCCGAGCCAGGATCTGGGCGCGGCGGTGCGGCTTGCGCGGCTGGGGCTTGTGCTCGCGGCGGTGATGGCGGGTCTCTTCGGCGTGGGGGCGGGGCTGTGCCTGCTGCTTTTGCACCTTGCGCGCCTTGACAGCTTCGGCTTCAGCTACACGGCCCCCCTCTCCGACGGAGAGGCCCTGCCCTGGACGCGGCTTCTGCTGCGCGGGCCGAAGCGGGAGACGGAGGGGAGGCGGGCGCCGTGAGGAGGCTTTTGCTGATCCCCCTGTGCGTGATGGAGCTGCTGCTTTTCGCAGGGCCCGGGGGCCTGCGGGACAACTGCCGGGAGGTGGAGTCCCTGCTGGTCATCCAGACCATGGGGCTTGACGACGCGGAGAACGGCGTGACCCTCTCCCTCGCCGCGGCGGGGGACGAGGAGCGCGGCGTCGCCCGCCTCAAGGCGGACGGGGTTTCGGTCACGGCGGCGATGGACCGCATCCGGGGCTACTCCTACGAGCAGGAGCTTTTCTGCCCCCACGTGGGGCGGCTGCTGCTCGGCGAGAGGGCGGCGGAGCAGGGCATTGAGAGCACCCTCGCGTATATCAGCCGCTCCCCGGCGCTCAGGCTCGACATGCCGCTTTTTGTGGTGCGCGGCGGCCGGGCGGAGGACGCCGTCATGAACGTGGGCAGCGCCGACCGGGGCATCTGCGACGTGATGCAGATGATCGAGCAGGACGTGCGCCGCCGGGGTGAGAGCGGACTTACCACGGCGGCCCAGGTCTACCGGGACACGGCCCGCTGCGGCAGCGCCCTCATCTGCGCGCTCGAGCCGGGCCCCGCCTCCGAGAAGCTGGAGGAGGGCGGGGGCGAAGGCGGCGGCACGCCGCTCAGCGTCGCGCCGGCGGGCTACGCCGTGATGCGCGAGGGCAGGCTCTGCCGCTATCTCACGCGGGAGCAGGGCATCGCGGTGGGCTTTCTCAAAAACGAGGTCGGCCCCGCCTCCGTGGAGGTGAAGGACCGCCGCGGCAGCACGGCCGTGCTGGAGCTCTGCTCCGGCGGCAGCCGCATCACGCCGCTCTGGGAGAAGGGGCGGCTGCGCGGCTTTTCGGTCCAGTGCGAGGCCCGGGCCGGCATCCTCGAGCTCGGCGGGCGCGGCGCGCTCCGGGGCGATCTGGACGAGGACTATCTCACCGCGCAGCTTGAGGCGACGCTCTCCCGCTGGGTGAGCGAGACCTTTCAGGCTTCAAAGGAGCTCAAGGCGGATTTTCTCGGCCTCGCGGAGATCGCGGAGCGCTCGGACCCCCGGGCCTGGCGCGGCCTCGGCCAGGCGTTCGTGGACCTGCTGCCGGAGCTGGAGCTGGAGATCACGGTGCGCGCAAGACTCAGCGAAATAAAGGACATGAAATGAGAGTGGATATCGGCTCCCTCCTTGAGGGAGCTGTCGCAGCGCGTGTTCGGCCGCGCTGTGACTGAGGGAGGCGAAGAGGAGTGTGATTCAAATGCGCGAACAATATAACCTTCGCCAGCTTTTGAGCTTTGGGGCGGTGATCGTGCTGACCCCGGCGCTGCGGCTTTTTCCGTCGGAGTCCGCGGCGGCGGCGGGGAGGGCCGGGTGGCTCGCCCCGCTTTTGGCACTGCCGCTGCTGGTGGGCTGGGCCTGGGCCGCGGCGCGCTTTACCGAGGCGCTTCAGCCCGGGGAGAGCTTTCCCGCCCTCGTCCTCCGCCTCGGCGGCAGGCGCTTCGGGCGGCCGGCCCTTGCGCTCTTCACGCTCTGGTGCCTGGTGTACGCCGCCTTTGTGCTGCGCTCCGGAGCGGACCGGCTCGTGGGCACGATCTATCCCGGCGCGTCCCCGCTGCTGTTTGCGCAGGTGATGGGGCTTTTGGCGCTCATCGCGGCGCTCACGGAGCCGCGCACGCTCGTGCGCATGGGGCGGATGCTGCTGCCGCCGCTCCTTGCGATCCTGGGGGCGCTGCTATTTTTCGCCCTGCTCTCGGCGGATGTGGACAATCTCTGGCCCGTGGGGCCGACGGATCTTGTGCCCATCCTCATGGCCGCGCCCGCGCCGCTCGACATCCTCGCCGGGGCGGGGACGGCGCTGCTCTTCTTCGCCGGCGGCCTCCGGGACCGGGAGAAGCTGTTCCCGGCCCTCTCCGTCTGGTGCGGGGGGCTCTGCCTGCTGCTGTCGCTTCTCGCGGCGGCGGTCACGGGGCGCTTCGGCGCCGCGCTCACGGCCCAGCTCGCGCGGCCCTTCTTCGTGCTCGTGCGCACGCTGGTCTTTTTCCGCACGGTGGAGCGGGCAGAGGCCCTCGTCGTGATGCTCTGGATCTTCCCGGACTTTCTGATGACGGCGCTCTTTCTCTGGGCGGGGCAGTTCTCGCTCCGGCTCCTCTGCGGCTATCAGCCGGACGAGGGGGCCCATCCCCTCTCCGATCTTGGCGAGGGGCGCTTTCTCATCTGGGCCTTCGGCGCGGCCGCCACGGTGACGGCCCTCTTCCTCGCCCCAGACCCCGCCGCGCTCGAGCGCTGGTCCACCGCGCTCATCCCGGCCATGAACCTCGGCTTCGTGTTTGTGTTTTTACCGTTATTATATATTGTAGGAAGAAGCAAAAAATAAAGCTCGCGGGACGCCTGTACCGCATCGCAGATTTGCCCGTCTTCGTAGGGGCGGGGCTTGCCCCGCCCGGCGGCACGATGTCGGTATTCGCATTCGCCCGGGTGCGGAGGAAAAACGTTGGTTTCCCCGCGCGGGAGGGGCAAGCCCCTCCCCTACGGTGATGGGGGAACATTTGCACCCCGGTACACCCGTACCGGATCGCAGCTTTGCGGGCGGCTGATAGCCGCCCCTACGGACTCTCTACATATTTTGCCTCCAAAGGGGCTTGTTTTTTTCTGTGCAAGCGTTATACTGTGCGCTGTGCATAAAAAGCAGCCATTATTTTTGGAGGCTTTAAACATGCGCTTCGCCAAAAAAGAGCAAAACGGAAAAGAGGCATATTCTTCATGGAAACTTTATTGGCTACATCAACTGCGCTCCTGGCGGGGCTTCTTATGACCCGTGTATTCAAGCTGATCCATCTGCATTTCCCGGATGTGACGGCGTTTCTTCTGGCGGGGCTTCTGGTGGGGCCCTACTGCCTTGGAAGGCTGGGCGTACCGGGGCTCGGTTTTGTCAGCATGGAGGCGGTGGACAGCCTTGGTGTAATCAGCAATACCGCCCTCGGCTTTATCGCGTTTGCCATCGGAAACGAATTTCGGCTGTCGCAGTTGAAAGCCACGGGCAAGCAGGCCACGGTGATCGGGATCATCCAGGCGGTCACGGCGACACTGCTGGTGGATCTCGCGCTTATCGGACTGCATTTCTGCTTCGGCGAAGACGTACTCTCCATCCCCGCAGCCCTTACGCTGGGCGCGATCGCCGCGGCTACCGCACCCGCGGCCACCTTGATGGTTGTCCGGCAGTATAAGGCAAAGGGTGAGGTGACGGATCTTCTGCTGCCGATCGTCGCGCTGGACGACGCGGTAGGGCTTATCGTCTTCGCCGTATCCTTTGGCATCGCGCAGGCCTTGAAGGGCGGCGCGCTGAATGTTTACGCCATCATCGTAAACCCCATCCTGGAGATCGTCTGCTCCCTGATCCTCGGGACGGTGCTCGGCGCGCTTCTCACGGAGCTGGAAAAGCTGTTCTTCTCCAACTCCAACCGTCTGTCTCTTTCGATCGCCTTTGTTGTGCTGACGATCGCGCTGTCCTCGATCACGATCCCCCTGGGCGAGATCGAGATATCCTTCTCCTCCCTTCTGGTGTGCATGATGCTGGGGACCATGTTCTGCAACATGAGCGAATATTCGGCAGATATCATGAGCCGGGCGGACAAATGGACAGCGCCCCTTTTCGCCACGTTCTTTGTCATCAGCGGCGCAGGGCTGGAGCTCAGCGTTTTCCGCTATCCGGCGGTCCTTTTGATCGGCCTTGTCTATATCGTGGTCCGGTGTGTGGGCAAGTATTGCGGGGCTTCCTTCAGCAGCACGATCATGGGATGCAGTGAGAACGTCCGGAAATATCTGGGGATCACGCTGTTTCCGCAGGCCGGTGTGGCCCTCGGGATGGTGGTGATGGCGCAGTCTCTGGGCGGGAACGAGGCAATCCTGATCCGGAACGTCATCCTTTTCAGCGTGCTGGTCTATGAGATCGTAGGCCCGATGATGACCAAGATGGCGCTCACCGCCGCCGGCGAGATCGATTCGATCCCGGCCCAGAAGAAGACAAGAGAGCGCTTTGTACATCGATAAAGGCCGTGACGGAAGGAGCCGTTTTAGGGGCTTGTAATCGCGGCCCGTTGCCTGTATAATGAATTGATTTCAGATAGATAGGAGTACGCTCCCATGACCAAGAACAACAAGCGCCGCTTCGGCGACAGGAAGGACGGGCGGCTGCTGCGCTCCCTGCCCGCCTACACCAAGTTTACCCCCTATGTCATGCCAACCCGCAACGACGCCACCAACCTCTATGAGGAGAGCCTGGAGGTCTCCGCCGTGGACCGCCGCCTGCGCCGCCTGCGCGTGGAGGGCTACAAGGGCATCGGCTTTCTGCACTTCATGATCGCGACCTATATCCGCATCGCCTCCATGCTGCCCGCCGTGAACCGCTTTGTGGTGGGCCGGCGCATCTATGCCGCGAGCGACATCACCGTCGTCATGACCATCAAGCGGGCCCTCTCCATCGACGCCTCCGAGACCTCCATCAAGGTCCACTTTGACCCCACCGACACCATCTTTGACGTCTACCGCAAGATGAACGAGAAGATCGACGAGGTCAAGGCCAGCGAGGAGCACAACGCCACAGAGGAGGTGGCCGAGGCGATCTGCCGCCTGCCGCGGCCCATCCTGCGTCTTGTCGTCGGGGTCCTGCGCGTGATGGACTACTTTGGCTGGCTGCCCGAGAGCCTTGTGGAGGCAAGCCCCTTCCACGGCTCCCTCATCGTGACGGATCTCGGCTCCCTGCGCATAGGGCCTGTTTTCCACCACATCTACAACTTCGGCACGCTGCCGGTGTTCATCGCCTTCGGGGCCAAGCACCACGTCTATGAGCTGGACCGCCACGGCAACATGGTGGACCGCAAGTATATCGATGTGAAGTTCTCCCTGGACGAGCGCACCACCGACGGGCACTACTGGTCCCAGGCCTTCCAGGCCATGCGCTACATCTTCCAGCACCCCGAGATCCTGGAGCAGTCCCCCACCCGCGTCGTGGAGGATGTGTATTAAACGCGGCGGGATCATGAAAAAAGTCGGTATGAATCCGTAGGGGAGGGGCTTGCCCCTCCCGCGCGCGGAAATGTAAAAACGCAAAAAATGTACGGCGATTTCGTAGAATCCTACGATTTCGCCGTACATTAGTTTTTCTGGTTATGTTGTGCCGCCGGGCGGGGCTTGCCCCTCCCCCTGCGATGGATCATGCATGTTCACGATTTGACACACAGCCTATTTATCATATGTATTTTTCGTCAAATTGTCAAGAGCGCGCAGGTGTTTGATTGATTTTTTGAAGTAAGTTTGTGACGCTTGCACAAAAACGCCGCCCGCAATTCGGGAACTATCCCATCTTGCAAAGATTGGTTGGATCTGGTATATTATAGCCAGAAAGGGAGATCAAAAGAATCCACTTTCCTCCATCCCCAGACCGGATATCGGAACGGTCAAACACGGGGGGCACGCTGCAGGCCCAAAATAAGAGGAGGACAACAGCCACTTTGTTCATCCCGCATATGGGAATATCGTAAAACGATCAAAAGTTGTGCGCTGATGAAAAGGTCCCGTTGGCGAGGCAGCGTTCCGAAATACGACGAAAGAGAGGTAACCAGGATGTTAGATACCAAGAATTCGAAGAAATAACCCTTGACTGCTGAGAAAGGCGAACGGGAAAAAATCGCTGCGGTCAAGGGTTATTTCTATTTTAAATATAAACTGCTGCTGCCCGCGGAACACCGCAGGGCGGTTTTTTTTATAGGCCCAGAAGCTCCATCATCTGATACTATCCCTTGATAGAAAACTTTAAGTCTTCCCGGCAAAATTTGCGCCATACTGCGTTGAAGCCCTTGACCATATATCTCCATTATGCTCTGCTAGTATTACAGTCCCAGAAGCTCCGTCACGGCGTCGGCCACCTCGCCCATGGTTTTGAGCGCGCGGCCCGCCATGGTTTTGACGGTCGGTTTTTTGGGGCGCATCGTCCAGGCCGCAAGGCCCCCTACCGCGAGACCCATGCCCATGCCCACATAAAAATTGCGCTTGTTCACACGTTTTTCCTCCTTTTCGATCGCGGCGGCAATCTATCCGCCGCCCTGTGGCTTTAGTATGTGTGCAAAACACTTGCTGTCTCCATGCAATATGTGGTAATATTATATGATAATTGAAACGCAGAGGACGGATACTATGGTCATCAAAATTCTGGCGGTGGGCGACGTGTGCGGGCAGCCCGGCCTGGACGCGCTGGATAAAAAGCTCAAGCCCTTTCAGAAGGAGCAGGACATCGCCTTCACCGTCGTAAACGGGGAGAACGCGAACGTCGTCGGCATCACGCCGAAGCAGGCGGACATGATCTTCCGCGCCGGGGCGGACGTCATCACCCTCGGCAACCACACCTGGACCCGCACGGAGCTGCAGCCCTATCTGGACGAGCGCACCCGCATCCTCCGCCCGGCGAACTACGCCCCCCAGTGCCCGGGCCGCGGCATCCACGTCTACCACCGGGACTTCGGGGATGTGTGCGTTTTGAATCTGCTGGGCCGCTTCACGCTCGACACCAACACCGACAACCCCTTCGTCATCGCCGACGGCTACATGGCGGAGATCCGGGAGAAGATCATCCTTGTGGACTTTCATGCCGAGGGGACCAGCGAAAAGCGCGCCATGGGCTTTCTGCTGGACGGGAAGGCCAGCGCCGTCTGGGGCACCCACACGCACGTGCAGACCTCGGACGCGGAGGTGCTGCCCAAGGGCACCGGGTATATCTCCGATCTCGGCATGACCGGGTCGGTGAACTCCGTGCTCGGCATCGACCCGGAGCAGTCCATCGGCAAGTTCATGGGCGACCCGCCGCGCCGCTATGAGTCCGGCAAGGGGCCGAGCAAGCTGGAGGGCTGCGTCTTCGAGATCGACCCCGAGACGGGCCGCTGCCTCAAGGCCGAGGGGGTCCGCCTGAGATGAGCGCCATCAAAATACTCCACGCGGCGGACCTGCATCTCGACTCCCCCTTTGAGGGTCTGCCCGCGAACAAGGCCGCCCTCCGGCGGGCGGAGCAGCGGGAGCTTCTGGGGAGACTTGCGGAGCTTGCCCAAAAGGAGAAGGTCCAGCTCGTGCTGCTCGCGGGCGATCTGCTCGACAGCGACAACAGCTATTACGAGACCGGGGAGGAGCTCGCCCGCTGCCTCGCGGGGATGGGCGTGCCGGTGTTCATCGCCCCGGGAAACCACGATTATTATACGCCGAAATCCCCCTGGGCCCGGCTCAAGCTGCCCGGGAACGTCTGCGTCTTCCGGGAGCATGAGATCCGCGGCGTGACGCTGCCCGCACTCGGTGTGCGGGTGTGCGGCGCGGCCTTTCTCGAAAAGCGCAGCGGCCCCCTGCTGCGGGGCTTCACGGTGCCGCAGGGCCAGGGGCTTCGCAATATCCTCGTGCTGCACGGCGAGGTGGGCGGCAAGCCCGACTCCCCCTACGATCCCATCACGGAGGAGGAGCTTGCCGCGAGCGGCTTTGACTATGTCGCCCTCGGCCACATCCACAGGGCGAGCGGACTAAAGCGCGCCGGGAAGACCTGGTACGCCTGGCCCGGCTGCCCGGAGGGGCGCGGCTTCGACGAGACCGGGGAGAAGACGGTGAATCTCGTCACGCTCGGGGACGACGGCGTGTGCACACTCGAGACGCGCTGCATCGCCCAGCGCCGCTATGAGGAGCTGCGCGTGGACGTGACGGGGGCCGATCCCCTGCTTGCCGTGCACACCCTGCTGCCGGACGAGACCGTGCGGGATGTCTACCGCATCACGCTTACCGGTGAGACGGAGGAGAGCCCGGATCTAAACCGCCTGCGCCTCAATCTGGAGGAGCTGTTTTTCGCCCTCCAGCTCCGGGACGAGACGCGCCCGCGCGAGGCGCTCTGGGACCGGGCCGGGGACGACACGCTCCGCGGTCTTTTTCTGAAGAAGCTCAAAGCACAGTACGAATCCGCGCCGGACGAGCAGGCCCGGCGCGTCATCGAGCAGGCGGCCCGCTGGGGTCTCGCCGCGCTCGACAACCGGGAGGAGGTGGCGCGCCATGATGATCCGTAAATGCACGGCCTCCTTCGGCAAGCTCGATAACGACAGTCTCAGCTTTCACAGCGGTCTCAACGTCATCTACGCCCCGAACGAGAGCGGCAAAACGACCTGGTGCGCCTTCATCCAGGCCATGCTCTACGGCATCGACAGCTCCGAGCGCCTGCGCGCAGGCTACCTGCCGGACAAGCTGCGCTACGCCCCCTGGTCCGGGGCGCCCATGGAGGGGACCATGGAGCTGGAGAGCGACCGCTGCGATATCACGATCACCCGCCGCACCCGGGCGAGGGGCGGCCCCATGCAGGATTTTTCCGCCGTGTACACGGGCTCCAACGTCCCGGTCAAGGGTCTCAACGGCCAGAACGCCGGAGAGCTTCTGACCGGCGTGTCGAAGGATGTCTTCCGCCGCAGCGCCTTCATTGCCCAGGGCAATGTCGGCGTCACCGGCAGCCCCGAGCTTGAAAAGCGCATCAGCGCCATCGTCACCACCGGGGAGGAGCAGTGCTCCTATTCCGAGGCGGACGAGCGGCTGCGCGCCTGGCAGCGGCGGCGGCGCTACAACCGCAAGGGTCTGCTGCCGGAGCTGGAGGGCAAGATGGACGAGACCCAGCGCCGCCTGGAGGAGATGAGCGCCTCCATCCACGACGCCGAGGAGCTGGAGGCCCGGCTTGAGCAGCGGCAGCGCGACTGCGCCGAACTTGAACAGCAGGTGGCCGAGAGCCGCAAGCGCCAGCGCCGGGAGGCCCTGGACCGCCTGTCCCGGGGCCGCGGCGCCCTGGAGGAGAGCAGCGCCCGCCATGACGAGGCCATGGAGACCCTCACCCGCGTGCGCGACGAGCTGCGCGCCGGGCGCTTCGGGCTGCGCGACCCGGACAGTCTCGAGGCCGACACCGCGGAGGATCTCGAAAAGCTCGAAGCGCTCCGGGCAGCGGAGCCCAAGAAGGCGAGCCCCCTGCTCGCGGTTTTGTGCATGGTGCTCGCAATGGCGGCGGCGATTTTGTACGCAAGTCTCGGCTACACCGCGCTGATCGCGGCCTCCGGGGTGTTCATCATCGCGGCCCTCGCCCTCTTTTTCCGCTACACCCGCGCCCGCGGCGCCTATGACGCGCAGCGCGCGGCGCAGAAACGACTGCTGGAAAAATACCACGCCGACACGCCGGACGAGATCCGCGCGGCCCTCGCCGAGCACCGGGCGCTCTGGGAGCAGATGGAGCAGGCCGAGGCCGAGGAGCGCGCCTGCCGCGGCAGCTTTGAGAGCGCCCGGGGCGTGCTCACAGAGCTCCAGGAGACCGCCCTGCGGGCCCTCGACTTCACCGACACCAATTCCGAGAGCGCAAGGCTTTCGCGGGAGCTTGCCGCGGGCCGGGCCGAGATCGAGACGCTCACCAAAAAGCTCGCCGCCGCAAACGGCAGACTCGCCGCGCAGGGGGACCCGCTCGTGCTCTCGAGCGCCCTGAGCTATATGCACGGGGAGTATGAGGCCCTCTGCGACGAGTACGACGCCATCGGCATCGCCCTCGACACGCTCCGCGACGCGGACAGCGAGATCCAGCGCCGCTTCTCGCCCGAGCTGGGGCGCGTGGCCTCGGGCTACATGTCGGCGGTCACCGGCGGGCGCTACACCGATGTGCTCATCAACCGGGACTTTACCGCCCAGACGAGACTCAGCGACGAGTCCGTGAGCCACAGCGCGGAATATCTCAGCGCGGGGACGCTCGACATCATGTATCTCGCGGTGCGCCTCGCCGTGTGCGAGCTCGCCCTGCCCGACGGGGAGCCCTGCCCCCTCATCCTCGACGACGCGCTCGTAAACCTCGACGAGGAGCGCCTTGAGCAGGCCATGAAGCTCCTCGGCGAGATCTCCAAGGAGCGCCAGGTCATCCTCTTCACCTGCCGCAAGCCGGACAGCGCCGCAGAGTGAAGAGTGGAGTATAAAGTGTGGAGTTGTGGTGTCCGCTTCGCGGACGGATTGAAATATGATGCGCGAATGTCGCCATATCACCGTAGGGGCGGGGCTTGCCCCGCCCGGCAGAATTGAGTAATCATTGAAAAACAATGTACGGCGAAATCGCAATGTCATTAAGATAAAGAATGTCATCCTGAACGTAAGTGAAGGATCTCGTGGTTGGCTGCAATTGGGACGGGATTCTTCGTCGCTATGCTCCTCAGAATGACACTAACCAAATGACATTGGGCAAAATCGCAACATTTTACGAAATTGCCGTACTATTTTATGCGTATCGACATCGTTCGCCGCACGGGAGGGGCAAGCCCATCCCGTGCGGCGGCATCGGACATTTTGCTTTGATACACACGTTTCCGATGCGGCAACGTTTGCGGGCGGCTGATAGCCGCCCCTACGGCGGGAACGGACGTTTTTTAAATTTTTCTTGACAAGCCACGTTCCTTCTGTTATAGTATCTGAGCGCTCCGAAGACAGCAGGTGGGCTGTGGCCCGTAAACCCTGCCGAGGACATCAACATGATTCTTGATTGTTTTTGTGTCCTTGCGTCCTGGTGACGCGGGGGCTTTCTTTTTGGGCGCGGATCTCAATCGTGTGGAGGTGAAAAACACACATGCCTAACGCAAAGGTTCTCAGCGAAAAGCAGGCGATCGTAGAAGCTCTCGCCCAGCGCATCCAGAACGCGGGCGCAGGCGTCCTTGTCGATTACCGCGGCATCACTGTGGCGGAGGACACCGCACTGCGTGCCGAGCTGCGCAAGGACGGCGTCGAGTACTCCGTCGTCAAGAACACGCTGACCAGAAAGGCCCTGGACAAGCTCGGGATGAGCGCCCTCGACGACGTTCTCAACGGCACCACCTCTCTGGCCACCGCCGAGAAGGACCCCATCGCTCCTTTCCGTATCATCAACGATTACAGCAAGAAGCTGGGCGATCGCTTCAATGTCAAGGCCGCCTTCATGGAGGGCAAGGTCCTGAACGAGAGCGAGATCGAAATGATGTCCACCCTCGGCTCCAAGGATGCCCTGTACTCCAAGGTCCTGGGCACCATGATCGCACCCATCACCGGCCTGGCCGTTTGCCTCGGTCAGATTCTCGAGCAGAAGGGCGGCTCCGTCGAAGCCCCCGCCGCCGAATAAGTTTCGGCGCCACCCAAATTTTTAATGGAGGATATTATCATGAGTGAAAAAATCGCTGCCATGATCGAAGAGATCAAAGGCCTTACCGTTCTTGAGCTCAGCGAGCTCGTCCACGCGCTGGAGGATACCTTCGGCGTTTCCGCCGCCGCCGTCGCCGCCGGCCCCGCTGTCGCTGCCGGCCCCGTCGTCGAGGAGAAGACCGAGTTTGACGTTGTCATGACCAGCTTCGGCGCTGAGAAGATCAAGGTCATCAAGGAAGTCCGCGGCATCACCGGTCTGGGCCTGGCCGAGGCCAAGGCCATGGTCGAGGGCGTGCCCGCCAAGATCAAGGAAGGCGTCTCCAAGGAAGATGCCGAGGCTCTCAAGGCTCAGCTCGAGGCCGTCGGCGCCACTGTCGAACTCAAGTAATTCGATACACAAAAAAACCGGACTGCATATGCGGTCCGGTTTTGTGTTGTCCCCCCGTGTTGACAAAAGTGTGGGGAAGCCGTATAATAACAGTAAAGAGCAAACCACGCACACGGTTAGCTCCTCAAAAAGCTCAGTCGCATATGTGGCAAAGCCACAAAACAACCGTCACTGTTGCAGAGTGGCGGTTGATTTTTTGCTATTCTGTGCCTTTGCCTTCTTGGATGTTTCCCGGACAATGATCGTCACGGTCCACTTCCGTATATGAAAGGTCAGACGCATACGCATCACCCCCTTTCGGAGGGATGGAACCAACCGCCTGCGTGTTTGTTGTTTACTCTTTACCGTCCCCTTTCGGGGACTTTTATTCTACAAGATATACAACAATCTGTCAATCTTTTCAATACTTCTCAAAGCAGGCGCGGATCTCGCCCACGGAGTAGAGGGAGCCGACGGCGCACACGACGCTGTCCCCGTCCGCGCGGTCGAGGGCGCGGCTGACCCCGTCGCGGATACTCTCGCAGACGGAGACGGGCTTCTGATAGCGCCGGAGGAAGACGGCGAGCTCTTCCGCCGGGAGGGCGCGGGGGCTCGCGGGCGTGATGCAGATGTACTCGTCCGCGGCGTCGTCCAGGATCTCGGTGAGGCCCGCGTAGTCCTTGTCCCGCAGGATGCCGAGCAGCAGGATACGCCGCTTGTCCGGGAAGTAGTGCAGGAGGTTTTCCCTGACCGTCTGGGCGCACTGGGGGTTGTGGCCCCCGTCCACGACGAAGAGCGGCTCCTCACTCAAAAGCTCGAAGCGGCCCGGCCAGTGCACGGCGTAAAGCCCGTGCTCCAGGGCGTTCTGCTCGATCTTGAAGCCGCGGCTTCGCAGGACCTCGGCAAGCTCCAGCACCACGGCGGCGTTTTTGAGCTGGTGCGCCCCCAGAAGCGGGAGGGCGTAGGGCTCGCCCTTATAGGTAAAGCTCTGCCCGTAGAGGGAGTCAAACTCGCTGTGGATCTCAGAGAAGTCCGCGATGTGCAGCGGGACGCCGAGCTCCGCGCAGCGCTGTTTCACGACCTGCGTGACGCTCTCGCTCTGCTGGAAGAGGACCGCCTCCGTGCCCGGCTTTAAAATGCCCGCCTTCTCGAAGGCGATCTGCTCCACCGTGTCGCCGAGCACCGCCGTGTGGTCGAGGCCGATGTTCATGATGCAGGCGGCGACGGGCGCGTCGATGATGTTGGTGGCGTCAAAGCGGCCGCCGAGGCCGACCTCCAGGACCACCGCGTCACAGTTTTCCTGGCGGTACCAGAGGAGGGCGACCGCGGTCATGAGCTCAAACTCCGTGGGGTGGTCCGCCATCGCCTCCGCGGCAGGCTTGACGCGGGTGACAAGCTCGGCAAGGGTGTCGTCCGGGATCTCCTTGCCGTTTATCTGCATACGCTCATTGAAGCGGTAGAGGTAGGGCGAGGTGTAGAGCCCCGTCTTGTAGCCCGCCGCCTTGAGGACCGAGGCGGTCATGGCGGCGCAGCTCCCTTTGCCGTTGGTGCCCGCGATGTGGATAAAGCGCATCCCCTTCTGGGGATCGCCGAGCTTTTCCAGAAGCTCCCCGATGCGGGAGAGCCCGGGCTTCGAGCCGAAAAATTCCATGCCGCTGATATAGGCCAGCGCCTCTTTATAATCCATAGAAAAAAACTCCTTTAAAAAGCTGGCGCTATCATAGCACCTTTCCGCCCCGGACGCAAGAAAAGTGTGGAGATTAAGCCTTGCATTCCCCCGCGGTCTATGATATAACCTGACATATCAAAAAAGGGAGGACACGGCGATGGAACTTTTAGAGCAGCGCATCCTGCGCGACGGCAGACTGCTGCCCGGCGGCATCCTCAAGGTCGACAATTTTCTCAACCACCAGATGGACCCCATGCTCCTGCAGGAGATGGCGCGGGAGTGGCGCCGCCTGTTCCGGGACGCGGACGTGAACAAGATCCTCACCATCGAGGCTTCCGGCATCGCCATGGCCATTCTCGTGGGGCTGGAGTTCCAGTGCCCCGTGGTCTTTGCCAAAAAGAGCAAGACCAAAAACCTCTCCGACCGGCTCTACCGCACGGAGGTCGCGTCCTTCACCCACGGCAGCACCAACACCGTCATCGTGTCGAAGGACTATCTCACGCCGGGGGACCGGGTGCTGCTGATCGACGACTTTCTCGCCACCGGGGCGGCCTTCTTCGGCCTCCGGGATCTGGTGGCGCAGGCGGGGGCGACCCTCGTCGGGGCCGGGGCCGCGATCGAAAAGCGCTTTCAGGGCGGCGGCGACAGGCTGCGGGCCGAGGGGGTGCGGGTCGAATCCCTCGCGCGGATCGTGTCCATGGACGAGGGCGGGATCGTCTTCGGCTGAGAGAAAGTTAAAAACCTTGAAGCGCTTGCGGCGCAAGGGTTTGGAGTCAGGGCTCCCAGAAATTGGATTTATGCAAAGCTCACAAAATTCGGCTTCCTGTTCTGTCCAATTCTTACAGGAACTACAGTTGACTTTTGGCGAAAAGGCTGGTATTTTATAGCCATCCCAGGCGAGACAAGTTCATATATCCTCGATATAAGCAAATGATATGGATTTGAAGTTTCTACCCGGACGCCGTAAATGACCGGACTATCGAAGCATCCAACAGGGGCAAAGGCTTTTCTTTGACCCTTTGGTATAGTTTGCATTGGTACCGGGCGCCGATCGTCCGCGCCAGTGCAATTTTTATCGCATCGACGCTGCCACGAAAAAACCGTCGGCTGTTTTTCCTGGCAGCGTCCCCTACCCCAAGATGCAGGCAGCCGACAAACGCCGGGCACACGCCCGAAAAAACACAAGGAGAATGAACATGAAAAAGATCCTCTCTCTGCTTCTCGCTTTGACCATGATCTTCGCTCTTTCCGCAGTCTCCGCCCCCGCCGCCTATGCCGAGACGCCCGTGAAGGCCGGCTTCATCTTCCTGCATGACGAAAATTCCACCTACGACCTCAACTTCATCAACGCCGCGCGCGAGGCCTGCGAAAAGCTCGGCGTGGAGTACCTGTTCAAGACCGGCATCCCCGAGGGTCAGGAGTGCGCTGACGCCGCCGAGGAGCTCATCGACGAGGGCTGCAACTTCATCTTTGCCGACTCCTTCGGCCATGAGCCCTTCCTCATGCAGGTCGCCAAGGATTATCCCGAGGTCGAGTTCTGCCACGCCACCGGCACCCAGGCCCACACCAGCGGCCTTGAAAACTACCACAACGCCTTCGCCTCCATCTATGAAGGGCGCTTCCTCGGCGGCGTCGCCGCAGGTCTCAAGCTCAACGAGATGATCGAATCCGGTGCCATCACCGCGGACGAGGCCAAGGTCGGCTACATCGGCGCCTTCCCCTATGCCGAAGTGAAGTCCGGCTACACCTCCTTCTTCCTCGGCGTGCGCTACGTCTGCCCCTCCGCCACCATGGAGGTCACCTTCACCAACTCCTGGTACGACCCGACCCTTGAGAAGGAAGGCGCCACCAAGCTCATCGCCAACGGCTGCGTCCTCATCTCCGAGCACGCCGACTCCATGGGCGCGCCTACCGAGTGCGAGGCTAACGGCGTCCCCTTCGTGTTCTACAACGGCTCCGCCGCCGACGCCTGCCCCAACACCTTCATCGTCGCCTCCCGCATCGACTGGGCGCCCTACATGGAGCACGCCATGACCTGCGTGGCAAACGGTGAGGCCGTCGAGGCCGACTGGACCGGCACCATCGCCGCCGGCTCCGTCAAGATGAGCGAGATCAACGAGGCCGTCGCCGCCGCCGGCACGGTCGAAAAGCTGGCCGAGGTTGAGGCCCTGCTCGCCTCCGGTGAGCTGAAGGTCTTCGACACCGCGACCTGGACCGTGAACGGCGAGACGCTCACCGAGTACCTGGCCGACGTGGACGACATGGGCGACTTTGTCCCCGAGACGAATGTCATCGCCGACGGCTTCTTCCACGAGTCCGAGTACCGCTCCGCGCCTTACTTTGACATCGACATCGACGGCATCACCAATATCGACGCCTGATCTTTTCCCCTGACAAATACGCCCCCGCTCTCCTACGGAGCGGGGGCGATGCCGCATATAAGGAGTACCACGATGGACAACAAAATCGCCGCAGTCACCATGCGCAACATCACCAAGCGCTTCGGCCCGACCCTTGCCAACGACAGGGTCTGGCTCAACATCTACCGGGGGGAGATCCTGGCCCTGCTGGGCGAGAACGGCTCCGGCAAGACGACGCTCATGAACATGCTCTCCGGCATCTATTTCCCGGACGAGGGGGAGATCGCCATCGACGGCAGGCCCGTCGTGATCCGCTCCCCGAAGGACGCCTTCGATCTCGGCATCGGCATGATCCACCAGCACTTTAAGCTCGTGGACGTATTGTCGGCGGCGGAGAACATTGTCCTCGGCCTCCCCGGCAAGCTCGATCTCAAGGCCGCCGCGAAGAAGATCCGCGAGATCTGCGCGGCCTACGGCTTTGAGGTGGACCCGGACCAGAAGATCTACGACATGTCGGTGTCCCAGAAGCAGACCGTGGAGATCGTGAAGGTCCTCTACCGCGGGGCGGACATCCTCATCCTCGACGAGCCGACGGCGGTTTTGACCCCGCAGGAGACGGACAAGCTCTTCGCGGTTTTGCGCAACATGCGCGACGACGGCAAGGCCATCGTCATCATCACCCACAAGATGCACGAGGTGGAGGCCCTGTCCGACCGCGTGGCCGTGCTGCGCCAGGGGCAGTTCATCGGCGACATGCCGACCGGGACCACCAACGCCCAGGAGATGACCAACATGATGGTGGGCCATCCGGTCACGCTGAACATCGAGCGGCCGGAGCCCGTGAACCCCAAACCCCGCATCGAGGTCAAGGGTCTCACCGTGCGCGATGTGGAGGGCACGCTCAAGCTCGACGATGTGAGCTTCACCGCAAATTCCGGCGAGATCCTCGGCATCGCGGGCATCTCCGGCAGCGGCCAGAAGGAGCTGCTGGAGGCCATCGCGGGCCTGCAGCCTGTGGAGAAGGGCTCGATTGAATATATTGCGGACAACGGGCAGCGCGAGCAGCTACTTGGCAAGGACCCCCTCGCCATCGCGGAGATGGGCGTGGCGCTGTCCTTCGTGCCGGAGGACCGCCTCGGCATGGGGCTTGTGGGCAACATGGACCTTGGCAACAACATGATGCTGCGCTCCTATCGCAAGGGCCGCGGCATCTTCACCAACCGCAAGGCGCCCTACAAGCTGGCCCACCAGATGGTGGACTTTCTGGAGATCTCCACCCCCAGCGTGGAGACGCCCGTCAGAAGGCTCTCCGGCGGCAATGTCCAGAAGGTTCTGGTCGGGCGTGAGATCGCAAACGCCCCCTCCGTCCTGCTGACCGCCTACGCCGTGCGCGGACTGGACATCAACTCCTCCTATCTCATTTATGACACCATCAACTCTCAGAAGATGCGCGGCGTGGCGGTCCTCTACGTGGGGGAGGATCTGGACGTGCTGCTGGAGCTGTGCGACCGGATCCTGGTCCTCTGCGGCGGCAGGGTCTCCGGCATCGTGCCGGGGCGCGGCGCGAAGAAGCGCGATGTCGGCATGATGATGACAAAGCTCGGAGGCAACAGCCATGAATAAAAAAACCAAAACCCCGCTCTTCCATGTGGCAAAGCGCGCGGCCCTGCCCTGGTACAGGGCCTGGGCCATCCGGGGCGCGGCGCTGCTGCTGGCCCTCGTCCTCTGCGGCGTCATCACGAGCCTTGTCACGGGCGAGGATCCCTTCGCCGTCTACGGGGCGATCTGGAAGGGCTCCTTCGGCACGACGCGAAAGTTCTGGGTCCTGCTGCAGAACATTGCGATGCTGCTGTGCGTCTCCCTCGCCGTGACGCCCGCCTTCCGTATGCGCTGCTGGAATCTCGGCGCGGAGGGGCAGGCCCTCATCGGCGGGCTCGCCTGCGCCGCCTGCATGATCACGCTTGCGGACAAGCTCCCGAACTGGGCGGTCATTTTGTGCATGGTCGTCTCGAGCGTGCTGGCCGGCGCGCTCTGGGCCGGCATCCCCGCCTTCTTCAAGGCAAAGTACAACACGAACGAGACGCTCTTCACCCTCATGATGAACTATGTCGCCACCCAGCTTGTGGCCTTTTTCTGCGTCGTGTGGGAGAGTCCCAAGGGCTCCGGCACCATCGGCATCATCAATCCCAAGACGAACATCGGGTGGCTGCCCCAGTTCGCGGTGCAGAAATACCTTTTGAACGTGCTCATCGTGGCCGTTGTGTGCGTGCTTGTGTACATCTATCTCAACTACTCCAAGCACGGCTATGAGATCGCCGTCGTGGGCGAGTCGGAGCGCACGGCGCGCTATGTCGGCATCAAGGTCGAGAAGGTCATCCTCCGCACGATGCTCCTCTCCGGCGCGATCTGCGGGCTTGCGGGGCTGCTGCTCGTCGGCAGCACGAACCACACCCTCACCACCACCATCGTGGACGGGCGCGGCTTCACGGCGGTCATGGTCTCCTGGCTTGCCAAATTCAACCCCATCGGCATGATCTTTACGAGCTTTTTGCTGGTCTTCCTCGGCCGCGGCGCGGGGGAGGTCGCCACCAAGTTCGGGCTCAACCGCAGCTTCGGCGACATTCTGACCGGCATCATCCTCTTCTGCATCATCGGCAGCGAGTTTTTCATCAACTATGAAATCAAGCTCACCCGCGGCGCGGGAAAGGAGGGCTGAGATATGTTTGATTTTATCTCCTTCATCCCCCGTGCCGTCGTGCAGGGCATTCCCCTTCTCCTCGGCAGCACGGGCGAAACGCTCACCGAGAAGTCCGGCAACCTCAATCTCGGCATCCCCGGCATCATGTATGTCGGCGGCATCTGCGGCGTGATCGGCTCGTTCTACTATGAGGCCGGAAAGACGGCGGCGGACATGAACCCCGCCCTCACCATCCTGATCCCCCTGTGCTGCTGCCTTTTGGGGAGCTTTCTGATGGGGCTTCTCTACTGCTTTCTCACCGTGACGCTGCGCGCAAACCAGAACGTCACCGGCCTTGCCATCACCACCTTCGGCGTGGGCTTCGGCAACTTCTTCGGCGGCTCGCTCATCAAGCTCTCGGGCAGCAGCCTGCCGTCCATCATCATGACCAACACCTCGAACGTCTTCCGCCGCACGCTGCCCTTTGCAGGCTCCGCCGGGGCCTTCGGCAAGCTCTTTCTGAACTACGGCTTTCTCGCCTACGCGGCGGTTGTGATCGCGCTCGCGGCGTCCTATGTCCTCAACCGCACCCGCACCGGCCTGCATCTCAGGGCCGTGGGCGAGAGCCCCACCACGGCGGACGCCGCCGGTATCAACGTCACGCGCTATAAATATGTCTCCACCTGCGTCGGCGCGATGATCGCGGGGCTCGGCGGGCTCTACTACGTGATGGACTACGCCTGCGGGGTCTGGACCAACGACGCCTTCGGCGACCGCGGGTGGCTCGCCATCGCGCTCGTCATCTTCACCATCTGGCGGCCCAACGTGGGGGTGCTGGCCTCCTTCCTCTTCGGCGGGCTCTACATCCTGCACATGTACATCCCCTCGGGCATGAATCTCGCGGTGAAGGAGCTCTACAAAATGGCGCCCTACGTCGTGACCATCGTGGTGCTCGTCATCTCCTCCATGCGCAACAAGCGCGAGAACCAGCCCCCCGCCTCCCTCGGCCTGCCCTACTTCCGCGAGGAGCGGTAAACGCAAAAAAATGTACGGCATGTCTGCCGTACATTTTTTTGGTGCGTATAGCTCAGTACCCCAGAAGGGGGATGGAGCCGTCGTCCCTGCCCTTGGTGATGGCGCGGATCTCGGCCTCGTAGCTGTAGGCGTCGCTCACATGGACGGTGATGACATCGCCCACCTTGCGCCCGAGCACGGATTTTCCGAAGGGGGAGTCCATGCTGATGAGGCCCTTGCGCGGGTCCGTGCGCACGGTGGACACCACCTGGATGACCTGGGTCTCGTCGTCCTCGGCGATGTAGATCTCCACCTTGTCGAAAAGGCCGACCTCGTCCGCGGCGGAGCGGTCGTCGATGATATGGGCGGTTTTGATCATGCCCTCGAGATAGCGGATGCGGCTGCGGTTTTTGTTCTGGGCCTGCTTCGCGGCCTTGTACTCAAAATTCTCGCTCAAATCCCCGAAGGCGCGGGTGCGCTTGACCTCCTCGATGAGGCCGGGCATGAGCTCGAGCCGGCGGTAGTCCAGCTCCTCCTGCATTTTTTTGATGTCTTCTCTTGTCAGTTCGTCGTGCATCGTATCCTCCAATTCCTTATAAGCTCCCTTTGTGAAAGGGCGCGACGCGTTAAGCAAACGTGCCGGGGGCACGTTTGTAGCCAAAGCGGGGAGCAAGCTGTGCTTGCGACCTGGGCCAAAGGCTGTCACCAGTACGCACACCAATGTCATTAAATTAGTGTCATTCTGAGGAGCATAGCGACGAAGAATCCCGTCCCAATTGTAACCAACCACGGGATCCTTCGCTTACGCTCAGGATGACATTGGTGCGCACAATGCTGACTGAGGGATCGACTGTCCTGCAATACGCTTCGATCCCTCCACCGCTGACGCGGTCCCCCTCCCTTTTCCAAAGGGAGGTTATAAGGTATCAAATATCAATATTGATGGAGCTGAGGCCGTTTTTTTCAAACTCCTGCATATATTCCTCCATCCGCTCGGAAAGCTCGGTAAAATCCTCGGGGTCGGAATCCTCGAGCCCCAGGTCGCGCCGCGCGAGCTCCTCCGCCAGGATGTTGAAGAAGACCGCGTCCTCATAATCGGCGATGGCCTCGTGGATGCCGCCGTCCTCATACGCCTGGGAGGGGAACACATGCCCGTGCCAGCGCTGCACCAGCGAGCGCATCCCCTGCGCGGGGGCCATGGCGAAGAGCTTTTCCTGCAGAAGGTCGTAATCCTCAAAGCGGTCGTCGCCCCGGGTCGAGTTCAAGATCCAGTTGCCGATATACACCATGTCCAGCAGCCGCCGGAACTCCTTCTCGCTCAGCTCAATGTTCATACGATCCCTCCTTTAGATTTCCCGTTCATTGTATTATAGCAGAACCGCCCTGTCAATTCCACAGGAAAAGCATACAATTTTTACTTGCCATATGCATCGCTTTAGGGTATATTAAATTGGTTATCATCAGGAGGGAGATCGGCATGGACACAAGACCCATCGGCGTTTACGATTCCGGCGTGGGGGGCCTCACGGGGCTCCGGGCGCTGATGCGTCTGCTTCCGGGGGAGGACTTTGTCTACTTCTCGGATTCCGGGCGTATGCCCTACGGCCCGCGGCCGATAGCTGAGCTGCGCCGCATCGCGGTGCAGGACATGGACTTTCTCGCCCGCTTTGACGTGAAGGCCATCCTCGCCGCCTGCGGCACCATCTCGAGCGCCGCGCGGGAGGAGATCGCCGCCTACCCCATCCCCGCCTTCGGGGTTTTGACGCCGGCGCTCGACGCCATGGCCGCAGTCCCGGGCGAGGGGCCCCTCGCCATTCTCGCCACCGCGGCGAGCATCGCAAGCGGCGCGTTTACCGGGGCCCTGCGGGAAAAATGCGGCGGGGCGCGGGAGATCGTCGGCCTTGCGTGCCCGGAGTTTGCGCCCACCATTGAGGCCGGCCACATCCGCGCCGACGACCCCGTGGTGCGGGACTGTGTGGCGCGCGCGCTCGAGCCCGTGCGGGGGCGGAAATTTGACGCCGTTCTTCTCGGCTGCACGCATTACGGCTTTATCGAGGACGCGATCCGCGCGTATCTCGGGGCGGATGTGCCCCTCCTCTCCGCCGCCGCGTGCGGGGCGAAGGCCCTGCGCGATTACCTTGTGCAGAACGATCTCACCGGCGGGGAGCGCTGTGCGCGGCGCTTTTTTGTGAGCGGCGACGTGCCCGCCTTTGAGCGCTTTGCCGAACCCTGTTTACAAATCGGCCCTGTTCACGCCGAACAGGCGCCCGTTATGGAGCTTTGACCATTATGATGAAAGATGTTGTGATCTATATCCGCACGCTCTTCGGGACCGACGGGGAGGAGCAGGACTCCATCGACTTCACCACCGACGGCCTGTATACCTACGACGGGGATACCGCGTGCCTGACCTATCTGGAGACGGACGTGACCGGCATGGAGGGCACCCGCACGAGCGTGATGGTCATGCCGGACAAGGTGGTCGTGGACCGGGACGGCACCGTCACGAGCCGCATGGTCTTCCGCCCCGGCGAGAAGCACGCCTTCCTCTACGACACGCCCGTGGGCTCGGCCACCATGCACATGGACACCCGCGGTCTCTCCTCCCGCTTCAACGAGCACGGCGGCCACATGGAGATCGACTACGTGATGGACATGGAGCACGCCTTTGCCAGCCGGAACCGCTTCCGGCTGACCGTGAAAGAACAGAAACAAGCAAGGAGAGACACAAACCATGGCTAATATGATCCAGAACGCGAAGGACAGCATCAACGCCCTGCTCGCGGCCGCCTGCGAAAGGGCGGTCGAAAAGGGCCTGCTCCCCGCGGGGGCTGTGCTCAGCGGCACGGTGGAGATCCCCAAGGACACCCAGAACGGCGACTACGCCGCGAACCACGCCATGACCGGGGCCCGCGCCCTGCACATGGCCCCCCGCAAGATCGCGGAGGCGCTGAAAGATAATCTGGAGCTTGCGGGGAGCTGGTTTGCCTCCGTGGAGGTGGCGGGCCCCGGCTTTATCAACTTCCGCCTCGCCCCGTCCTGGTACGCGGACGTGCTGAAGACCGTCGCGGACGAGGGGCAGGATTACGGCCGCGTGGACGAGGGGCACGGGAAGCGCCTCATGGTGGAGTTTGTGTCCGCCAATCCCACGGGCCCCATGCACATGGGCAACGCCCGCGGCGGCGTGCTGGGCGACGCGCTCGCAAGCGTGATGGACCGCGCGGGCTACAGGGTCTGGCGCGAGTTTTACGTGAACGACGCCGGCAACCAGATCGAGAAATTTGCCGCCTCCATCGACGCGCGCTACCGCCAGCAGATTCTGGGCGAGGATGCCGTGGAGTTTCCCGCCGACGGCTACCAGGGCGAGGATATCCGCGAGCTCGCCAGAGCCTTCTATGACGAGCACGGCGACAGCTATCTTGAAAAGGACGTGGCCGAGCGCCACGCCGCCATGGCCCGCTTCGGCCTTGACCGGAACATCCCCAAGATGCAGGCCGATCTCGAGCGCTACGGCGTCCGGTATGACGAGTGGTTCTTTGAAAGCTCCCTGCACGAGAGCGGCTACATGGCCGAGACCGTGGAAAAGCTCGCCGCCCGGGGCTATACCTACGAAAAGGACGGGGCTCTCTGGCTCCGCACCGCGCAGATCCTCACGGAGGGGCTTCTGAAGGCCGGCAAGACGCAGGAGGAGATCGCGAAGCTCGAGCTCAAGGACGACGTGCTCCGCCGCGCGAACGGCTTCTACACCTACTTTGCCGCCGACATCGCCTACCACCGCAACAAGCTGGAGGCGCGCGGCTTTGACCTTGCCATCAATGTCTGGGGCGCGGATCACCACGGGCACGTCGCGCGGCTCAAGGGCGCGCTGGACGCCCTGGGGCTCGACGGGGAAAATCGCCTGCAGATCGTCCTCATGCAGCTTGTCAAGCTCATGAGCGAGGGGCACGAGGTCCGCATGTCCAAGCGCACCGGCAAGGCCATCAGTCTCACGAACCTGCTGGACGACATCCCGGTGGACTCCGCCCGCTACTTCTTCAACTCCCGGCCCGAGTCGCCGGTCCTCTTCGATCTGGAACTTGCCCAGCGGCAGGACAACGAAAACCCGGTTTACTACGTCCAGTACGCCCACGCGCGCATCTGCACGCTCCTTGAAAATCTCGCCGCCGAGGGGCACCCCCTGCCCGAGAGCGCGGACGCCGCCCTTCTCACCGACGAGACGGAGAAAGAGCTCATCAAGCAGCTCGCCGCCCTGCCGGAGGAGATCCGCCTCGCCGCCCGGGACTATGACCCCAGCCGCGTGAACAAATACGTCACCGAGCTCGCCGCCCGCTTCCACCGCTTCTACACCGTCTGCCGCATCAAGGACGCGGAGCCGGGTCTTTTGGAGGCGCGCCTCATGCTCTGCGACTGCGTGCGCCGCGTCATCGCGATCTCCCTCTCCATCATCGGCGTCACCGCCCCGGAGAAAATGTAAGACCGCGCGGGCGGCTGATAGCCGCCCCTGCGGACAGGGCTTCGCGTTTCTTCGTAGGGGCCGACGCCCTCGGCGGCCCGAAACCTCACCGCAGTGGAGATGTGGGTTTTGCGGTAAAATGTCCGACGATTCCGTGGGGGCGGGCGTCCTCGACCGCCCGGAGCCCCGCCATTACAGAAATGTGCGTATAAACACAAAACCTCCGTTCCCTCCGTAGGGGCGGGGCTTGCCCCGC
>CADBCV010000037.1 GCA_902793285.1 Oscillospiraceae bacterium
CGACAAGTGCGCCGCCGGCACCGGCCGCTTCTTCGAGGCCATGGCCCGCTCCTTCGAGCTGAGCCTGCCCGAATTCTCCAAGCTCTCCCTCACGGCGAAAAACGTCATCCCCATCACGGCCCAGTGCACCGTTTTTGCCGAGTCTGAGGTCATCACCCTCGTGGGCGAGGGCAAGGCCACCGATGAGATCGCGGCGGGCATCGAGATGGCGGTCGCGAAGCGCTGCTTCGTCATGGCGAAGAAGGCCGGCGCGACGGACAGCATCACCCTGACCGGCGGCTGCGCGAAGAACGACGGGCTCAAGGAGGCCATCGAGCACGTCCTCAAGCTCAAGGTCGTGAACCTCAAGACCGACCCCCAGCTCATGGGCGCCCTCGGCGCGGCCGAGTATGCCCGCCAGAAGGGCCTGGCCAAGAGATAAGGGCACTTTAATCCTCTACAATCGGAAAGGAGCCTGTACAAAACATGTGCAAAGTCTTTGATATCCTCAAAAAGATCCTGCTCATCCTCGTGGGCGTGGTCGGCGTTCTGTTCGTCGTCTATTTCTGGAATCTCGACCAGAAGCTGCTGGGATGGGCCTACAAGCAGGTCAACCTCATCTTTGACCGCAAGAAGGTCGACCAGGTATTTTAGTCTATGGAGCTTTACAATTCCCTCATTCGGGAGACCCGCGCCCTGGTGGACAAGCTCCCCGCGAAGGTCTGGGACTATGACCCCCGCGCCGCCTGGGCAAGCGACAGCGCAAACGAGCTGGTTTTGCAGAAGGACGCGGCTTATGAGCTCGGCGCCTCCGGCAGGGGCTCGGCAAACTTCGTGCTCTTCACCTCGAGTGCGGAGCTCGGCGGCAGGGACCAGGTCGTCCTCTGCGGCCGGGATCTCCGGGAGATCAAGGGCGACTGCGACTTTGCCCGCATCGTGATCCTGCGCATCGGCGTCCTCGAGGACGAGGACGAGGCCGTCTACCGCACGCTCCGGGACATCGAGTTTGCCAAATACCATGTCTACCCCCAGGGCTACATGGTGCGCATCTCGCCCGAGAGCTACCGGGAGCAGGTCCGCGTGAGCCGGGACGCCGTCCGCCGCGGCATCAGCTTCAAGGCCCTCGGCATGAACTACATCCAGGCGTACAAGCAGGACCCGAACGTCATCAGCGCCACCGTCATCTTCCTCACGGACCCCGCCGCCGATTACGCCGCCTTCAAGGCCCTCGCCAAGAAGTCCGCCGACGTGACCGGCACCCTCACCCACATTTTCGAGGGCCTGCCCACGGACTGCTCCGCGTGCGCGCTCAAGGACATCTGCGACGAGGTGGAGGGCATGAAGGAGCTCCACTTCGGCGTCGGCGACAAGGGCAGGGAGCACAAGCACTGAAAAAAAAGGGCTGCTTTTACCGCAGGGGCGGGGCTTGTGCCCGCGCGGTGAAATGTTCCGACATGTTAAAATGTACGGCGATTTCGTAGAAAGTTACGATTTCGCCGTACATTGCTTTTTTCGTTATCTTCTGCTGCCGGGCGGGGCAAGCCCCGCCCCTGCGGTGTGGTCGGAAGTATCCGCGCTCCTTTCGCCTTATTGCCGAACTGTAAACAATTTTCCGCTTCCCTTGACAGGAACGCCGCGGTTTTTTAAAATGGCTTTTCGTAGGGGTCGATCCCCTGATCGATCCGATCTTTCCTGCGCGGGCTCCTGTCCGTGCGGGGCATCTCCGGGAGGCACAGGATGAAAGAGAAGCTGCGTCAGATATTCGCCGGGCGGCAGGGGATGGATGAATTATCCAAGCTCCTGTTCTGGCTCGGCATCGCGCTCTTCACGCTCGCGCTGGTGTGCGGCGGGGCGCTGGGGTCTCTGCTGCTGCCGCTTGCGCTGATGGCGGTGGTGCTCGCGTTCGTGCGGGCCTTTTCCCGGAACCTGCCCCTGCGGGAGGCGGAAAACCTGCTGCTCCTGCGCTGGATCGACAAAAAGAAGCACGCCTGGGCGGCCTTCCGGGACCGCTTTGCAAACCGGCGGGAGTACCGGTATTTCAAGTGCCCGAGCTGCGGGCGCTGGCTGCGCGTGCCCCGGCGCAAGGGCAAGATCCACATCAACTGCCGCTGCGGTTACACGCTCTACCGGCGGACATGAAATAAAAAAACGGTGAATCCGTCCGTTGGATTCACCGAATTTTTTTATGTACTGTCCCTTACCGGCTGCGGCGGCGCTGGCGATGGTCGGCATACATGCGGCTGTCGGCGATGCGGCTGTCCGATTCCTGCATGAATTTCTTGAGCCGGTCTTCAAAGTCCTGGTTGCCGCTGGTCTCCGCGGGGGGCGGGACGGCGCGGTCCTGCCGCGGCGCGGGGCGCGGCTCCGGCCGCCTCTCGCGCATCTCCGGTTTGGGCTGCGCCGCGGCCAGGGCGCGCTTGATGGAGAGGTTGATCTTTCCCTCCGGCGTGACGCTGAGGAGCATCACCTTCACGGTCTGGCCGAGCTGCACATGCTCGCTCACATCGCTGACAAAGGCGTTGGCCACCTCGGAGATGTGGACGAGACCGCTCTTGCCGCCGGGGAGGGCAACAAACGCCCCGAACTTTGTGATGCCGGTGACCTTTCCTTCCAAGATTTCGCCGATGTGTTCCTCCATGGGTCTCCCTCTCTCTGTTTTGTCAAATGCGAACGGGATTCGCTCTGCCCGCCTGCGTGCGGCGGTCTTTCAGGCTTCCGGCGCCGGCGCAAAGCGGAAGATTTTGTCCCCCGGGCGGACGAGGCCCAGCCTCTCCCGTGCGAGCGCTTCCAGCTCCCCGGCGCTCAGCCCCTCGCGGAGCTTCCGGTCCAGCGCAAGATTCTCCCGCTCGGCCGCCTGCAGCTCCTGCCGCAGGCGGGTCCGGGCGGCCTGCGCCGCATAGAGCTCCCGCCCCGACAGGGCAAGGCACACCGCCGCGTACAGCAGCAGCGCCACCAGCACAATACGAATCAGCGTCTCTTTCGTGTCCATGGCCTTGTTTTTATCCATGCCGGGTCCCTGCCGCAAGGCCGCTTCCCGCACGGAATACCCCCACACTATAGCTTATTTTTCCTCGTTTGAAAAGAGTTTTTTTGCAGAGAAAGCCACTTTTTTTGCAGAATTTTGAGTAATTATCCAGAAGACTCTAATTTTTTCGAGTCCCGCGGTGAAGATCGGCAGGCAGAGCGGGCTGAGACACCGAAAATAGAGCAGCAGCCCCGCGAGACTCAGCAGCAGCTCCCCCGTGCCGTAGAGCCCGTTTTCGGCGCGCATGGCAAAGAGAAAGGCGCAGAGCGCGGCGAGCAGGCAGAACAGGAGGTCCCAGGGCGTGTCCCGGCCCCTTCTCCGCAGGGCGCGCAGGACATCATATGTAAGCCCCAGCCCGGCGCCGAGGGCGCAGGCCAGCAGCAGCGACACGGCCTGCGCGCGGATGCTCAGCGCCATCTCAGCCGAAGAGCCGCGACCAGAGGCCGCCCTCCCGCGCGGGCTCCTCATAGCTCAGTTCCCGGATCTTGCCGCGCACCTCAAGCTCGCCGGCGTTCAGGTCGATCCTGTCGATATGCAGCCCCTCGCCCCGCACCGCGAGCGGGCCGAGCGCGGTCACCAGCGCGATGAGGCTCTCGTCAAAGCCGCTCACATCGGTGACTCCCGTGAGACTGAGCTTCTCCCGGTTCTCAAGGCTCATAAGCTGCTGCTTCTGGGCGCTCTTCGGCGTCTGTTCATAGGCCATGCGCTCACCTCCCCCATGAAAAGCATATGCCCGTCCGGGGGCAGATATTACATCCCGAGCTTTTCCGCCACCTCCCGCGCGGAGAGGCAGAGGGCGCGCGCGAGCTCCGCGTCCGGGGATTTGACCGCGATGCGGACCGCGGAGCGCACCGCGCTCGGGCTGATGTGCAGCTCATAATCCCGCCCGCGCAGCCTGATGCCGTCGTCATACTCCGCGCCCATGTCCAGCATCAGCTCCGAGAGCGTGCCCATGAGCCGCGCGCGGTTTTCGCAGTCGCAGCAGGCGATGAAGCCCTCCTCCCCCTGCTCCTCCGGCTCCGGGTGCGGCTCGATGCGGAAGGCTTCCCCCGGCGTCAGGCGGAGCTTGCCGTCCAGCGCGTCGGCGCAGCAGCGGTAGTAGTCCTGGGGCGTGCCGATATCGGCCCAGTAGCCCTCCATCGGGACGCCATAGAGAAGCGCGCCCTCTCGCAGGAGCTTTGGGAAGAGATCGCCCCCGAAGTCGAAGGGGCCCTCCGGCACGCGCTCCAGCGCCCGGGGCGAGAGTACGTAGATGCCCGTGTTCACAAGGTCCGTCACCACCCGGGGCCAGGCGGGCTTCTCAAGAAAGCTGCGGATGCGCCCGTCCCCATCCGTCACCGCAAGGCCGTAGCGCAGGGGGACCCGCTCGGCGCTGAGGGCGATGGTCACGGCGGCGCCCCGCTCCCGGTGGGCCTGCATGAGCTCATCGAGGCGGTAGTCGCAGGCGGCGTCCCCGGAGATGACAAGAAAGTCCTCGTCCCCGTAGAAGTCCCGGCAGTTTTTGACGCTGCCCGCCGTGCCGAGATTTTCCGTCTCGATGCGGTATTCAAGCTCCACGCCGAAGCGCCGCCCGTCGCCGAAGTGGGCCATGATCTCCCCGGCCCGGTAGTGCAGCGCCGCGCAGATCCGGGTGTAGCCGCACGCGCGCAGCAGATCCACGATATGCTCCATCATCGGCCGCCCGAGCATCGGCACCATGGGCTTCGGGTGCTCCCCCGTCACCGGCCGCAGCCTTGTCCCGAGTCCCCCCGCGAGGATCACTGCTTTCATCTGTGTCCGCTCCTTTGGTGTTATATTTCCGTCTATGGGTATTATTGCGGAACGGGCGCATTTTATGATTGTAAAGCGCCGGAAATTTTGGTATAATATAGTACTGGTTTTTATTGTGACTGAAAATGCGGTCTGTCATCCTGAGCGTCAGCGAAGGCTCTCCCGGTCGTCCGCGGGATTCTTCGTCGCTGTGCTCCTCAGAATGACACAAACTTCCTGTCATCCTGAGCGTCAGCGAAGGCTCTCCCGGTCGTCCGCGGGATTCTTCGTCGCTGTGCTCCTCAGAATGACACAAATCGAATCATAAAAAAGGGGGGTGTTCGCGTGAAGAAGGCGCTGCGGCAGTTTACCGCACCGGACAGGCTCGCCTATATCCTGCTGCTGCTCGCGGCGGGGGCGGCCGTGTATTTCAGACAGTATATTCTCGCCGCCGGCATCGGGGGCGCCCTGCTTCTCCTGCTGATCGTGGATCTCATCCGCCACCGCCGGCAGCAGAAGGCGCTGCAAGCCTATGTGGAGAGCTGCATCTACGAGAGTGAGAGCGCCAAGGGCAACACGCTCATCAACTTCCCGCTGCCGATCGTGATCTTCAAGCTGGAGGATTCCCGGATCATCTGGGGCAACGAGCAGTTTTTCCAGATGTGCGGGGAGAACGGCACAAAGCTCGACGCCGCCATCGCCGATCTTGTCCCCCGCTTCAGCGGCGGCTGGCTTCTGGAGGGGAAAAACCGCTACCCCACGCTGCTCGAGATCGGCGGCCGCAAATACCAGGTGCACGGCACGCTCATCCGCTCCGACCAGGAGAGGGAGAGCGCCAGCAATCTCTTCATGGGCATCACCTACTGGGTGGATGTGACGGAGTATGAGAGCATCCGCCTGGAGTACGAGAACAGCCGCCCGGTCGCGGGCATCGTCATCATCGACAATCTGGACGAGCTGACCAAAAACGCGACGGAGCGCGTCAAGAACGACCTGCGCGACGCGGTGGAGGACCGGCTGGGCCGCTGGAGCGCGGACTTCAACGGCATCCTGCGCCGCTATGACCGCGACCGCTATCTCCTTTTGATGGAGCGGCGGGATCTGGAGCGGCTCAAGGAGGGCAAGTTCAAGATCACGGACGAGATCCACGAGGTCATAAACCCCGCGGGGCTCGCCGCCACGATCAGCATCGGTCTCGGCGCGGACGCGGAGACCTTTGCCGACACGCTCCAGTCCGCCACCGTCGCGGTGGAGCTCGCCCTCTCCCGCGGCGGCGACCAGACGGTCATCAAAAACCGCGTGGACTTTGAGTTTTTCGGCGGGCGCGGGTCCGAGGTGGAGAAGCGCACCAAGGTGCGCTCCCGCGTGACGGCCAGTGCCTTCTCAAACCTTTTGAGTGAGTCCGCGGCCGTGCTCATCATGGGCCACCGCCACGGCGACATGGACAGTCTCGGCGCGGCGGTCGGCGTCTACAGCATCGCCCGGCAGCGGGGGCTGCGCGCCGCCATCGTGCTGGACGTGCAGAACTCCAACACCCAGGTCCTCTATGACCGGGTACACCGGGAGCCGGAGTATGAAAACGCTTTCATCGCCCCCGCAGACCTGCCCGCGAGGCTGGAAGCGCACACCCTCCTCGTGGTGGTGGACACGAGCCGCCCCGAGCAGACCGAGGCGCCCGCGCTTTTGAGCCAGTGCGAGCGCGTGGTCGTCATCGACCACCACCGCGTAGCCGCGACCTACATTCAAAACGCGGCGCTCAACTATGTGGAGCCCTACGCGTCCTCCGCCTGTGAGCTTGTGACGGAGATCCTGCAGGAGCTGCCGGATGTGGAGCATATCCTGCGCTGTGAGGCGGAGGCCCTGCTCGCGGGTATGGTGCTGGACACCAAGAACTTCACCCTCCGCACGGGGGAGCGCACCTTTGACGCGGCCTCATGGCTCCGGAGCGAGGGGGCGGACACCACGGCGGTCAAGCGCATGTTCCAGTCCGATTTTACCCATACCGTGGCAAAATACCGCATCCTCCAGCAGGCGGAGATCTACCGCGGCGTCGCCCTCGCCGCCCCGCAGGATGTGCAGGAGCGCATCGTGGTGGCCCAGGCCGCGGACGAGCTTTTGAACATCTCCGGGGTAGACGCCTCCATCGTCGTGGCCCCCAACGCGAAGGGGGGCAGCTTCGCCTCGGCCCGGTCCATCGGAGATATCAACGTCCAGGTCATCATGGAAAAGCTCGGCGGCGGCGGCAACCGCAGCGCGGCAGCGGCCCAGTTTGCGGACATTTCCTCCGGGGAGGCCGTCAAAATGGTCCGCCAGGCCATCGACGATTATTTGTCATAAAGAAATGCGCATCGCGGGACGATTGTACCGGATCGCAGCTTTGCGGGCGTTTTAAGCCTTCCCCTGGAGTTCTAAGCAGCTGTCTCAGAACGTATAAAAATGTGAAAGCCGTAGGGGTCGATCCCCAGATCGACCCGTCTACGCTGTCATCCTGAGCATCAGCGAAGGATCCCGTGGTTAGCTGCAAAAGGTACGGGATTCTTCGTCGCGAAGCTCCTCAGAATGAGGGGCGTGGCTTGCCCCGCCCGGCGGCACAGTGTTTGTTCACGCATTCGCCCGGGCGCAGAGCAAAGACGCCGATTCCCGCGTGCGGGAGGGGCAAGCCCCTCCCCTACGGTGATAGGGGAACATTTGCACAGCGTGATACGCTTGTACCGCGACGCGGGTTTACGGGACGTCGAGGACGCCGTCCCCTACGGTGATGCGGGAACATTTCTGGATCGTGGTACGATTGTACCATGTCGCAGCTTTGCGGGCCGATGAGGGCATCGGCCCCTACGACAGGCGGAAATATTTGCGCGACGTAGGGGTCGATCCCCTGATCGACCCGAAACGTCACGGCAATAGAAATGTGGATATAGAGGCAAAACGTCCGTCCCCACCGTAGGGGCGGGCGTCCCCGACCGCCCGGCGGCACGATGTCGGATTTACGCATTCGCCCGGGCGCGGAGCCGAGACGCCCGTTCCTCCGCGCGGGCGGCTGATAGCCGCCCCTACGGACAGGCGGCGACATTTTAACCCCCCCTTGCCTTAAGGGGGCCATATCCCCGCTTATCCACGGGATTCTTCGCCGCAGGCTCCTCAGAACGACAGAGACAGGCATGATTTGATTTTTATTCCGAAAGGAGATATACACTATGAAGGTCATTTTCAATACCGATGTGAAGGGTCAGGGCAAAAAGGGCGAGATGAAGGAGGTCTCCATCGGCTACGCCCGCAACTACCTCATCCCCCGCGGTCTCGCTACCGAGGCCACCGCAGACAACCTCAACGCGCTCAAGCTCAAGGAGAAAGCCAAGGCCGCCCAGATCGCCCGCGAGAAGGCGCTGGCGGAGGAGAACGCCAAAAAGCTCAGCGCGGTGCAGGTCATCGTGCGCGCCAAGGCCGGCGGCGCGGGCAAGCTCTTCGGCGCCGTCACCTCCCAGGAGATCAGCGACGCCCTGAAGGAGCAGTTTGACATCGAGATCGAGAAGAACAAGATCGTCCAGGCCGACCCCATCAAAACCTTCGGCAGCTACCAGGTCAAGGCCAAGCTCGGCTACGAGGTCAGCGGCACCATCAACGTGCTCGTGGTGGAGGGGTAAGCAAATACCTCCCTTTGGAAAAGGGAGCAAAACCGTAGGGGTCGATCCCCGGATCGACCCGTCGAATTGCACGAATTGTCACAGAACAGCGGGCCGATGAGGGCATCGGCCCCTACGGGATTCGTTTTTTCAGGCTTGTCTCATTTCGAGACAGTCCCTTATTTCACAGGCGTGAGGTAACACTATGGACGAACTGCTGGGCAGAAAGACGCCCCACTCCGCGCCCGCGGAGCAGGCGGTGCTCGGCTCCATGCTCATCGACTCCCGCTGTATTCCGGAGGTCCTTGAGAAGCTGAAAGCCGACGAATTTTATATCCAGCTCAACCGGGATATCTACGAGACCATCAACACCATGTTCTCCTACAGCATGGCCATCGACCCGGTGACCGTGCTGGGCCAGATGAAGGTCCGGGGCGTGTACAAGGACAACTGCGAGGAATATCTCGCGGAAATCATGCGCATCACGCCCACCGCGGCAAACGTTCTGGAATACGCCGCCATCGTGCGCGACAGGGCGCTTTTGCGGCGTCTCGGCGAGACGGCGGATGAGATCAACTCCATGGTCTACGAGGGCAGCGGCGAGGCCGAGGCCATGCTTGAGGCGGCGGAGCGGAAGATCTACGCCCTGCGCCAGGGCAGAAACGTCGGCGGGCTCATCCCGGTGGCCTCCGTGGTGCAGAACGTGTTTGACACCCTGTCCGAGGCGGCGGCCTCCGGCAACGCGATCCCGGGCCTCTCCACGGGCCTGCCCGATCTCGACCGGGTGACGCTCGGTCTCAACAAATCTGAGCTCATCCTCATCGCGGCGCGCCCCGGCATGGGCAAGACCAGCATCGCCCTCAACATGGCCCTGCACGCCGCCATGAACGAGCACCAGACCGTGGCGATCTTCTCGCTCGAAATGTCGCGCGAGCAGCTTGTGACAAGGCTTCTGTCCCGCGCGGCGCTGGTGCCGTCCCAGAACCTTCTGACGGGGCAGCTCTCCGACCAGCAGTGGCGGGAGATCTCGAACGCGGCCCAGGCCCTGAGCGCCACCGATATCCGCATCGACGACAACCCCACCCTCACGGTCTCGGACATGAACGCCCAGTGCCGCAGGGTCGCCAATCTCGGCCTTGTGGTCATCGACTACCTCCAGCTCATGCAGTCGGCGGGCTCCGGCCACTCCTGGTCCAACGAGAGCCGCACCCAGGCCGTGAGCGACATCAGCCGTATGCTGAAAATCATGGCGAAGGAGCTGAACGTGCCCGTCATCTGCCTGTCCCAGCTCTCGCGCGCCAACGAGTCGCGCCAGGACAAGCGCCCCATGCTCTCTGATCTGCGCGAGTCCGGCGCCATCGAGCAGGACGCGGACGTGGTCATAGGACTCTACCGCGACGGGTATTATAACAAGGAGAGCGAGAACGCAAATCTCGCCGAGGCGATCATCCTGAAAAACCGCAAGGGTCAGACCGGCACCGTGGAACTTTTGTGGCTGCCGGAGTACACGAGCTTCAGTCTCTATGAGAAGCGGCGCGAAGATGAATATTGACCTTGCGCCCCTTGCGGGAAAAAAGCTCCTGTGCGCGGTGTCCGGCGGGGCAGACTCCATGTGTCTTCTGCATCTGCTCACCTCCCAGGGGCTCGACGTGACCGCCGCCCACTTTGAGCACGGCATCCGCGGGGAGGAGTCCCTGCGCGACGCGGCCTTTGTCGAGACCTGGTGTAAGGCGCGGGGCATCCCCTTCGTCCTCGGCCGCGGCGACGCGCCGGGGTACGCGCGCGCGCACGGCATGGGGCTTGAAGAGGCCGCGCGGGAGCTGCGCTACCGCTTCCTCCGGGAGGTGATGGAGGAGACCCGCGCGGAGCTGATCCTCACGGCCCACAACCGGGACGACAACGCCGAGACCGTTCTCCTGAACCTCATCCGCGGCAGCGGGACGGCGGGGCTCTGCGGGGTCCCTTTCATGCGCGGCGCGATCCTGCGGCCGCTGCTCACGGTCTCCCGGGAGGAGATCGAGGCTTATCTCACGGCGCACAGCGTCCCCCACGTGGAGGACAGCAGCAACCAAAGCGACGACTATACGCGAAACCTGATCCGCCGCCGCGTCATGCCCCTCCTGCGGGAGATAAACCCCCGCTTTTCGGAGGCCGCGGCGCGCACCGCCCGTCTCGCCCGGCGGGACGAGGACTGCCTTTCCGCCCTCGCCGCGGAGTTTTTAAAAGGCGAGCTGAAGGACGAAAGCCTATCCTTAAAGGCGCTCTGCTCCCTGCACCCGGCGATCGCCTCCCGCGTCGTGCGGCAGCTTTTTCCGGGCCTGTCCATGGAGCGCTGCGAGGCTGTGCTGGCCTTTGCCCGGGGCCGCGAGTACGGCATTCTGGAGCTTCCGGGCCGCGTCATCCGGCGCGAGCAGGGCAGGCTCTATCTTTCCGCGGGGCGAACAATACAGCTTCCCGACCGCCCGCTCATCCCCGGCGAGGGGCTTTTGATCCCGGAGCTCGGCCTTCGCATCGAGACGGAGCGCACAGTCTACCGCGGAGAAATTCACGACTTGTTCAAGACTTCTTACCTCAAATATGAGATAGTATCTACCGATCTCCTGTGCACGGGCAGACGCCCCGGCGACAGTCTCCGCCCCCTGGGGCGCGGGGTGCGCAAGAGCCTGAGCGCGCTTTTCAAGGAGGCCGGTTTCACACGTGAGCGGCGGGATGCCGCCCTTATCCTGCGCGACGGCGCTGGGCCGCTTTTGGTGCGCGGTCTCGCCCTCGACGAGCGCGCCCGGCCCCGGATCGGCGGCGAGGCGCTGAAGGTCAGCTTTGCGGAAGCCGTGCAAAATCCCTAATACTATTCCTTGATAAGAAGCTTTATTGGATTCCCGAGGAAAATTTGTGCCAGACAAGGCGAAGCCCGCAGAGCATAATGGAGATATATGGTCAAGCAAGGGATAGTATAAGATATAAAGAAAACAGGAGAACAATATGCGCAACGATATTGAAAAGGTCCTCATCAGCGAGAAAGAGCTGGAAGCGAGCGTGGCGGAGATCGGCCGCCGGATCTCGGAGGATTTCCGGGACAAGGACCCCATCTTTGTGGGCGTTTTGAAGGGCTGCTTTATCTTCATGGCAGACCTCATGCGCCATGTGGACATCAAGTGCAGCATGGACTTCATGGCCGTGTCCTCCTACAGCGGGACAAGCTCCACCGGCGCCGTGAAGATCAACAAGGACCTCTCGGAGGATATCGAGGGCCGGCACATCATCATCGTGGAGGACATCCTGGACTCCGGCGTGACGCTCAGCTATCTCAAGGGCTATTTGATGAACCGCCGCCCGGCCTCTATCACCATCGCCACCCTGATGGACAAGCCCTCCCGCCGTAAGGCGGATGTCTACGCCGACTACTCCTGCTTCGAGGTGCCGGACGCCTTTGTGGTGGGCTACGGCCTCGATTATAACGAGCACTACCGCAACCTCCCCTACATCGGGATTCTGAAAAGCGAAATCTACAGTTGACCATAGATTTTTTCCCAGCAAGATAAAGGATGTGAATCGGATTTGAACTCAAAACGCGCGCGCGACCTGGGCTTCTACGTTCTGCTCATTGCGATCATGATCGCCGTCATCTTCACCATGACCGGGAACTCGGACGCCAAGAAGCTGAAAAACTACTCCGACCTTGTGGATCTGTTTGAAAATGAGCAGGTCAAGTCCTTCACCACGGAGGGCAGCACCATCATTCTCCAGGTCCGCACCGAAAACGGCGAGCCGCCCACGGAGGAGATGACCTACGACCTGATGAGTTTCAGCGTCTTCTACGAGGACTTTCACGAGCTTATCAAGGAGCAGTACGCCTCCGGGGTCCTGGAAAAGTACGATTATGACGAGGGCTTCGTCGTCCCCTGGTGGGCGAGTATGCTGCCGTACCTGCTCATTATGGGCGGGGCGATGGGCCTCTGGTATTATATGATGCGCTCGGCCGGCGGCGGCGCGGGGGGGATCGCCAAATTCTCCAAAGCGCGCACCCGTCTCGGCAGCGACGAGAAGAACAAGAAGACCTTCAACGACGTGGCGGGCTGCGACGAGGAGAAGGAGGAGCTGTCTGAGATCGTGGACTTCCTCAAGGACCCCAAAGCCTATACCGCCATGGGCGCCCGCATCCCCAAGGGCGTGCTGCTCGTCGGCCCTCCGGGCACCGGCAAGACGCTTTTAGCCAAGGCCGTCGCGGGCGAGGCCGGGGTGCAGTTTCTGTCCATCTCCGGCTCCGACTTTGTGGAGCTCTATGTGGGCGTCGGCGCGGGCCGCGTGCGCGATCTCTTTGAGCAGGCCAAGAAGGCCGCCCCCGCCATCATCTTCATCGATGAGATCGACGCGGTCGGCCGGCAGAGAGGCAGCGGTCTCGGCGGCGGGCATGACGAGCGCGAGCAGACCTTGAACCAGCTCCTTGTGGAGATGGACGGCTTCGGCTCGAACGAGGGCGTCATCGTCATGGCCGCGACGAACCGGGCCGATATCCTCGACAACGCCCTCCTGCGTCCGGGCCGCTTCGACCGCCAGGTCTATGTGGGCCTGCCCGATATCCGCGGGCGCGAGGCCATTTTGAAGATCCACTCCCGCGACAAGCAGCTCGCGGAGGACGTGGATCTCAACTCCATCGCGAAGGGCACGCCCGGCTTTGCGGGCGCAGACCTTGAAAACCTCATGAACGAGGCGGCCCTGCTCGCCGTGCGGCGCAAGCACCGCTTCATCAACATGGAGGATATCGACGAGGCCATTTTGAAGGTCCAGATGGGCCCCGAGAAGAAGAGCCGCAAGATGAGCGACAAGGCCCGCCGTCTCACCGCCTATCACGAGTCCGGCCACGCCATCGCGGGGCGCTATCTCACCCACGTGGACCCCGTGCACTATATCACCATCATCCCCCGCGGCGGGGCAGGCGGCTTCACGCTCTTCCGCCCGCAGGAGGATCTGGAGAACTTCAAGTCCCGGGCCGAGATGTTTGAAAACATCGTCATGGCCCTCGGCGGGCGCATGGCGGAGAAGCTCTTCCTGGACGACATTTCCACCGGCGCTTCCAACGACATCCAGCAGGCGAGCTCCATCGCCCGCGACATGGTCATGCGCTACGGCATGAGCGACAGGCTCGGCCCTATCTCCTACGACAACTCCGGCCACTCCATCTTCATCGGCCGCGACTTCGGCCAGACCAAGAGCTATTCCGAGGAGACCGCCGGCATGATCGACGAGGAGGTCAAGAAGATCTTCGACGAGGCGAGCGCGACCTGCGAGCGCATCCTGACCGAGCACGCGGATGAGCTGCGCGCCATCGCGGAATACCTCCTGGAGCACGAGACCATGGAGGCCGAGGAGTTCAACTACTACTTCGAGCACGGGGAGTTCATGCCCATGCCGCCGAAGGAGCTCCGCAAGGTGCGCGAGGACGACACCATCGAGCGCCCCGCGAAGAAGATCTCCATGTCGGACGGCGAGGAGGCCGGGACGGAACCCGCCCCCGCAGAAGAGAAAGCGGAGCCTTCCGCGGAGGAAGAAAAGCCCGCCGAGTGAGCGCGGGCAAGACGGAAAATCGCAGGGGCCGATGCCTTGATCGACCCGAAACCTCAGCTCGGCGGAAACGTGTGTGCGGCGGGAAAACGTCCGACGATTCCGTAGGGGCGGTGCTTGCCCCTCCCGGCAGAATGAGGCAATCAATTGAAAGCAATGTACGGCGACATCGCAGCATTTTGCGACATCGCCGTACATTTTTTGCATATTGGCGCCTTTCACCGCACAGGCGGGGACATTTGCGCAGCATGGGACGATTGTACCGGGACGCGGGCGTTTTAAAGCCTTCCCCTGGAGGGAACCTCTAAAAACTCAGGTCTGGTGATGCGTCGAGAGATTTTGTTCCAGATTGAAGGGCAAAAAACGCAGGAATCCTTTGTGGCTTTCAAGTTTGACCTCAAGGGGAAGCCAAACCTGCCTGCCCGCAGGGGCCTTCGATCCCTCCACCGCAAGCGGTCCCCCTCCCTTTTTCCAAAGGGAGCTTAGAGGGGAGGGCGTCCCCTACCGCGCAAGCCAGGCGGCGAGCTCCGAGACCTTTTTGAAATAGAGGGGGCAGTTTCGGCGCATGAAGCTTTCGATCTCCGGGATGTCATAGGCCCAGCCGACGCCGGCGAAGTCCACCCCCACGGCGCGGGCCATGTCGTAGCCGGGCTTGAGATCGTCGATCATCAGGATCTCCTCGGGCCGGAGCTCAAAGCGCGCCATGATGTCCGCAAGCGGGAAGGGGTTCGGCTTGCGCTCCTCCTCGGGCCGCTCCCAGCCGTAGACGGCGTCCGGCGCCGGCAGGCCGTTTGCCGCGTAATCCCGGCGGATGTTGAAGTCATAGGAGTGGGACACCACGCACACAAGGCCCCCCTCCGCCTTCTGCCGCTCCATGATCTCGCGGATGCCGGGATAGGCCGCGGGGATGTGGTTTTTCACATAGTCCTGCCAGTAGCGCTCCTCCTCATGGAGCTGGGCGTCCGTCATGCCGTAGCGCTCCCGGCATAGGGCGACGAAGCCGGGGTCGAAGTTCAGGAGAAAATACTCCTCCAGCGTCATGCTCTCGCCGGGGTAGTATTCCCGCAGGTACTCGACAAAGCTCGGGAAGTGGATCGTGGCGGTGGAATTGACGACCGTATCGTCGTGGTCAAAGACGAGGCATTTGTATTTCATAGAGCCGCTCCGTTTCTTTTTTCCGACAGTATACCATAAAAATATAGAACTGCAACAAAAACCGCCCCGAAGGGCGGTTTTTTGATTTTACTTCTTCTCCCCCTCGGGGCCGGGCTTTTTGCCGCTCTTCTCCTCGCGGCGGCGGGCACGGCGGGCACGGAACCCTGCCGCGAGCTTTCGGACGAGCGGGCGGCAAGCGAAGAACAGGGCCGCGAGGATCACAAGCGTCGGGAGCGCGGAGACGAGCCAGACCAGCAGATCCTTGAAGAACTGCCCCGCGTTTTTGAGCGCGTCCCTGAACGCCAGGGCGAGCTCCTGCCCGTAGCTGAGCTTCGTGACCTTCTCGGGCGTGTACTCCTGGACCTCCTTGACCGTGACGCTCAGGGTGCTGTAGGCCACGCGGCGGTCCCAGTTGTTGAGACTGGACTGGTGCGAGTCGATGCGGTAGCGCACATCGCTGAGCTTATCCTCGATGGTGATGATGTCCTCCACCGTCTCGGCGATGGAGAGCATCTCCACAAGCCTTGCCTCCTGGGCCTGGAGGGCCTTGAGCCGGGCCTGCACATCGTAATACTGCGCGGTGACGTTCTCGGTATAGGTGTGGGTGTAGGGGACGTTGCCGATGTCCGAGAGGCTCCCCATGAGGGCGGAGAAGCGCTCGCTCGGGATGCGGAGGGTGTAGCTCGCGCTGCGGCGGGAGGCGCGGCCGCGGGATGTATCATAGTAGTTGCTGCCGTTGACGGAGCTGGACTCGATGAAGCCGCCCTCGCGCGCGATCATCTCCTCGAGGGCCGCGATGCTCCTGTCAAAGTCGGTGGTCTCGACCGTGGCGTCGCCGGAGTAGATGATCTTCTCGGGGTTTTCTTCCGGGGTGTCGCTGCCCTCAGCGCCCGCCGCCTTTTTCGCGCCGGTCGCGGCGGTGTTCATCATGGCAAGGCCGCTGTCCTCCATCGCCATTTCCATATCCATGTCATAGGCGGCCGACATCTGCATGGGGGCGGGGGCCATCTCGGGCGCGTAATATTCATAGTAGTCGGCGTAGTCGGCGGCCTCGCGGGCCTCATATTGGGCGCTTTTGTCGGCGCTTCCGCAGGCGCAGAGGGACAGGCACAGCACAAGTGCCAGCAGGAGCGCGGCGTAACGTTTTGTTTTCATGGTTTGATCCTCCCTGTATCTCGATCTTGTATCAAAGCAGGCTGCTTGCCTTCGCTTTTTCTGACGCATGAGGCGCAAAATTGTTCCCGGAAAACGCACAAAAAGGGCGGGGCGCTTTCGCTTCCGTCTGGGCAAGTTGAATGAAAAATCAAAAAGCGCCCGGGAGGACTTGACATTTCCCGGCGCTGAGAGTATAAATATACACATCAAGCGAATAATCCTTGCATAGGAGGCAAATGAAATGAATAAAAATGAGATAAAGAAAATCGTTCTTGCATATTCCGGCGGGCTCGACACCTCGGTCATCATCCCCTGGCTCAAGGAGAACTACAACGATCCCGAGATCATCGCCGTGGCCGGAAACGTCGGCCAGGTGGGGGAGCTGGACGGTCTGGAGGAGAAGGCCATCAAGACCGGCGCGAGCAAGTTCTACGCCCTCGATCTCGCGGACGAGATGGTCAACGACGTCATCATCCCCTGCGTACAGGCCGGCGCGAAATATGAGGATTACCTCCTCGGCACGGCCTTCGCCCGCCCCATCATCGCCAAGGGTTTGGTGCAGATCGCCCTCCAGGAGGGGGCCGACGCCATCGCCCACGGCTGCACCGGCAAGGGAAACGACCAGGTCCGCTTTGAGCTTGCCATCAAGCACTTCGCCCCGGGCATGAAGGTCATCGCCCCCTGGCGCGAGTGGAACATCAAATCCCGCGAGGAGGAGATCGACTATGCCGAGGCGCACAAGGTCCCGCTCAAGATCAGCCGCGAGACCAACTACTCCAAGGACAAAAACCTCTGGCACCTGAGCCACGAGGGCCTGGATCTGGAGGACCCCTGGAACGAGCCGCAGTATGAAAAGCCCGGCTTCCTTGAAATGGGCGTGAGCCCCCTGGAGGCGCCCGACACGCCGGAGTACATCACCATCGACTTTGAAAAAGGCGTGCCCACCGCGCTCAACGGCGAGAAGATGAGCGCGACGGACATGATCTGGAAGCTCAACGACATCGGCGGCAGGCACGGCATCGGCTTACTCGACATCGTGGAGAACAGGCTCGTCGGCATGAAGTGCCGCGGCGTGTACGAGACCCCGGGCGGCACGATCCTGTATGCCGCGCACGCGGCGCTTGAGACCCTGTGCCTTGACAAGATGACGGCCCACAAAAAGCAGGAGCTGAGCGTCTGCTTTGCGGAGCTCCTCTACAACGGCCAGTGGTTCTCCCCCCTGCGGGAGGCGCTCTCCGCCTTTGTGACGGCGACGCAGAAGAACGTCACCGGCACGGTGAAGCTCAAGCTCTACAAGGGCAACATCATCAAGGCCGGCCTCAAGAGCCCCTGTTCCCTCTATTCCGAGAACATCGCCACCTTCGGCGAGAGCGATTACGACCAGGCCCAGGCCGCGGGCTTCATCAATCTCTGGGGCCTGCCCACCACGGTGCAGGCGCTGATGGAGCAGGGGAAACTGTGAGAACGCCTTCCCCTTGAGGGGAAGGTGCCCCAGTGCTCACACTGGGGCGGATGAGGTGGAGCTTGCCGCCTCAGACCGGCTCCGTGCAAGCGGCGACATTGACACCTCATCCGTCTCGCCCCTTGCGGGGGACGGGGCGATCCACCTTCCCCTCGAGGGGAAGGCAAAGCGAAAACACTCCCTCAGTCAGCTTCGCTGACAGCTCCCTCGGAGAGGGAGCCTTGAAAGCCTCCCTCTTTGAGGGAGGTGGCACGGCCGATCTCCCGCGAGGCCGTGACGGAAGGAGTCACTCCCTCAGTCAGCTTCGCTGACAGCTCCCTCAGGGGGGGGAGCCTATAAGGAAAGGATTAGGATTATGACCAAGCTATGGGCGGGGCGGACGGCGGCGGAGACGGCGCAGCTCGCCGACGACTTCAACTCCTCCATCGCCTTCGACAGCCGCATGGCAAAACAGGACATCACGGGCTCCATGGCCCATGCCGCCATGCTGGGGGCAAAGGGCATCATCACGGAGGACGAGGCCGCCCGGCTCATCGATGGGCTCCAGGGCATCCTGGACGATCTCGAGAGCGGCGCGCTCCCGATCGACATGCAGGCCGAGGATATCCACATGTTTGTCGAGCAGGTTTTGACCCAGCGCCTCGGCGAGGTGGGCAAGAAGCTCCACACCGCCCGGAGCCGCAACGACCAGGTGGCGCTCGATTTCCGCATGTACCTGCGGGACGAGATCGACACCCTCACGGCCCTCACGAAGACCCTCGCCGCCGTGCTCTGCGACAAGGCGGAGGAGTATAAGGACGCCATCATGCCGGGCTACACCCATCTCCAGCGCGCCCAGCCCGTCACCTTCGGGCACCAGCTCATGGCCTACGCGATGATGCTCGTGCGCGATCTCGGGCGGCTCTCCGACTGCCGACGACGGCTGAATGTATCGCCCATCGGCTGCTGCGCCCTGGCGGGGACCACCTACGACACGGACCGGGAGATGGAGGCCGGGGCCCTCGGCTTCGACGGGATCTGCCTCAACTCCATCGACGGGGTGTCCGACCGGGACTTCGCCGCGGAGCTCTGCGCCGCCCTCTCCATTGAGATGATGCACCTGTCGCGGCTTTCGGAGGAGCTCATCCTCTGGTCGAGCTGGGAGTTTCAGTTCATCGAGCTGCCGGACGCCTACACCACCGGCTCCTCCATCATGCCGCAGAAGAAAAACCCCGACATGGCGGAGCTCGTGCGCGGCAAGACGGGGCGGGTCTACGGCGATCTGATGGGCATTCTCACGGTGCTCAAGGGCCTGCCGCTTGCCTACAACAAGGACATGCAGGAGGACAAGGAGGGCGTGTTTGACGCCTGCGACACCGCGAAGCTGTGCCTCGAGGTCATGGCGGGGATGCTGCCCGGGATGAAGGCCCGGCGGGAGAAAATGCTCAAGGCCGCCTCCGAGGGCTTCATCAACGCCACCGATCTCGCCGACTATCTCGTGACGAAGGGCCTCCCCTTCCGCTCCGCCTACAAGCTCTCCGGCAGCGCGGTCGCCCAATGCATCCGGGAGGGCAAAACGCTCGAGACCGTGAGTCTTGAGGAATACCAAAAAATCTCTCCTCTGATCGAGGCGGATATATATGAACACATCGACCTTGGCACCTGCGTCTCCAGACGCGTGAGTGCGGGCGGGACCTCCGTAGGGTCTGTGGAAAAGCAGATCGCGGCGGTCAGGGAATTCTTATCGGAATGAAAGGAGCACGACAATGAAAAAGACATTCGCATTTCTGCTTGCGCTGTGCATGATTTTTGCACTCGCCGTCCCCGCCTATGCCGACGGGAAGACCACCCTCACCATGGCGACGAGCCCCGACTTTCCTCCCTTTGAGGAGCTGCAGGCCGACGGCAGCGTCGTCGGCATCGAGGTGGACCTGCTGAACCTGATCTGCGAGAAGCTGGGTCTCGAGCTCGTGATTGAGCAGATGGACTTCGACTCCGTGCTCCCCGGCGTGCAGGCCGGCAAGTACGATGTGGGCGTGTCCGGCATCTCCGTCACCGAGAAGCGGCAGAAAAACGTCCTCTTCACCGAGCCCTACTGCCTCGCGGCCCAGGCCATCGTTGTGAAGACCGGCAGCGAAATCACCGGCAAGGCCGACCTTGACAAGAAGAAGATCGCCGTCCAGACCGGCACCACCGCCGAGAGCTTCTGCATGGAGAACAACTACAAGGTCTCCTCCTTCCAGGCCAATTCCGACGCGGAGATGGCCCTCATCGTCGGCAAGGTGGACGCCTGGGTCATCGACGATCTGACCGCGGCCGAGATGGTCAAGGCCTACAACAAGGATCACCCCGACGCCCTCACCATCCTCTCGGAGGCCATGACGACCGAGCCCTACGCCTTCGCCTTTGCCTTCGGCAGCGAGGAGCTCGTGGAGAAGATCAACGCCGCGCAGGCGGAGCTTCTTGCCGACGGCACCATCGCCGCCCTCTTTGAGAAGTTCGACGCGCCCTACACCGCGCCGAGCGCCGCGTAAAAAACGGCTCCCCCTCTGGGGGAGCTGGCACGGCGCGTCCCACGCAAGCGCCGTGACGGAAGGGGTCATATGCCGACATTCAGACCCCTTCCACCGCTGAAGCGGTCCCCCTCCCCCAGACGCCGCAAGCGGCTACGGGAGGCGAGTAAACACCGTACACCCGGGGCGCGCCCCGGGTTGCGGCGCGTATAAAGGAGAATGCCCATGAGCGCATGGCTTGCGAAATTACACGAAACATTCATCGAGACCGGGTATTACCGGATGCTCCTGCAGGGGCTCGGCAACACCCTCATCATGACGCTGGGGGCGCTGTGCATCGGCGTTGCGATCGGCACGCTCATCGCGGTGGTCAAATACTTTGCCGAGGATGTCCCGGCCCTCCGGCCCCTGGACATCTTCTGCGACCTGTATGTGACGGTGATCCGCGGGGTGCCGGTGGTGGTGCTGCTGATGATCTTTTTCTACGTCATCATGACCTCCGCCGAGGGGATCACGGTGGGCATCATCGCCTTCGGCATCAACTCCGGCGCGTACATGGCGGAGCTCATCCGCAGCGGCATCAACGCCGTGGACAAGGGCCAGATGGAGGCCGGGCGCAGTCTCGGCATGAGCAAGGTGCAGGCCATGCGCAAGGTGGTCTTCCCCCAGGCGGTGCGCTACATCCTGCCCGCCATCGGCAACGAGATGATCGCCCTTTTGAAGGAGACCTCCGTCGCAGGCTATGTGGCGGTGGTGGATCTCACCCGCGCGGGAAACCTTGTGCGAAACAATACCTATGACGCGTTTAACCCCCTGATGGCCGTGGCGCTGACCTATCTGCTGCTTGTGATTCTGCTGTCGGGGTCGCTGAAAAAGCTCGAAAGGAGGCTCGCCGGGCGTGATAAGCGTTAAGAATCTCAGAAAGGTCTTCGGGGAAAACGAGGCCCTCAAGGGCGTGAGCGTGGAGATCAACAAGGGGGATGTCATGTGCATCATCGGCCCCTCCGGCTCCGGCAAGTCCACCTTCCTGCGCTGCCTGAACCTCCTGGAGCGGCCCGACGGCGGGCAGGTCATCTTTGACGGGGACGATCTCATGGACCGGCGCGTCAATCTCAACCAGCACCGGCAGAAGATGGGCATGGTGTTCCAGCAGTTCAATCTCTTCCCCCACATGACGGTGCTGGAAAATCTCACCTGCGCGCCCATGATGCTCAAAAAGGTCAGCCGCGAGGACGCCGAGAAGACCGCCATGGACTATCTCCAGCGGGTGGGGCTTGCCGACCGGGCGGACGCGCGCCCGAACCAGCTCTCCGGCGGGCAGAAGCAGCGCATCGCCATTGTGCGGGCCCTCTGCATGGAGCCGGAGGTCATGCTCTTTGACGAGCCCACCTCCGCCCTCGACCCCGAGATGGTTGGCGAGGTGCTGGACGTGATGAAAAAGCTCGCCGAGCGGGGCATGACCATGGTTGTCGTCACGCACGAGATGGGCTTTGCCCGCGAGGTGGGAAACCGCGTCCTCTTCATGGACAACGGCCTCATCGTCGAGGAGGGCACGCCCGAAGAGATCTTCGAGCACCCCAAGAGCGAGAGGCTGCGGAGCTTTCTGTCAAAAGTATTGTAAAGAGAGCCTCCCTCTCTGAGGGAGGGGGACCGCGAAGCGGTGGAAGGAGTACTCCCTCAGTCACAGCGCGGCCGAACACGCGCTGCGACAGCTCCCTCAGGGAGGGAGCCTATAAGGAAGGATAATGATATGATGGATTTACACGGACGCGATTTTCTGACCCTGCTGGACTTTACGCCGGAGGAGATCGGAGGGCTTCTGGATCTTGCCGAGGAGCTCAAGGCGAAGAAGAAGGCGGGTATCCCGCATAAGATACACGAGGGGAAGAACATCGCCCTCATCTTTGAAAAGACCAGCACCCGCACCCGCTGCTCCTTTGAGGTGGCGGGCCGCGATCTCGGCATGGGGGTGACGTATCTGGACCCCGCGGGCTCGCAGATCGGGAAGAAGGAGAGCATCGCGGACACGGCGCGGGTCCTCTCGCGCATGTTCGACGGGATCGAGTACCGCGGCTATGGCCAGGAGATCGTGGAGGAGCTGGCAAAATACGCCTCCGTCCCGGTCTGGAACGGGCTTACAAACGAGTTTCACCCGACCCAGATCCTCGCGGACTTTCTCACCGTGCGGGAGCATTTCGGGAAGCTGCGCGGCATCAAGCTCGTCTATCTCGGCAACGCGCGCTACAACATGGGCGACTCTCTCATGGTGGGCTGCGCGAAGATGGGGATGCACTTTGTCGCCTGCGCGCCGGAGGGCTACTTCCCCGACCCCGCCCTCGTGGAGAAGTGCCAAAAGATCGCCTCCGAGACCGGCGCGGCGCTGGAATTTGAGCCTGACCCCATGAAGGCCGTGCGGGGCGCGGATGTCCTCTACACCGACGTGTGGGTCTCCATGGGCGAGCCGATGGAGGTCTGGGCCGAGCGCATCGCGGCCCTCGCCCCCTACCAGGTCAATCAAGGGCTCATGGACGCGGCGGGGCCGCAGGCCGTGTTTCTTCACTGTCTGCCCGCCTTCCACGATCTCAAGACCGGGATCGGCAGGGAGATGGGCGAGAAATTCGGGAGACAAGAGATGGAAGTGACGGACGAGGTTTTCGAGGGGCCCCGGTCCCTGGTCTTTGACGAGGCCGAAAACCGGATGCATACGATCAAGGCGGTCATGGCCGCGACACTGTGAGGCTCATATGAAGAAGGCTTATCTTGTATTATCCGACGGGCGCTCCTTTGAGGGCGTCCGCATCGGCGCGGAAGGGGCCGGTCTCGGCGAGCTGGTGTTCACCACCGGCATGACCGGCTATCTCGAGACGCTGACAGACCCGAGCTACGCCGGGCAGATCATTTTGCACACCTTCCCTCTCATCGGAAACTACGGCGTCATCCCGGAGGACTTTGAGGGGGCCTGTCTCGCCCGCGGCTACGTGGTGCGGGAGCTCTGCGACACCCCCTCGAACTTCCGGAGCGAGTACGCCCTCGACAGGTTTTTGAAAGAGCAGGGCGTCCCCGGCATCTGCGGGGTGGACACCCGCGCCCTCACCCGCATCCTCCGCGAGGAGGGCGTCATGAACGCCGTGATCTGCGACGAGATCCCCGCGGATCTCAGCGCGGTAAAGGGCTATCAAGTGCGGGGCGTCGTGGCCGAGGCGAGCGGCAAAGAGATCCAGACCTTCCCCGCCGCGGGGGAGGAGCGCTTTCACGTCGCGCTGATGGACTACGGCGCGAAGCACCATATTGTGGAAAATCTCCAGGAGCGCGGCTGCCGCGTGACCGTCCTGCCCCACGACACCGCGGCGGAGACGGTCCTCGCCCTGCATCCGGACGGGCTCATGCTCTCGAACGGGCCCGGCGACCCGAAGGAGAACGTGTTTGAGATCCGGCAGCTTCAAAAGCTCATCGGAAAGCTCCCGGTCTTCGGCATCTGTCTCGGCCACCAGCTCGCGGCCCTCGCTCTCGGCGGGGAGACCGTGAAGCTCAAGTACGGGCACCGGGGCGCAAACCAGCCCGTGCGCGACCTCAAAAGCGGGCGCTGCTTCATCACAAGCCAGAACCACGGCTACGCCGTTTTGAGCGAGAGCGTGAAGGGTCTCGGCGAGCTGCGCTTTGAAAACGCGAACGACCTGAGCTGCGAGGGGCTCGATTACCCCGAAAAGCGCTGCTTCACGGTGCAGTTTCACCCGGAGGCCAGCGCCGGGCCCCACGACACCGGCTTTCTCTTTGACCGCTTTGCAGCCATGATGGGAGGTGAGGACCATGCCTAAAAATCCGAATATTCAGAAGGTGCTGGTCATCGGCTCCGGCCCCATCGTGATCGGCCAGGCCGCGGAATTTGACTACGCCGGGGCCCAGGCGTGCCGCGTGCTGCGGCAGGAGGGCATCCGCACGGTGCTCGTAAACTCCAACCCCGCCACCATCATGACGGACAAGCACCTCGCGGACGCGATCTACCTCGAACCCCTCACGGCGGAGACCCTGCGCCGCATCATCGCCCTGGAGAGACCCGACGGGCTTCTCGCGGGGCTCGGCGGGCAGACGGGCCTCACCCTCGCCATGCAGCTCACAAAGGACGGGACGCTCGAGAAATACGGCGTGAAGCTCCTCGGCTCCGGCATCGACGCCATCGAGCGGGCCGAGGACCGCGAGCGCTTCCGCGAGACTCTCGCCGAGATGGGGCAGCCCGTCATCCCCTCCGCCACCTGTGAGGATGTGGAGACGGCGCTGAAAATCGCAAGGGACATCGGCTACCCCGTCATTGTGCGCCCCGCCTACACCCTCGGCGGCAGCGGCGGCGGCATCGCCCGGGACGCGGAGGAGCTCGCCGCGATCGCCCGGCAGGGTCTCGACCTCTCCCCCATCACGCAGGTGCTGGTGGAAAAATGCGTCTCCGGCTGGAAGGAAATCGAATTTGAGACCATGCGGGACGCCGCGGGCAACGTGATCGCGGTCTGCTCCATGGAAAACGTTGACCCCGTCGGCATCCACACGGGCGACTCCATCGTCGTGGCCCCGGCGCTGACGCTCGCGGACAGGGAATACCAGATGCTGCGCTCGGCGGCTTTGAACATTGTGGGCGCCATCGGCATCGAGGGCGGGTGCAACGTGCAGTTTGCCCTGGACCCCGAGAGCTTTGACTATGCCGTCATCGAGGTGAATCCCCGGGTATCCCGCTCCTCGGCCCTCGCCTCGAAGGCGACGGGCTACCCGATTGCGAAGATCTCCACCCGCATCGCCCTCGGCTACACGCTCGATGAGATCAAAAACGACATCACCGGCAAGACCTGCGCCTGCTTTGAGCCGACCGTGGACTACGTGGTGGTGAAGTTTCCCAAGTGGCCCTTTGAGAAGTTCGCCGGGGCGAGCCGCAGGCTCGGCACCCAGATGAAGGCGACCGGCGAGGTCATGGCCATCGCGCCGGGCTTTGAAATGGCCCTCATGAAGGCCGTGCGCGGCGCGGAGCTCGGGCTTGACACCTTAAACGCCCCGCCCCTCTCGGACGCGCCGCTTTCAGAACGGCTCGCCGCGCAGGACGATCGGCGCATCTTCACGGTCTTTGAGGCTTTGAAGGCCGGCATGAGCGTGGACGAGATTTTTGACATCACGAAGATCGACCGCTGGTTTTTGAATAAGCTCCTCGGCCTTGTGAACTTCGAGGCCGCGCTTGCCGGCGGGCTCACGGAGGAAAACTACCGGAAGGCAAAGCGCCTCGGCTACCCGGACGAGGCGATCCTGCGCATCTCCGGGGCGGAGCGCGTGCCCGGCATGGAGATGCACTACAAGATGGTGGACACCTGCGGCGCGGAGTTTGACGCCGAGACCCCCTACTTTTACTCCTCCTTTGATGCCGAGTGCGAAAGCCGCCTCTTCCCCCGCTCGGGAAAGCCCGTCGTGATGGTCCTCGGCTCCGGCCCCATCCGCATCGGCCAGGGCATCGAGTTTGACTACTCCTCCGTCCACTGTGTCTGGACGCTCCGGGAGATGGGCTACGACGTCGTCATCGTGAACAACAACCCCGAGACCGTCTCCACCGACTACGACACGGCGGACAGGCTGTACTTTGAGCCCCTCTGCAAAGAGGACGTGTGGAACATCGTGCAGCTTGAGAAACCGGTGGGCGTGGTGGTGGCCTTCGGCGGACAGACGGCCATCAAGCTCACGGACTTTCTCAGCAAAAAGGGCGTGCAGATCCTCGGCACCTCGGCCGAGAGCATCGACACCGCCGAGGACAGGGCGAAGTTTGACGCCCTGCTCGAGCGCTTTTCGATCCGCCGCCCGAAGGGGCGCGGCGTCCTGACGCTCACGGAAGCGCTGAACGCTGCCGAGGAGCTGGGCTACCCCGTCCTCCTGCGCCCGAGCTACGTGATCGGCGGGCAGAACATGTGCATCTCCCGCGACGCTCTGAGCACCGAGCGATACATGAAGGGCATCCTCGCCCAGGGGATCGAAAACCCCGTCCTGGTGGACAAGTACATGCCCGGCACGGAGCTCGAGGTGGACGTCATCTCCGACGGGGAGGACGTGCTCATCCCCGGCATCATGGAGCATATCGAGCGCGCGGGCGTCCACAGCGGCGACTCCATCGCGGTCTACCCGCCCTGGAACCTGAGCGACAAGTTTTTGCAGCGCATCACCGACGTGTCCGCGAGGCTGGCCCTCGCCCTCGGGACAAAGGGGCTTGTGAACATCCAGTATCTCATCTGGCAGGACGAGCTCTATGTCATCGAGGTGAACCCCCGCGCCTCCCGCACGGTGCCCTATATCAGCAAGGTCACGAACGTGCCGATGGTCGATCTCGCCTCCCGCATCATGCTGGGGGCGAAGCTCCGCGACCTCGGCTGGGGCACGGGCCTCTGCCGCACGCCGCCCTATTTTGCGGTGAAGGTGCCGGTGTTCTCCTTTGAAAAGCTCGCGGACGCAAACTCCATCCTCGGGCCCGAGATGAAGTCCACGGGCGAGGTGCTCGGCATCGGCAGGACGCTCGCGGAGGCGCTTTTCAAGGGGCTCACCGCGGCGGGCTTCCGCCTGCCGAACGGGCTTGAGGGCGCGCGCGGCGTGCTGCTCAGCGTGGAGAACGAGGACAGCCAGGAGATCCTGACCCTCGCACGGCGCTTTTATAAGCTGGGGCTGCGGCTCTACGCCACGCGGGACACCGCGGCGGCCATCGCATCCCTCGGCATCCCGGTCACATCCGTCCCGAACGCCGGGGAGAGCGGGGAGATCACCCGCCTCATGGACAGCGGCGCACTCCGCTACATCGTCTACACCGGCGCTGTGAAGGACGGCACCATGGGCGACTACACCGCCCTGCACCGCCACGCCATGCAGCGGGGCGTGCCGTGCCTCACCTCGCTCGACACAGCGAACGCCCTCGCCGAGATCATCGAGAGCTGCTTCCACGAGAGCAGCACCGAGCTGGTGGACATCAACGCCATGCGCTCTGCCCACCAGACCATCCGCTTCACCAAGATGCAGGACTGCGGCAACGACTATATCTTCATCGAAAACTTCGACGGCGCCATTACCTGCCCGGAGTCCCTGTGCGTGAGTCTCTGCCGGGCGCACACCGGCGTCGGCAGCGACGGCATCGTGCTCATGGAAAAGTCCGACATCGCCGATGTGAAAATGCGCTCCTTCAACCGCGACGGGAGCGAGGGCAAAATGGCCGGCAACAACCTCCGCTGCGTGGCAAAATACGTCTACGACCGGGGCATCGTCCCGAAAACGGAAATGACCGTCGAGACGGGCAGCGGCGTCAAGTCCCTGCGCCTTTTCCTGCGCGACGGCGTCGTGAGCTCCGTGGAGGCGGACATGGGCAAAGTCTCCCTCAAATCCGCCGAGATCCCCGTCGTAAGCGAGCGCGAGAAGCTCGTCAATTGCCCGATCCAAATCGGCGGGCGGGAGTATTTCGCCACCTGCGTCAACGTGGGAAACCCCCACTGCGTCATTTTCTGCGACGCCATCGACGGTCTCGAGCTTGACGAGATCGGCCCGCAGTTTGAGTACGCCCCCATCTTCCCCGAGCGCGTGAACACCGAGTTTGTGCGCGTGGTGAACCGCCACACCCTGCGTATGCGCGTCTGGGAGCGCGGCAGCGGCGAGACCCTGGCCTGCGGCACGGGCGCCTGCGCCGCGGTGGTGGCCGCCTGTGAAAACGGTCTCTGCGACAAGGGCAGCGACGTGAAGGTCAGTCTCCTCGGCGGGGAGCTCACGGTCAACTATACGGACGCGCGGGTCCTCCTCACCGGCGGGGCAAACATCGTCTTCGAGGGCAGCTTCCAATATTGAGGATAGCGGCCCCTGCGGCAAGGGGGCCAAGGGCCGCGCGCTCTTGGCTCCCCCTCTGGGGGAGCTGGCACAGCGCGTGTACGGCCGCGCTGTGACTGAGAGGGCCATCGAGGGCCCTACCGCGTTCCCCCTCGCTGTCATCCTGAGCGCCAGCGAAGGATCTCGTGGTTGGTTGCAGTTGGGACGGGATTCTTCGTCGCAAAGCTCCTCAGAATGACACAAATCAGCGGCAAAGCGCCCGACCACACCACGCTCTCCAAGCTCCCTTTCGAAAGGGCGCGACGCGTTAAGCAAACGTGCCGGGGGCACGTTTGTAGCCAAAGCGGGGAGCAAGCTGTGCTTGCGACCTGGGCCGAAGGCTGTCATGGCAGAGGGCGAAGCCCATCCATAAACGTGCTTAGTCCTTTAGGGGCGAGGCCATGACTGAGGGATCGATCCCTCCACCGCCTTCGGCGGTCCCCCTCCCTTTTTCCAAAGGGAGGTTAAAAACATTTGCGCATCGTGGGACGCCTGTGCCTTTTTTGGGCATGGAAAAGCCCCGGCGAGAGCGGATTTCTGTCCGTTTCGCCGGGGCGTTTTTTTACTTTTCGATCAGGACCTTGCTGCCGCGGATCTTGAGCTTGCCGGAGCAGTAGAGGATCACGGCGCGGCTGAGGATGCGCCACTCGCCCTCCTCCAGGACGCGGCGCTCGAGCGTCTCGGGGGTATCCTCGGGCTTGATCTCCACCGCCCGCTGGAGGATGATGCCGCCGACGCGCCCGTCCCCATCGGCAAAATAGGCCGTGGCCCCGGTGATCTTGAGGCCCCGCTCCAGCGCGGCGCGCGGGATGTCCGCGGGGTCTGCGTCCTCAAAGGCGGGGCAGAGCGCGGGGAAGGTGCCGATGATGCGGTTTTTGAACTGGTAGGGGATAACGCCGAGGGGCATGTCATAGCCCGCGAGGATCACAAGCTCGATATCCATATCCCGCAGCTTGTTCGCCACCGCCATGCTGTGGCTCGTGGTGTTCGGGAAGAGCTCCGGGTCCACCACATAGGCCGGCACATGGGCGTTGAGCGCGCGCTTCATCGCGTAGACGTCCTTCGCCGTGGAGATGACCGCCACAAGCTCAAAATTCGGTATTTCCTTAAAATACATGGAGTCCAGGATCGCCTGGAGTCTCGCCCCGTCGCCGGAGACCAATGCCGCCGCTCTGACCATGTTGAACCTCTCACCCCGGTTTTTTCCCTCCGGCACTTGTCCGGCGGGTCAAAACACGCTATAATAGACGCACGTTTGCCGCGCGGTGTTGTATTATGTCGACTTATTATAGCGTATCCGGCGGCGGCGGTCAAGCGTCAGGAGGCTGGGTTATGACAGAAATTTATGTTATCCGACACGTACAGGCGGAGGGGAACCTCTACCGCCACATGCAGGGCCATTGGGACGGGGACGTCACCCCCATCGGCATCCGGCAGCGGGACGCGCTGAGCCTGCGCTTCCGGGATGTCCCGGTGGACGCGCTCTACTCCAGCGACCTCTACCGCGCGCGCTTTACCGCGACGGCCATCACCCGCTTCCACGATCTGCCCATCCAATGCGACAGACGCCTCCGGGAGATCAACATCGGCCCCTGGGAGGCCCTGCCCTTCGGCAACGCCGTATGGGAGCAGCCGGAGGCGTTCGATACCTTTCTGCACGATCCCGAGCATTTTGAGATTCCCGGCTGCGAGACCTATCACGACGTACAGGCGCGGGCCCTGGAGGCCCTCCGTGACATTGCGGCGGAAAACCCCGGGCGCACTGTCGTCATCACGACGCACGGCATCACGATCCGCTGTATGCTGACAAAGCTGCTCGGCATCTCCCTCAACGAGACGGAGACCGTGCCCATCTTCCACAACACGGGCGTTGCCCATCTCCTCTATGAAGACGGGCGCTTCACCGTGGATTATCTCAACGACGCCTCCCACCTTCCGCCGGAGCTTCTGCGCCGGGTGAGCGATGTGCCCACCCTGCGGGACGAGTGCGTCGATCCGGCAAAGCATCGGGCCACCTACGAGCGCTGCTATGCCGACGCCTGGATGAGCGCCCACGGGGATCTTGAGGGCTTTGCGGCGGAGCCGTATTATCGCGCCGCGTGCGAGCATTACCGCCGCGATGCGGAGGCCGTGATGCTCCTCTATGAAAACGAAAACTTCGCGGGCCTGCTCGATCTCGACACCGGGCGCGGCAGTCACGCGGGCTACGGGTGGATCAGCCTTCTCTATCTCTGCCCGGAATACCGCTACCGGGGTCTCGGCGTGCAGCTTCTGGGCCGCGCGGTGGCAAAGTACCGCAGGCTCGGCCGGCGGTCCATCCGCCTGCACGTGGCGGAGGACAACACGGCCGCCCTCGCCTTCTACCGCGCGAACGGCTTTGAGGAGCTCTCGCGGGAGCCGGGCGCGCACGCGCCGCTGCTGCTGATGGAGAAAACGCTCCGGAGGCTCTCGGATGAGCGGCTATGACGAGCCCGCGCGCATCCTGCGCCCCCAAATCGAGGCGGGGCGGCGGGTGCTCGTCATCTCCGACATCCACGCAAACCTCCCCTATTTCGAGGGGCTTTTGCAGAAGGTCGGCTTCGGCGCGGACGATGTGCTCATCTTAAACGGGGACTTTCTCGAAAAGGGCGCGGAGAGTCTCAGGACGCTCCGCCGCGTGATGGCGATGACGGAAAAGGGAAACGTGCTGCCCATCCTGGGCAACTGCGACGACTGGGGTTTTGTTCTCCGGGAGGAGCGGCCCTGGGTCCCCGGCTACATGCAGCGCAGAAAAAAGGGGCTTTTGTGGGACATGGCCCTCGAGCTGGGACTTGACCCCCTGGCGCTCCCCGAGCTTGCCGACTTTCGCGCAAGGCTTGCGCGGCGCTTTCCCGAGGAGTTTTCTTTTCTCGACGCCCTCCCCCACGCGATGGAGGCGGGGCGCTATGTCTTCGCCCACGCCGCGGTCTACCCGGGCAGGCCCCTCGAGGCGCATACCGCGGGGGAGCTTCTGCGCTGCGACGCCTGGTATAAGCTGGGCTACCGCTTTGACAGATGGGTCGTGGTGGGCCACTACCCCGTGATGCTCTACTGTGAGGACACCGTCTGCGCAAACCCCATCCTCGACCGGGAGCGGCACATCGCCTGCATCGACGGGGCGTGCGTGCTCAAGGACGACGGGCAGCTCAACTGCCTTATCATCCCGGACATCACGAAGGACGAGGTCGCCTTTGAAGCCTACGACCCCTTCCCCGTCCGGCGGGTGCTGCAAGATCAGACGGCGTCGCGCCGTTCAGCCTATATCCGTTGGGGCGACAGCCGGGTCCAGGTCCTGGAGCGGGGAGAGGAATTTTCCCGCTGCCGCCATGTCCGCACGGGCTACGAGCTCGACATTTTGACAAAATATCTCTTCTCCGAGGGGGAGTTTACCGACTGCAACGACTGCACGGACTACGTGCTGCCGCTGCGGGCCGGCGACCTTGTCGGCGTGGTGGAGGAGACCTCCCGCGGGTATTTTGTAAAGCACAACGGCGTCTCCGGCTGGTATTTTGGGCCGCTTGCGGAGGAATCCTTATGAAAAAAATGATCCTCGCGGCGGGGCTTTTCTGCGCCGTTATGAGCCTTGCGCTCTTTGCGCTGATGGGGGCGGACAAGCGTCTCGCCCAAAAGGGCGCGCGGCGGGTGCCGGAGCGGACGCTCTTCCTCCTCGCCCTGCTGCTCGGCGCGCCGGGCGGGCTTCTCGGCATGTACGCCTTCCGCCACAAGACAAAGCACTGGTATTTTGTGCTGGGCTTCTGGGGGCTTGCGCTCGCGGAGCTTTTTGCGCTGGGCTGGTTCTTCTACCGTTTTATGTAAGCGCCGGGCCGCACGGAGAGGGGCGCTTATCCCCTCTCCGCGCCGCAGGAAACATTACATCTCGTCGTCCACGATGGCGTCGCTGCGAAACAGCAGGCTCACACACCACAGAGCAGACAGGCCCACCAGCGTGTAGATCACCCTGCTGACGGTGGCCGTCTGCCCGCCGAAGAGCCAGGCCACAAGATCAAAACGAAACAGGCCGATGCTGCCCCAGTTGATGCCGCCGATGATGGTCAGCACCAATGCGATCCGGTCCATAAGCATACGCGATACGCTCCTCTCTTTTCGGGAAACATGGCTCCCTTGGATTCCTGCCTATTGTTCCCCGTGCCGGGCGCAGTATGCGTCTGAAAACGAAAATTTTTGCGTTCGACAAAAGTGGTGCTCTTTCGCTCTTTACAAGCGGGGGCCGGCGTGCTACTATACAGGCACAGCTTATCCAATTGGCCTTTCGGGAGAAAGGCCGCGGCTCATATCTTTATCCCAAACCCTGTCTTGCGGACCGCCCTGCGGTCCGCCTTTTTTATGAAAAGAGCGGTGAAAAAGGCGGTATGATCCCGTAGGGGAGGGGCTTGCCCCTCCCGCGCGGTAATACGATTCCCTGATAGAAAGCGGACAAGGATTTCCGAGCAAAATTTGTGTCAGGCGAGGCGAAGCCCGCAGAGCATAATGGAGATATATGGTCAAGGGCTTCAACGAAGCATGGCGAGCGTTTTGTCGCGGAAGAGCCCGTCTTGCAGGAATTGATCTATTTGGGCTGACATTCAACATACTGGGCGCAGGCCTCCAAAAGCCTGCGCCCATTTCTTTTACTGTAACCATTTATTGCAGAGCCAATGCCAGAAGCCGATACAACTCGTCAACCATAAACAGCGGGACGTTCAACATCTTGCCGTCGAAGCTGAGATTTCGCAGGGAAAGGCGAACCATGATCGGGGTTTCTCCCGGGTACTCTTTTTCATAACGCTTGATGCTGGTCGCCTTGACATTCTCTCCGGCCTTTGCCTCCACGGGGATGACGATGCCCTCGCGCTGGAGAATAAAGTCCACTTCATGCGGCGCCTCCGCCCAGTAGCGCGGCGGAACCTCAAAGCTGCGGATCAGTGCCTGGTGTACATAGTTTTCCGTCAACGCGCCCTTAAACTCCGTAAACAGGCGATTGTTCTCGGCAAAAGCCGTCGTCGGCAGATGAGACAGGCGGCGCAGAATGCCAACATCCACAGCGTAGATCTTGAATGCGCTCAGATCGTCATACGCCGACAGCGGAAGCCCCGGCTTGCTGACCCGATTTACCTTGCTGACGATATCCGCATCCCGCAGCCAGTTCAGGGCATTCTCGTACTCGCGGGCCCGGGCGCCGGGCTTCACGACGCTGTACAGGAACTTCTTGTTTTCCTTTGCCAGCTGAGACGGAAGCGACTCCCAAATGTACCGGATCTTCGGTACGTCTTCTGTTGGCGCGTGCTTTCCGAAATCGCTCTCGTAAGAGGTGATGATATCCGAAAGAACCTTGTCCACTTCCTTCGGGTCCTTATCCTCCGTCCAGACGGAAACGGCTTCCGGCATGCCGCCTGTGACGAAATAGCACTTGAGCTTTTCCAAGAGCGGGGCAAAGAAAGCGTCCGGGATCGGGGAGAAGCTGTCAACGGAGGCGAGATATTCCGCCAGATTCTCCGCATGGTCGGCCAGCAAAAACTCCGTAAAGGTCATGGGGCCCATTTCGAGAAAGTCCACCTGCCCCACCGGGAAGCCACCGGCAAGCTGCAGCCCCAGCAGGGAGCCGGCGCTGGCGACATAGTATTCCGGGGCATCCTCATGAAAGTATTTGAGACTGTTCAGCGCTTCCTCGCAGGCCTGGATCTCATCAAAAACGATCAGGGTATCCTTCGTGATCCGCTGTCCGCTCGCCATCGCCAGATTCTGCAGGATGCGATGCACATCCTTTGTAGATTGAAAGAACTGCGCGTACTCCGGGTTTCGGTCAAAGTTGAAGCGCACATATCCGTCAGGGAAACTCCTGCCGAATTCCTCCAGGACCCAGGTCTTGCCGACCTGGCGTGCGCCGCGCAGTACAAGAGGTTTCCTGCGTTTGGATTCCTTCCATCGCTCAAGATCCCGCAATATCAATCGTTCCATATTCGCACCCCTCTGATTTGCTCTTCTATGGAATCCATTATACCGTGCCTCGGTGTCGCAGTCAATCGAAATCGCGTTTTTCTTGATAAATATGTGGGCTGAATCACATTATTCTTGGAAAACGCCTTTAGCGATGCTGACCTGTGGAGAGCTGTTGTGTTCACGAATCGCTCAATTGCAAAGTGAGGTTCCAGTTTGCAAGGGTAAGTTCCAGTGAGTCAAAATTTGCAAAAGAAAGCACCGAAAATCCTGGCCTCGGAGGGATATATCCGGCTGAAGGCGGATCTCACCGTCACCACTTAGGATCTGTACGCCGTGTATTGCCTGTGGTGTGAGGATAACGCCATCAAGCCCTACGCCCAAAACACCATGAGCCACTATCTGAAGGAATACGGCGATGCCTACAACATTGTGGATACCAATAACCTGCAAAATGAGCGCGGCGTACGTGTCCGCGGCTTTGAGGGCATCGGCATCGTCATCAGGCCGGACGCCCCATACGCCAAAATAAATGACGTGGAGTGAGAATCATCTGTACGTACGTACAGATCTTTTTCACTCCACCACTATTTTTTATTTCAAATTCAAAGGAGGATCTTTATCGATATGTTATTTACGCAATACCCCGATCTCATGTCCATCAACGATTTAAGAGGCGCGCTCGGCATCGGGCGCACCAAGGCCTATAAGCTCGTCAGCTCCGGCGAGATCCGATCCATCCGGGTCGGAAACGCGATCCGCATTCCCAAAACATCTTTACTTGATTATGTCAAGGGGAGCGGCTATAAAGACACCGCCGATGTGCTGGATCTGCTGCTGGCATGAAAGAAAAAAGCTCTGCTTTGCGGACAGAGAGCCTGAACGGCAAATTGAGGCCTTGGATAATCTTGTTGGATGTTTTGTTGGATGCTGGCAAAAGGGCCGTTCTATCGCTTAAGGAATTGCCTCAAAAAGTTAGAAAAAAGCCCTAAATCTTTCGATTTAGGGCTTTTTCTTTGGTGCACCGGGGCAATCCAAATCCGAACCGGAAGCGGAGGTGCGCATGGAAAGCGCGCTCTCCATTTCACTAAAATTTACAGTTTTAGTTCCGTCCTTGTAATTGCATGAGATTACGATCTTATCGTTGAACACATATACGGCGTTAAGGAAAACCTCGATCAGCATTTTCCGATGCTCCAGCTTCGAGAGGTCGAGATTTCGGAAGCGCTCCAAGAAGAACCGAACGGCTTTGACAGCTTCTCAAGAGCAATCTTGTTCTCCAAATCGTCACGAGCGGCTTCCAATTCTTCCAGTCTGCTTTTCGTGGATTTTGTCAGAATGCCCTGCTGGATCGCGTTGAGTAAATTATTGATTCCGGTATTGGCCTCCTGCAGCTGCTGCTCATACATCGGCAGGGCCACACTCTCCTGATCCTGCATGGCCAGCACCATCGAAGTGATCGCGTCTATGGTGCGGTCATCAGCCAGCATCTCCATGATAGAATCAAGGACAAGTTTTTCAATCCAGGCTTTTCGAACAGGCTTGCACTCGCACTCGGTACGCTTCTTTTTCACGGAAACGCACTTGTAATAGTGGTAGACACCATTACGCCCGGTTCCACTTTCACCGCAGAGATAAGCACCGCAGTAGCCGCAAAAGATCTTGGTGGTGAGCAGATAGTCGTCCTCGGCTTTATGACGGGCCGGGGCCTTTTTATTTACCTCCAGTTTCTTCTGGACTCGTTCAAATAAGTCGTCCGGCACAATACTTGGAATGCCATTAGGAATCACCGTATCCCGAAAAGCAAACTCTCCGATGTAACGGCGGTTACAGAGCATGTGCTGGATGGAGTTATAGGCCTTTGTCGTAGCGTTTGAACACTTCCAACACATAGGGCGCTGTGATCGGGTCAACTTGAAAATGATGCTCATCGTCGATCACATAGCCGATGGGGATCGTTCCTCCGTTGAACTTGCATTTCAAGGCATTGTCCGTCATGCCTCGGACGACCTTTTCGGCCAGATCTGCTGAGTAGTATTCCGCGTAGCCCTCCAGGACAGATTCCAAAATGATGCCTTCCGCGCCTTCGGAAATGACCTCTGTGGCCGACACCACCTTGACGCCATTCTTTTTTAGCAAGGATTTGTACCTGGCACTGTCGTAGCGATTTCGGGCAAAACGGTCGAGCTTCCACACGATCACCATATCGAACAGTTTTTTACCGCTGTCCTTGATCATGTTTTGAAACTCAGGTCTGTTATCCGTCTTGGCGGAATAAGCGCGGTCTATGTAGTGTCGCAAAATTGTGATGCCGTTCTTCTCGGCAAAAGCGGTGCACTCGCGGATCTGTCCCTCTATGCTCTCTTCCCGCTGGTTGTCGGAGGAATACCGGGCATAGATGACGGCTTTCATTCGTCATCCTCCTCTTTCACAACGCCCTCGATCAGATCTGTTACAACCGCGTTGAGCTGTTTAGCGTTTTTGCTGGTGATTACAGGCCGCCCGGTTCTGCTTTCAATAGCTTTACGCGCATCTCCGGCAACCTCACCGCCAGATTTGGCAATCTTCATGTTCTCCTGCAAGCCTTGGGGATTTTCTACCTTTGTCAGTTCCGTGGTTGTAGCCTCGGCCAGAATGTTCAACGCGAGTTCCAACGTACTCATATTGTCCCGAAGGTTTTGCTTTTTCAGTCCTTTGAGATTCTTATACTGTCTGGTGCTCATACCGGACCAGGCGCGAGTTACCTCATCTGTCAGGATCGCATATTCCCGGTTGGTCTCAACGCCGTGGGCTTTCCATTCGTCCGTCAGTTCTTTGCGAGCTTGAATGGTGCGCATCCGCTGATTGATCCATTCCGGCGAATAGCCAAGACGCGAATAGGTTTCCAATGCTCTGCTGATCGTCAGTTCCGGGTCGATCGTTTCCTCCATGCGCTCCTTGCCGACCTGGGCCAGCCACATCTTGAACGGCTCTGCCTTAGGAGATGGGATCGACTCAATGATGCGGAGAAGACCAGACGTTTCGGCTACGTCTGTATTGTATCGTTTGCCGTCAGCCGCCAGGAGCTTCAGTTGACTACAAACTGTAGTCAACTGATTGCCCTCTTTTTTCAAGCGCGTTTTCATGACGCTCCAATATTTTGCAGCATGACGTGTGTCCGGCTGATCGGTCAGCACGCGGATCACATCAACAATGGAGAAATACCACTCTTCGTTCTCCTCGTCCCAAGCCGTGCGGATCGGCTGATCCTCGAAAAGCTGCAATTTGTCGTTGCTCATTTCTTTTCCTCCGATACCATTTTCAGAATGGATGCCTTTAACTCTTTGTTGGCCCGCGTTCCCGGCTCAAAACACATCTCTACGAATTTTGCCATCTCCGGATCAAGCTTTGGCTTATATTGATAGCGTTTCCCCTGGGGCTTGTCCGTTCTGCCAAAGAGGAAATCCAGAGATACATCAAAATAGTCCGCATACCAAACCAGCGTTTCCGGTGCGGGATTGGAAAAACCGCTCTCATATCGATTGATACTCGACTGCGGGAGTCCGACCAGCTTGGCCAGCTTATTTTGCGAAAAGCCGCTTTCTTCCCGCAACTGTTTCATGCGTTCTCCGAGGATCTTCATCTGCTTGCATCTCCTAATCATCAGCATTTTCATCAATGCCAGATTAACATAACCATTGGGAACTTGCAAGCACTTTCTTTGAAATCTTTTACTGCTCATTTTTCTTTTCCTCCTGAGCCT
>CADBCV010000038.1:0-24569 GCA_902793285.1 Oscillospiraceae bacterium
CGAGTCTCTGCACTTATGCGATTGAACCGCCGTGTACCGAACGGTACGCACGGTGGTGTGAGAGGTCGAGGCTTATTCAGCCCCTCCTACTCGATTGCGTATCAAGGCAAAATGTCCGCCCATCCCGTAGGGGTCGATCCCCAGATCGACCCGTCTACGCTGTCATCCTCCTGAAGGGCATAGAGTTTCTAAGCGGCAAGCCGCTAAGAATCTCTAATGTTCGCATCAGCGAAGGATCCCGTGGTTAGCTGCAAAAGGTACGGGATTCTTCGTCGCGAAGCTCCTCAGAATGACAGCTATAGCGGCCAAATGTCCGTCCCCGCCGTAGGGGCGGGGCTTGCCCCGCCCGGCGGTACTGTGTCGGTTCACGCATTCGCCCGGGCGCGGAGGAAAAACGTCGGTTCCCACGCGCGGGAGGGGCAAGCCCCTCCCCTACGGTGATGGGGGAACATTTGCGCGCCGGGTTACGCCTGTACCGGATTGCAGCTTGCGGGCGGCTGATAGCCGCCCCTACAGCATACGGCGACATTCGCGCATCCCGGTACACCTGTACCGGATCGCGGGTTTGCGGGACGTCGAGGACGCCGTCCCCTACGGACTGGCGGGAATATTTTCGCATCCCGGTACGCCTGTACCGGATTGCAGGTTTGCGGGCCGCCGAGGGCGTCGGCCCCTACGGACAGGCGGCGACATTTGCGCATCCCGGTACGCCTGTACCGGATCGCGGGTTTGCGGGCCGCCGAGGGCGTCGGCCCCTACGGCAAGGGGGCCAAGCGCGGCCCGCATTGGAACAGGCGCGGTGAAGCGGCGTCCTGTCCCGGCGCTTATATAATCCTTGCGCAATGGGGCGGGATGCGTTATACTTAATCAGTTATATCAGCGTTACAGACGGAGGTGGGACTTTGAAAGATACGGTGAAGCGCGGCTGGGCGCTGGGGCTCGCGCTGGTGCTGGTCGCGTCGGTGTGCGTGCTGTTCTCCGTGCGCAAGCAGGGCATGTTCATCGACGAAATTTACACCTACGGCCTCTCCAACTCCCGCTACCGCCCCTTCCTCGGCGGACTCAAGTACGGGGAGATCGACCACCGCGTTGTGACGAGGGAGGAGCTTCTGGACTATGTGAGCATCACGGGAGACGAGGGCTTTGACTTCGCCTCCGTCTACGATAACCAGGTGCACGATGTCCACCCGCCGCTCTACTACTGGCTTTTCAACATCGCCTCCACCCTCGCGCGGGGGCGCTTTTCCAAGTGGATCGGCCTTTCGCTGGACGGGATCTTGTACCTTGCCGCGGTGCTGCTGCTCTATATTCTTGTGAGAAAGCTCGGCGGCGGGCGGTACTGCGCGGCGGCGACGGCGCTCCTGTACGGCCTGAGCGCGATCGGCCTTTCCACCATGGTGATGATCCGCATGTATGTCCTCCTCACGCTGCTGACCGCCCTGCTCATGGTCCTCATCGCGGAGCTCATGCGGCGCTTTCGCCCGCGCACCTGCGTTTTTGTGGGGCTCACGCTCCTCGCGGGGCTTTTGACGCAGTATTACTTTGTGTTCTACGCCTTCTTCCTCTGCGCGGCCTATGTGCTGTGGGCGCTTTGGAAAAAGCAGGTCCGCGCCCTCGCCTGGTTCATTCCCTGCGCGCTCCTCGGGGCCCTGAGCCTGCTGCTCGTGTTCCCGGCGGCGCTCTCGCATCTCTTTTCCGGGGAGCTTGTGTCCGGGGAGAGCGCGGCGGAAAATCTCAAAAACCTCGCCCAGTACCCCGCGCGGCTCAAAACCTTCACGGGCTTTCTGATCCACGGGCTCAAGGCGGCGATCTATACGGGCCTCGCGGCGCTCCTGTGCGTGTGCGCGGGATTTAAGAGGCTGCGCGGGAAGCGGATCGACCCCGCGTGGCTTGTGCTTACAGTCCCCGCCTTTTTGAGCTTCGTGCTGGTGGCCGTGATCTCCCCGGTGGACGAGGCGCGCTATATCTATAACCTCATCCCCGCCTTTGTGCTGTGCGTCGGCTTTCTGCTCCATCTTCTGGAGAACGCCTTTGACAGCGCGAAGAGGGCCCCGGCCCTTGTGTTCCTGCTGATCGCGGCCCTCGGCCTCTGGGAGGCGCGCTGCGTCCCGCCGGACTATCTCTACCCCGAGCACGCGGTGTATAACGAGCTGCTGGACGAGCACCGGGAGGACCCCTGCGTCTTCTTTGCCGAGCCTGCGTGGGCCTTCGTCCCGATGACGGAGGATCTCATCCAGCTCCTGCGCTTTCCGGAGGTCTACGTCACGGATCAGGAGAGCCTTGCTCCCATGCTCGACTATGTCGGGGACGCGGAGGAGGTCGTGGTCTACATCGACGTGAGCGAGTTCTGGTCCAGCGGCTATGACGCGGGGGCGCTGCTCGCCCGCATCGCCGCGGAGACCGATTATAAGGAGGCCGAGGCGCTTTTCACCACCGGCCTCTCCACCACCTGTGTGATCTCTAAGTGAGGAGGGAAACCCTTGCTCTCTGTTGTTCTGCCCTCGTATAACGAGGAAAAAATGATCCCCCTCGCGGCGAAGCGCCTCGGCGAGGTGCTGGACGGCGCCGGGATCGACTATGAGCTTTTGTTTGTGGACGACGGCTCCCGGGACGGCACCTGGGAGGCGATCCGGCGCTGCAGCGCGGGCGACCGGCACGTGGTCGGCGTCCACTTCAGCCGCAACTTCGGCAAGGAGTCCGCCATGTTCGCGGGGCTGGAGCAGGCCCGGGGCGACTGCGTCGTGGTCATGGACTGCGACCTGCAGCACCCGCCCGAGAAGGTGCCCGAGATGTACAGGCTCTGGGAAGAGGGCTATGAGGTCGTCGAGGGCATCAAGGAGGACCGGGGCGAGGAGTCCGGGATGCACCGCTTTGCCGCCAACAGCTTCTACGGCATCATCAGCCGCCTGACCGGGATGGACATGGCCGCCTCCTCGGACTTTAAGCTCCTGGACCGCAAGGTGGTGGACACGCTCAACGCCCTCCCGGAGCGCAACGTCTTCTTCCGCGCCCTCTCCTTCTGGGTGGGGTATAGGAAGACGGAGGTCCTCTACCGCGTGCAGGAGCGCACCGAGGGGGAGAGCAAGTGGTCCACCCGCTCTCTCATCCGCTACGCCGTCACAAACATCGCCTCCTTCTCCTCCGCCCCGCTGCATATGGTGACGGTGATGGGCGTTTTGATGCTCGTTGTGGCGCTGGTGTTCGGCGTCATCTCGCTCGCGCAGAAGATCATGGGCGTGGCCCAGCCGGGGTTTACGACGGTGATTTTGCTGCTGCTGATCATCGGGAGCTTTCTCATGATCTCCCTCGGCATCATCGGCTACTACCTCGCCCGCATCTATGACGAGATCAAGGGCCGCCCGCGCTATATCATTTCCCGCGTCTGCGGCCGGGAGGGAGAGCAGTCATGATCGAAAAAATCAAAGCCCTCTGCGTCAAATACAGAGAGCTCCTCGTCTATCTCATTGTGGGCGTGCTGACAACCGTGGTGTCCTGGGGCTGCAAATTTCTATGGAACGCCCTCTTCTTCGGCGGGACGGCGCTGCCCACCGTCGGGCAGAACACGGTGCTCTCCGTTGTGGAGAACGTGTCCGGCATCGCCTTTGCCTATCCCACGAACCGCAAATGGGTCTTTCAGAGCAAGAACCCCAACATTCTCGCGGAGATGGGCGGCTTTGTCGGCTCCCGCCTCGTGACGATGCTGCTGGGCTATCTGCTGAACCTGCTGTGCGTGAACGTCCTCGGTGTGAGCGTGTTCGTCTCCACCGTCCTCGTGAGCGTCGTGGTCGTCATCGGCAACTACGTCATCAGCAAGTTTTTCGTGTTCAGGAAGAGGGCATAAAGGGCGCGCTGCAAAATGCTTTTTGCTCGTAGGGGAGGGGCTTGCCCCTCCCGCGCGGTGAAAATGAATAAACGCATAAAATGTACGGCGATTTCGCAAAATGCTGCGATTTCGCCGTACATTGCTTTTAAATGATTGCCCTGTGCCGCCGGGCGGTCGAGGACGCCCGCCCCTACGATGCCGGAGGGAGCTTTTTCACAGCCCGCGTCATACTCTCGGGCACACGCTGTCGGCAAGCTCCGCGACGAGCTTTCGCGAGGCAAGCTCCTTCTCCTCCGGGCTGAGCTCCGGCTCCGGCTCGGGTTCCGGCTCCACAGGCTCCGCCTCGACGGTCACAGGCTTTGTCCTGCGATAACGCCGCAGGAAGAGGGCCGCGGGCAGCCCCGTGCAGAGTAAGCTGCCGAGGAGCTTTACGAGCTTGGAGAGCTTCTGCCAGTCGTCCCAGAAAAAGGGGAGGGCCGCGTCCGCCGCGGCGCAGAGAAGGCACAGAAGGCCGACGGAGAGAACGCTCCGTTTATTCAGGATCTTTTTGAGCGGCAGGTCGGGCAGCACCGTCTTCACCGCGAGCGTGAAGGTCAGCACCGCCATCAGCGCCGTGAGCGCCCAGCCGAGCGCCGCGGACAAAAGCGGCGGCAGGCCCGTCAGAAGGGAGCTTAAAAACGCCGTCAGCAGCGTGCCCGCAAGCAGGACCGGCAACGCCATCCGGACGCGCGCCTGAAAGGGCGCCTCGCGCACGGCATTGCGCACGGCGGCAAAGCGCCCGCGCTTTTTCTCCTCCTCCACGGCGACCGCCTCCTCGAGGCCGCTGTCGCCGCCGCCCGCGTCGACCTCGATCTGGGGCGCGATGCTCACGGTCTGGACAAGGACGTCGGGCCCGTCGGTCAGCGCCTCCTCCGGGGAGGACACCGCGCCCCCGACCATCATGCCCGCCGCCGTCATCGCCGCGACCGCCGTGGCCGCCACGGTATTCTTTTTCTTTTTGCGCATACAGCACCTTCTGTTCTCTGCGCCCGGGACAAGTAAAAAAGGGACTGTAAAAAAGTCCGCTCTCCCGTAGGGGCCGATGTCATAAAGATAAAGAATGTCATCCTGAGCGCAAGCGAAGGATCTCGTGGTTTGTTGCAATTGGGACGGGATTCTTCGTCGCTATACTCCTCAGAATGACACGAACGAAATGACATTGCCCGTAGGGGCCGATGCCTTCATCGGCCCGAAAACCTGCCGTTTGTGTTTTCGGGTCGATCTGGGGATCGACCCCTACGATCATGCGCTGCGACTTTTTCACAGCCCTTTTGCCTTACTTATCCAGGTAGCACTTCAAGAGCTCCTGCATCAGCTCGTCCCGGTCGATGCGGCAGATGAGCGTGCGGGCGTTGTTGTAGTTTGTGATGTAGGTCGGGTCCTCGGAGAGGATGTAGCCCACGATCTGGTTGATGGGGTTGTAGCCCTTGACCATCAGGGAGTTGTAGACCGAGGAGAGGATCTCCTTCATTTCGGCCTTGCTGTCAAGCGCTGTGAATTTACGGGTTGCGTCTTCCATGCTGAACCCCTCCTCTTTTTCATTATCCGGCCCTATTATAACAGAAAACGGGGCCAAGTAAAGTCTCGCGGGGGCGAAAAAAGGTTAAGAATCCTTAATTTTAGCGGATCACCGCGCCGAAGTCCCGCTCGAGAGCCTTGAGGATGCCGGCGACGGTCTCCTCCGCGTGCTCGACGGTGAGGGTCTGCTCGTCCGAGCGCATGATGAGCGAGAAGGCCACGCTCTTCATCCCCGGCAGGACATGGCTGCCCGTGTACACATCGAAGAGGGCGCAGTCCTTGAGATACCTGCCGCCGTTTTTGAGGATGCAGTCGGTGAGCTCGCCCACGGGGATCTCGGCCCGGCACACGACGGCGATGTCGCGCGTGACGGAGGGGAAGCGCGGCAGGGGCTTGTAGACCGGCAGCGCCCCCTTCACAGCCTCCAGCGCGTCAAAGCGCAGCTCCGCGCAGTAAAGCTCCGCGTCCACGCCGTAGTTTGCGGCGACCAGGGGGTGGATCTGGCCGAGGACGCCGATCTCCGTCTCCCCGACGAAGACCTTCGCGCAGCGGCCGGGGTGATAGGCGGGGTTATTTTTCTCGGCCACGAAGCGCGCCCGCGCGGTTCCGAGCTCCCGGAGGATCTTTTCGACCCAGCCCTTGAGCGTGAAGAAGTCCGTCTTCTCGCCGTAGCCGCCGAGCGAGACGATCTTCGGCTCGTCCGCCATGCCGTCGGGCCGCTTGAGGTAGATGCGGCCGATCTCATAGAGGGCGGCTTTTTTATTGCGGAAGTTGTAGTTGCGGGTCAAGATCTCCAGCATGGAGGGGAGGATGGTGGTGCGCATGATGGAGGTATCCTCGCCGAGGGGATTGAGGATCCTGAGACTGTCGCGCAGGGGGGAGTTTTCCGGCATACGGATCTTGTCGTAGTAGGTCGGGCTTATGAAGGAGTAGGTGATGATCTCGTCGAGGCCCATGCTGCGGCACACCTCGCCGAGCTTGCGCTCGAGCTGCTGGGCGGGGGTGTAGCCGCCCACCGTGGTGATGCCGCCGGTGAAGGTGGTGGGGATCTCGTTATAGCCGTAGAAGCGGGCGACTTCCTCCGCGATGTCGGAGTAGTGCTCCACATCCGCGCGCCAGGAGGGGACGAAGATCGTGTCGCCCTCGAGCGTGAAGCCGAGGTCGAGGAGGATCTTTCTCATGGTCCCCTCGTCGATGTCGGTGCCGAGCAGGGCGTTGACCTTCTCGGGTTCGAGCTTCACGGTGGTCTGCTTGAGTTTATTCGGGCAGACGTCGATGACGCCCTCCACGACCTCGCCCGCGCCGAGCATCTCAATGAGCTCGCAGGCGCGCTGCACGGCCTTCATGGTGTTCTGGGGGTCGAGACCCTTTTCATAGCGGGAGGAGGCGTCCGTGCGCATACCGAGGGCCGTGGCGGTGCGGCGGATGGAGGTGCCGTTGAAGTTTGCCGACTCAAAGAGCACCATCGCGGTGTCGCCCACGATCTCGGAATTCGCGCCGCCCATCACGCCCGCGACGCCCACGGGCTTCTCCGTGTCGCAGATGCAGAGCATGGCGGGCGTGAGCTTTCTGTCCGTGCCGTCGAGCGTCTGGATGCTCTCGCCCTCGCGCGTGCAGCGCACGTGGATCTCGCCGCCCTTCACGCAGGAGAAGTCAAAGGCGTGCATGGGCTGGCCGTACTCGAGCATGACGTAGTTTGTGATATCGACGATGTTGTTGATGGGGCGCATCCCGGCGTTGCGGATACGCTCGCGCATCCAGGCGGGAGACGGGGCGATCTTCACGTTTTTCACCATGCGCGCCGTGTAGCGCACGCACAGGGGGTCTTCAATAAAGACCCTGGCGAGGGCGTTGATGTCGCCGCCTGCCGCGGCCCTGACCTGCGGCTCGTGGAGCTTCAGCGTCTTGCCGAAGGTGACGGCGGCCTCGCGCGCAAGGCCGATCATGCAGAGGCAGTCGGGCCGGTTCGGGGTGATCTCAAACTCCACCACATGGTCGTCGAGCCCGAGGAGCGCGCCCACATCGTCGCCGGGCTTGCAGTCCTCGTGCAGGATGAGGATGCCGTCCGCAATGCAGTGGGGAAACTCCTCCTGCTTTGCGCGCAGGTCCGCGAGGGTGCAGAGCGTCCTCTTCGCCGTGTCATAGGCCGCAAGGTCGCCCGCGTGCAGGTTCTGGCAGTCGGACACGAGCTTGCAGTCCTCCGCCCCGGCGGAGAGCGTCACGTCCCAGCGGTTCACGCCCGCGGGGGAGACGGCCTTGACCTCCGCCGCGATGACGCTGCCGAAGAGCTTGTCGCCGGCCTTGATGTCCGCGGGGACGGAGGGCTTCGCGGGGTCGATGGGGTGGTAGTCGTTCAAAAGCGCCGCGGCCTTGATCTCCCCATAGGGGAAGTCGTGCACGGTGACGTTCAGCTCCTTGAGGGAGCAGAGCATCCCGGCGGACTCCACGCCGCGCAGCTTGCCCTTTGTGATCTTCACGCCGCCCGGCAGCAGGGCGTTGTGCAGCGCCGCGGGGACAAGGTCCCCCTCGTGCACGTTCCAGGCCCCGGTGCAGATCTGCACCGGCTCCGCCGCGCCGACGTCGATCTGGCAGACCAGCATGTGGTCGGAGTTCGGGTGCTTTTCGAGCTTTACGATGCGCCCTACTTTGACGTTTTTGATGGACTTGGACAGATCCTCCGTCACCTCGACCTTGGAGCCGGAGATGGTCATGGCCTCGGCAAAGGTCCTGTCGTCCACTTCCGCAAGCGGCAGATCCACAAACTCATTGAGCCATTTTCTCGAAAGATTCATCTTGTCGCCCTCCCTTAGAACTGCTCGAGGAATCTGACGTCGTTGTCGAAGATGAGACGCAGATCCGTGATTTTATACTCGCCCATGGCAAGGCGCTCGAGGCCCATGCCGAAGGCCCAGCCGGAATACACGTCCGGGTCGATGCCGCAGCCGGCCAGCACCTTGGGGTGCACCATGCCGGCACCGAGGACCTCGATCCAGCCCTCGCCCTTGCAGGTGGGGCAGCCCTTGCCGCCGCACTTGTGGCACTGGATGTCCATTTCGCAGCTCGGCTCGGTAAAGGGGAAGTGGTGCGGGCGGAAGCGGGTGACGGTGCCCGCACCGTAGATCTTCTCCACCACGAGATTGAGCGTCGCCTTGAGATCCGCCATCGTGACGCCCTTGTCGATGACCATGCCCTCGATCTGGTGGAACATGGGGGAGTGGGTGGCGTCCACCTCGTCCTTGCGGTAGACGCGGCCCGGGGCGATCATGCGGATGGGCAGGCTCTTCGTCTCCATGGCGTGCACCTGCATGGGGGAGGTCTGCGTGCGCAGGAGGATCTTGCCGTCCTCGGTGAAGTAGAAGGTGTCGGTCCAGTCGCGGGAGGGGTGCCCCTCGTCGATGTTGAGCTTCGTGAAGTTGTAGTCGGCAAGCTCGACCTCAGGCCCGTCCACGATCTCAAAGCCCATGCCGACGAAGATGTCCTTGATCTGGTCGAGGACGTTGTACATCGGGTGCTTGTGGCCCACGGGCTGCTCTGCCCCGGGGAGGGTCACGTCGATGGCCTCCGCCTCAAGCTGCTTCTCCAGCACGATTTTGGAGAGCATCGTCTTCCTGAGCTCCAGCGCCTGCTCGATCTCACTCCTGAGCTGGTTTGCGAGCTGGCCCATGGCGGGGCGCTCCTCCGGGCTGAGCTTGCCCATCTGACGGAGGATCGCGGTCAGCTCCCCCTTCTTGCCGAGATACCTGACGCGGAGGGCCTCGATGCTCTCCGGATTGTCAGACTCGTTGATCGCCTTGATGGAAGCCTCTCTGAGGCTCTGCATGAGTTCTTTCATAAGCCTTCTTCTCCTGATTAAAAAATAAAGCTCCCGCCCCCAAAAGGGACGAAAGCAAAACTTCCGCGGTACCACCCACGTTCGGCCCAGGGCCGCACTCATACGCTTAACGCGCGCACACGCCGGGGATTGGCCGGAGCTCCCGGGCGAACCAAGCGCCCGCCTTTTCAGGGGCTTTCAGCCGCCGGCCCCCGATCTCTGCAAAAAGCGTTGCGCGCTATTTTCCCGTTCATCGCCATAACAAAACTGAATTTATCACATTTAACCAAAGATTGCAAGTGCTTTTTGAGCAAAAAGCCCGCGGACTCACCGCATAGGAAACGTGCGCTGCGAGGCACAACGCCCATTAACTCCGTAGGGGCTGACGCCCTCGACCGCCCGAAACGTCGCCATAACAGAAACGTAAGCATCAAAGTGAAAACGTCCGACCATCCGTAGGGGCGGGGCTTGCCCCGCCCGGCAGAATCAGGTAATCATTTTAAATGATGTACGGCGAAATCGTATTATGATACGAAATCGCCGTACATTTTTGCGCATTTTAGTCGTCCCCAGCGCGGGACGTCGAGGGCGCCGTCCCCTACGGTGTGGTCGGACATTTTAGCATAAAACCCACATTTCTAATGCGGTGAGGTTTCGGGCGGCTGACAGCCGCCCCTACTGGATGTTAGAAGCTAAAACTTCATGTCATTCTGAGGAGCGAAGCAACGAAGAATCCCGTAGACAACCGGGGGATCCTTCGCTTCGCGAACATTAGAGATTCTTAGCGGCTTGCCGCTTAGAATCTCTATGCCCTTCAGGAGGATGACATGTGAAGTTTAAGGTGTTATAAGCTACTACGGAACGGGCGGACATTTTGCGCTTGCGGGTACGTTTCCGACGCGGTGACATTTCGGGCCGATGAGGGCATCGGCCCCTACGGAATGAGGGGACAGGGGTATCACACGCTCTCGAAGGTTTTGACGATGTCCTTTTCGGGGGCGGGGGTGAGGAGGGAGACGATTACGATGGCGATGCAGCTCACCACGAAGGCGGGCAGCAGCTCATAGATGGCGAAGATGCCGCCCTTCGGGGCGATCAAAAACTTCCACACGAAGATCATCACCATGCCGGAGGCCATGCCCGCAATGGCGCCCTGCTTGTTGCAGCGCTTCCAGAACAGGGCGAAGAGCATCACCGGGCCGAAGGTCGCGCCGAAGCCGGCCCAGGCGAAGGACACCACGCGGAAGATGGAGCTGTTGGGGTTTGAGGCGAAGATGACGCCGAGGATCGCGACCCCCACCACCGTGATGCGGGCGATGAGCATGTTCTTCCTGTCGTCGAGCTTGAGACCCATCACGTCGTTCAAAAGGTTCTTCGTCACGCCGGAGGCCGCGCCGAGAAGCTGCGCGTCCGCGGTGGACATGGTGGCCGCGAGGATGCCCGCGAGGATGAAGCCGCCGATGATGGCCGCGAAGACGCCCTTCTGGGCGATGAGGTGGGCGACGTTTACGATCATGTTCTCGGCCTCGGGCTCACTGCCGGGGAGGGCGAGGGCGCCGGTCTTCGTCATGCCGAAGCCGATGATGCCGATGAGCACCGCGACGCCGAGGGAAATGACGCACCACACGGAGCCGACGCGCCGGGAGAGGGAGAGCTTTTCCTCATCCTCGACCGCCATGAAGTGGACGAGGATGTGCGGCATCCCGAAGTAGCCGAGACCCCACGCGAGGGTCGAGACGATCATCAGGAAGGTGTAGGAGCCCGCCGTCTCACTCTGGATGCTGGTGCTCGCAAAGAGGTTCAGATAGCCGGGCACGGAGCGGGCGTTTTCCATCACGGCGCCCCAGCCGCCGGCGGCGTTGATGCCGAAGAAGCACACCACAATGAGCGCGAAGGTCATCACCATGGACTGAATAAGGCTTGTGACCGAGGCCGCCATGAAGCCGCCGAGCGCGCAGTAGGCAACGATCACCGCCGCGGAGATGAGCATCGCGGGCATGTAGTCAAAGCCGAAGAGACTGTTGAAGAGCTTGCCGCAGGCGGCAAAGCCGGAGGCCGTGTAGGGCACGAAGAAGACAATGATGGTCAGGGCGCCCAGGGTCTCGATGAGCTTCGTGTTGTCATGAAAGCGCGTGGCGAGAAAGTCCGGCACCGTGATGGAGCCGAGCTTTGCCGAATAGCGGCGCAGGCGCTTTGCGACGATGAGCCAGTTGAGCCAGGTGCCGACGGAAAGGCCGATCGCGGTCCAGCTCGCCTCGGCCACGCCGCAGAAGAGCGCAAGGCCCGGCACGCCCATCAAGAGGTAGGCGCTCATGTCGGAGGCCTCGGTGCTCATGGCGGTCACGATGGGGCCGAGCTTTCTGCCGCCGAGATAAAAGTCCTCGGAGGTCTTGTTGTTGGAGTACTTGAAGCCGATGGCCAGCATACCGACGAGGTACACGGCGATGGCGATCAGGATGATGGTGTTCATGGATTCGATCCTCTCTTTTCTTGGATGCTTTGCATTATAGCGGACGGGCCGTTTTCCGCAATCAGCATTTTTCCCAAAAGCACTTGATTCTTCAAAATTTTTTCATATAATAGAAAAGAAGATAATTCTTTTCATGTAAGTATGAAAGTTTTTCATACAAAAGGCACAGGGAGCCGAGAAAGGGGATCGACTGATGGCGCTCGACAAATATCAGACCCTCATGGCGGTGGTGGACAGCGGCAGCCTCACCCGGGCGGCGGAGCAATTGGGCTGCACCCAGTCCGCCGTGAGCCACTGTCTTGACGCGCTCGAGCGGGAGCTGGGCTTTTCGGTGCTCAAGCGCGGGCGCGGCGGCGTCCGCCTCACGGGGGAGGGGGAGCGGCTCCTGCCCGCGGTGCGCGGTCTTCTCAGCGCGGCGGAGCAGCTAAGGCAGACGGCCTCCTCCATCCGGGGGCTCGAGTCCGGCACGGTGCGCATCGGGGCCTTCACCTCCGTCGCCGTCCACTGGCTGCCCCCGGTTCTGAAGGAGTTTCAGCGCGACTATCCCCGCGTTGATTTCAAGCTCCTGAACGGGGACTATCATGACGTGGAACAGTGGCTCACGGACGGGAGCGTGGACGTCGGCTTTGTGACGCTGCCCTCCCGGGTGGACTGCGCCTGCATCCCGCTTTTGGAGGACCGGCTTCTCGCCATCCTGCCGAGGCACAGCCGCTTTGAAAACTACCCGCGCTTCCCCCTCGTCGAGTGCGAGACGGAGCCCTTCATCAGCCTCCTCGAGAGCTCCGACCACGACGCGCGGCGCGCTCTGGAGGCGGCGGGCGTGAAGCCCAATGTCCGCTTTTACACCAAGGACGACTACGCCGTCATCGCCATGGTGGAGCAGGGGCTCGGCGTGAGCATCATGCCGGAGCTGCTGCTCAAGGGCCGGCAGTACGACCTGCAGATCCTGCCCCTCGTGCCGGAGGCGAAGCGCACCATCGGCCTTGCCATCGCCGCGGGGGACAAGGCGGGGCCCGCCACGCGCCGCTTTGCCGACTATGTGGTGCGCTATGTGACGGCGCAGGCGCGGAGTTAACAGATCGTCCGCATTTTCGCGCGCGATTTTGTTATACTGTTTATAAAACAGGCAGGAGGATATGAATATGAAGAGAAAACGGATAGCTGCGGCGCTTTTGGCGCTTGCGGTGATGCTCACGCTCGCGGGCTGCGGCAGCTTCGCGGGCCGGATGGCGCGCGCCGTGAAGAAAATGGAGAAGGTCGAAAGCTACCGCGTGGACCTCAGTCTCGACACCGCGCTGAACATCACGGTGCTGGGACGGGAGATGCCCGCTGAGCTTGCGGTGAACGCGAGCGGGGACGTCAATACGAAGCCCGAGAGATCCAGGCTGGAGCTCACCACCTCCCTCCTCGGGGAGCGGGGCAGGCTCCTCGCCTACACCGAGAGAACGGGGGAGGATTACACGCTCTATCTCTCCCCGGACGGAAGCGGGATCTGGACAAAGCAGACGCTTGATATTGAAGAACCGGACACAAAAACCAGGCTCGCGGGCCTTCTAAAGCTCGCCTCCAGGTTTGAGAAGACCGGCGTCGAGAGCGTGCGCGGGTCTGAGGCCACGGTCTTCGCGGCCAGCTTCTCCGGCGAGGAGCTGGACCGGGCCGTCGCCCTCTCCGACACGCTGGAGGGCGTGCTGGAGGCCCTGGAGCTCGAGGAGGGGGAGATCACGCTTGAGGACTGCGGCAGCATCCCCGTCACCGTCGCCATCGACAACAAGAGCGGCCTCGTCACCCGCTGCACCCTGGATCTCACGGAGCTCATGCAGGGGCTCATGCCGAAGCTCATGGACGCTGTGATGGCGGAGACGGCGGAGCAGCTCGGGCTCGAAAATGTGGATCTCAGCCTGCTGGGCTTTGCGCTCGACATCGGGCGCGTCTTTGTGACGGCGGAGCTCTATGATTTTAACGCCGCCGCCCCCGTCGAGATCCCGGCAGAAGCCCTCGCCGCCGCTGAGGGAGAGCTTCTGTAACGCAAAACGGGCGGTATGACAGCGTAGGGGATGTTATCAACTAAAACTTCATGTCATTCTGAGGAGCGAAGCGACGAAGAATCCCGTAGACAACCGGGGGATCCTTCGCTTGCGCTCAGGATAGGGGAGGGGCTTGCCCCTCCCGGCAGTACAAGATAACCACAAATAGCAATGTACGGCGAAATCGTAGAATGATACGAAATCGCCGTACATTTTACCATATGAGAACGTTTCACCGCGCGGGAGGGGCAAGCCCCTCCCCAACGACGGTGAGGCTCTTTTTTCACAGCTCCTTTTTTTCTTGGCAGGGCGCGGGGGCTGTGGTATACTATAAAAAATATACACCCTACGGAGGGACGACATGGAGAAAAAACCGCTGATCGAGGCCGGGCGCATCGTCAACACCCATGGTGTGCGCGGCGAGGTGCGCATCGAGGTCTGGCTTGACTCCCCGCAGTTTCTGAAACGCTTCAAGCGCCTTGTGCTGGATTCGGGCGAGGAGCTGGAGCTTCTGGAGGCGCGGGCCCACAAGGGCTTCGTCATCGCCCGCCTTGCGGGGGTGGAGGATGTCAACGCCGCCATGCGCCTCAAGGGCAGGACCGTCTCCGTCCGGCGGGAGGACGCGCCCCTTCCGAAGGGGGCCTTCTTTTTGCAGGACATCCTCGGCGCGCGCGTCGTGGACGAGGAGGGGCGGGAGATCGGCACGCTCACCGACATTCTGGAGACCCCCGCCTCCGCCGTGTACGTGGTGCGGGGGGAGAGAGAGCACCTCATCCCCGCGGTGCCGGAATTTATCAAAAGCACCGACGCCGACGCGGGGGTCCTCACCGTCCATCTGATCGAGGGTATGTAAATGAGAATCGACATTCTGACCTTATTTCCCGACACGGTGAACGCCGTGCTGCATGAGAGCATCCTCGGCCGCGCCGCGGCGAAGGGCATCGTGGACATCCGCTGCGTGCAGATCCGGGATTTTACCGAAAACAAACAGAAGCAGGTGGACGACTACCCCTACGGCGGGGGCTTCGGCTGCGTGATGATGGCCCAGCCCCTCAAATCCTGCCTGGAGCATGTGCTCGCGGGGACGGAGGGACAGCGCCGCCGGGTGATCTACCTGTCCCCCCAGGGGCAGCCCTATACCCAGGAGACGGCGAAGCGCCTCAATCGGGATTACGACCATCTGGTGCTGGTCTGCGGCCACTATGAGGGCGTGGACGAGCGCTTTATCGAGGCCTGCGTGGACGAGGAGATCTCCCTCGGCGACTTCGTGCTCACCGGCGGCGAGATCGCGGCCATGGCCGTGGCGGACTCCGTGTGCCGCCTTGTGCCCGGCGTCCTCGCGGACGAGCAGTGTTACATCGGCGAGAGCCACTGGGACGGGCTTCTGGAATACCCCCAGTACACCCGCCCCGAGAACTGGGAGGGCCGCGCCGTGCCCGAGATCCTCTTGAACGGCGACCACGCGCGTATCGAGCGCTGGCGCCGGAAGGAGCAGCTTCGCCGCACGCGCGACAAGCGGCCCGACATGTTCGCGGCCTTCACCCCCGCGGACGCCGAGGACGAAAAGCTCCTGCGGGAGCTTGAAAAGGAGCGGGGCCGCAAAAAGATCACGGAGCCCGTCCAATACCGCGCGGCGGAGGCGGCGGACATCCCCCGCATCCTCGAGATCGTGCAGGACGCCCGGGAGAGCCTGGGGCGGCACCATATCGACCAGTGGCAGGGCCCCTACCCCGACGGCGCCCGCTTTGCCGAGGACATCCGCCTCGGCCAGTGCTTCGTGCTGGAGCACGCGGGGGACCGGGCGGCCTTCTTTGTCCTGAGCCCCCTGGAGGAGCCGGGCTACGCCGCCATCACGGACGGCAAGTGGTCGGCGGACATCCCGTACTGCGTGCTGCACCGGGCGGCGGTCGCGAAGGAATACCGGGGCAGCGGCATGGCCCAGGCCCTCATTCGCTGCGCCGAGACCCAGGCGCGCGCCTTCGGCCTTAAATGCATCCGCGTGGACACCCACAAGAAGAACAAGCCCATGCAGAACCTCCTGCGGGAGAGCGGCTTTCGCTACCGGGGGAACATCCTCGTGGAGTCCGAGCCGGGCCACGACCCGCAGCGCCAGGCCTTTGAAAAAATACTGAAGGACAAAAAATGAATCTGACTGACTACAATGAGATCCGGGCCCTTTTGGCGCGGCACAAGTTCCGCTTCTCCAAATCCATGGGGCAGAACTTTTTGACCGCCGCCTGGGTGCCGGAGGATATCGCGGCCTCGGCGGGCCTCGATGAGAAGACCGGCGTCCTGGAGATCGGCCCCGGCGTCGGCTGCCTCACGCGGGAGCTCTCCAAACGCGCGGGGCGCGTCCTGTGCATCGAGCTCGACAAGGCCCTCAAGCCCATCCTGAAGGAGACGCTTTCCGACTGCGAGAACGTGGAGATCCTCTACGCAAACGCCCTCAAGGAGGATCTTGCCGCCCTCGCGCGGGAGCGCCTGCCGGGCCTGCGCCCCGTGGTGTGCGCAAACCTCCCCTACAACATCACAAGCCCCGCGCTCACGGCGATCATCGAGGCGGGCTGCTTTGAGACCGTCACCGTCATGATCCAGCGGGAGGTCGCGCGCCGGATCTGCGCCGGGCCCGGCAGCGCGGACTACGGCGCCTTCGGCATCTTCGTCCAGTGGCACATGGAGACGGAGCTTCTCTTCGATGTGCCGCCCTCCTGCTTTGTGCCGCAGCCGAAGGTGACAAGCTCCGTCATCCGCCTGACGAGACGGGAGCAGCCCCCGGTCGCGGTCTCCGGCGAAGAGGCGGAGGAGATGATGTTCCGCCTTGTGCGGGCGGCCTTCAACCAGCGCCGCAAGACCCTTGTGAACGCCGCGGCCTCCCAGATCCCCGGCCTTGACAAGGAGCGGACGGAGCGCGCGCTCACGGCGCTCGGCTATGATACCCGCGTCCGGGGCGAGGTTTTGGGCGTCTCGGACTTCGTGCGCCTCGCGGAGGAGCTCAGAGGTACACAAAATCCGGATTTCTGACGAAAAACTATTGCGAAAGCCGTGCCACCTGTGGTAAACTAAAGTGTGGACACCGAAAGATCATTTTTACTATTTTTTCTACAAACGGAAAGGAAAAAACAAGCATGAGCAAAAAGTATGTGTATCTCTTCTCCGAAGGCAATGCAAACATGCGTGAGCTGCTCGGCGGCAAGGGCGCAAACCTCGCCGAGATGAGCCATATCGGCCTGCCTGTCCCCCAGGGCTTCACCATCACCACCGAGGCCTGCACCCAGTACTATGAGGACGGCCGCCAGATCAACGACAGCATCATGGCGGAGATCATGAGGAATGTCGAGATCATGGAGCAGATCAACGGCAAAAAGTTCGGCGACCTCAAAAACCCCCTGCTGGTCTCCGTGCGCTCCGGCGCCCGCGCCTCCATGCCCGGCATGATGGATACCATTCTGAACCTCGGCTTGAATGACGACGTTGTCGCCGCCATGATCGCCGGCAACCCCGACCCCAAGTTCGAGCGCTTTGTTTATGACTCCTACCGCCGCTTTATCCAGATGTTCTCCGACGTCGTCATGGAGGTCGGCAAGAAGTACTTCGAGCAGCTCATCGACCAGATGAAGGAGAAGAAGGGCGTCACCTTCGACGTGGAGCTGACCGCCGCCGATCTCAAGGAGCTGGCCGAGCAGTTCAAGGCCGAGTATAAAAACCAGATCGGCGAGGACTTCCCCTCCGATCCCGTTGTCCAGCTCAAGGAGGCCATCCGCGCCGTCTTCCGCTCCTGGGACAACCCCCGCGCCAACCCTCAATGAAAACTCCGGCACCGGCGTCGCCTTCACCCGCGACCCCGCCACCGGCGAGAAGAAGCTGATGGGCGAGTTCCTCACCAACGCCCAGGGCGAGGACGTGGTCGCCGGCGTGCGCACCCCGATGCCCATCTCCCAGATGGAGGAGAAGTTCCCCGAGGCGTATGAGCAGTTCGTCAAGGTCTGCGCCCTCCTCGAGGACCACTACCGCGACATGCAGGACATGGAGTTCACCGTCGAAAACGGCAAGCTCTACATGCTCCAGTGCCGCAACGGCAAGCGCACCGCCCAGGCCGCCCTCAAGATCGCCTGCGACCTCGTGGACGAGGGCATGATCGATTTTGACGCGAAGGCGCTCGCCGCCGCGACGCCCATCGGCAAGGGTCTCGGCGCCTCCCCCGGCGCCGCCTGCGGCAAGATCGTCTACTCCGCCGAGGACGCCAAGGCCTGGGCCGCCCGCAAGGAAAAGGTCGTCCTGGTCCGTCTCGAGACCAGCCCCGAGGATATCGAGGGCATGGCCGCCGCCCAGGGCATCCTCACGGTGCGCGGCGGCATGACGAGCCACGCCGCCGTCGTGGCCCGCGGCATGGGCAAGTGCTGCGTCTCCGGCTGCGGCGAGATTAAGATGGACGAGGAGAACAAGAAGTTCGAGCTCGCGGGCAAGACCTTCCACGAGGGCGACTTCATCTCCATCGACGGCTCCACCGGCAATATCTATGACGGGCTCATCCCCACGGTCGACGCCTCCATCGCGGGCGAGTTCGGCCGCATTATGGCCTGGGCCGACAAGTACCGCCGTCTCCAGGTCCGCACCAACGCCGACACCCCGCGCGACGCCGCCAAGGCTGTCGAGCTCGGCGCCCAGGGCATCGGCCTGACCCGTACCGAGCATATGTTCTTCGAGGGCGACCGCATCGCCGCCCTGCGCGAGATGATCTGCTCCGACACGAAGGAGGAGCGCGTGGCCGCCCTCGCCAAGCTCGAGCCCATGCAGCAGGGCGACTTTGAGGGCATCTACGAGGCCATGCAGGGCTACCCCGTCACCATCCGCTACCTCGACCCGCCCCTCCACGAGTTCGTGCCCACCGAGGAAGAGGACATCAAGGCCCTCGCCGAGACCCAGGGCAAGAGCGTCGAGGATATCAAGGCCATCATCTCCGGCCTGCACGAGTTCAACCCCATGATGGGTCACCGCGGCTGCCGTCTGGCCGTCACCTATCCCGAGATCGCCGAGATGCAGACCGCTGCCGTCATCAAGGCCGCGCTCGCCGTCCAGGCCCGCCACCCCGAGTGGAAGATGCAGCCTGAGATCATGATCCCGCTCGTGGGCGAGGTCAAGGAGCTCAAGTACGTCAAGGATGTCGTCGTCGCCACCGCCGATAAGCTCATCAAGGAGGCCGGCTCCGACATGAAGTACCTCGTCGGCACCATGATCGAGATCCCGCGCGCCGCCCTGACCGCGGACGAGATCGCCACCGAGGCCCAGTTCTTCTCCTTCGGCACGAACGATCTGACCCAGATGACCTTCGGCTTCAGCCGTGACGACGCCGGCAAGTTCCTCACCTCCTATTACGATGCCAAGATCTACGAGAGCGATCCCTTCGCCCGCATCGATCAGAAGGGTGTCGGCAAGCTCGTGAAGATGGCCGCGACCCTGGGCCGCGCCACTCGTCCTGACCTCCACCTCGGCGTCTGCGGCGAGCACGGCGGCGACCCCTCCTCCGTGGAGTTCTTCCACAAGGTCGGCCTGGACTATGTGTCCTGCAGCCCCTTCCGCGTCCCCATCGCCCGCCTCGCCGCCGCCCAGGCCGCCATCAAGGAGACCAGGGAGCAGGAGGCCGCCGCGAAGGCCGCCGAGGAAGCCCGCAAGGCCGCCGAGGCTGAGGTCAACGCCAAGGTCGAGGCCGCGAAGGCCGCGCTGAAGGAGGCCACCGACAGGCTCTCCGCCGCCGCGGTGGACGCGAGCGCCGAGCTCAAGGACTTCGCCCAGGCAGGCTACAAGTCCCTGCTCGCCGGTTGGGAAGAGGCCAAGAAGACCTTCGGCGAGAACAGAAAGTAAGAGCCTTTGCCTGTAGGGGCGGCTGTCAGCCGCCCGGCAGAAAACCGGTTCGTTTATAGATGTATTGGGGCGAATTCGTGTAATAATACGAATTCGCCCGACATCTTTATCATGTCCCGCTTCATACCGCGCGGGCGGGGCAAGCCGCCGCCCCTACGGTGTGGATGGACGTTTTCATGAAGGAAGTGAGACCGTGAAAGAGACCTATCGCTGCATGTCGCGCTCCGGGGCGGAGTCCCTGACGCTCGGCATCCTGACGCTGCTCTTCGGCGTCACGGTCGGCGTTTTGAACATCGTCAACGGCGGCAAACTCCTGCACCAGCGCAAAACACTGAGATAAATTGACATCGTTTCAGCCGCGTTTGGCTAAGAGAATAGAAAGGGACGGCGCTTTCGTAACGTAACTTCCAGAAAGTATCTGTTGACTTGTAACGCTATTTACGTTACAATTGCAGGGAAGGAGTGTGATCGTAATGGAAAAGACCGCGACCCTGAATCTTCGCGTTAATCCAATCGCAAAACAGCGGGCGGAAAATGTTCTCAGGCAGCTTGGCATCCCGATGTCCACCGCAATGGATATGTACCTCAATCAGATTGCCCTCGTCGGGGGGATTCCGTTCCCTGTTACACTGCCAAAGGCACCGCTGTCCGTTGATGCAGACAGGATGACTGACGCAGAGCTGGTCGATAAACTCAGCCGCGGGATTGAGGACGCCGATACCGGACGGACGCGCCCGGCGGCGGATGTTTTCCGTGAGCACAGAAACAGCCGCGCGGAATGAAATATAATGTAGAAATCACAGACGCCGCGCCCCAAACGGGGCGCGGCTCATTTTTTCAGCCATAGAGCTGCTCCAGCCTTGCACGGGACTCGTCGAGACTGAGCCCCTCGTATCCCGCCATAAAGCAAGCGCCGTTTTCCATGTATAATTTTTTCTCCTCCCGGTGAGACTAAGAGCAGCACCCTACATAAACTGTATTGGGCGACTCTTCATCGGAGTGTGAAGCAAGCATGGTCAAACGTGGAGACATTTACTTTGCCGACCTCAGCCCGGTCGTCGGCAGCGAGCAGGGCGGTATGCGCCCGGTGCTGATCGTCCAGAACGACACCGGCAACCGCCACAGCCCCACGGTCATCGCCGCGGCCATTACAAGCCAGATGGGCAAGGCAAAGCTGCCCACCCATATCGAGCTGCACGGCCGCAGCGTCGGTCTCAACCGCGACAGCGTCATCCTGCTCGAGCAGATCCGCACCATCGACAAATCCCGCCTGCGGGAGCGCATGGGCAAGCTCGACAAGAACACGATGAGCGCCGTGGACAGCGCCCTCGCCGTGAGCTTCGGACTGGGCTCGTAATCGAATAAGCAAGCTCCCCTTCCCATATCCTGTGGGCAGGGGAGTTTTTATGTTTAGGGCAACGTTCTGTCCCTGTCATTCTGAGGAGCGCAGCGACGAAGAATCCCGTCGTTTTGCGCTTTTTCCGGGGGATCCTTCGCTGACGCTCAGGATGACATGGGTTATGGGGGGGTGTTTTCATGGAGGTGCCCATTCGGATAGACGGTCGGGAGGCGGGCCGCCTGCGTATCGCGCGGGACGGCCTCTATACGGTCCTGGAGGCGGAGCTTCCCGGCCATGCGGGGGAGATCGTGCGCCTCTGGGTCCACGGCGGGGAAAAAAGCGCCTATCTTGGCGTGATGCAGCCCTGGAGCCGGGGGCTCTGGCTCCGGCGCAGGCTGAGCCGGGCGGAGCTGCGCGAGTTCCCGGACCCGATCGAATATGCCGCCGACCGGGCGGGAGAGCCCGCGGAAGCCTCGGCGGAGATCCCAACGGCCCCGGCGCCGGAACCCGGGGAGCAGGGGCTTCTGTGGACCCGGCGGCCGGACGGCACCCTCACCGCCTTCGACGGGGTGAGCCGCCTTCTGGCCCTCCCCGCGAAGCTCCGCACCCCGAACCCGCGGGCCGTCGAGCGGGTGATCGAGGGGCAGAAGTATCTGGTTTTTCGCTATTGAGAACAGCGGAAAACTGGTGTATAATAAACTATCACCTTGTACACTTTGCACATGACATAGAAAAAACGGGAAGGGTGATCCATATGCTGATGACTGATCTGCTCGCCAAAAAGCGCGACGGGGGCGAGCTGAGCGGAGAGGAGATCCGCTTCATGATCGACGGGTATGTGCGCGGGGAGATCGCGGACTACCAGATGTCCGCCATGTGCATGGCGATCCTCCTGCGCGGGATGAACGACCGGGAGACCCTGGATCTCACCATGGCGATGATGCACTCGGGCGAGGTCGTGGATCTGAGCGGCATCGAGGGCATCAAGGCGGACAAGCACTCCACCGGCGGCGTCGGGGACAAGACGAGTCTCATGCTCTGCCCGATGGTGGCGGCCTGCGGGCTTCGCATCGCGAAGATGTCGGGCCGGGGTCTCGGCCACACGGGCGGGACGCTCGACAAGCTCGAGAGCTTTCCGGGCTACAACATCGCCATCGGGGAGCGGCGCTTTATCGAGAACGTCAACCGCATCGGCATCGCCCTCATCGGCCAGACGGCGGACATTGTCCCGGCGGACAAGAAGCTCTACGCCCTGCGGGACGTGACCGGCACCGTGCCCAGCATCCCCCTGATCGTGAGCTCCATCATGTCGAAGAAGCTCGCCTCGGGCGCGGATGTGATCGTGCTGGACGTGAAATGCGGCAGCGGCGCCTTCATGAAGACCGAAGAGCAGGCGCGGGAGCTTGCGCGCGGCCTCACGCGCATCGGCAAGCTCGCGGGCAGAAAGTGCGCCGCGGTCATCACCGACATGGACCAGCCCCTCGGCCGCGCGGTGGGCAACGCCCTCGAGGTCAAGGAGGCCATCTCCGTCCTGCGCGGGGAGACGAAGGGCGATTTGCTCGAGCTCTGCCTCACGCTGGGCTCCTGCATCCTGACCGAGGCCGGCGTCGCGGCGGACAGGGAGGAAGCCCGCGCCATGCTCCGGGCGACCATCGAGAGCGGCGCGGCTCTCAAAAAGCTCAGCGAGCTTGTCGAGGCCCAGGACGGGGACGCGCGGGACGTGTACGATACCGCCCGCCTGCCGGTCGCCCCGGTGCAGCTCACGGTCCCGTCGGAGACGGCGGGCTATCTCAGCCACATGGACTGCGAGAAGGTGGGGCTTATCTCCATGCACCTCGGCGGCGGGCGCGTCACCAAGGAGAGCGAGATCGACCTCTCTGTGGGCCTCGTGCTGGACAAGAAGGTGGGCGACCGGGTGGAAAAGGGCGAGAGTCTCGGCACCATCCACGCCTCCACCGAGGAGAAGGCGAGGGAGGCGGCGGAGCTTCTGCGCGCCTGCTGCACGTTCTCCGACACCCCCGTCGCGCGCCCGAAGTTTATCAAAGAAATCATCGAATAAAAAATAAAGAAGGAGCGTCGCCATGCAGTACATCATGTCCCTTGACCAGGGAACCACCAGCAGCCGGTGTATCCTCTTTGACAAGTCCGGCAACATCTGCTCTGTCGTGAACAAGGAATTCCGCCAGATCTTCCCCCAGCCCGGCTGGGTGGAGCATGACGCAAACGAGATCTGGGACACCACCTATGAGGTGGCCCACGCCGCCATGGCAAAGCTCGGCGTGAGCGCCAAGGAGATCGCCGCCATCGGCATCACAAACCAGCGCGAGACCACCGTCGTCTGGGACAAGGAGACGGGGGAGCCCATCGCAAACGCCATCGTGTGGCAGTGCCGCCGCACCTCCGACATCATTGACAGGCTCGTCGCCGAGGGGCACGGGGACATGATCCGCGAGAAGACCGGCCTCATCCCTGACGCCTACTTCTCCGGCTCCAAGATCCAGTGGCTGCTCGACAATGTCCCCGGCGCGCGCAGGCGGGCCGCGGCGGGCAAGCTCCTCTTCGGCACCATCGACACCTGGCTCATCTGGAAGCTCACGGGCGGGCGCGTCCACGTCACGGACTACACCAACGCAAGCCGCACCATGCTCTTCAACATCCACACCCTCAAGTGGGACGAGGAGCTCCTCGCCCTGCTCAACATCCCCGCCTCCATGCTGCCGGAGGTCAAGCCCTCGAGCTTTGTCTACGGCAAAACGGACTTTGAGATGTTCGGCGGGGAGATCCCCATCGCGGGGGCCGCCGGCGACCAGCAGTGCGCCCTCTTCGGCCAGTGCTGCTTTGAGCCCGGCACCATGAAAAACACCTACGGCACGGGCTGCTTTTTGCTCATGAACACCGGCACGGAGCCCGTCATGAGCCGCAACGGCCTTGTCACCACCATCGCGGCCTCCGCCGGGGACCAGGTGCAGTACGCCCTCGAGGGCAGCATCTTCGTCGCGGGCGCCGCGATCCAGTGGCTGCGCGACGAGCTCGGCGTCATCACCTCCGCGAAGGAGAGCCAGCAGTACGCCGAAAAGGTGCCCGACACCGCGGGCGGCTATGTGGTGCCGGCCTTCACGGGTCTCGGTGCCCCGCACTGGAGCCAGCGGGCCCGCGGCTGCGTGGTGGGCATCACGCGCGGCTTCTCCCGCGCCCATCTGGTGCGCGCCACGCTCGAAAGTCTCGCCTACCAGACGCACGACATCGCCCGCGCCATGGAGCGCGACTCCGGCATCCCCATCGCGGAGCTCAAGGTGGACGGCGGCGCGAGCGCCAACAACTTCCTCATGCAGTTCCAGGCGGACCTGATCGGCTCGGACGTGTACCGCCCGCGCTGCATCGAGACCACCGCCCTGGGCGCGGCCTATCTCGCGGGGCTCGCGGTGGGCTACTGGGAGAGCCTGGAGGACGTGAAGAACAACTGGGCCATCGACAGGGTCTTCACCCCGGAGATGGAGGAGACACGCCGCAAGGAGCTCCTGCACGGCTGGTCGAAGGCGGTCAGGTGCGCCCTTCTCTGGGGAGAAAACTAAGGTCACGGCGCGCCCGCGCTTTTGCCTCCCTCTCTGAGGGAGGTGGCATCCGGCGTCTCACGCAAGCCGGATGACGGAAGGAGCACTCCCTCAGTCATCGCCGCGGGCGGCGCT
>CADBCV010000038.1:24590-30779 GCA_902793285.1 Oscillospiraceae bacterium
TACAAGTTCTTGGCGACGAAGGAGCCTTAGAACTTGTGTATGCTGCGCAGGTGACTGAGGGATCGACTGTCCTGGGAGAATCTTCGATCCCTCCACCGCCTTCGGCGGTCCCCCTCCCTTTTTCCAAAGGGAGGTAAGAGGAAATCCGTAGGGGCGGGCGTCCCCGACCGCCCGGCGGCGCGATGTGGGTTTCACGCATTCGCCCGGGCGCGGAGGAAAAACGTCAATTCCCCCGCGCGGGAGGGGCAAGCCCCTCCCCTACGGTGATGGGGGAACATTTGCGCGCCGGGTTACGCCTGTACCGGATCGCAGCTTTGCGGGCGGATAATATCCGCCCCTACGGACAGCGGCGACATTTTAATGCCCCAGTTAGGCAAGGGGGCCAAGCGCAGACCTTTATCAAATATGGATCATCAGGAGAAAGATATGGATTATACGAAGCTGAAAAATACCGAGCTGTTCCTCTTCGACATGGATGGAACGCTGTATCTCGGGGATAATGTGTACGAGGGTGCGATCGCGCTGATGGAGGATCTGCCGCGCCTCGGCAAAAAGTACATCTACCTCACGAATAACTCCTCCCGCGCGGGCGAGGATTACATCACCCGCCTGAGAAAGCTGGGCTTCCCCTGCGAGCGGGAGAACGTCTTCACCTCCGGCATGGCCACCGGCATGTATCTCAACCAGCGCCACCCGGGGGCGAGCGTCTATCTCGCGGGCACCAGGGCCTTCTACCGGGAGCTGCAGAGCTACGGCGTGAAGCTCGTGAACGACGAGCGCGGACACACGGAGGCCGAGACCGTGGACGTGGTGGTGCAGGGCTTCGACACGGAGCTTGTGTACGAAAAGCTCGACAAAGCCTGCCACTTTCTCCGGCGCGGCGCTGTTTTCATCGCGGCAAACCCGGACTGGGTCTGCCCCATGCCGCATGACGAGGTCCTGCCCGACTGCGGCAGCATCTGCGCCCTGCTCACGGCCTCAAGCGGCGTAAAGCCCAACTACATCGGCAAGCCCAACCGCAACATGATCGACGTCATCGCCGAGATGACCGGTATCCCCAACGAGAAGATCTGCGCCGTGGGCGACAGGCTCTATACCGACATCGCCGTGGCGCAGAACGCGGGCTCCGTGTCCGTGCTGGTCCTCTCCGGCGAGACGGACCGGCCCATGGTGGACGCGGCCGAGCGCAAGCCCGACTTCGTGCTCAGGGACGTGCACGAGCTGCACGAGATTCTGAAAACACTGTAAGGATATTCCCCACGGGGAAATGCTGTCTATGTCTGATATCGTAAAATTCTTTCTCCCGGCGGCGTGCTTTCTGCTGCTCGTGGTGTTCTTCCTCCTGCTGCCGGAGCTCAGGACCTGCAGGCTCGGCCGCGGGGAGGGCCGCCTTGACCGCGTGGACGCGCTCCTGATGGCGGGGCTCACGCTGGTCTATGCCGCGGCCGCCTTCACGGGCCTCGGCAACACGCGCTCGCCCCAGAGCTTTGTATGTCTCGAGCAGGAGAGCGCACAGCTCGCCCCGGACCCCGCGGGGGGCGCGGTCTCCCGCCTCATGCTCTTCACGGGCGTCGGCATCGGGGGCTATACCGTCGAATACACGGCCGAGGGAGAGCCGCCCCGCGTTGTGGCCGAGCTGGAGCAGAGCCACGCGGAGGTCCTCAAGTGGATTCCCGTGGCGCTCACGGAGCCCGTCACCGGCGGCACCCTACGCATCCGGGGCCACGGGAACGTCTGGCTCGGGGAGTGTGTTGCCCAGACCGAGGAGGGGAGGGGCGTCCCCGCCCTCTCCGGCACGGCGGCGCTCCTGGACGAGCAGGACCTCTGCCCCGAGCGGCAGACCTTCTTAAACTCCACCTACTTCGATGAGATCTACCACGCCCGCACCGCCTGGGAGCAGCGCAACGGCGTCTACCCTTATGAGATCACGCACCCGCCCCTCGGCAAGAGCATCATCGGCCTCGGCATCGCCCTCTTCGGCATGACGCCCTTCGGCTGGCGCTTCTCGGGGACGCTCTTCGGCGTTTTGATGCTGCCGCTGCTCTACGTCTTTGCCAAAAGGCTCTTCGGCGGGCGCTTTGTCCCCGGCGCGGTGACGGCTTTGATGGCGACGGATTTCATGCACTTTGTCCAGACCCGCATCGCCACCATCGACACCTACGCCGTCTTCTTCATCCTGCTGATGTATCTTTTCATGTATCGCTTCGTCAGCGGGGGGCGGCTGTGGGATCTCGCCCTCTGCGGGGTGAGCTTCGGTCTCGGCGCGGCGAGCAAGTGGACCTGCTTCTATGCCGGGGCGGGCCTCGCCGTGATCTGGCTCTGGTGGGTGATCGAGAGCGCCCGGGCGGGGCGGCTGGATCTCCGGGGCTTTGTGAAAAACGCCCTCTTCTGCGTGGTGTTCTTCCTCCTCGTGCCGGGGCTCATCTATTACCTCGCCTACCTCCCCTACGGCAGGGCGCGCGGCGTCACGAATGTGCTGAGCCGGGAGTATCTCGACATCGTGCTCCAAAACCAGGCGTACATGTTCAACTACCATGCGGGCCTCGTCGCGACGCACCCCTACTCCTCCCACTGGTACCAGTGGCTCCTCGACATCCGGCCCATCCTCTACTATCTCGATTACCTCCCGGACGGGCGGCATGTGAGCTTCGGCGCGTTCGTAAACCCGGTGCTCTGCTGGGGCGGGCTCTTCGCGCTCTTCGTGCTGGGCTATCTCGCCGTCGCACGGCGGGACCGGGTCTCGGCCTATATCCTGCTGGGCTATCTCGCGCAGCTTCTTCCCTGGGTGCTGGTGCCGCGCCTGACCTTCGCCTATCACTACTTTCCCTGCACGGTCTTCCTCGCCCTCGCCCTCGGGCGCTGCTTTGATGTGATGGTGCGAAACCTGCCGCGCGGCAGACTCTATGTGGCCGGCCTTGCGGTCTTGAGTCTCGCGGTGTTCGCGCTCTTTTACCCGAATCTCGCGGGCCTGCCGATCCGGGACGGCATCCTCCGCTCCTGGCTGCCGACCTGGCCGTTTTAAAAAGCCTTCCCCTCAAGGGGAAGGCAAATATTCAAAGGGGGATATTCTGATGAAAACACTGACCCTGGGCAAGAGCGGGCTTGTGGTGACCAAGACCGCCATGGGCTGTCTGCCGGTGCAGCGCTGCGACAAGGACTACGCCGTGAAGCTCCTGCGGGCGGCATATGACGGCGGTATCCGCTACTTCGACACCGCGAACGCCTACACCGACAGCGAGGAGAAGATCGGCCTTGCGCTCGCGGACGTGCGCGATCAGATCGTGATCTCCACCAAGAGCGCCGCGCGCGACAAGGCGGGGGTGCTGGCCCACATCGAAAACAGTCTCCGCATGATGAAGACCGATTACATAGACCTCTTCCAGCTCCATCAGGTGCCGGAGCTGCCGGACCCCGACGATCCGAACGGGGCCTACGCCGCGGCGCTGGAGGCCAGGGCGCGCGGCTGGGTCCGCCACATCGGGGTCACGACCCACCGCGTCAAGGTGGCGGAGGAGTGCATCGCCTCCGGCCTCTTTGAGACTTTGCAGTTTCCCTTCAGCTACATCTCCTCGGACCGGGATCTCGCCCTCGCGGAGAAGTGCCGGGCGGCGGACATGGGCTATATCGCCATGAAGGGGCTTGCGGGCGGGCTGCTCACCAATGTGCGGGCCTGCCACGCGTTCATGAAGCGCTATGACAACGTGGTCCCCATCTGGGGCATCCAGACCCTGGAGGAGCTTCAGCAGTGGCTCACGGTGGCGGAGGAGGACCCCGACGTGGACGCGGAGCTCGACGCCTTCATTCAGAAGGAGCGGCAGGAGCTCTCCGGCACGTTCTGCAGAAGCTGCGGCTATTGTATGCCGTGTCCCATGGGGATCGAGATCCGCAACTGCGCGCGCATGAACATGCTGCTGCGCCGCTCCCCCTGGCAGCAGTACATGACGGACGAGTGGCAGGCGAAGATGAACAAAATCGAGGACTGCATCGGCTGCCGGAGCTGCGCCTCCAAGTGTCCCTACCAGCTCGACACGCCGAATCTCCTGAAGTACATGCTGAAGGACTACCGCGAATTTTACGAGGCACACAAGGATCTGGTGTAAAACAAACAATCCCGCCGGAAGGCGGGATTGTTTGTTTGTGAAGTTTAATTACGCGCTCTTCATGGATCTCTCTACAAGCGCGGTGGCGTCCTCGGGGGACATGGGGCGGCCCCAGATGAAGCCCTGGATAAAGTCGCACCCGATGCTGCTGAGGGTATCGAGCTGGTCCGGCTTTTCCACACCCTCGCAGATCACGGCGAAGTTCATCACGTGGCCGATGGAGATGATGGCCGCAACGTACTGCTTGGAGGACTCGTTCGTGTTCATCTTGTCAATGAAAGCCTTGTCCACCTTGAGCATGTCGGCGGGGAAGCTGTTGAGATAGCTGAGCGAGGAGTAGCCGGTGCCGAAATCGTCAATGGCGATCTTGATGCCCATCTTCTTGATCTCGCCGATGCACTGGAGGGCCTTGTCCACGGAGTCGATCATGATGGACTCCGTGATCTCGATCTCAAGCTGGTTCGGGGGGATTTGGGTGGTCTTGAGGATCTCGCGCACCTCGTCCAGGAAGTCGTTTTTCATCAGATGCCGCACGGAGACGTTGACGCTGAGCGTGCTGTCGGTGTGCGTCTTGCGGATGAGCTCTCCAAAGTACTCGGCAGACTGCTTGAAGACCGCGTGGTCGATCCTGTCAACAAGGCCGGTCTTCTCCGCGATGGGAATGAATTCCGAAGGGGAGATCACGCTCCCGTCGGCGTCCCGCATCCGGGCGAGGGCTTCAAAGCCGCTGAGCCTGTGGTTGATGTTAAACTGCGGCTGAAGCACAAAAAAGAGGCCGTTGTTGTCGAGGGCGCTGCGGATCTTGCGCTCGGTCTCCAGGGCGCGCTCGGCGTCGGTGAGACTTGCGGAGTAGTGGCAGATGCGCTCGTCCCCGACGCCGCGCTTGGAGGCGTACATGGCGGCGTTTGCGCAGGAGAGAAGCTCGTCCCCGGTGAGGGCGTCCTCGGGGAAGAGGGCGTAGCCGATGCTGGCGTTGAGATAGTAGTCGCAGCCGTCCACGGTGATCTTCTCTTCCAGGAGGGATTTGTAGAAGCGGATGGTTTTCAGCACGTCCTCATCGCTGCGGTAGCCGCGGATGATGATGGAGAACTCATCCCCGCCCTGGCAGGTGACAAAGTCGACCGTGCCGGTGAGACCGTGGTCCGCGGCCTCGCGCCAGCGGGAGGCGATCTGCGAGAGGACGGCGTTGCCGGTGGCAAGGCCCATGGTGTTGTTGATGCGCTTAAAGTTATTGAGGTTCAACACGGCGACGGCGTGGCGCTCGTTGCGCTTTTCCAGGGCGGCGAGCATCTCGGAGCAGGCGAAGCGGTTCGGCAGACCCGTGAGCGTATCGGTCGCCGCCTGGTCGCGCAGCTTGTTCTGGAAAAGCTCGATCTCGCGCCCGTTGCGGTAGAGCAGCACGATGGTCACGATGGCGAGGGCGTTTGTGAAGAGGCCCGCGATGCTGATAAAGTTGTGGCCGAGGAAGATGCCCATCAAAATCGACGGGAACTGGCAGATCAGAAAGGTGAGGGACACCACAAAGCCGGGTTTCTTGTAGTAGGCGACAAGCAGGATGGTGCACAGCGTCGTGAGCGAGGAGACGGCGCCCGTCAGAGAGCGGAGGGGGACCGGCTGCCCGGCGAGCATGATCGAATCCTCCGAACGGGAGGTCGCCACCACGGAAATGGCGACGACGAGATAGATCAGGATCAGGACAAAGAACCATACCCTCGAGATCGTGACGTTGGAAAAAAGCCGGTCCAGCGTCTTGGTTGTGGTCATTGTATTCTGTTTGGCGAATCCGCCGGTTTTGGGGTTTTCCATGCTGCACGCTCCCGCCGAGAAATGAACGAAGTTTTTTAACATTACTATTATAAACGACGGCCTCTTTTTTGGCAAGCCTTTCCTCCGTGTTTTTATCCAAAAAAGCGCGGGGCTTCCGCAAATTTCCCGCGTATGCCCCGCTTAATTGACACAAAAATAACGAAGCCGCAAATAAGTCAGTTGCCATCGCAGGGGACGGCGCCCTCGGCGGCCCGAAACCTCACGCAGTGGAGATGTGGGTTTTGCGGTGAAATGTCCGACGATTCCGTAGGGGCGGGCGTCC
>CADBCV010000039.1 GCA_902793285.1 Oscillospiraceae bacterium
TTTTGCAGATGTACTTTGTGTACCTCAAGAAAAAGTGACGAAATCAGGGCACAAATTTACCGGAAGATGCCGCAGGCGTATTGTGCGGTGTTGCCTTAGTTTTCTGCGCCGGGCCGCCGAGGGCGTCGGCCCCTACGATGCTGATATTACGGTTTTCCTGATAACGGGACTCTTGCCGCAGCCCTGGTGCTTCTTTCCGCTCAGCGCAGGAAGGAGCTGTTCACCCAGCCGGACATGCCGCTTCTGGGATTGAAGACCCAGACGTAGCTTCTGCCGTCTGTGCCGGTGCAGTAGCCGCCCGTGATCTGCAGGCTGTCGCCGTTATAGCTCTCGCTGCCGCGGATCTCGTTGTTGTAATCATAGACGGGACGGGTGCGCAGGGCGAGATAGCCCGTCTGCAGCCCGGCAACCGTGGCCCAGCCGCTCTGGGTGACGCCGCCGGCGATATTCTCCAGGGTCTGGTCGTTCAGCTTCTCCATGTTTTTTATCCTCCGTTTTCATAGATTTTTCAGTTTTTTCCTGATCCGCTGTGAGTATAACACAGGCGCTGGGAAAATGCACCTTAAATTATATTAAATCGGAAGGCTCCCCTCCAGGGCACCTCTAAAAACGCGGGTCTGGTGATGCGCCGAGAGATTTTGTCTCAGATTGAAGGGCAAAAAACGCAGGAATCCTTTGTGGCTTTCAAGTTTTTTGCACGATAAGCTGGGGCAAAAGCTCCGGCGCAGCGCCGGGCTGGCGTTTTTAGAGGTGACCTCCAGGGCGAGGAGGAAGACCTTTCTCTCCAAGCCGCCCGCGTACCCGGTAAGACAGCCGCCCGCCCCGAGGACCCGGTGGCAGGGGATCAGAAGCGAGATGGGGTTTCGCCCGACCGCGCCGCCCACCGCCCGGGGAGAGCCCTCCCCAAGCCGCGCCGCAAGCTCGCCGTAGGTCACGGTTTTGCCGAAGGGGACGGTCAGCAGCAGGTCCCACACCCACATCTGAAACGCCGTCCCACGCGGTCGGAGCTTCGGCAGAAAGCCGGGGTCCTCCCCCGCGAAATAGGCCGCGAGCCACGTTTCCGTCTCCCGGAAGACGGGCAAATCACGCTCCGCCCGCTCCTTCCCAAGAGACTCGGCAAAATGCTTCTGCCCTTCAAACCAGAGCCCGGTGAGCGCCTCGCCGTCGCTTGCGAGCAGTACCCCGCCCAGCGGCGTCTGCGTATAGTGAATGTATTCCACGGCAGCTCCCCCATTCCTATAATGTGATACTATTCCTTGATAAGAAGCTTTATTGGATTCCCGAGGAAAATTTGTGCCAGACAAGGCGAAGCCCGCAGAGCATAATGGAGATATATGGTCAAGCTATCAAGGGATAGTATGAATATTGTATCGGACCCCGCGCCGTTTTGCAAGCAAAACCCCTCTTGACAAGAGGCGGAGACGGTGGTATATACCCTTGGAAACGACAGAGAGGGAGAGGAAAACATGCGCATCATCACCATCAGCCGCCAGTTTGGAAGCGGCGGGCGCGAGCTTGGAAAGCGCCTTGCCGAGCATCTGGGCTGGGACTATTACGACCGGGAGATCATCGACCGCCTCGCCGCCGAGCAGGGGCTGGATGCGGACTATGTGAAGAAGGCGCTCGCAAACCACGGCTGGCACAACATCCAGCTCACCTACCGCAGCAGCTTTTCCCATGTGCTCTTTGACCCCGGCATAAAGACCGAGCTTCTCATCCGGGAGCGCGAGATCCTGCGGGACATCGCCGCCCTCGGCAATGACTGCGTCATCATCGGCCGGGACGCCGACGTGATCCTGGAGGACTGCCGCCCCTTCCGCGTGTTCGCCTGCGCGGACATTGACGCGCGCCTTCGCCGCTGCATGAAGCACGAGCAGAAGCGCCCGGAGACGGAGCGCCTCACGGAGCGGCAGGTCCTGCGCAACATCCGCCGCATCGACCGCAACCGCCGCAATACGCGTGAGATCCTCACCGGCAAAAGCCACGGGGACAGCAGCGCCTTCGATCTCACGGTGAACACAACAAACTGGGACATCAAAAAGCTGACGCCGGCGCTCGCGGACTTCGCGCTGCGCTGGTTTGAGGAGTGAGCCATGCAGAAGCGTATTGCGAGAAAAGATCTGACCGAGGGCGTGGTGTGGAAAAAGCTCCTGGTTTTCTTTCTGCCCATCGCCGCCGGCACCTGCATCCAGCAGCTCTATAACGCCGTGGACGGGCTCATCGTGGGCCGCTTTGTGGGCACGGTCGCCCTCGCCGCCGTCGGGGGCAGCTCCGCGCAGATCATCAATCTGCTCATCGGCTTTTTTGTCGCCATCACGTCCGGGGCCTCCGTCGTCATCGCGCAGATCTACGGCGCGGGGCGCGAGCGGGACGTGCAGGTCGCGGCGGGCAACGCCATCGCGGTCTTCGCCCTCGTGGGGGCGGTGCTGAGTGTGTTCGGGCTTGTGGCCTCCCCCGCGATGCTGCGCCTTTTGCAGACGCCGGAGGACACGATGGACGCGGCGGTTTTGTATCTGCGCATCTACTTTTTGGGCGTGCCGTTCGTGCTGGTTTTGAACATGGAGTCCAACATGCTGCGCGCGGTGGGCGATTCGTTCAGTCCCTTCCTCTTCATGGTGGTGGGGTGTCTGACAAACATCGTGCTCGACGCTCTGTTTGTGATCGTATTCCACTGGGGCGTCGCGGGCGTCGCCATTGCGACGGTCGCGGCCCAGCTTGTGAACATGGGGCTTCTCACAAGGCTCCTGCTGAAAACCGGGGAGAGCTACCGCCTGAGCCTGGGCGAGCTCCGGCTTCGCGGCGCCTACCTTGTGAACATGCTGCGTCTCGGCATCCCGGCGGGGCTCCAGTCCTCGATGTACGCGGTGTCGAACATGATCATCCAGGTCGGCGTCAACTCTCTCGGCACCGTGGTGGTGGCCTCCTGGGCCATGACCTCGAAGACGGACGGGATCTTCTGGGCGGTCAGCAACGCGCTGGGCGCCGCGATCACGAGCTTTGTGGGGCAGAATCTCGGCGCCGGGCGGCAGGACCGCGTCAAGCTCTGCGTGCGGCAGGGGCTTGTGCTTTCGAGCATCATCACGGTTACGCTCTCGGCGCTCATCCTCCTGCTCGGAAAGCCGCTTCTGCACATCCTCACGGCGGATCAGGCCGTGATCGACACGACCTATCTCATGATGCTCTACTTTGTTCCCTTCTATATCACCTGGGTTTTGATCGAGGTTTTGTCGGCCGTCCTGCGTGGGGTCGGAGACGCGGTGCGCCCGGTCATCATCATCGGCCTCGGGGTGTGCCTGCTGCGCATCATCTGGGTCGGGACGCTCTTTGTGGCGCGGCACACGCTCTTTGTCCTGTGCATGTGCTATCCCGTGTCCTGGATCGTGACGGGGCTTGCGATGCTGGTCTACTATCTCCGCGGAAGCTGGCGCGGGCGTATGGCCCTCGTTCTGGACCGCTGATCCTGTTGGGACTGTGAAAAGAGTGCCCCACAGTCGCAGAGGAGGGGCTTGCCCCTCCCGCGCAAATGTCAAAGCAGAAAAAATGTACAGCGATTTCGCAGAAACTTGCAAAATCGCTGTACATTGTTTTAAATAAAGTCCAAGGCTCAGGCGGCGGTGTACAGGATTTCGTCGCCGTCCACCGAGAAGCTCACATAGTCGGTCATGTAGTAGCCGCCGAAGATGTCGTTGATGCAGAAGGCGTAGAGATAATCGCCGTCGAAGAGCATATCAAAGCCGAGCTCGTCGCCGGCTTCCCAGACGAATTCCTCGCCGTAATAGAGGAACTCCTCGCCCGTATAGCTCGAGACCGCGTCGTACAGCGGGACGATCACATCGCCCGGCATCAGGGATTCGCCGGGGCGGGAGGCAAAGCCGTTTTCGTCAATGCCGTCCCAGAGATCGAGGATCTGCACCGCCCCCGTCTCGTAGTCCCAGGTAAAGCGGAGATTCTTGCTGACGCCGTTGACCTCCACCGGGGCGGTAAAGAGATCATAACCGTCGCATTCCTCGATGAGATAGACGCAGAGGCACTGTCCGTCCGGCAGGGAGAACCAGTAGCCGTCAAAATTGTCCGTCACGACGCCGTTTTCCCAGTCCGCCCAGACATCGCTGGTGTAGCCGAGGCAGACATAGTCCTCCTCGTCCGCGACGAGATACACGGCCGCTTCCACGGAGGCGGTGTTGTAAAGTCCCTCCTCCGAGAGGACGAAGCCGTAGATGCCGTCCTCGTCCAGCCAGGGCTCCTCGTCAAAGGTGATGGCGGTGCTCTGCCCCAAGTCCTGCGTCATCGCGTCAAAGTCCCAGTCGGTGTCGCTGTCGTAGGAATCCCAGTCGCCGCCGCTTGCGTAGCCATAGGCGATCTTATCCACGAGGCTGAGATAATAGCTGCTGGGGCAGATATCCCGGAAGATGCCGAGCTCCATCGAGCCCTGCACAGAGAGCGGATAATAGACCGAAAGGCCGCTCGCCTGCCGGTGGTTTGAGCCCCGGACGCTGTAGACCACGGCGTCATCGAGGGCGCTGCGGGCCGCGCGGGCGTTTTCCGACCAGGCCTCGCCCGCCCCGATCAGGGCGCCGAGATCGACCATGTTGGTGTAGCCCTCGCTGCGGTTATTGCCGCCGAAGTTCTCCGCCGCGGCGATGGAACGGGCAATGGGCGCAAAGTCCGCGTCCGCCTCCGTGGCCTCAAAGAGATTTTTGGCATAGGCGTCAAAGGCGGTCCGCAGCGCGCCGATCTTGCTGAGATCCACGAGGGCGAGGGTCGCGATATCCTCACTCTCACAGGCGATGCAGTTTGCGTAGTAGGAGTCGCAGATCGCCGTTCCGAGCGCGGCGGCGTCAGCGCCGGGGTTGACGTTCAGGAACCTGCCGATCGCCTCATAATCCCAGCCGCTGCCGGGCTCGATCTCCTGGGAGGCGACCATGTACTTTGCGTAGGGCGCGAGAATCGCGGCCGTCTCAACGGTGGACATGAGGCAGGCGTCAAAGCCGATGAAGTCAAAGCCGCCCGGGAGAAGCCCCGCCGTCCCGCCGAGGGCGGTGTCGAGATCGCGCAGGGTGAGGCTGTTGTCATCGTCAAGCTCGTCAAAGCAGACACCGTTGATGCTGCCGCTGCCGTGGTCCCAGAGGACAAGGCCGGTGTGTGCCGCGGGATAGGCCGCAAGGCCCCAGCGGATAAAGGCGGCGAGGGTCTCCGGCTCGCCCATGCTGGCGAGAGGCTGCCTGTCGACGATGGCGCTGCCGCCCTCCGTGATGAGGAAGCGGTCCAGCTCATTGGGATCGGCGCCGTTATTCCACGCGGCCGCGCCGCCGGTCTGTACGACATAGCGGATGTTGGCGCCGGTCTCAGCGTCAAGCATGGCCTGCATGTTGTCGGTGGCGCAGGCGGCCTCGCTCTCGAGATCCGCGCCACAGATATAGACAAGGATGGTCCAGTCGTCCTCTGCAAAGGCAGGCGCGCCGAGACTCACGCACAGCATCAGCGCGAGCAGAACGGCAAGCAGTTTTTTCATATGCGGCTCCCCCTTTGGTCTATGTTTTTTTCACGCTTGTTTTCGCGAGGCGTGCTGGCGTCTGTCGTGCCCGGCCTCGCGGTAATAGGCGGCCTTGGCCTCATACATGGCCTTATCCGCCTCTATCACGAGCTTCCCGGCGGAGAGGTCTTCATTTTCCTCGGCACAGGCAAAGCCCGCCGCGAGACTGAGCTTATGCACGGTTCTGCCGCTCCACAGGGCCGTTGCCTGGTGGAGCCGCTCAAGCGCGGTGTCCACATCGTCCCGATCCATATGGGTAAGCACCACAAACTCATCCCCGCCCGTGCGGTAGCAGCGTCCGGTCCTGCAGAGGGTGGCCGTGATGCAGTCCGCCGCGCCGCAGATGAGCTCATCCCCCGCATCGTGGCCGAGGGTGTCATTCGTGCGCTTGAGCCCGTTGATGTCCACCGTGAAGACGACAAAATCCTTTGCCAGCGCCCCCGCCTCATCAAGTCTTCTGAGGGCGAGGGTGTAGGCAAAGCGGCTGTACACCCCGGTGAGGGCGTCGGTATCAAGCTGGATCTGCTGCATCTTGAGATCCTCGTCCATGGCCTGGGCCCCGAACTCCACATAGTGGATGAAGATCAGCGCAGCCCCGATGGTGAGCGCGAGATAGGAGGTGCGGACCTGTTCGTCTGAGAGCTCCTGCATCAGGATGCCGATGAGGATCAGAACCAGGATGGCGTTGAGCGATTTCCGGTTCTGCCGCCGGAAGGAGCGGCCGTAGATGAAAAACTGGAGGATCACGACGCCGATGATCAAAAGGCACATGCCAAGATAGACGTTATGCAGGGGGCCGTGGTGATACACGTTCTCCGCGTCCACGACGACCATCCAGCCCGTCAGGGGATTGAGAAGCTGGAAGAGGGTGTTGAGCGCCACAAGGCTGCCGAGAAACCAGTTCCACCGGTTTTTCAGCCGGAGATGGAGGATGAGCGCGCCGCCGGCAAGGGGCGTGCCGATGTAGTCGACAGCCTTTACAAGCAGGATGGTCTTTGGCGAGAGATCCTGCCGCCCGTTGAAGGCCACGCCGAAATACTCCCCCAGCGCGGAGACCGCAATGAGGATATAGGTAAGGTACAGAAGTTTTTTGTCCCTGCCCGGGATCCTGGCGTTCTCGTGCACCAGCAGGCACATCACGCCGAGCGACAGGCAGATCAAAAGTGTGGTTGCGGTATAGTAGTTTAACAAAGGGGATGCTCCTTTACTCTGCGGGCTTAGATTGCTAAATGGGTATTTTAGCACATTCTGGGAGTTTTTACAAGAGAGCAATCGCCCAAAAAAACTCGCTTCTTTTGATCTGTCTCCGTGGTTTTTTGGCAGTACTGCCGGTCTCCAGCACATCGATAATTGCACGTATCCCCGGCAAATTCGCTGCACTTGTGCGTTTTTGCCGGGGATTGTGTATTTCTTCAGGTTGTACCGTGAGGGCCGTTCACGAACGGCCTATACAGTGTAGGTACGCATGTGCAGAAGCCGCTGCCAGTCTCCTCTGTTCATGTCAGCCGTATCCTCTCTTTCTGAACACTGTTTACAAATTGCGGGATACGCAATCTGGTGCTCTCCTGTTCAAGCGTCTGCGTTGTCACCAGATCGACTTGTTTGTTCATCGCCCGGCACAGCTCTTCATACAGGCCGCCGAGTTCAAACATGCTGTGGATTCTGGAACCGGCACGGTCGATCAGAAGGTCGATGTCGCTCTCCTCCGTGGCCTCATTGCGCGCATAGGAGCCAAACAGATAGACAGCGTGAAGGTCATATTTTCTGGCGATCGGCTCTACCCGATCCCGGACCTCCTCCCGTGTATAGATCATGCTCCTCCCTCCGTTCTTGGCTGGTGCCTTCCTATAAAGAGTATAACACAGATCAGGCGGAAAGAAAACCACTTTTTGTTCTCTTCCTACCGCTGCTCGATGATCGTGATGGCGAGGCTGCCGTCGTCCAGGCGGAGGTCCGCGTGGTGCCAGGGCGGGCCGACAGTGGTGTCCATCGCGCAGCCGTCCTCCCGCTCTTCAAGCTGAAAGCCCCGCTTGCCGGCATAGGCCCGGCGGACGCTCTCAAGCACGGTGGGATAGAGCTCCCCGCCCTCCTCCAGGGTCACCGTGATCTGGTAGACCCGGAACTTTGCCATGTCAAAGGTGATCTCCGCCTCCCTGCCGAAGAGCTTCATGTCCCGATAGGTATAGCTCAGATGCTGGCTCCGCCGGTCGGCCTGGCGCTCATCCGGAAGGCCATAGCGCAAAAGCACCATGGAGGTGGGCGCGAAGGTCTTCACGCGGTTTCCCACGATCCCGCAGCAGTCCTTCCCCGTGTAGCGAAAGCCGAGCGCCACCTGCGCGAGCAGGGCGGCGGCGATCAGAATGAAGATGAGCCTGTTTCTCCGGCGCGGCATGTTCTTTCCTCCCGAGGTCAAATTTCCCGTTTATCATGGCACGAATGGGGAATCCTGTCAATCGTTTTTCTCCGGGCGCGGGAAATCGGGATTTCTGTAGACAAATTCCGATTTTCGGTGTATGATACTCATTAAGTGTAATTCTTTGGTGTTTCCGGTTTTTTCCCAGCGCAAACGCGCGCAGTACAGAGACAGGAGCCTTGGCCTATGAAGAAACTGAGCTTTCGCATACTGTGCCTGCTGACGGTGCTGATGATGCTCGCCTCCCCCGCTGTTTTCGCCGCGAAGCCCGAGGCGAAGACGGTGCGCGTCGGCTGGTACGAGTCGGCCTTCCACCGGACGGATCAGTTCGGCCGCCGCTCCGGCTACGGCTATGAGTATCAGCAGCGCATCGCGACCTACACCGGCTGGACCTACGAATATGTGGAGGGGAGCTGGTCGGAGCTTCTGGAGATGCTCATCGCGGGCGAGCTAGATATCCTGAGCGACGTGTCCTATACCGAGGCGCGGGCGGAAAAGATCCTCTACTCCGCCGAGAGCATGGGGTCTGAGGATTACCATGTCTTCATCGCCCCCACAAATACCGAGATCCGGCCCGACGATTTTTCCACCTTCAACGGCAAGCGTCTCGGCGTGAACAAGAACAGCATTCAGGAGCAGCTCTTCATCGACTGGGCGGCAAAGCACGACGTGCACCCCGAGATCATCGAGCTCACGGCCAAGACCCCGGAGCTTCTGGAGATGCTCGCGGCCGGGGAGCTCGACATGCTGGTCACGCTCGACACCTACGGCAATTCCGCCGACGTGGTCCCCGTGTGCAAGGTGGGGTCCGCGGACTCCTACTTCGGCATCAATAAAAACCGCCCCGATCTCAAGCGCGAGCTCGACGTGGCGATGAACCGCATCCTCGAGGATAACCGCGACTACAACCAGCAGCTCACCGAGAAGTTCAACCGGGCCGGGGCCGTCAACAGCTTCCTCACGCTGGAGGAGAAGGACTGGCTCTCCGGGCACGGGACCATCCGCGTGGGCTACCGGGACGATTTTCTCCCCTACTGCGACAGAGAGGAGGAGCGCGGCACGCTGGAGGGCTCGCTTGCCGATTATCTCAAGTTTGCCGAGACCGCGGAGAAAAACGCGCAGATCAGCTTTGAAGCGCGCGCCTACGCCACCACGGAGGGGGCGCTGAACGCTCTCGCCGCCGGGGAGCTCGACTGCGTCTTCCCCGTGAACCTCTCCTCCTACGACGGGGAGGAGCGCGGCGTCATCATCACAGACCCCTTTGTCACCACCGAAATGTTCGCCGCGACAAGGGCCGCGGACCGGCAGGGCATCTCGCCCGAGCGGAAGATGACCGTCGCGGTGCTCGAGGGGCACCCCAGCCATGTGACCTTTCTGAAGGACAATTTCCCGGACTGGACGATCTGCACCTACGACGCGGTGGACGCCTGCTTCTGCGCGGTGGCCGAGGGGGAGGCGGACTGCACCCTTGTGAGCAATTACCGCCTCAACCGCGTGAGCGATCTGATGACGGAATACAAGCTCGCTCCGCTCGCCACCGGGGACACGATGGATCTCGCCTTCGCCGTGAACCGGCGGGACGACTGTCTGTTCTCCATCCTCAACAAGATAAACCATCTGCTCCCGGCCTCCACGCTGAACGCCTCGCTCACAAACTACGCCCTCCGCGACGAGCGGGTCACCTTCCTCGCCTATCTCAAGGATAACCTTCCCTACGTTGTCTCCATCGTGGCGGTGGTGGGCTGTCTCATTCTGTTTCTGCTTTTGAAAAACGTCCATTCCGAGGCCAAGGTGAAGGAGGGGCGGCAGATCATCTCCGAGGCGGAGTTTGACCCCCTGACCACGAAGCTCTACAGCCGCAGCTTTTTCCATGTATATACCGACCGCTATTACCGCGAGCATCCCGGCAAGCCCATGGACGCCATCATCGTGAACATCGACCGCTTCCACATGATCAACACCCTGAACGGCCGTCCCTACGGCGACAAGGTCCTGCACGCCCTGGGCGGCGAGATCGCCGCCTTCCTCGCGGAGACGGAGGGCATCGGCGGCCACATCGAGGGGGACCACTTCGACATCTACTGCGCGCACCGGGATGAATACAATTCCCTGCTCGAGCGCTTCCAAGGCAGTGTGAACGGACTCATCACAAGCGCGGATATCCAGGTGCGCATGGGCGTGATGCCCTGGCAGGCGGATGTCCCGCCCCGGATGATGTTTGACCAGGCGTGGCTTGCGTGCAGCATGGTGCGGCGCGACTTCAAGTCCCACCTCATGATCTATGACGAGGAGGCCCGCCGGCACGAGGAGTTTAACCAGCGGCTGCGCGCGGATCTCGCGGGCGCGCTGGAGAACGGCGAGCTGGAGGTCTATTACCAGCCCAAGTACGATATCCAGCAGAACCCGCCGAGACTTGCGAGCGCCGAGGCGCTGGTGCGCTGGCGGCACCCGGAGTTCGGCCTCATCTCCCCCGACCGCTTCATCCAGCTCTTTGAGCGCAGCGGGCAGATCACGCTGCTCGACTGCTTTGTATGGGAGCGCGCGGCAAAGCAGATCGCCGCCTGGCGCGAGAGCTACGGCGTGACGCTGCCGGTGTCGGTAAACCTCTCGCGCGTGGACGTGTTCCACCCGGAGTTTCCCGCCCTGCTCGACAGCCTTGTCGCAAAATACAGTCTGGAGCACCGGGACTTCAACCTGGAGGTCACAGAGTCCGCCTATACCGACAACGCGGACCACCTCATCCGCGTGATCAGGGATCTGCGCGAGAAGGGCTATGTGATCGAGATGGACGACTTCGGCTCCGGCTTCTCGTCGCTGAACATGCTCTCCTCCATGCCCATCGACGTGCTCAAAATGGACATGGGCTTTATCCGGAACATCGAGCGCAACGAGCGGGACTTCCGCCTTGTGGAGCTCATTCTGGACATCGCCCGTTGCCTCCGGGTGCCCGTCGTGGCCGAGGGCGTGGAGACCGAGAACCAGCTCCGCCTCCTGCAAGACGCGGGCTGTGACCTCGTGCAGGGCTATTACTTCTCCCGTCCCCTGCCCGCGGATGAATTCGCGAAGAAGATCCTCGACCGGGAATATAAAAAGAAGGCGTGAGATGATAAAAGGGTTTTGAGAAAAGCCCGGCCGTACTATATTGAAAACGGAAAACCCCTGGGCAGATCCGCAGCATTGTACGGATTTGCCCGGGGGTTGTTATGTTGCAGCCTTTCCGCGCGGGCGGATAATATCCGCCCCTACGGAAAGGCGGCAATGTTTTCGCATCGGAGCGTGATCGTGCACTATGCTTTTTGCTGCGCACTGCAAAGGCGCTGCACGAGGTTTTCGATGATGCGGCCGTTGATGGGGAGGAAGAAGCCCGCCACCGGGCCGACGAGGAACATGCACACGAGGGTGCCGACCCCGGCCTTGCCGCCGAGGAGCACGCCGAGCAGGAGAAAGCAGGCGTCCACCCCGACGCGGGTGAGGCTGAAGCGCCATTTTGTCTTGTCGCTGAGCACCACGGCCACAAGGTCATTGGGCCCGGTGCCGGCGTCGGAGCGGATCACAATGGTCATCCCGTAGGCGAGGATGACGCAGCCCGCCACGAGCAGCACGGCGCGAAGCGGCAGCGGCGCGCCCGCGAGGGGCTTTTCCAGGAGGGCCGTAAAGGCGTCGATGATCGGCCCGCCGAAGATCATGCAGAGCGCCGTGCCGAGCTTGAGATAGCCCCTGTCCACGAAGGCCAGCACCGCGACGATCAGAAGGCTCACCCCGACATGGACGCGGCCGTGGGTCAGAAAGGGCCATTGTGTCAGGCGCGCAAGGCTCCGATAGATCCCCTGCACGAGGACATTAAAGGGGTCGGAGCCGAGGTCTGAGAGCAGAAAGAGCGTCACCCCCAGATGGGCGACACAGAGCCCCAGCAGCAGAATACCCGTGCGGACAAGGATCTCCTTCGCGCTTCGCTTCACGATGTGTCCACCTCCGTTTTTGTTTATTGTACCAGCGTGTGACTTTGCGCGCAAGAGGGCTGTTGCTTTTTTGCACGTTTGCCTATATAATACGGGCAAGAACAAAATATGCAAGCAGGAGGTAGATTCTGTGTCCGAAGCCTTGAAAATCATCCAGGACCCGACCCTGACCTATAAGCAGGAGCTGCTCGCCCTGGCCCGTCTCGGCGAGAGCAGCGACGATTCCCTGCGCTATTCCGACGCCTATTACGAGGCCAAGCGCAAGGGCGCGCTCTGCGATCTGAACGAGGGCGTCATGCCCTACCGCCCCCGCTACATCTGCCCGGATTACGAGCTGCTTTTCAAAAACGGCTGCAAGTTTCTGGAGCTTGAGCCGCCGAAGGATCTCCTGGAGGCTGTGAACGTGCTGGAGATCTTCTACTGCCACGTCCCCTCCATCACGAGCTTCCCCGTGTATCTCGGCGATCTTGACAAGCTGCTGGAGCCCTTTGTGGTAAAAGAGGACCGCGCCTTCGCCAAGAAGGTGCTGGGGCTCTTTTTGCGCAACATCGACAAGGTGCAGACCGACTCCTTTGTCCACGCGGACATCGGGCCGGAGGACAGCGTCACAGGCAGGCTCCTGCTGGAGCTCACGGAGGAGATGCAGCTTGCGGTGCCGAATCTCACGCTGCGCTACGACCCCGAGAGGACCAGCGACGACTTCGCCCTCGCCTGCGTGAAGTGTATGCTCAAGACCGCGAAGCCCTCCTTCGCAAACCACCGCATGTTCGTCAAAGAGTGGGGCGAGCGCTACGCCATCGCCTCCTGCTACAACGGACTGTCCATCGGGGGCGGCGGCTACACCCTGCCGCGCCTGCGTCTCTACGAGTGCGCCCTGGACGCGAAGAACGCGGAGGATTTTCTCACGCGGGAGCTGCCGCGCCACATCGACCTGCAGCTTGAGTACATGGACAAGCGCGTGAAGTTCATCGTGGAGCAGTCTACGTTCTTCAAGACCAACTTCCTCGTCACCGAGGGCTTTGTGAAACAGGAGAACTTCACCGGCATGTTCGGCGTGGTGGGCCTTGCCGAGTGCTGCAACTACCTGCTCGGCATCACGGACAAGAAGAAGGGCTTCGGCATGAACGCGGAGGCCACCGCTCTCGGCCTTCGCATCATGGACGCCATCGACGCGCGCGTCAAGGCGCACGAGGCCCCCTACTGCGAGGCCTACGGCCACCGCTACCGCCTGCACGCCCAGGTGGGCATCGACTCCGACGGGATGGACGACTCCCCCGGCACGCGCATCCCCATCGGCGTGGAGCCGACGATGCTTGAGCAGCTTGAGGTGAACGAGAAGTTCCACCCCTACTTCCCCACCGGCACGGGCGACATCTTCAAGTTTGAGGAGACCTGGCTCAAGACGCCGGAGGCCATCCTCTCCATCATCAAGGGCTCCCTCTCCAACGGCCTGCGCTACTTCTCCGGGTATCTGGAGAACAACGACGTGGTGCGCGTCACGGGCTATCTCGTGAAAAAGAGCGAGATCGAAAAGCTCCGCCAGAAGAAGCAGTCGCTCAACAATGTGACGGTGTTCGGCATGGGCGCCCAGGACGGCGGCCACGCGCTCGACCGGCGGGTACAGCAGCACAATGAGAGCGCCGGTCAATAAGATCATCCCCTTCTCCAACGTGGACGGGCCGGGGAACCGGACCTCGATCTTTTTCCAGGGCTGCCCCTTCAACTGTCTCTTCTGCCACAACCCCGAGACCATCCATCTCTGCCGGGGCTGCGGCCTGTGCGTGGAAAGCTGCCCCGCCGGGGCGCTCACGCTGGAGGGCGGGCAGGTCCGCTGGGACAGCGCGAAGTGCGTCCAGTGCGACACCTGCATCAAGCGCTGCCCCCATGACGCCTCGCCCAAGATCCGCTGGATGACGGTGGAGGAGGTCCTTTCCGAGGTGCGCCGCGCCGCGCCCTATATTGAGGGGATCACCACCTCCGGCGGGGAGTGCACCCTGCAAAACGAGTTTCTGATCCCGCTCTTCACCGCGGTGCACGCGCTCGGCAAGACCTGCCTCATCGACTCCAACGGCTCCTTCGATTTTGAAAAGGATCCCCGCGTGCTCCAGGTCTCCGAGGGCGTGATGCTCGATGTGAAGGCCGTGGAGCCGGGATGGAGCGACACGCTCATCTCCCACCCCCGGGACATGGTGCTCAAAAATCTCGAGTACCTGCTGCGCGTCGGCAAGCTCTATGAGGTGCGGACCGTCATCTTCCCCGGCCGGGACCGGGAGAACGAGGAGACCGTCCGCTATGTGGCGGAGCACATCGGAGACGGCTGCTTTTACAAGATCATCCGCTACCGCCCCTTCGGGGTGCGGGAGCGATATCAAAAGCTCCTCGGCGAGGATGAGACGGACAGGTACTATGCCGAGCGCTACGCGGCACTCGCCCGCGAGCGCGGGGCAAAGAGGGCCTGCGTGGTGTGAGGAAGACCTGTTATAATACGTTAAAAATGTACGGCGATTATGTGGAATATCACGATTTCGCCGTACATTCTTTTTATATTTTATGGGTATCGGGTTGACGCAGCTTCTAAGCTCCCTTTCGAAAAGGGAGCTGTCATGGCCGATCCCACGCGAGGCCATGACTGAGGGATCGACTGTCTTGC
>CADBCV010000040.1 GCA_902793285.1 Oscillospiraceae bacterium
CGCCCGGCGGCACAAGATAACCACAAATAGCAATGTACGGCGAAATCGTAGTCAATCTACGAAATCGCCGTACATTTTTTGCATATGGGAACATTTCCCTGCGCGGGCGGGGCAAGCCCCGCCCCTACGGAGGGAACGGAGGTTTTGTGTTTATACGCACATTTCTGTAATGGCGGGGCTCAGGGCGGTCGAGGACGCCCTGCCCCTACGGTGTTGCCTGTATGTTTCACCGTCAGGGATTGGCAAATATTGCCAATCCCTTTATTTGTTCTTTCTCAGCTCCGCGAGGATCTCGCCGAGGAGCTCTTCGGTGGTGGGCTTGGGGTCTTCGGCCTCGGCTGCGGCCGCTTCCTCTTCCTTTTTCCTGGAGAGCTTCTCCGCCATCTCCTTGGCCTTGTTCATGGCCTTGATGACCGAGAACAGCACCAGCGCGATGACGAGGAAGTTGATGATGGCGCCGATGAAGGTGCCGAGGCCGAGGACGATGGGCTCACCGCCGTCAGTCGCTGCGCGAAGGGTGATGTTCAGCGCGTCGGTGTTGGGGGAGTTGAAGACCGCTGCCAGCAGGGGCGTGACCACGTCCGCCACGAGGGAGCTTGTGATGGCCCCGAACGCGCCGCCGACGATGACGCCGATGGCCATGTCCATCACGTTGCCGCGGGAGATAAAGGTTTTGAACTCTTCAAAGAACTTTTTCATGCGAAACCATCCTTTCTAAATAATAATATTATTTTCCTTATAAGCTCCCTTTGCGAAAGGGAGCTGTCAGCGAAGCTGACTGAGGGATCGACTGACCTGGGAGAATCTTCGATCCCTCCACCGCAAGCGGTCCCCCTCCCTTTTTGAAAGGGAGGTTAATGGGAATCCGTAGGGGCGGGCGTCCCCGACCGCCCGGCGGCGCGATGTGGGTTTTACGCATTCGCCCGGGCGCGGAGGTACAGGAAAGGTTCCCCCGCGCGGGACGTCGAGGGCGCCGTCCCCTACGGACAGGCGGCGGCGTTTGAAAGCCCCCCTTGCCTAAAGGGGGCCTTTGCGGGTGGCAAACCGCCGCCCCTGCGGCGCTGTATTTTTCACTTTTTCGGCGTGAGGACCCTGGTGCCGCCCATGTAGGGCCAGAGGACCTCGGGGATGGTGACGCTGCCGTCCGCCTGGAGGTGGTTTTCCAAAAAGGCGATGAGCATACGCGGCGGGGCGACGACGGTGTTGTTGAGCGTGTGGGGGAGGTAGACCCTGCCGTCCTCTCCCTTGACGCGCATCCGGAGTCTGCGGGCCTGGGCGTCGCCGAGATTGGAGCAGGAGCAGACCTCAAAGTACTTCTGCTGGCGGGGGCTCCAGGCTTCGATATCGCAGGACTTGACCTTGAGGTCCGCGAGGTCGCCGGAGCAGCACTCGAGCTGGCGCACGGGGATCTCCATGGAGCGGAAGAGCTCGACGGAGAAGCGCCACATCTTTTCATACCAGGCCATGGAGTCCTCGGGCTTGCAGACCACGATCATCTCCTGCTTTTCAAACTGGTGGATGCGGTAGACGCCGCGCTCCTCGATGCCGTGGGCGCCCTTCTCCTTGCGGAAGCACGGAGAATAGCTCGTGAGCGTCTGGGGCAGGCTCTGCTCGGGGATGATCTGGTCGATGAATTTGCCGATCATGGAGTGCTCGCTTGTCCCGATGAGGTAGAGATCCTCGCCCTCGATCTTGTACATCATGGCGTCCATGTCGGTCTGGCTCATGACGCCCTCAACCACGTTGCCGTGGATCATGAAGGGCGGGATGCAGTAGATAAAGCCCTTGTCGATCATGAAGTCGCGGGCGTAGGCGAGGACTGCGGAGTGCAGCCTTGCGATGTCGCCCATGAGATAGTAGAAGCCGTTGCCGGAGACCCTTCCCGCGGCGTCCATGTCCACGCCGTTGAAGCGCTCCATGATCTCGGTGTGATAGGGGATCTCAAAGTCGGGGACCACGGGCTCGCCGAAGCGCTCGACCTCGACATTGGCGGAGTCATCCGGCCCGATAGGGACGGAGGGGTCGATGATGTTCGGGATGTTCAGCATGAGATGGCGGATCTTCTCGGCGTACTCGCCCTCGAGGCGCTCAAGCTCCGCGAGGCGCTCGTCATTGGCCTTGACGGCGGCCATGTTGGCGTCGATCTGGGCCTGGATGGCGGCCTTCTCCTCCTCGGCGGCCTTCTTGAGCTTGCCGAAGAGGGGGCCGTTTGCCTTGGAGAGCTGGTTCTTTTTGGCGCGCAGGTCGCTCGCCTCCGTGATGGCGGCGCGGTTCAGGCGGTCCAGCTCAATGACCTCGTCCACCATGGGCAGCTTCTGGTCCTGGAATTTCTTTTTGATGTTCTCCTTGACGAGCTCCGGGTTCTCTCTTACAAATTTGATGTCAAGCATATATCGTTACCTTCCTTATGTAATTTAGCATCTCTCGTTTTGCCTTCCCCTCCAGGGGAAGGCTTTTATTTTAAGCGCTCCAGCGCGGCGATCAGCGCCTCGCGGTCGTCCGCGCCGTAAAATTCCAGTTCGATGCGGCCGATCTTCTTTCCGTCCACGAGCTTGACCTTGCGGCCGAGACTCTGGCTGAGCCGGGTTGCGACCTCGGCGGCGTAGTCCACGCGGATCTCCCCGTCGTCCGGCTGCTCTGGCTTGGGGGCCTTCATGAGCCGGGCCGCGAGCTGCTCTGTCTGGCGCACCGAGAGGCCCTTGTCCACGACCTCTTTGGCCGCCGCGGTCTGGAGCTTTTCGTCCAGGATCGGCACCAGCGCCCGCGCGTGGCCCGCGGAGAGAGCGCCCTTTTCCACCTGCTCGAGCACGGCGGGGCAGAGGCTGAGTAAGCGCATGGCGTTTGTGATCGCGGGGCGGGACCTCCCCACGCTGCGGGCGGCCTCCTCCTGGGTCAGGCCGTACTCCTCGATGAGGGAGCGGTAGCCCCGGGCCTCCTCAATAGGATTCAGGTCCTCGCGCTGTAAATTTTCCACCAGCGCAAGCTCCGCCGCGCGGCGGTCGTCCGCCTCGATGACGCGCACCGGGATCTCCGTGAGACCCGCAAGCCGGGCCGCGCGCCAGCGGCGCTCCCCGGCGATGATCTGATAATAACCGGTGTCGAGTCTGCGCGCCGTGATAGGCTGAATCAGGCCGTAGCGCGCGATGGAGTCGGCCAGCTCCTGGAGACTCTGCTCCTCAAAAATTTCGCGGGGCTGGTCTATCCGCGGCTCCACCTTGGCGATGGGCAGGGTTTGCAGCTCGCTTTCCTCGGGCTCGTCCGATCCGAACAGGGCGTCCAGCCCGATCCCGAGGCCCTTCTTTTCCTTTGGCATTCCTATCTCCTTCCATTTTGGCTCCCTCCCCGAGGGAGCCGTCAGCCGCGAGGCTGACTGAGGGAGTCTGTTCGTTTTTCCGTTTTTTCAAAGGGACGCGCGTTGACTCCTTCCACCGCGTCGCGGTCCCCTCTCTCTGAGAGGGAGGCATGTTACTTTTCGTTCCGCTTCAAAAACTCCGCCGCGAGCGCCATATAGCCCTTGCTGCCGCGGTTGATGCGGTCGTATACCACGCCGGGGATGCCGTGGCTCGGCGCTTCGGAGAGGCGGACGCTGCGGGGGATCACCGTCTCATACACCTTGTCGGCGAGGTGCTTGCGCAGCTCGTTTGCGACCTGGGTGGTGAGATTGGCGCGGGCGTCGTACATGGTGAGGACGATGCCCTCGATCCCGAGGCGGCGGTTGAGGCGTCTTGAGCACATTTTGATGCTCGTCAGCAGATCCGCGATGCCCTCCAGCGCGTAGTATTCACACTGCATGGGGATAAGTACGCTGTCCGCCGCGACGAGCGCGTTCACGGTCAGAAGCTCGAGAGAGGGTGGACAGTCGATGAAGATATAGTCATACTCGCTGAAAAGGGCCGTGATCTTGTCCTTGAGCACGTATTCGCGCCGCGGCGCGTCAATGAGCTCCACGGAGGCTGCCGCGAGCTCCTTGGAGGCGGGGATCACGTCGCCGTACTCGGTCTGTACCACGCACTCGGCGGCGGTCTTTTCGGAGATCAGCATGTCGTAGCTGTTGGGCCGGGTGGTCTTAGCCACGCCCATGCCGGAGCTCGCGTTCCCCTGGGGGTCGCAGTCCACCAGCAGGACCTTTTTGCCCATCAGGGTCAGCGCCGCCGTGAGGTTCACGCAGGTGGTGGTCTTGCCGACGCCGCCCTTCTGGTTTGCAATCGCAATGATTTTTGCCATGCGAAAATTGACCTTTCTGTTTTATTGCGGTGCTATTATATCAGCATCCCCTGCACAATGCAATGTTTCACATGAAACAAATTTGAGCGGCGAGTTTCCATGTTTCACGTGAAACTTTTTAAACTACCCGATCAAAGCGTCCACGTCCGGGATGTCGATGCCCTGATGCAGGGCGAGGTCTATAGCATAGCCAATGAGCCTCGCGCCGGCGCGGACGAGGCTGTCGATGTCGCGCGGCGTGACGAACATGCCGTTGAACTGTCCGTCTCCCAAAAAGCCGGCGTCTATAACCGTGGGCATTCCGATAGAGAGGACCGGCACGCCGAGTGTCGCTTGGCTCAGCTCCTGCCTGTCGTTTCCAACGCCGGAGCCGGGGGAAATGCCCGCGCTTGACACCTGAACGCTTCGGCAGAGCTGCTCAGCCTCGCACCCCGCGAGGGCGTCGATCGCCACGACAAGCTCCGGGCGGAGCTCCCTGCACAGGGTCTGCACCTGCACGGCGGATTCCACCCCCGAGGTGCCGAGCACGCCGGGCCTGCACAGCGCGAGCGAGCAGAAGCCGCGAAAGGTATCCGGCTCCTTCCGTTTCAAATGCCGCGTCACCAGCACCGAGGACGCCGCGAGCGAACCCAGGGCGTCCGGTGTGATGTCCGGGTTTCCGAGAGCCGCGACCAGGACCTCCCGCGGGCTGCCGGATATATTTCGCGCAATGAGTTTTGCAAGGGCGTGTACCGCGTCCGGAAAGCTCTCGCTTCCCCGGTCGAACCATTTTGGGAGCTTGAGCGTGTCATAGCGTCCGGCGGGTTTGCCGAGAGCGTTTTCGCCATGTTCGTTTTCGATCACGACCGTGAAAACCGAAAGGCCGTTCACTTCCTCTTCGGCGCATGTCACGCCCTCCAGCTCCTCTGTGTACTGCCGGCGCAGCTCCTCCGCCATATCGGTGCGATAGCGATGCATCATCATGCCTCCTGTATCAATATCTTGTATAGTATGACCCAAAGAGGCACAATAGATAAGTGCACGAAAAAAGTGAAAATTTTTTTGAAAAAACCCTTGATTTTCGTGACCTCTTTTGTTATAATTTCTAAACGCGAGTTGAGACAACTCAATTTTATAGGAGGAGGTGGCGATTGAAACATGGCCAACATTAAATCTTCTGCAAAGAGGGACGAGAAGTCCAAGGAACTCAGAGCCAAGAACCGTGCCGATAAGACCGAGCTCAAGACCATGGTGAAGAAGTTTGACGCAGCCGTTGCCGAAGGCAACAAAGATAATGCCGTCAATGCCTATAAAGTTGCTGTTAAGACAGTCGACCGCGCGGCCGCAAAGGGCCTGCTGCACAAGAACAACGCAGCCCACAAGAAGTCCGCGATGGCAGCCAAGCTCAACGAGCTGGCCTGAGCCTACATGGTTTAACAAACCGGAGTGCTTTCGCACTCCGGTTTTGCGTTTTTCTGTCTTTCTGTCATTCTGAGGCGGCGCCGAAGAATCCCCTGCCAAATGCAAGCGGAAGCGTAGTCCTTCGCTTTGCAAACAGTAGAAATTCTCAGCGGCTTTTCCGCTTGGAAGCTCTATGCTCTTTATACTATCCCTTGATAGAAATCTTTAAGTCTTCCCGGCAAAATTTGCGCCATACTGCGTTGAAGCCCTTGACCATATATCTCCATTATGCTCTGCGGGAATCCAATAATGCTTCTTATCAAGGAATAATATTAGACAGCGCAAGATTATAAAAGCACAAACTTTTCGACCGCTTTGGCAAAGCCGCACGCGTTATTTGTGCCGGTCACATAGTCCGCCGCGTTCAGAAGCGCGGGGTCCGCGTTTGCCATGGCGACGCCGACGCCGGCGTTTCGGATCATGTCAAGGTCGTTTGTCCCGTCGCCGAGGGCCATGCTCTCCTCCGGGCGGATGCCGAGGATTTTGCAAAGCGCGAGCATCGCCTGCCCCTTGGTGGCGGCCTTGGCGTTGATCTCCATGTTGAAGGGCACGGAGCTCGAGATGCTGAGCTCCGGAAAGCGCCCCGGCAGCTCTTTGAGCTCCCGCGCGCGCAGATCCATGTCCTCGAAATAGAGCTGGAGCTTCTGGAGCGGTTCCCCCTTCTCGCGCAGGTATTCCTTGAGCTCCGGCACCGGGGTGCGCAGCTCCACGATGAGCTTCCGGATGCCGGGGTCCGGGATGGTTTTCGCCGCGATCTTGAGCATGTCCGCCGTCATGTAGCCCCAGTTGTCCTGGTAGCAGTCATACAGGACATTGAGTGTGTCGGCGTACTCGTAAAAGCGCAGGGCGAGGTTCAGCGGGATCTCCGCGCGCACAGCGGTCCGGTCCTCCACGGCGTCGTAGACATAGGCGCCGTTTACCGTGATGTACCAGCGCATGTAGGACGGCCGGCGCAGCGCCTCCGGCAGGCCCGTGTAGATGCGCCCCGTGGCGGGTACGATGTAAACCCCGCGCGCCGCTGCCTCCTCAAGCGCGCGGATATTCTCGGGCGGGATGTTCTTTCTGTCGTCCAGAAAGGTCCCGTCCAGGTCAAAGCAGAGTAGTTTGATGGACATGTATTCTCCTTAAAGGCTCCCACTCCGAGGGAGCTGTCAGCGAAGCTGACTGAGGGAGTCAGGCTCCCGCATAATCTGTGTGGTATTACGTCAGCTCGTAGGTCCGGTACTGGATCGCCTCGGCGATATGCTCTGGGCGGATGTCGGCGGCGCCCTCGAGGTCCGCGACGGTGCGCGCGACGCGGAGGATGCGGTCATAGCTCCTGGCCGAGAGGCGCATGGTGTCAAAGGCGGCCTTCAGAAGGGCTTCTCCCTCCTGATCCGGGGCGCAGAACTGCCGGAGCTCTTTCGGCTGCATCCGGGCGTTGCACATGGCGGCGCTCGAAAAGCGCTCCCGCTGGCGGGCCCGCGCGGCGTTGACCCGCTCCCGCACGGCGGCGGAGCTCTCCGCCGGGGCGCGGCGGCGCAGCTCCTCATAATCGAGGGCCGGGACCTCCACGATGAGGTCGATGCGGTCTAAAAGCGGGCCGGAGATGCGGCTGTGGTAGCGGCGCACCTCTGCCTCCGAGCACTTGCAGCGCCCCGAGGGGTGGCCGTACCAGCCGCACTTGCAGGGGTTCATGGCGCACACCAGCATAAAGCGGCTCGGAAAGCTCACCGACCCCGCGACGCGCGAGACCGTGACGGACCCGTCCTCCAGCGGCTGGCGCAGCACCTCCAGCACGTCGGCGCGATACTCGGGCAGCTCGTCCAGGAAGAGGATGCCGTTGTGGGCAAGGCTGATCTCCCCGGGCCGCGGGAAGGTGCCGCCGCCCGCAAGCCCCGCGGCGGAGACCGTGTGGTGCGGGGCGCGGAAGGGCCGCGTCGAGACGATGGGCCGCGCGTGGCTTGTGAGGCCCGCGACGGACCAGATCTCCGTGCTCTCGAGCATTTCCTCCCGGCTCATGTCCGGCAGGATTCCGGGCAGGCGCTTTGCCAGCATGGACTTGCCCGCCCCCGGGGGGCCGACAATGAGGATGTTGTGCCCGCCCGCCGCCGCGATCTCGAGGGCGCGCTTCACGTTCTCCTGCCCCTTCACGTCGGCAAAATCCGGCAGCGCCTCCTCCCCGCGGCCGAGCGGCGGGACGGCGGTGGGCTCGACGGCGCTCTCCCCGCGGAGGCAGCGCACAAGCTGCGAGACGTTCTCCACGCCATAGACCTCCAGCCCCTCGGCGAAGGCGGCTTCGGAAGCGTTCCCGCGCGGGACAAAGAGGCGGCGCACCCCCTCCCGCTGGGCGGCGAGGGCCATGGGCAGCGCGCCCGGCACGGGCCGCAGCTCCCCGGTGAGGCTGAGCTCCCCGATGAAGGCGGTGTCGGGGGTGGGCTGCCTGAGATCGCCGGTCGCGGCGAGGATGCCCACAAGGATCGGCAGGTCGTAGACCGTGCCGGTCTTTTTTGTGTCCGCCGGGGCGAGATTCACGGTCAGGCGGGAGGACGTGAAGCGAAAGCCGCTGTTTTTGATGGCGGCGTGCACCCGCTCCCGGGCCTCCTTGACCGAGGCGTCCGGCAGGCCCACAATGTCAAAATGCGGCAGGCCGTTGGAGATATACACCTCCACCGACACAAGATAGCCGCCGATCCCGCTCACGCCGAGACTTTTGATGGATGAGAACATGGTGGGACCTCCTTTCGGAAAATGAGCATAACAAAGGGATTGTACAAAGTTCGACAACTTGATATACTGTTCCCGCTGCCGACACCTCGGAGCGAGGGAGGTGAACGCTGCATGTATGAGTTTTACATTTTTGTCCTCTCCGTTCTGGCAAGCGTTGTGGCACACTACGTTTGCAAATGGCTTGACGGGGAGTAAGGCAGCAAAGCCTCCGGTTCAGCCAGCCGGTTAAAAATGGCAGAATCCCCTGGGAGTGGCACCTCCCAGGGGATTCGCTTTTCGGTGAACGCTTTGTATGAGTTTTACACCTCTTGCCTTTCGGCAATGCCATTATATGCGAATGCCCGGGAAAAATCAAGTTCCGGGTGTTATTTTTTTATGAACAGCGCCGCATAAAATGCCGCAGGGTCCGATGCCCCCATCGGCCCGCCGTTTTTGCAGTCTTGTACGTTGTTCGGCGGGTCGATCGGGGGGATCGACCCCTGCGGTCTATATGATTTCGGATTTATTCGTCTTTCTCCACATCGCCGACGACGGCGATGTGCAGCTCGTCAAGCTGCTTGGGCGTGACCTCGCTGGGGGCGCCCATGAGGATGTCCTGCGCGTTCTTGTTCATCGGGAAGGGGATGACCTCGCGGATGGAATCCTCGCCTGCGAGGAGCATGACCATGCGGTCCACGCCCGGGGCGATGCCGGCGTGCGGGGGCGCGCCGTAGCAGAAGGCGTTGTACATGGCGGGGAACTTTTTCTTCACGTCCTCCTCGCCGAGTCTCACCATCTCAAAGGCTTTGATCATGATCTCGGGGTCGTGGTTCCGGACCGCGCCGGAGGAGAGCTCCACCCCGTTGCAGACGAGGTCGTACTGGTCGGCGGTGATGGTGAGGGGGTCGATCTCCCCGCGCTCCGCCTTCAAAAGCACGTCAAGCCCGCCCGAGGGCATGGAGAACGGGTTGTGGCAGAACTCCAGCTCGCCGGACTCCTCGCCGATCTCGTACATGGGGAAGTCCACGATCCAGCAGAACTCGTAGCGCTCCTTGTCCATGTGGCCGGGGACCGCCGCGCCCAGGAGCTTGCGCATCACGCCGCCCACCTTGAGGGCGAGATCGTGCTTGCCGGCCGCGACGCCGACGAGCGTGCCGGGCCTGAGGCCGAGGGTCTCCACAACGGCGTCCTTCTTATCGGCCAGGAACTTGGCAACGCCGCCCGCAAGCTCGCCCTTCTCGTCGAGCTTAAACCAGAAGGGCTTCGCGCCGGCCTGGACCTCCACATCGGCGCAGAGCTTGTCGATCTGCTTGCGCGTGAGATCGCAGTCGGGGACCACGATGGCCTTGACGGTGTTTCCCTCCTGGAAGGGGGCGAAGTCCGAGCCGCGGACAAGGTCGGTCATGTCCTGCAGGACAAGGTCGATGCGCAGGTCCGGCTTGTCCGAGCCGTAGGTCTCCATGGACTCGAGATACGGGATGCGGCGGAAGGGGGCGGTGGAAGCGATGTCATAGCTGCCGAATTTGGCGAAGATCGGGGGCAGCACATCCTCCAGCACCGCGAACACGTCCTCCTGGGTGGCAAAGGCCATCTCCATGTCGAGCTGGTAGAACTCGCCGGGGGAGCGGTCGCCGCGTGCGTCCTCATCGCGGAAGCAGGGGGCGATCTGGAAGTAGCGGTCAAAGCCGGAGGTCATGAGAAGCTGCTTGAACTGCTGCGGGGCCTGGGGCAGGGCGTAGAACTTGCCGGGGTGCTTTCTCGCCGGGACCAGGTAGTCGCGCGCGCCCTCGGGGCTCGAGGCCGTGAGGATGGGCGTCGTGATCTCCAGAAAGCCGTGCTCCGTCATCGCCTGGCGCAGGGCCGCGACGACGTTGCAGCGGAGGATGATGTTCTTCTTGACGGCGGGGTTTCTGAGATCGAGATAGCGGTACTTAAGACGCTGGGTCTCGTCGGCCTCGCGGCTGCGGTTAATTTCAAAGGGCAGCTCGTTATAGCGGCAGCGGCCGAGGACCTCGATCTTCTCGGGCACGACTTCGATATCGCCGGTGGGGAGCTTGGGGTTTTTGCTGTCGCGCTCGCGCACGACGCCCTCGACGGAGATGGTGGATTCCTTGTTGATGGCCTTGACCGTGCGCATCATGTCCTCGTTCTCGACGACGACCTGGGTAGTGCCGTAGAAGTCGCGCACGATGACGAAGGCGAAGTTGCTGCCCACCTCGCGCACGTTCTCCATCCAGCCGACGATCTTGACGCGCTGGCCGATATGCGCAAGCCGGAGCTCGTTACAGGTATGGGTTCTCATCTGTGTCATTTCGATCTTCCTTTCCTTATTGCCTTCCCCTTGAGGGGAAGGTCCACCAGTGCGCACACTGGTGGGGATGAGGTGGACGCTGCCGCCTCTGACCGCATATATAACAAGGGGTGAGGGTTTCCACCTCATCCGTCATTCGGCTTGCGGGAGACGCCGAATGCCACCTTCCCCTCCAGGGGAAGGCTTTTTTATTCCTTGATCACGCTGCCCGCGTTGAGGGCGGCGATCTTTTCGGCGATGTAGTCCGCGGCCTCGTCCGGGGCGAGGCGGACCTGCTCGCCCGTCTGCATATCCTTGACGGAGAGGACGCCATCGCGCATCTCATCCTCGCCGATCAAAACCGCGAAGGGGACGCCGATCTTGTCCGCGTAGCCCATCTTGGCCTTGAACTTTTTCTTTTCTCCGTAGATCTGGGTGCGGAGGCCCTTTTTGCGCAGGGCCGTGGCCGCGGCGACGGCATAGCCCATGTCCTCCGTCATGGGGAGGACCAGCGCGTCGCAGGGGGCGGTGACAAGCTCGTCCGAGAGAAGCCCCTGCTCGTTGAGCACATAGAACAGGCGCGTCAGCCCGATGGAGATGCCGACGCCGGGGAGCTGCCTGTCGGTGTAGTATTCGGCGAGATTGTCATAGCGCCCGCCGGAGCAGACGGAGCCGATCTCCGGGTGGTCGGTCATCTCGGTCTCGTACACCGTGCCGGTGTAGTAGTCGAGACCGCGCGCAATGGTGAGGTCGACGGCAAAGTTCTCCTCCGGCACGCCGAAGTCCCGGAGATAGCGGGTGACGGTGATGAGCTCGTCGAGCCCCTGGTCGAAGGTCTCGTCCATGCCGCGGTAGCGCTCGAGCGCCGCGACGACCTCTTCATTCGTGCCGCAGATGGCCATGAAGTCGAGGACGTTTTCCGCCTTGCAGGGGAGCATCTTCACCTCGTCAATGAGAAGCTCGCGCACCTTCTCGGCGCCGATCTTGTCGAGCTTGTCGACGGTGCGCATGATGTCGCCGGCCTTCTCGCTCATGCCGTTCATGGCGTAGAAGCCGTTCAAGAGCTTGCGGTTGTTCACGCGGATCTTGAAGCGCCGGAGGCCGAGCTTTGAGAAGGTATTGTAGATGATGGCGGGGATCTCCGCCTCGTTTAAGATATCGAGCTTCCCGTCGCCGATGACGTCGATATCGGCCTGGTAGAACTCGCGGAAGCGGCCGCGCTGGGCCCGCTCGCCCCGGTAGACCTTGCCGATCTGGTAGCGGCGGAAGGGGAAGGAGAGCTCGGCATAGTGCTGGGCGACGTATTTGGCGAGCGGCACCGTGAGATCAAAGCGCAGGGCGAGATCGCTGTCGCCCTTCTGAAAGCGGTAGATCTGCTTTTCGGTCTCGCCGCCGCCCTTGGCAAGCAGCACCTCCGCCGATTCGATGACGGGGGTATCGAGCGGGGTAAAGCCGTAGAGGGCATAGCTCTCGCGCAGAATCTTCATCATGCGCTCCAGCTTCATCTGCTGCGCGGGCAGAAGCTCCATAAAGCCGGACAGCGTCCGGGGGGCAACTTTTGGCATAGAGGATGTTCCTTTCCGGGAAAAGCCCGATAATATCGCAGGGGAGGGGCTTGCCCCTCCCGCGCAGTAAAACCGCGTTCCTGTTTTTTACCGCTTCTGCGGGTTTACGATGTTGCGCCAGTCGAGATCGCCGCGGCGCAGGCCCTGCACCAGCACCTCCGCTGTGGCGGCGTTGGTGGCGAAGGGGATCTGATACTGGTCGCACAGGCGCTCGATCTTGTTGATGTCGTCAAAGCCCTTGGGGTTTGTCGGGTCGCAGAAGAAGAGGACCAGGTCGATCTCGTTGAAGGAGATGCGCGCGCCGATCTGCTGGGCGCCGCCCTGGTCGGCGTGAAGATAGAGCGTGATCGGAAGTCCCGTAGCCTCGGAGACGAGCTTCCCGGTGACGTGGGTCGCGCAGAGGGAATGCTCCGCGAGGATCCCGCAGTAGGCGATGCAGAACTGCACCATCAGCTCTTTTTTTCTGTCGTGTGCCATCAAAGCAATGTTCATCCGTTTACTCCGTTTCTCCGTTCGTCTTTTTGTCTGTCAAATCGCTTTATTATAAACACTTTTTGTGAAAACTGCAATACGGAATTTACATTTTTTCGGAGTTTTTGGTTTGCTTTTTCAGTATTTCTCAGCCGATGAGATTAAAGAGCGAATCGTCGTTCTCCACCCAGTCGGAGACGGGGATGGTGCGGTACTCGGTGGGGCTTGTGCGGATGACGATTTTTTCGATGCCGGCGTTGATGATCTGCCGCTTGCACATGGAGCAGCTCATCGCGTCAGACAGCAGCTCGCCCGTCTTGGCGCTGCGGCCCACGAGATAGATGGTGGCGCCGATCATGTCGCGCCGCGCGGCGGAGATGATGGCGTTGGCCTCGGCGTGGACGGAGCGGCAGAGCTCATAGCGCTCCCCGGAGGGGATGCCGAGCTTCTCGCGCATACAGCCGCCGAGATCGGAGCAGTTTTTCCGGCCGCGCGGGGCCCCGTTGTAGCCGGTGGAGAGGATCTCGTCGTTTCGCACGATGATGGCCCCGTACTTGCGCCTGAGGCAGGTGGAGCGCTCCAGCACCGCGTCGGCGATGTCGAGATAATAATTCTGCTTGTTGGTTCTGCTGTCCATGGCGATACCTCCAGAGCGTTTTGTGGGCTGGGTACTCCTTCCGTCACGGCCTCGCGGGGGATCGGCCGTGCCGCCTCCCTCAGAGAGGGAGCTGTCAGCGCCGTTCACGGCGATGACTGAGGGAGTCATTGACATTTTAATATTACCACATCTCCCGCCGGCGTCAAGTTCGGTGTAGCTTTTTTCGGCGCGCTATGTTATAGTAGTGCCCATGAACAGAAGAAACTATCAGCGGGAGCTGGAGCGCCTCATTGAAAAGCAGGGCGCGGCGCGGCCGAGGGTGCTTCTGCACGTGTGCTGCGGCCCCTGCTCCAGCTCCGTCCTGGAATACCTGACGCGCTACTTTGACCTCACGCTTTTGTGGTATAACCCGAATATCTACCCCGAGGCGGAATTTACCCTCCGGCGGGAGACGCTTTTGAAGCTCGTTGCAGACATGGGCCTTGCGGACAAGGTCTCGATCCTTCTGGAGGCGCACCGGAGCGAGGAATACACCGCGCGTGTAAAGGGCCTGGAGGCAGAGCCCGAGGGCGGCAGGAGATGTACGGAGTGCTTCCGCCTGCGCCTGGAGGAGACGGCGAAAATCGCGGCCGCGCGGGGCTTTGACTACTTCTGCACCACGCTCACGCTCTCGCGGCACAAGGACGCGGTGCGCATCAACACCCTCGCGGAGGAGATCGCAGAGAAGGCCGGGGTCCGCTGGCTCCCCTCGGACTTTAAAAAGCGCGACGGGGAGAACCGCTCCATCGAGCTCTGCGAGCAGTACCACGTCTACCGCCAGCTCTACTGCGGGTGCGAATACAGCTTCCGCAAGCGCGAGGAAAAGCCTTCCCCTTGAGGGGAAGGCATGACTCCCTCGGGGAGGGAGCCGCCCCTTGCCTCTCCCTCTGGGAGAGGTGGCATTTGCCGATCCCCCGCGAGGCAAATGACGGAGAGGGCTGTCCACGGGCATCGTGCAGGACGGGACACCCTCTCAGTCACGGCGCGGGCGGACACGCGCCGCGACAGCTCCCCCAGAGGGGGAGCCAAGAGACTCCCTCGGGGAGGGAGCCAAAAATATCAACAACAGCAGGTTTCCACACCCTGCTGCGCCGGGCGGCGGCATAAAAAATGGGCCGGACGGGGTTGTGCGCCCGTCTGTGCTTGATGCCTCCGTTCGGAAAATAAAAAATGGAGGTATCTCACACATGCACAAGAAAAACACCACCCTGTTCCTGGCCGCAAACGCCGTCATCGCCGCGCTGTACGCGGCACTCACCATCGCCCTCGCCCCCATCAGCTATGGGCCCGTTCAGTTTCGCGTGAGCGAGGCGCTCACCGCCCTGCCGTTTTTAATGCCGGGCAGCGTCCTCGGCATCACGGTGGGCTGCGTGCTCGCCAATCTCTACACCGGCAGCGTCCTCGACATCGTGTTCGGCTCGCTTGCCACGCTCCTCGCCGGGCTTACGACGGCCTGGTTCGGCAAAAAGGGCGGCACGCTCAAAAACCGTCTGCTCGCCTGCCTGATGCCGGTCGTCTTCAACGCGGTCATCGTGGGCGCGGTGCTCACCTGGGGCTATGAGATCCAGGAGCTCGGCTCCCCCCTTACCTCCTTCGGCTTCAACGCCCTCACCGTCGGTCTCGGCGAGGCGGTGGTTCTGTACCTGCTCGGCTATATGCTGCTGGTCCAGCTCCCCAAGATCAAGGCCGTGCGCGAATTTATCGAGAAATTGAACGGGAAATAAAGATTTCTACCATTCCGAGCGCCAGCGAAAGATCCCCCGGAGTACACGAAAAAACGCCGGGATTCTTCGCCCGCGGCTCAGAATGACAATGCAGTTTTGAAAGGAGCACGCCATGAAGGTCCGCAAAGCGATCATCCCTGCGGCGGGACTGGGCACCCGCCTGCTGCCGAATACCAAGAGCATCCCCAAGGAGATGCTGCCCCTCGTGGACAAGCCCGTCCTGCAATACATCGTGGAGGAGGCCGTGGCCGCCGGGGTCGAGGAGATCCTGATCATCACAAACCGCGGCAAGTCCCCCATCGAGGACTATTTCGACTACGCCCCCGATCTCGAGCAGCGCCTCATCGCCGACGGCAAGCGCAGGGAGGCCCGCACCGTGCGCGAGGTCGCGGACATGGCCGACGTGTATTTTCTGCGTCAGAAGGAGACCAAGGGTCTCGGCCACGCGATCTGGCGGGCGCGCAGCTTCGTCGGGAACGAGCCCTTCGGCATCCTCCTCGGCGACGACATTATGCTCAGCGAGACGCCCGTTCTCAAGCAGCTTGTGGACGCGGCGGAGCAAAACGACTGCAGCGCCATCGCCGTGCGGCAGTTCCCGGGCGAGGAGATCTGCAAGTACTCCTCCGTGAAGCTCGAGGAGAAGCTCGGCGAGCGGGTCTACCGCATCAGCGACATGAACGAAAAGCCCTCCGTCTACGAAAAGCTCTCGGACTTCGCCATCATGGGCCGCTACGTGCTGACCCCCGCCATCTTCGACATTCTGGAGAAGACCTCCCCCGGCCGCAACAACGAAATCCAGCTCACCGACGGGATGCGCGTGCTGTGCCGGCGGGAGAAGATGTGCGCCGTGGACTTTGAGGGCAAGCGCTACGACACCGGCAACCTCAAGGGCTATCTCGAGTCCATCATCGACTTTGCCCTGCAAAACGAGGAGGCGGGCGACTGGCTGCGGCAGTTCATCCTGGACAAGGCGGACCAGTTCCGGGCGGAAAGCTGAAATTTCACTCTGGAGGCTTCATGAAATCCGGTCAAAACCTGAAAAGACAAAAGCTCCTTTGGGCGTCGCTGCTGCTGCTCGCCTGGGGCGCGGTGATCCTGCTGCTCCTGCGGCACGGGGGCGGCTTCTCCGCGCGGGAGCTTGCCGCCTGGAAATCGGACCGGCCCCTGCTCTCGGCGCTTGTGATGCTGGGGCTGTTCCTGCTCAAGAGCGTGGACTTTCTCATGCACTCGGGCGTCCTCTACGCCGCAAGCGGGATTCTCTTCCCCCTGCCCGCGGCCCTGCTTCTCAACACCGTCGGCATCGCCGTCATGGTCACGCCCCTTTATTTTCTCGGCAGGGCCTGGGGCGCGCCCGTCATCGACGCCCTGCACAGAAAATTTCCCAAGCTGCGGGAGTTTGACTGCAGCGAGACGGGCGGCAGCTTTTCTCTCGCCGTCCTGATGCGCACCGCCATGCTCCCCGTGTGGGCGGCCAATCTCTATATGGGCGCGGCGCGCTTCTCCTTCGGGCGCTATCTTCTGGGCTCCATTCTCGGCCTTCTGCCGGTGATGGTCCCCTACACCGTCATGGGCGAGAGCGCGGGCAATGTGCGCTCCCCGGCCTTTCTGAGCGCTGTCGCGTGCGAGGGGGCGCTTTTTCTCCTCTCGCTTCTGGTCTACGCGCTGCTGCAAAAGAAAAACGCGGCCCGCCGCAGGGTCCGGGGCAAAGTCTGAAAAATCTGTCTTGCCATCCGCGGCGCGTTGTGCTATGCTAACCGACGGCTTTACAGGAGGTACAGTCTATGGAAACATTCAACACGATCGTCTATCTCGTGGGCGCGGTGACGACGGCGCTGTGCATTGTGTTATGCCTCGTGCTCTTTTTTGCCTGCCGGAGCCGGGACGAAAAGGGCCGGCGCATCGAGCTTGACAGCAAAAGCCCCGAGCAGCCCTGGCCGCTCGGGCTCTGGATCGCGGGCGTTTTCGTCGCCGGCACGGGCGTTGCGCTCATGTATGCCCCGGGGGATCTTGTGGGCTACATACAGGAGGGCCTGAACCCCGTGGAGTCCATCACCATGGTGGCGCTTTTGAACGGCGCGCCGGTCTGGGCCCTGTACTCGGTGATGGGTCTCTGGTACATGAAGCACATGGACTCGAAGATCGGCAAGCTCGCCGCCATGCTCTCCACGGTGCTCGGCATGTCCATCTCGCTCTGGACCGGGATGAACACGGTCGCCCGCTTCATCGGTCTCAATTTCCCCGGCCTCAAGTTCATGCTCGCGGCCATCACGGTCATGGTGGCGATGATCTCGGCCCGCAACAATCTCTTGAAGGGCATGTCGAAGCTCGCGTTTCTGGTGTTCTTCTTTGCCTTCCTCGCGGTTCTCTCCACGCCCCTCACAGACTTTGCCTTCAGCCCGATCACGGGCCGCATCACGGGCGCCTTCTGGAAGGAGTACTTCTGCGGGGCAACGGCGGCAAGCTGGATCTTCTGGTTCCTGTCCTGGACGCCCACGGTCTCCCGCTGGCTTGCGCACATCTCCAGGGGCCGCACGATGAAGGAGTACATCGCGGGCACCATGCTTTTGCCGACAGCTCTCGCTTTTGTGTGGATGGCGGTGTCGTGGATGTATCAGGATGTGATCATGAGCTTCAATCTCGCGCAGAACATTGCGTCCTTCATCCCCTGCGTCATCTTCATCATCTCCGGCATCCTCTTCATGACCGGCACGCTCGATTCCGACTGCAAGGTCTTTACAGAGGACCTGGAGTATCTCACAAACGGGAAGATCGAACGCAGGGCCGCGATCCCCTACTATGGGCTTTTCGTGCTCTTCGTGTTCAGCCTCTTCATCTCCGGCATCATCAAAAAGCCCTTTGCCTTCAATGAATACTCCTCCATGATCTTTCTGCCCCTCATGGTCCTGAGCATCCGGGAGTGTGTAAAGCTCCTCCGCGAGCGCTGAGTCCTGACGAAGTTTTAGCTGCTAATATCCAGCAGGGGCGGACAGCATCCGCCCGCGCGGGAAAACGTTATAAAAAATGTACGGCGATTTCGTATCATTCTACGATTTCGCCGTACATTTCTTTTTTATCGTTATCTTCTCTGCCGGGAGAGGGAAGCCCCTCCCCGACAGTGTTTATGGCCGGATTCTGCAAAAAGTGCGTTTTGCAGCGCGCCCGTTTTGCCGCAGGCTTATCAGAGCTGCTTCTGGGCGTTGATCTTGATGCCGGGGCCCATGGTGGAGGCGGTGACGCAGGAGCGGATATACTGGCCCTTCGCGGCGGCGGGCTTGGCCTTGTTGACGGCCGCGACCAGAGCCGCGTAGTTCTCGTACAGCTTCTCAGCGCCGAAGCTGACCTTGCCGATGGGGCAGTGGATGATGTTGGTCTTGTCCAGACGGTACTCGACCTTACCGGCTTTGGCCTCCTTGACGGCCTGGGCCACGTTCGGGGTGACAGTGCCGGCCTTGGGGGAAGGCATCAGGCCCTTCGGGCCGAGGATCTTACCGAGACGGCCGACGGTGCCCATCATCTTGGGGTTCGCGATCACGGTGTCAAACTCAAACCAGTTTTCCTTCTGGATCTTCTCGACATACTCCATGCCGCCGGCAAAGTCTGCGCCGGCTGCGAGAGCCTCGTCCACCTGCTCGGGCGGGCAGAAGACCAGCACGCGCACGGTCTTGCCGGTGCCGTTGGGCAGGACGATGGCGCCGCGGACCTGCTGGTCGGCGTGGCGGCCGTCAACGCCGAGCTTGAGGTGCAGCTCGACAGTCTCGTCGAACTTGGCCTTGCTCGCCTGGCACACCAGGTTCAGCGCGTCCATGGGGTCGTACAGGTTCTGTTTATCAATGAGCTTTGCGCTCTCTTTATAATTCTTTCCTCTAAACAATTTCATTTCCTCCTAATAGTGGTTGATTCGGATTTTTATCCTCCCACGTTTGGGACTCAGTCGCCGACGATGACGCCCATGGAGCGGCAGGTGCCCGCGATCATGCTGATGGCGGAGTCGATGTCCGTGCAGTTGAGGTCGGGCATTTTCTGCTCGGCGATCTTGCGGACGTCTTCCTTGCTGATGGTCGCGACCGAGGCGGTCTCAATGCCGCAGGCCTTCTTGATGAGAAGGGCGGCAGGAGGGGTCTTGGTGACGAAGGTGAAGCTGCGGTCGGAGTACACGGTGATGACGACGGGGATCATCATGCCCATGTCGCCCTTGGTGCGCTCGTTAAAGTCCTTGGTGAACTGACCGATGTTGACGCCGTACTGGCCCAGTGCGGGGCCGACGGGGGGCGCCGGAGTCGCTTTGCCGGCGGGAACCTGGAATCTTACGTATCCAACTACTTTCTGTGCCACGTTAAAAGCACCTCTTTCTCATTATTCTTTTGTAACCTCGACCTGGTCGAGCTCCAGATCCACCGGAGTCTCGCGGCCGAACATGGAGACCACGACGCGCACCCGATCCTTCTCGGGCTCCAGCTCCTCCACGACGCCGAAGAAGCCGGCCAGCGGTCCGTCTGTGACCTTGACCTCATCGCCGACGGCATAGCCGACGACGATCTCCTTATGCTCGACGCCGAGATCGTAGATCTCCTGCTCCGTGAGGGGGACGGCCTTCCCGTCGGACCCGACGAAGCCTGTAGCACCGCGGACGTTGTGGATCAGATGCCAGCTGTCATCCGTGAGGATCATCTTCACCAGCACGTAGCCGGGGAAGACCTTGCGCTCGACGGTTTTCTCGCCGGCGTCCGTGATTTCGGTCACGGTCTCCATGGGGATGTTGACCTCCTGGATCAGATCCGTCATCCTGCGGTTTTCCGCCGCCTTCATCACCGCGGCGGCAACGGCGTTTTCATACCCGGAATAGGTATGAACGACATACCATTTCGCTTCTTCGGCCATCTCTCTCAACCCAAGCGGAAGATGAGCCTGACCACCATCTGAGCGAATTCATCAAAACCCCAGATCACGATCGCGGAAATGACCATCATGCCGAGGGAGATGAGGGTATTGTTGCGAAGGGTCTGCGGCGTGGGCCACACGACCTTCTTCAGCTCGCTCTTCATCTCGCGGAACCACTTGCCGATCTTCTGGAAGAAACCGAGCTCGGTCTCATCCTTCTTGACGGCGGAAACGGCCTTCGCGGGGGCGGTGTTCGTTTTCTTTTCTTCAGCCATTGTTGCGTTTTCCTCCGTCCTTACTTGGTCTCGACATGCTTGGTGTGCTTTCTGCAGAAGGGGCAATACTTGCTGCGCTCCAAACGGTCGGAAGTATTCTTCTTGTTCTTGACCGTGTTGTAGTTCC
>CADBCV010000041.1 GCA_902793285.1 Oscillospiraceae bacterium
CTTTTGGACAATAGCAGATACCTCCTTATCCAGTTTTTGCTGCCGTTCTATGACGGCGTAGAAATTGTTGGTCTTGTATGGCCGCTGCTTGGGGCGCAGGAACAGAACATTGATGATGTTCCAGAGCACCTTTTCCAGCGGCTGACCGTTTCGCTCGTACATGGCCAGCAGAAAGGCCGGAACCATGACGAGTACCATCACCAACGCAGCCGAGCTCACACCGATCTTGTTTCTGAGCAAAAAGAAAAGCGGTACGCCGATGAGCGCGCCGCCGGAGAAGCAGATAAGCTGCCGTTTGGTGAGATTGAAAAGAACTTTTGTTTTGACCTTGGATAGATCCTTGGGTACAGGCATGTATGCCATGATGGGACCTCCTTAATGTGCGCTGAAAATTGAGCGCGAGAGACTGCTCGTTTTGAAGAGCGAGAAGCACAACAGCACGGTGTAGCCCATGCAGCTCCACATGGCGGCGCTCAGATCACCGCTGATGGAGATGGTCTGCACCAGCACCGCATAGATCGCCACGCAGACGATGATGAGAAAGGCCTGGAAGCCGAGGGCAAACAGGGAACGGAGATAGTTCTGACCCATGCCGCCCGCCTCCTTGCTCATCATGGTCGCCATAGGAATCGGGGCGACAGAGGTGACCAGATAGATCTCGATCATGCGCCCGTAGGTGACGAGGAACACACAGATCGTGATGGCCTGCATCGTGATGCCGACAAACAGGCTCTGGAACCAGAGGCCGAACAGCTCTCCGACCTCCATGCTCCGTAGCCGTGCTTCGAGGCCGGTTGTTACGGAGGATATGTCGATGCTGGTGTTTCCGACGATCACACCGGATGCCCGGTTGACAACACTCTGCGCCACATCAAAGACGCCCATGACGATGTTCCATGTGTTGGTGACGATCAGTACCGCGGCAGCGGATTTGAACGCCCACTTGAAGAACATCCAGGTGTCGAGATCGTGAAGATTGTTCTTCTCGGTGATCAGCTGGATCAGCTCCAGGGTCATGACGAAAGCGAGGATCAGCCCGGCGATGGGGACGATGACCGTCTCCGACAGGTTTTGGATCATGGCGAACACGCCGCCGTTCCAGGCCTGCGGGGTCGTGCCCACATTACCCGCAATCTCCCCGATCTTTTGGTTGGCGCTGTCGAACATCCCCGACAGATTGCTCATGATGCCGTCGATCAGGATGTCCTTCAGCCAGTCTTCGATTTTGGCCCACAGTTGATCCAATGTGGGACCTCCTTTCTGCCCTCCCGCTTGGCGCGGGAGGGCGGGGATATTTATGGGTTATTAGCCGAACAGGTTGGCAAGCAGAGGAACGAGGGTGGTGCCGATCAGGGCTACACCACCGCCAGCCATGAGCTGCTTCATGCCCTGGCTCTTCGCGCCAGGGTTATCGTTGCCGTAACCTTCCAGCAGATTGATCGCGCCCCAGATACCGAGACCGGCACCGAGTGCGATAACAAGAGTCTGCAGTACGCCGACTGCGCTCTGGAAAAATGCCATATACGCTCCAGCAGCCGGACGCTCCGGCTGTTGACGTATGCGAGGATAAAGTGCTGGGTTTTCTGGCCAGACAGCCGAAATCGGCTGCTGTCTGACCTCCTTTCCTGATGGATTTCCCGCCTGTCCGCACCGGCGGGATGCTTTTGGGCATAGAAAAAAGCCAGCCGCAGCTAAGCGACTGGCGTTATGCCGGTATGAGATTGTGCGGATCTCTACAGATCAAAGTTGTTTGATGGCTGCTTCGGGCGATCTGATAGCCCGCCGTGTAGGTTGGGCAGCCATTCTTCTCCGGCCACAGTTGGCCGGGGGAATATAATTGAAAGAGAAACAACCTGGTCATTCTTCGTTCCAGAAAAAGCACGTTGACTTGTAACGCAAACTGCGTTACAATAACCATAAAGGAGTGTGATCGTTATGGAAAAGACCGCGACTTTGAACCTTCGCGTGAATCCGATTGCGAAGCAGAAAGCGGAAAGCGTCCTCAAGCAGCTCGGCATTCCCATGTCCACTGCAATGGATATGTATTTGAATCAAATTGCTCTTGTTGGGGGAATTCCGTTCCCTATTACGCTGCCAAAGGCTCCGCAGCCTGTTAATGCAGATTGCATGAGCGATGAAGAGCTGGTTGCAAAGCTAAACCGAGGGATCGAGGACGCCAATGCCGGACGGATGCGCCACGCAGCAGAGGCTTTCCGTGAGCACAGGAGCAGACGTTCCGAATGAAATATATAGTAGACATCACGGACGCCGCTTTGGAGGACATGGATGAGATATACGAATATATCTATTATACGTTCATGGCTCCGGACACCGCTTCAGCGCAGTATGACCGCATTGCGGATGAAATCCTTTCCTTAGAGGAAATGCCATTGCGCTATGGCATTCCACAGTTTGAACCGTGTATTTCAGCACAATTGCACCGGATGCGAGTAGATAATTATTCGGTTTTCTACCTTGTTCACGAAGAACGTGTCATCGTAACTGATGTGCTGTACAGTGCGTCAGATTTGGAGACAAGGCTGAGTGCTCGACACTAATTGAAGATTATATGAGGAAGATGAGCTATTCTTTTTCTGCCGCCACATCTTCCTCATACACAGAATACACCTCGTTCTCCTTGAGCTTGAGCCGGTGCTGCAGGTATTCCTGCACGTTAAAGGCGTTTCGTTCATCGTAGTCCGAGGTGTATTTGTAGTTGGGGTGCTTGGTAATGTCATACTTATCCGAGAGAAAAGGCCGGACGCCGCGGAGCTGGAGGATGCACTTGCCTCCATCCAGCACAGCCAGCTCGTCAATGCTCATCAGCTCCTTGCCGAGCTTCTGGTAGTTCAGACTGTGAGAGACCTCGCGTCCGCGGCTCTCGCCGGTGTTGTAGGTGTCGATGGTCTCTTTCCCTAACGCAGTCGACAGCTCTTTGAGCGTGGTTGGTTCCTTGCCACCGAGGAAAATGGAACTGTCCATGTTACCGATGATCGTGTCGGCGTTGTCCTTATAGTTGTCCGTGCCACCGCCGCCCTTGATGTAAAAGGTGAGGTTGTCGATCCCCAGGTTCGCATCCGCTGCGGAGGATACGGCATCACCTTTCCTTGTGGGGGTGCCGAGCGCTTCCGCCGCGCTTGGTGTCGCCGTGATCGTCAGCGTGTTGCCGCTGACGGAATAGCTGATCCCGCCGCCGCTCATCCCGGCAAAGTTGTAATAGCCGAGGACGCCGTTGGTGTCGGTTACTGACGCCGTGTAGTTTCCGGTCGCAGGGTCAAGATCCAGCTTGATGGTTTTGTCCGCGCCGGCCGTTTCGGTGGACAGTGTAGCAAAGGACGGGATACCGACTGATGGGGTGAAATTGTTCATCCGGGCAAACAGGTTGGCGTAGGCCGTATGGAAGTTGGCGTAATCCGGAGAGACGCGCTCCTCCATATTTTCCGCGCTGTTGTAGTCCTTCGTGGAGATGATCCCGTTTCCGTTTTTCACAATGAAGTTGCAGCGGATATTGAAGATCATGGCCTGCGTCGCGAGGTGCTGCGCGCTTTCCGCGGTCAGGGAAAAGGTGCCGGTCTGAGTCTGAATGCTGCTGTCCGTTGTGATCGGGTAGCCGCAGGATAGCGCCCGGAGGATCAGATCCTGCTGGTCCGCGGTCAGCCTTCCCCAGCGAGTTGCTTTGACAGAAGAGCCGTCAATGTAGTTGGAATCCGCCGGCTGGTCCGGGTTCAGGCAGTACACCGGCTTCCAGCCGCCGATATACAAGTAGTGGCCGTTCAGCCCGTTCATACCGGAGATCGTCCGATTATCCTCAGAGCCTGTACCCGGATTGCGACCATAGACCGTGATCCGGGGACTGCTGTTGGTGATGTACTTGTTCCAGTCGAACAGCACGGAGGCGGAGGGATTCTGAAGATACGCAAACGCGGCGCTGGGGAGAAACGTGGTAATGAGAAGAACGGCACAGAGAAACGCAATCAGCGTTCTGCGCCGTTTTGCTTTGGTCATAGTCACATCGAACCTCCTTCTTTAGGGATTGGCGGTTTACTTGCCGCCGTAAAAGTCGTGATTGACCTGCATGGTGTAGTGATTGTCGATGGTGGAGACGGAGTTGAACAGGGCAGCGAGCAGATAGGCCTTCGTGTTCTTTACCGCGGCGGTGTTTTCGTTGATGGCGTCCAGCACCTTCTCCAAATGCTCATGGGTGATCCTGGAGAAGCGCCCCTGCACATAGGCGGTCGGGAACTCATTGTTCTGACCTAAGCGGATGGTCTTGCTGCGGCTCATTTCCACTTCCAGCATCAGCTCAACCAGCTCGTCCACCTGCTCCTGCCGGAATTGTTGGCAAAGGAGCTCGTAGTCGATCCGTTCTCGAATCTCTAACAATTGTGCGGTTCCGTCTGTCCGTCCGTCATTCTCCCGCGAGGGGGTAGGGGGAGAGAATGACTGAGTACTTGATCCTTGAGTATTTGTTTTTTTCGTATTTGGTATTTGAGTATTTAATTCTCCGGGATTTCCCGTTCAGCCGCATCCGGTTCAGCCATATCCGGGTTTTCCGTATCTGGTGGAGCCATATCTGGCTTGTGGGGTTTCTCGTAGATTACATACTCGGTATCCACGATTTTCCCGCCCTTGCCACGAAGCTGATGGCGCTCCATGTAGCCCGCCTTCTCCAGCTCCTTGATGGCCGAGTGGATGGCGTCCACGCCCTCCTTGCAGATGGACGCGAGGCCGCGCTCGGAGTAGTTCCACGCATCCGGGAAGGAGAGCATCATGGACAGCAGCCCCTTTGCCTTCAGCGTGAGCTGCGGATTCTTCAGGTGATGATTGCTCATCACCGTATAATCGTGGGTGCGTTCTATACGAAATACTGGCATTCTCAGTCATCCTCCAAGAAAAGAGTTTTACTTTAAGAGAAATCGTCTATGGAACAGGCGATCCCTCCTCCTTTCGTGTACCACACAGCGGATCAGAGCTCGTAGGTGGGCACACCGATCTCGTTGTAGGAATTTGCGAGCTCAATGAGATTGGCGGCGATGTCGTCGTAATCGAGCGGCATCTCCTGCGCGATCTCGTCGAGATCGGTGGCGCGCAGCACACGATAGGAGGTGGTGTATTCGCCCTCCTCATAGTCCGTTTCAATGCTGGCCACCAGCGCGAAGCTGAAATCGTCCAGCAGCCACAGCTCCAGGACGCGGTTGAGCAGAACGACGTCCTTTTCCTCCATCACGCAGTAGGAATAGATACGCGTGGCCCGACGCGGGAACAGCTCCTGACCGTAATAGTTGCAGCCGCTGTCGAAGTCGCAGCCCTCGGCGCTGTAGGCAAACACAGTTTCAGCGTTGAAGCGCAGCGCCTGCTGGAGATCGTCAAAGTCCATGTTCTCTATCGCGTGTACGGTGTCGAGGTGCTGCGGGATCTTCTCAGGGGCAATGTCGCGGGGATTGCAGACAGCAAACAGGGCGTTGATAGCGTAAACGAGTTCGGTTTTCTTTCTCATGGTAAATACCTCCATAAATGACGAAAGCCAGACCTGTTACAGTCTGGCGTGATGATTATCTACTCTGATCCCGTTGGCGTCTTTGCAGCCAGGAATCCAGCAGCTTGAATATGGTGTTTTCGATTTGCGCGGGGGTGTAGGACTTGGGGAAATACTTTTTGAGCTTTTCCCCGGGCAGCGTGATGTTGCTGCTCAGCTCCGGCTTTTTCTGCTCGGACATAATTGAGAGCATCGTGTCCTCATTCAGTCCACCGACCTGACTAAGCTTTTTCATGCGCTGTGCCTGTGACAGCGAAGGCGTGGCCTGTTCGCTGTCGATGGTTTCCAACAGGAGCTCCTGCTCCTTGGGCTTGAGATACGAGAGCTCTACGGCGGGCGTCATGGCGATCTTGCCGGTGTCCACCATCTCCTGCAGCTCTGGTTGGAGCTCGGTGAGACGGATATACCGTTGGATCTGCGTTGGACTGTCCGGAGATTTCTCAGCCACAAGCTCGCGGGAAGTCTTTCCCACTAACTTCTGTCCAAGTTGGTCAGAAGTTAAATCTGTCCTTGCACCCTGCCGCTTGATCGCCTCCAGCTTCATCTTGTAAGCCGCGGCGCGCTCGGAGGGCAGAATATTCTCTCGCTGCAGATTGCTGTCCACCATAATGATCGTGGCGGCGTCATCGTCCAGATCGCGGACAATAGCCGGGAGCTCACTCAGCCCTGCGAGCTCGGATGCTCGCTTGCGCCGGTGGCCGGAGACGATTTCGTACTCTCCATCCGGCCGCTGGCGGACGATGGCGGGGACAAGGACGCCGTAGGCCTTGACGCTCTCCACAGTTTCTTCCTTCTTCTCGTCGTCCCGCACCTTGAATGGATGGTTGGGGAAGTCATGAAGCTGGGCGAGGGGGATGTTGACGACTGTGCCGACCACATCCTTTGACCGTTCCTCCTCTGTGGAGAACAGATCATCGAGAGAGGTCAGACTTATGTTTTTCGCGCTGCTCTTCAATCTTCAACACCTCCCCCGTAAGAGAGCGATATGCCTCGGCTACCTTCCCATTGGGATCGTGCGCATAGATGCTTTTGCCCTCGGCGCTGATTTCCGCTGCCCGGACAGAGCGCGGGATCTCGGTATCAAAGACCTTGATCTTGCTGCCGTAGGAGGAGCGGAGCAAACTGCTGACTTCTTTAGAGTAATTGGTACGGCTGTCTGCCATAGTCAGCAAAATGCCGTCAATGCGCAGATTCCGGTTAATCTGGCGGCGAACCTTGTTCACCGTTTGCAGAAGCTGTTCCAGCCCCTTTGCGGAGAGAAACTGGGGCTGCGCCGGGACAAGCACGCTGTCGGCAGCGGCCAGGGCGTTGATCGTCAGCATCCCCAGTGAGGGCATACAGTCGATAAGAATATAATGAAACACCCCCTACAGTTCGACATAGTTCGTGGCTTGATTTTTGGGTTGGAAAAGGATCAAAAACCAGGCTTGAAACCTCTAAACCCATTGAAAATACTGGGTTCCTCCGGTTTGTCGTTATTATACCGTAAGGGCACAGCTGCGCGTCCCTATTGATCGCCAACGGCGTTCCGATGAAGCAAATCCAGGAATGGCTTGGCCACAGCGACTTCTCTACGACGGCCAATGTCTACGCGCATCTGGATTACAATTCAAAGCTTTCCTCGGCGGACGCTATGGTAAATGGCTTGCAGGGCGCGCTCAGTGTGATTTCTTGAAATGGGGAGTTCGAATTGACGGAAAAAACCCTCTTCTCTCCTAAAAAACGCCCGTTTTGGAGAGAACTTTGAAGCAAAAACCGGGCTGATTCTGAAAAAAAGAGTCCACAAACGAGAAAACCCGCTTGTGGACTGGATTTTTGGCGGAGGGTGCAGGATTCGAACCCGCGTGGACATCACTGCCCTAATGGTTTTCAAGACCACCCCGTTATGACCGCTTCGGTAACCCTCCATGTCTTTTCAGCCGATTGGTTTTTGAAAAAATGCCGTGGAAAAAGGAGAGAAATTTTGGAGAGAAGTTTCCCAAAATCTCTTATCTATGATACCCGGAAGCCCTTGAAAATACAAGGTTTTTCGGAGGGCAGCTTCCAAAGTGGCGTTCCGTTTTCAAGACCGCCCCGTTATGACCGCTTCGGTAACCCTCCGTATAAAACTGTGGGCATTTTATCACGATGCGCGCCCCAAGTCAAGGCAAGGCACAAAAACACAGGACGTAAAAAAGAGGCTGTCTCAAAACGTAAAAAATGCAAAACCGTAGGGGTCGATCCCCAGATCGACCCGCCGCGCAGCGTACCATGTTGGCAAATGGCGGGCCGATGAGGGCATCGGCCCCTACGACATTCCTTTTATGCAGAGCTTATCTCATTTTGAGAAAATCCTTTTTTTACGAGCGGATGCGGTAGATCTTGAATCCCGTCTCCCGGCTGAGGGGCTGCACGAGCTCCGCCGAGGCTTTGGGGTAATAGTTTGCGCGCAGGTAGTCGATCGTGCGGTGGATGTCCTGGTCGATGAGATACACGTCGTCCCGGTCCGCCATGTCGCGGTAGGGGTTCTCGATCCCCCATTCGTCCAGCACGCGCTCGATCTCAGGGTGGCCCATGCTCCAGCCGCCGAGGAGCAGCAGCTTTTCGGCGTAGAGCGGGGGAGGAGTCTCAAGCGGGGTGTAGAGGATATGGTCAATGGCGAAGTTTTTCACGAGATAGAGCCGGTCATCCTCCTCTAAAAGCCTCTCGATCGCGGCCTTCTCGGCGCTCTTGTCCTCGATCCGATTGTGGCTGTCAAAGAGGCACCAGGTCCGGTTTGCCCGCCAGGTGATGAACAGACTCAGCACCAGCACCGCCGTGAGCAGAAGCCGCTCACTCCGGAGCCGCTTCGGGTCCAGGAGAAAGCCCAGGACCACCGCCATTGCGAGAAAGAGCCCGATGTCCACACGGTTTGCAAGATAGCGGTCGGACCAGATCATGGCAAGGTAGATGACGCCGAACATGCCGAAGAGATAGCCGAGCGTCACCCAACTGCCCGCGCGCCGCCGCCCGCAGGCGAGCCAGACGGCAATCATCAAGGCAAAGCCCGCGAAGGGCCGGTCCTGCGGGAAGCCCTTGAGGCATTCGTTCAGAAACACGCCGAGACACTCGCCCGGGGTGCGCCTCGGCACCAGCTCGTCCCGCGCGCGGATGAGGGTTTGGAGATGTTCCATGGTGAACTTCTCGGTGTCATAGAAGTTCCATTTTTTCATCAGGTAGACGAAGTTTTCGTCCATGCCGACGGAATCGTAGACCTCCGGCATCTGGGCATAGTCCGGGGTCTGAAAGTCGATGAAGCTGCTGCGGGTGTTGTTGAAGTCCATGAAGCCGCCCGCCTCGGGCCGCCGCCAGGCGAGAAGGTCCGCGGCGAAGAGCCCCACAGCGAGCGCCGCGAGCAGCGCGAAGGGGGCCGCAACGCGGAGATACGCCTGCAGGCGCACACCAAATCTCTCCCCCCGGAGCGCCGCGCCCCGGTCAAAGAGGAGCGTGATGCCGCCCGCCGCCATCAGAAGCGCGCAGACGCCAAACTCCTCAAAGCGCCACACGTAGCCCGAGAGCGCGAGGAGCAGCCCCAGAACGAGCGGCGTTTTTTGCACGCGCCCCGTTTCCCCGGACAGGGCCTGGAGCATGAGGCACATGCCCCCGACGGTGCCGAGGGCGGCGGGCTTGGAGAAGTTCATGCTGAGACAGCAGTCGGTCCCGAAGGCGCCGAGCAGCACCGCCGTCATCACGAGCGCGGGGCCGAGCGCATAGCGCCGCAGAAGCGTCCAGGTGATGGCGGTGAAGCCGAGATACAGCAGGAGATACTGCGCGGCGGCGTACCAGTTGAACCCGTCGCCGAGGAGGGTGTAGACCGTCTTCATCACGAGGCCGAGGCAGATGTTGACAAAGGGCACGAAAGCCGTCTTCTCCCGGAGCTGCCCGTCAAAAAACTTGGAGATAAAGAGATCGTCGTTCGTCTCCCACACGGGGGCAAAGCACACGAGCATACAGGCGAGAAAGGCCGCGTTCAGCGCAAAGGCCAGCAGGATGCGCGGCCAGGCCCGATTGTTCCATTGTTCCCTGAGCGTCATGGCCGCCTCCTTACTTTACAATGCGGTAGATCGGAAAGCCCGTCGCCTCCGAGAGCGCCGTCACCGGCACGGCCCGCGCGCCGGGATCGTAATGCTCCCGGATATGGGCAAGGGTGAGGTCGATCTTCTCGTCAATGAGAAAGACCTTCGGGTTGCCCACGCAGTCGCGGTAGGGGTTCTCCACGCCGTACCGGGCGAGATTCTCCATGATCGCGGGGTGCAGGCAGTCGAAGCCGCCCAGCAGCACGATCCTGTCCCAGTATCCGGCGGGGCCCGCCTCAAAGGGGGACCAGAGCCCGTCCGGCACGGCGTCGAGCTTCGCGAGATACACATGCTCACGGTCCTCCAACAGCACTTCACAGGCGGCGCGGGCGGGGGCTTTGTCCTCCGCCTCCGCCGTGCGGTAGGAAGCGCGCGTCAGATAATGGCTCGTCCCGAGGGCGAAGAGCAGCACAAGGAGCGTGAGCATCTTCTCCCGCCGCAGCTTCTCTTCGTCCAGCATCAGGGCGAGCACCGCCGCCGCCGCGAGAAAGAGGCCAAGATCCACCCGGCTCACAAGATAGCGCCCGCGCCAGATGAGATAGAGATAGGCGAGCGCGAAGGCCGCCCCCTCAAGCGCAAGGCAGAGCCAGTCGCGCGCCCCGTGCTCTCCGGCGGCGAGCCACAAAACCAAAACCAGCAGGAAGCCGTAGACATGCAGGTTCACGAAAAAGCCCGGGATCGCCCGGTCGAGGAACAGGCCCAGGCACTCCCCGGCGGAGGGGCGCGGGAAGCTCTCGTCCCGCGCGTCCGTCACGGCCTGCATGAGCTCGGCCGAGAAAACGTCGGGATCGAAGTAGTCCCCGTCATAGAGAAGCTGCACGTCGGTTTCCGAGAGGCCGAGCGCGTCGTAGACCGCGGGCATCTCCGCATAGGCGGGGCGGCCGTAGTCGGAATAGGCCACGCGCACCCGGTCAAAGTCATGGTAGACGGACCAGGGCTTTCGCGCCCAGGCCCACTCGTTCACGCCATAGAGCCCCAGGGCGAAAACGACGAGCAGTACATAGGGCAGCGCGAGCCTCCCGAGGGCGCGGAGTCTTTCGCCTTTCGCGGCAAAAATCGCCCACAGCGGGCGCAGGCACAGCACCGCCATCAGCCCGAAGCAGGGCAGAAACTCCATGGGCCGCAGCATGAAGCCGAAGAGGGCGAGGAGGATGCCGAGGGCGCGGGCAAAGGGGCGGCCCTCCCCCTCCACGCCGGAAAGGAGCAGCGCCATCCCGCCCACCGTGCAGACGGCGGCGGTCTTCGTATAGCTCACGACGCTGTAGGCATCGACGCCGAAGAACAAGAGCAGCACGACCCCCACCGCCGTGCCCCGCAGAACACCGAGCCGGCGGCAGAGCACAAAGCAGAGCCCGGCAAAGCCCGCGTACAAAAGCCCGTACTGGCAGAGGGTGAACCACGCGAGCTCCCGCCCGAGGACGGTATACAGGAGCTTCAGCAGCGCCCCCAGCACGATGTTGACATAGGGGATGTAGGCCGTGCGCTGCGCCATCTGCCCGTCCACAAAGGCGGCAAGGGTGGGGTCGTCGTTGCTCTCGAAGCCGACGCGCACAACGATCACCGTGAGCGCGAGGAAGACAGCGTTGAGCAGCAGGGCGGCCCGGAGACACGCCCCGGCGCTGTGTTCGGTTTTTAGGCTCGGCTTTGACATGGATAATCTCCTGTTATTTTATGCTCTCCGCAAAGCGGAGGAAGGCCGTGCGGCCGGCCTCGTCCCGCTTGAAGACGCCCGCATGCTCCAGGACCTTTGAGAACACCACGCCGACCTCCTGGCGCAGGATGTCCGCCGTGTTCTCCGGCGTGAAGTCATAGCGGGTCTTGAGCTCCTCGGCCCAGGGGGCGTGGGAGGCGAGCGTCGGCGTTTTGCGGAGATCCCCGCCGGCGATGAGCGTCTCCTCCAGTTCCTTGAGCTCGGTCTTGAGTCTCGGCGGCAGCACCGCAAGACCCATGACCTCGATAAGGCCGATGTTCTCCTTCTTGATGTGGTGCAGCTCCTGGTGCGGGTGGAAGAGACCGAGGGGGTATTCCTCGGTGGTGAGGTTGTTGCGGAGCACAAGGTCCATCTCAAAGTCCGCACTCCGGCGGCGGGCGATGGGCGTGATGGTGTTGTGGGGCTCGCCGTCCGTCTCGGCATAGACTGTGACGGCGGGGTCGGAATACGCGCGCCAGGCGGTGAGGATCTTGTCGGCAAGCTCCGCGATGCGGTGCTTGTCCTCGCCGCGCAGGCGGATGACGGACATGGGCCACTTGACGATGCCGGCCTTCACATCCGCAAAGCCGGGGAAGCTCAGCTCCGTCTCCACCGGAGCTTTAGCCATGGCAAAGTCGTAGTGCCCGCCCTGGAAGTGGTCATGGCTCAGGATGGAGCCGCCCACAATGGGCAGGTCCGCGTTGCTGCCGAGAAAGTAGTGGGGGAAGAGCTCCACAAAGTCCAGGAGCTTACAGAAGGCGGCCCTGTTGATCTTCATGGGCACATGCCTGCTGTTGAGGACGATGCAGTGCTCGTTATAGTACACATAAGGGGAGTACTGGAGGAAGAAATCCTCCCCGTTCAGGACGATGGGAATGAGGCGGTGATTGGCGCGGCCCGGGTAGTCGAGCCTGCCGGCGTAGCCCTCCGCCTCCCGGCAGAGAAGGCACTTGGGATAGCCCGCGGCCTTGGCCCTGCCCGCCGCGGCGATGGCCTTGGGGTCCTTCTCGGGCTTGGAGAGATTGATGGTGATGTCGAGCTCGCCGTACTCCGTTTTGCTCTTCCACTTGAGATCCTTCACCACGCGGTAGGCGCGGATGTAGTCACTCGCGCGGCTGAGGGCGTAGTAGTAATCGGTAGCCTTGCGGGGGCTCTCCTTGTAGTTCTCGCGGAAGCTGCGGACCACATCCGAGGGGCGCGGGGTCAAAAGCCCCATCAGGCGGGAGTCGAAGAGGTCCCGCTCGGTGATGCTGTCCTCCAGCAGGCCGTGCTCCACCCCGTAGGCGATAAGCTCCGCGAGCGTATCCTCCAGGGGGCTGTCCTCCACGTTCTCCGGCCGGGCAAAGCTCTCCAGATGCAGGGCGGCGAGCAGGGTGTTTTCCGCCCAGACGCGGTCGCACTCCTCCACAAGGCCCTTGGCGATGGCGTAGTTTACCAGCTTTTCAATGCTCACATCGATCATCGTTGTGTTCTCCTTCTATTCCTTTACCTGTTTGATTGACAGAGAGATGCGCTTTTTCTTTTCGTCCACATCGAGGACCACGACCTTGACGATATCGCCCACGGCCAGGACCTCGCTCGGGTGGCGGATGAATTGATTGCTGATCTGGGACACGTGTACAAGTCCGTCCTGGTGGACGCCGATGTCCACAAAGGCGCCGAAGTCGATCACGTTTCGCACCGTGCCGGTGAGGACCATGCCGGGCTTTAAGTCCTTGATCTCGAGCACGTCCTTGCGAAGAAGCACCGGCGGCAGCTCGTCGCGGGGGTCGCGCCCGGGCTTTAAGAGCTCGGAAACAATGTCGTTCAGCGTCGGGGCGCCGACGCCGCATTCCTCCGCCGCCTTCTCCGCGCCGTAGGCTGCGAGCCTCGCCTTGAGCTCTGCGATGCGCCCGGCCTTCACATCGGCGAGCGTATAGCCGCAGAGCTTGAGGAGCTTTTCGGCGGCGGCATAGCTCTCCGGGTGGACGGCGGTGTTGTCGAGCACCTGGCTGCTCTCCGGCACGCGCAGGAAGCCCGCGCACTGCTGGAAAGCCTTGGGCCCGAGCTTCGGCACCTTATTGATGGCCTTGCGGTTTAAAAACGCGCCGTTTTCCTCCCGATAGGTGACGATGTTTTTCGCGGTGGTCTTGTTGAGCCCCGAAACCCGCTGCAAAAGGGAAGGGGAGGCGGTGTTCACATCCACGCCGACGGCGTTGACGCAGTCCTCCACCACGCCGTCCAGCGTCTCTGCAAGCCGCGCCTGGGGCATGTCGTGCTGATACTGGCCGACGCCGATGGCCATGGGGTCGATCTTCACAAGCTCCGCCAGCGGGTCCTGGAGCCGCCTTGCGATGGAGACTGCGGAGCGGAGGTTCACGTCAAAATCGGGGAATTCCTCCGCTGCGAGCTTGGACGCCGAGTAGACCGAGGCGCCCGCCTCGTTCACAATGGCGTAGCTCACCGTCCCGCCGAGCGCTTCGATCATCTCCACAGCCATCTGCTCCGTCTCGCGGGAGGCGGTGCCGTTTCCGATGGCGATGTGCTCCACGCCGTCCTTGCGGATTAGGGCGGAGAGCGTGCGGATGGCCTCGTTCTTCTTCGCCTCGGAGAAGGTGGGGTAGACCACCGCGGTGTCGAGCACCTTGCCGGTCCCGTCCACCACCGCGACCTTGCAGCCGTTGCGGTATCCGGGGTCGAGCCCCATCGTGACCCTGCCCTTCACGGGCGGCTGCATCAGAAGCGGCCTGAGATTCAGCCCGAACATTTTGATGGCCCCCTCGTTGGCGGCGTCCGTGAGGGCGCTGCGCGTCTCCCGCTCCATGGAGGGAAAAATGAGGCGGTCATAGGCGTCGTCCGCCGCGGCGCGGACAAAGGCCATGGAAGCGCTCCCGGGCTTCACCACCGCGCGGCGCACCCGCTGCAGGGCAAGCTCGCGGTCCACTTCCACCGAAACCTTGAGAAAGCCCTCCTTCTCCCCGCGGTTGAGGGCGAGGATCTGGTGGCCCTGGAGCCTTGAGACGGCCCCGTTAAAGTCATAATACAGGCGGTAGACGGAGTCCTCCTCCACGGCGGCCTCGCTGTGTACGAGCGCGCGCGCCCGGATGAGCTCGCGCAGCGCGGCGCGCACCGCGGCGTCATCCGAGATAGCCTCCGCGATGATGTCGGAGGCCCCGGCGAGGGCGTCGGCCACGGTCTCCACGCCCTTCTCGGGGGCTATATAGCGCTCCGCCAATACCTCCGGCGCGGGGCAGTCGGGCCCCTGGGCGAAGAGCGTGAGCGCGAGCGGCTCCAGCCCCTTCTCCCTCGCCACGGTGGCGCGGGTGCGGCGCTTGGGCTTATAGGGGCGGTAGAGATCCTCCAGCACGGCGAGTGTCTCCGCCTCGTCGATGGCGCGGGCGAGCTCCTCCGTGAGCTTCCCCTGCTCGGCAATGCTGTTTTTGATGGTCTCCTTGCGCTCAAAGAGCCCGCGCAGATATTGAAGGCGCTCCTCCAGCGTGCGCAGGAGGGTGTCGTCCATCGCGCCGTGCAGCTCCTTGCGGTAGCGGGCAATGAAGGGGATGGTGTTCCCCTCGTCCAAAAGGCCGATCACGTTTTCAATATACGCCAGGGGCTGGTCCAGCTCCCTGGCCAGAATTTGGCTGATGCTCTCCATGAATACTCCTTTATAATAAAATTCAGCATTTCATTATACCATGTTCCGGGGGAGGGGACAAGCATTTGCGCTTATTTTTGCACGGGCGTTTCAAAAACGCCCGCAGGGGGTCAGAGGGAAAACGCCGCTGATTATCCGACCCGCAGGGCATTTTTATGAAACGAACGGTGAAACCCGGGCAATTTTTGTTGACAGAATCGCCCGCTTGCAATATAAATATAATGTTTGGAATATCGTCGGTCACACAGTCGTGACCGCTTGGAAGGAGAAGAACAGTGGCTAAAATTTACGGCTCCGTCGATCAGATGATCGGAAACACCCCGCTTCTCGAGCTGCGCAATCTTGAGCGGCAGCGCGGCCTCCGGGCAAGGCTTCTTGTCAAGCTCGAATACCTGAACCCCGCGGGCTCCGCCAAGGACCGCATCGGCCTTGCCATGATCGACGCTGCGGAGCGGGAGGGAAAGCTCGGCCCCGGTTCCGTCATCATCGAGCCGACCTCCGGCAACACGGGCATCGGCCTCGCCTCCGTCGCGGCGGCGAGAGGGTACCGCGTCATCATCGTCATGCCCGACACCATGAGCGTGGAGCGCCGCGTCCTCATGAAGGCTTACGGCGCGGAGCTTGTCCTCACCGAGGGGGCAAAGGGCATGACCGGCTCCATCGAGAAGGCGGAGGAGCTTGCAGCGACAATCCCCAATGCCTTCATCCCCGGGCAGTTTACCAATCCCGTGAACGCCAGGGCCCACTATGAAACCACCGGGCCCGAGATCTGGCGCGATACCGACGGGGACGTGGATATTTTCGTCGCGGGCGTCGGCACCGGCGGCACCATCACAGGCGTCGGCCGCTATCTGAAGGAGAAAAAGCCGGATGTCAAAATCGTCGCGGTGGAGCCGGCGGGATCGCCCGTCCTCTCCGGCGGCAAGGCGGGGCCCCACGGGCTCCAGGGCATCGGCGCGGGCTTTGTCCCGGCCGTCCTCGACACCGGGGTCTATGACGCGGTGGTCACCGTTCAAAATGAAGAGGCCTATGAGGCGAGCCGCCTTCTCGGCAGAAGCGAGGGGGTTTTGGTCGGCATCTCCTCGGGCGCGGCGCTCCATGCGGCGCTGCAGCTTGCCGCACGGGAAGAGAACGCGGGCAAGACCATCGTCGCCCTCCTGCCCGACACCGGCGACCGCTATCTCTCCACACCGCTTTTTGAGGGCTGAACATGGATAAGAATCTCGAAAACTGGATCACCGAGACCGCCCGCGGTCTCGAGCAGGCCGAGAGCAACACCGCCGTCGGCCAGATGGACTTCACCGGCTTTCGCGGCCGGGTCGAGCGGATGGACGATCTGCTGATCGCGGCGCTCTTTCCCCAGCACGCGGGCCATCTCAAGAGCCTGGATATCCCCGCCCGCCTTGCGCGGGAGCAGTACCTGCATGAGGCCATGGGCCATCTCGCCCGCTGCCTCGAGGCTGTCCTGCAGGAACCTGAGCGGCGCGAGGAGGTCGTGCACACCATGCTCCGCGCCCTGCCGGAGATCCGCCGCCAGCTCGATACGGATCTCGTCGCGGCCTACCAGGGGGACCCCGCCGCGAAGAGCCAGGATGAGGTAATCCTCTGCTACCCGGCCTTTATCGCCATCTCGAGCTACCGCCTCGCCCACGTCCTGTATCTTGAGCGGGTGCCCCTCATCCCCCGCGTCATGACGGAGTACGCCCACCGGCTCACCGGCATCGACATCCACCCCGGCGCAACCATCGGCGATTACTTCTTCATTGACCACGGCACCGGCGTCGTCATCGGCGAGACCACCACCATCGGCGAGCATGTGAAGCTCTACCAGCATGTGACGCTGGGGGCCAAGAGCTTCGCCGTGGAGGAGGACGGCACCCTCGTCAAGGGTATCAAGCGCCACCCCGACATCGGCGACAACGTGGTCATCTACTCGGGCGCGACGGTCCTCGGCGGCAGCACGCGCATCGGCAGCGGCTGCGTCATCGGCGGCAGCGTCTGGCTCACCCACTCGGTCGAGCCGGGGAAGATGGTCCTCGCCCGCACGGCGGATATCCTTTTGCGCGACACCCTGCCCGATCCCGGGCAGGAGAACGGCGAGGAAAAGTCCCAGCTCGCGTCCATGCTCTGATACTATCCCTTGATAGAAAACTTTAAGTCTTCCCGGCAAAATTTGCGCCATACTGCGTTGAAGCCCTTGACCATATATCTCCATTATGCTCTGC
>CADBCV010000042.1:0-11661 GCA_902793285.1 Oscillospiraceae bacterium
GCTGCGAATGGTGGTGTCGGCAACCATCTTGCCGTTCTCGTCCAGGATGACCGCCTTGGTATAGGTGGACCCAACGTCACAACCGCCGAAGTATTTCATATATAATTCCTCCGTTATTCTTTATAGGCTCCCTCTCTGAGGGAGCTGGCACCAGTGCGCACACTGGTGACTGAGGGAGCCCGTGAAGACTCCTTCCACCGCTTCGCGGTCCCCCTCCCTCAGAGAGGGAGGCTCTTGGCTCCCTCCCTGAGGGAGCTGGCACCAGTGCGCACACTGGTGACTGAGGGAGTTTGTGAGACTCCCTCCACCGCTTCGCGGTCCCCCTCCCTCAGAGGGGGAGGCAGGGGGTGCAGCCTGCGAACTGCCCTCCTCGGAGCATAGCTCCTGCGGTAATCGCTAAAAACATGCCACCGGCATGTTTTTTAACGCGATTACATGCAAACCTCGTCCTCGAACTCGACGAGGGAGGGATCGACCGGCTCGGCCTTCATGACCGTGCGCATGTACTCGTTGACCTTGTCGCGCATGGTGCGGCGGGAGACGGTGCGCGGGTCCATCAGGTCGTGCTCGATCCAGATGAGATCGTAGCCGCGGGCCCTGCCCTGCTCGTCCAGGATGCCCTGGACCGTCGCCATGTTCTTGCAGGCCACATTCTGGTACATGATGACGAGCTTTGCGTTCCATGCCTCGCACTGGGCCCAGCACTCGTCCACGACGTTCTGGTAGCCGCCGTTGGTGTGCCGGCGCATGACCATGCGCTCGTAGAGCCTCGCGAGGTCGCGCAGGGCTTCTTCCTTGTCCTCGGTCTCGAGGTGCTTGGTGAAGTTGAGGGATTCCATCTCGACCAGCACGTCGATGCCCCAGCAGTTGGCGAGCCAGTTGGAGAAGTTCGCATAGTAGTGGGCCGGGCAGGACCAGACGATGGCGCGGTACTTCATCTTGCGCGCGGGCCAGGCGGTCTCGCCCTTCTCGTAGGCTTTCATGAGCATTTTGTCGACCTTCTGCATGGAGGGCAGGACGCGCGGGTCGATGCCGCCGTCCATCTCATAGTTCCACTTGCGGAACAGCTCATAGCTCGGGCCGATGAGCTGCGGGCGGGAGGACTTGTTGATCTCCCACTTGTTGAGCTCAAGGTCGGTCTCCTGGTTGAAGCGCTTCATGCAGGTGAAGTAGGCGTCCCAGGACCACTTCGCGCCGGTGCGCTCCTCGATCCACTTGATGCAGGCTTTGATATCCTCCGCGCCCATCTGCACGGTCGCCTCATCCAGGTAGCGGACGGGGAAGCAGAGGTGGAACACCGGGATATTCGGGAAGCGGCGGGAGAAGTAGGAGGAGGCCATGGTGGACCCGTCGCAGGGCATGGAGCTCGAGATGAAGCCGGAGCCCATGTCGGGCAGGGCGTTGATGACGAGCGCGCCGCACTCGGACGACGGCACGGGGCAGGTGTCGGCGGGCAGGCCGTAGGACTCCACCGCATCGATATAGGGGATGCAGACGAGCTGGTCGATCTCGCTGACGAGGAACATGGGCAGAAGCTGGTGCGGGATGCCGCAGAGATCGGGGAAGCCCGCCATGATCTGGCCCATGGTCATCTCGTCGAAGGTGACCATCATGCGGTTGAGCTCGTCGCTGTTGCCGTTTTTGCGGTCGGCCTTGTTGAGGAGCACCAGGTTCTCCGCCACATAGCGGAAGATCTGATAGGTGAGCTCATGGCTCATGCGGAGGTTCGAGCCGCGAAGACCCAGGATGTTCTTATCCATAAAGCCGTGGCAGCAGAAGTAGGAGATCATCCAGCGGTACCAGAGCGCGCCGTTCAGCGCGGGGATCAGGTCCTTCGAGAAGGTGGCGAGCAGCATCCCCCAGAGCTTTGCCCACTCCCAGAAGTCATAGGCGGTGTCCTTCACGCCGCGCCACTCGCGGCGGACGGTGGCCATCGCGCCCTTGCGGTAGAGGCGGCCGAGACTGCGCTCGCCGTTTACGACGCGGTCCCATTTCTCGCCATTATCGAGCGCCATGAAGTCGGCGTACTCGCCCTTTACGCGCTCCCAGTCGGCCTTGCAGTCGTTGACGCGGTCCTGGCCGAACTGCTTCCAGTCGGTGGCCTTCAGAAGATCCCAGGCGATGCCGAGAAACTCGGCTGCGTTCTCGCCCTGCTTCTTCCAGTCCATATTGTCCTTGGCCTTCCAGAATCTCGGATTCGGGTAGACCGGTTTTTGCTTTTTAGCCATTCTTCTGTGCCTCCTTGTGGATACGTTTGATTTCAAGCGACTCTACGAAGGCTTGTACGCGGGTGCGGAGCTGGCCGGAGTTGCCGTTGTTGTACAGCCTGTCGATGGACAGGACGGGCCAGCCGTACTCGTCGTGCATGATGTGGGAGACCAGGGCGCGCTCAAAGCCCCAGTAGTCGCAGTACTTCATCTGTTCGTAGATGATGCCCTCGGCTCGGTACTCCTTGGCGAGGCGGTCGGCCGTCTCGCGGCGCTGGAGGACCTTCTCGTCGGCGATGTAGCGGGCGCACTCGGAGTGCTGCATGACGTGCATACAGATCTGGGGCAGGGCGGGCTCGTCGTCCCGGAGCTCGATGATCTCGCGCCCGGGCGTGGAGCCGAAGCAGAAGCGGTCGGACACCACCAGCGCGCCGCAGCCCTCGATGAGCTGGGTGAGCTTGGGGTCGTCGATCTCGGAGCCGACGATCGCAACTCTCGCGCGGAAGGGGCTCTTTTCGTCCGGCTCGCGGGTTTTGAGCTCCTCCAGCGTCTCGCGCAGATACGGCAGGATGAGCTTCTTCGGACACGTGAAGGACACAAGGTTCAGCACGTGGTATTCATAGCCCGTGATGACGGGGTTTTCGGCCTTGCGCATCTGGCCGATCTCGGTGAGGATGGCGCAGACCTCGTTATGTTCGGCCACGGCCTTGCGGATGGACTCTTCGGAGATGTCCACGCCGAATTTCTCGTGGAGCTGATCGAGGACGTGGATCTGCATCTGCTTGACATAGGAGTCGAGGGTGTAGTCCGTGACCTTGAAGGGAATGTCGCAGTGGGTGACAAAGAAGTTGGGCTTGTCATTGACATGGAGGATCTCAAAATGCTCCATGGCGCGGTTCATCATCGAGCAGGCGTCCACGCCGATCATGGCGTCAAGGAACTGGTAGCCGCCTTCGATGCCGCGCTCCACGAGCGCGCGGGCGTACTCGCAGGTGTAGTTGGACATGTAGTAGGTGGCGATGTCGATGGAGCCGGTGTTGGGGGCGCGCAGACGTACCGAGAAGCAGTTGCCGACGTTGAGCAGCGCCTCGGGCATGTGGTAGCAGGTATAGCCGAGGGCGATGCCGCCCTCCGCCTGCGCCTGCCGGACCAGCTCATTGTCGGCGCTCTCAAGCAGCTTTTCAAAGAAAATCAGATGCTTCAGATCTTTCAAATGTTACACCTCTTTTTCAAGAATTTCTATGTTCCGGAGTGCTTCCCTCACTCCCTTGAGCATGGCGGAATCCGCGGGCAGGGCCATGACGCTCTTGCCCATGATGTCGTTTGCGGCAAAGGCGCTGTCCGCGGGGATGAAGGAGAGGATGTCGACGCCGGGGGTCTCGAAGGCGTCCACAAGCTCGGGATTCGTGACGCGGTTTACGATGACGCCGATGCGGTCGTAGGCGATGAGCTCATCCGCCACCTGCTTGATGGTGGCGATGACCTGGGCGCCCTTCTTGCTCTGGTCGGTCACGAGGATGAGGTGCGTGACCTTTTCCATCACGCGGCGCTGGATCTGCTCGATGCCGGCCTCGCCGTCGATGACGACGTAGTCAAAGCTGTTTGCGAGGATGGAGATGACTTCCTTGAGATAGGAATTGACCTTGCAGTAGCAGCCGGAGCTCTCCGGCCTGCCGATGGCGAGAAAGGCAAAGCCCGGCATCTCGACCAGGGCGTCGAAGATGCGGAAGCGCGCCTCGCTCAAAAGCTCGAGCGCGGCCTTGGTTTCGCCGTTTTCCACGCTGTCGACGATGCTCATGCGGATGTCGTCGAGCGTGAGCTTCACATCCACGCCAAGAGCAACGGACAGGCCGACGGCGGGGTCCGCGTCGATGGCCAGGATCTTCTTGTCGGGGTATTGTTCCGCCAGAAGCCGGACGATCGAGGCGCAGATGGAGGTCTTCCCGACGCCGCCCTTGCCGGCCACTGTCAGAATCTTGGCTTTCTGTTCCATATGCATTCCCCCTGTCTGAGAAAAGTGCGCGATACACGGATGATACTATCGTCAGTATTCTAACACACGCCCGCCCATTATGCAAGATAAACACTTTAAAAATGAGTGCCGCCCACTTTTTTGGGCAAATCGTTGTGTATTTTTTAACAAAATGTTTTTACAAAACAAGTAAGGGCGTAAAAAAGCCCCCCCGCAGGGGGGGCAAAGCACGGCCCGTTTGAAAGCCTTCCCCTGGAGGGGAAGGTGGCATCCGGCGTCCCCCGCAAGCCGGATGACGGATGAGGTGGCAGCGCTGCGCCTTGTACGGAGCCGGTCAAAGGCGGCGGGTTCCACCTCATCAGTCACAGCCTCGCGGGAGATCGGCTGTGACAGCTTCCCCTCAAGGGGAAGCCCTTTTCCCTTAATACTTCCGATATGCGTACATTGCGGGCCGATGAGGGCATCGGCCCCTACGGCAGGCGGGGACAAGGACCGGCGCTTCCCGCCCGCATAAAAAACAGAGGCCGTTTGGAAACGGCCCCTGGCGTATGCGGGAGGTCAGATATTATGCGCCTGCGTCTCAGCGGTTTTTCTGGTAGATCATCCAGAGGCCGCGCAGCAGCAGCTCCCGGTCGAGGATGATGCCGGGGCGGCGGCAGCAGGGGATAACGTCCTGCGCGAGCCCGCCCGTCGCCACCACCGTGCAGGGGTAGCCGAGCTCGGCCTCCATGCGCTCGATCATCCCGTCGAGCATGGCGGCGGTGCCGAAGACCGCGCCGGAGCGCATACAGTCCACGGTGTTGGCGCCCACCACTTTCTTCGGCGGGAGGACGGCGATCTCGGGCAGGAGGCTTGTCCCCGCGGCGAGCGCGCCGTAGGAGAGCTTCACACCAGGCAGGATCGCCCCGCCGCGAAAGCAGTTTTTCCCGTCCACCACGGTGAGGGTGATGGCAGTCCCCATGTCGATGACGATGGCGGGGGTGCCATAGCAGGCGGCCGCCGCGACGCCGCCGACGATGAGATCCGCCGCGACGCTCGCGGGCTCGTCCACGCGGAGGTTGAGCCCGGTTTTGATGCCGGGCCCCACGACCATCGTCCGCCTGCCGGTGAGCGCCTCGAGCGCGGTCTTGAGCGACTTCGTCACCGGCGGCACAACGGAGGAGAGGATGCTGCCCTCGAAGCTCCTGGGGTCGAGACCGTAGTAATCCGTGATCTGGCGCAGCTTGATGAGCTGCTCCGTGGCGGTCTCCCGGGGGTCGGTGTGCACGCGCACGGTGTTTTGGATGACGCCGTCTTCGACCATGCCGATTACAATGTGGGTGTTGCCCACGTCAATGGCGAGTATCATGGTCCCGCGCGACGCTCACCTGTTGACAAGGTGGATGGCAAAGCCGCCGAACTCGCCCTTGAAGTAGACGAATCTGGGCGCGCCCTTCTCGGTATAGGTGATGCTGCTCTCGTCAAATTCGATGCCCTGGAGCCCAAGGTGGTACATGGCGCGCTCGACGCTGTTGGTCTTGAAGCCGATGTGCCCCATGGTGCCGGGACCCTTGCGGCTCATGAACTCGATGCCGTTGTCGCAGGCAAACCAGGACTTGCCGGTGTCGCGCGTCGAGAGACCCATCATGCCGCTCACGAGCTTTGCCAGACGCTCGGCCTCCTCGCGGCTTTCGGTGTTGACGCCGACGTGGGCAAGCTCAATGCCCAGCATGACCTTCACGGCGTCCCGGCAGATGGCGGTGATCTCGTCCCAGCACGCGCCCTCGATGAGATCCTTCTTCACCATCCAGGTGCCGCCGCAGGCGATGATCTGGGGGAAGGAGAGGTAGTCCATCATGTTCTTGGTGTTGACGCCGCCGGTGGGCATCCACATGAGCTCGCGGTAGGGGCCGGCCATGGCCTTGAGCTTCTTGATGCCGCCGTTGTCCTCGGCCGGGAAGAACTTCACCGCCTCGAGCCCGAGGGCCATGGCCTGCTCCATCTCGCCGCCGGTGGCGGTGCCGGGGAGCATGAGGGCGCCCTTGTCGATGCCGTATTTCACGGTGTCGGGGTTGAAGCCGGGGGTGACGATGAATTCGGAGCCCGCCGCGAGGGCGCGGTCCAGGCGCTCCCTGCTCGTGACGGTGCCGGCGCCGACCAGCATCTCGGGGACCTCCGCCTTGATGGCGCGGATGGCCTCTTCCGCCGCCGCTGTGCGGAAGGTGATCTCCGCCGCGGGCAGGCCGCCCGCGACGAGCGCCTTCGCGAGGGGCACGGCCTTCTTCGCGTCGTCCAGCGCGATGACCGGCACAATGCCGATCTTGGAGATGGTTTTCAAAACTTCGTTCATGGGACATTCCTCCTAAATATATATGTGTTTTTGGTATCCGCCCGCAGCGTTACCGTATCGGAAACGTTAATATCAAGGCAGAATGTGCGTTCATACCGTAGGGGACGGCGTCCTCGACGTCCCGCGCGGAGGAACCGGCGTTTATATTCCGCGCCCGGGCGAAATCGTAAAACCGACATTGTGCCGCCGGGCGGTCGAGGACGCCCGCCCCTACGACACTTCCTGACCTCCCTTTCAAAAAGGGAGGGGGACCGCCGAAAGCGGTGGAGGGATCGGTTTTCCTCGGCCCGTACATGAATCAGCCGAAACCGGGTGCAGGACGGTCGATCCCTCAGTCACTTCGTGACAGCTCCCTTTTCGAAAGGGAGCTTAGAAGGAAAAGTTACTTCGCGGCAAGGCCGGTCTTACCTGTCCTCGTCCACGAGGCGCTCGCCGATCTTATACACGTCGCCCGCGCCGACGGTGAGCACGATGTCGCCCGGGTGGGCAATGGCGCGCAGGGCGTCCTCGATGACGTCAAAGGTCTGGCAGAAGATGGAGCCGTCCACCCGCTTTGCCAGATCCGCCGAGGAGATGCCGATGGTGTTCTTCTCCCGCGCGGCGAAGATCTCCGCGAGGAACACCACGTCAGGCCGCTTGAGCTGCTCGACAAAATCCTCGAAGAGGGCGGCGGTGCGCGAGTAGGTGTGGGGCTGGAAGACCAGCACCGTGCGCTTGTAGTTGAGCTGCTCCACCGCGTCGAGCAGGACCTTGAGTTCGCCCGGGTGGTGGGCGTAGTCGTCATACACGTCCGCGCCGTTATACTTGCCCTTGAACTCAAAGCGGCGGCCCGCGCCGTTGAAGCCCGCGAGCCCGTACTTGACCGCGTTCGGGCGCACGCCGAGACTGATGCAGGCGGCGGTCGCGGCAAGGGCGTTTTTGACGTTGTGCATCCCCGGCACGTGCAGGGTCACGTCGGTGAAGAGCTTCCCCTTGTAGAGGATGTCAAAGCGGGAGTTTGCGCCCAGAAACTCAATATTCGCGGCGGTCACGTCGGCCTCCGGGCTGAGACCGAAGGTAATGACGCGCCCGTCGATATCCCGGATCACGTCCATGGTGTTCGGATCGTCCAGATTTGCGATCACGTAGCCGTCCTGCGGCACACGCTTCGCGAAGAGATGGAAGGAGTGCTTCACATCGTCCAGATCCTTGAAGAAGTCCAGGTGGTCGGCCTCCACGTTCAGGATGACGGCGACCGTGGGGTGGAAGGAGAGGAAGGAGTTATAGTACTCGCAGGCCTCCATGATGATGGTGTTGCCGTGGCCTACCCGGTGGCCCGCCTTCAGAAGCGGCAGCGTCCCGCCGATCATGACGGTGGGGTCCTTGTCGGCGGCCATCATGATGTGGGTGCACATGGAGGTGGTGGTCGTCTTGCCGTGGGTGCCGCAGATGCAGAGGGCATTCGCGTAGTCCTTGGAGATGGCGCCCCACGCCTGGGTCCGCTCAAAGACCGGGATGCCGCGCGCGTGGGCGGCCTGGATCTCGGGGTTGTCGTCGTGCACGGCGGCGGTGCGCACCACAAATTCCACATCGTCCGCGAGGTTTCCGGCGCTGTGGCCGATGTGGATGAGGATGCCCTTCTGCCGGAGACTTTCGATGTTCGCGCCCTCGTTCATGTCTGAGCCCGTGATGACAAGCCCCATCCCGGCCAGCACCTCCGCGAGCGAGGACATGCTCACCCCGCCGATGCCGATCAGGTGGCCCTTCCTGCCGGGGGACAGATAATTTTCAAATTCAGCCATAATACATCTCCCATGATTCGCCTTCCCCGCGCAAAACAGTTGCAGGCCCGGGGAAAAGATGATAATATAACATTTACCTGTAATACCATGATTATAATACGCGGCCGGGTGACTTGCAAGTGCCACTTTCCCGGCGGCGCGAGGGAGGAGGCGCTGCCCGTGGATTCGTGGGAGGCTCTGAAAAGTGAATGCGCCGGCTGCCGCAGGTGCTCGCTCTGCGAGACGCGGCACAAGCTGGTCTTCGGCGTCGGCAATGAGAAGAGCCAGATCCTCCTCGTGGGCGAGGGGCCGGGCGAGCAGGAGGATCTCCTGGGCGAGCCCTTTGTCGGCCCCGCGGGGAAGCTCCTGGACGACATGCTGAAGATGATCGACCTTGACCGCGGCATGGTCTATATCGCGAACACCGTCAAGTGCCGCCCGCCCGGAAACCGCGACCCCCTCGGCGTGGAGCAGGACGCCTGCCGCGAGTGGCTTGACCGGCAGATCGCGCTCCTCGACCCGAAAATCATCGTCTGCCTCGGCCGCATCGCGGCCAAAGCTCTCATCGATCCCGACTTTCGCATCACGCGCGAGCACGGGGTCTGGTACGATATCGACGGCCGCCGCTGCATGGCGACCTACCACCCCTCTGCCCTGCTGCGCGATCTGAGCCGGCGGCCGGAGGCATTCATGGATCTTCGCAGCTTGAGAAAGGAAATCAAAGCCGTCTGCGACGGCGTGTATGTATGATCGAGTTTCACGCAATCTCCATCCTGGACAAGGAGTGGATCGACCGCCACCTGTGGTGTGAGGATTCCCCCAGCGCGGATTTTAACTTCGGCAATATGTTCATCTGGGATGCGCACTACCGCCAGCTCGTGTGCGACATGGGGGAGCGCACCCTCACCAAGGTGCGCCTGCACGGGAAGCCCGCCTTCGTCTATCCCATCGGCTGCGGCCCGCTGCGCCCCGCGATCGAGGCCCTGCGGGAGTATGCCGCCATGAAGCAGTACCCCTTCCTGATGCGCGGCATCACCGAAAAGCACAAGGCCCTGCTGGAGGCGGAGTTCCCCGGCGGCTTCTGCTTCTGCGAGGAGGAGAAGTACGCCGACTATATCTACGAGGCCGAAAAGCTCGCCACCTATTCCGGCAAAGCCCTGCACGGGAAAAAGAACCACTGCAACCGCTTCGAGGCGGAGCACGACTGGGCCTTCGTCCCGCTCACGAGGGAGAATATCCCCGCCTGCCGGGACATGCTGGAGACCTGGACCGCGGACAACGCAGACCGTCTTGACGAGAGCATCGTCTTCGAGCATGAGGCCATCGAGCGGGCCTTCGACCACTATGAGGAGCTGGCGCTCGAGGGCGGCGTCCTGCTTGCAGAGGGGAAGGTTTTGGGCTTTTCCTTCGGCGAGATGACAAGCTCCGACACCTTCGACGTGCATGTGGAGAAGGCGGCGGCGGACGTAAACGGCGCTTACCCCATGGTGTGCCGGGAGCTCACGCGGATGCTCCTCCAGAAGCACCCGGAGCTCCGCTGGATGAACCGCGAGGACGACATGGGGCTCGAGGCCATCCGCAAATCCAAGGAATCCTACAAGCCCGCGTATCTGCTTAAAAAATACGCGGCAAAATGGATCGGAGACGACGCATGACAGAGTACACGATACGCGAATACGGGCCGGGAGATGCGCCCGCGCTCTCGCTTTTGTGGCGGGACGTGTTCGGCGACCCCCCGGGCTTTACGGCGGAATTTTACGCCCTGCTCCCGGAGATGGGCTCGGCGGTCGTGGCGGAGATGGACGGCAGGCCCGTGGGCGCGGCCCATGTGATGGACGGCTTTACGCTCGCGGGCAAAAAGAAAAAGCCCCCCCGCGTGGGCTATCTCTACGCTGTGATGGTGGCGGCCGAGTACCGCGGTCTCGGCATCGGCAAGGCCCTGACCGGGGCGGCGGCGGAGCTGGCCCAAAAGCGGGGGGCGGCCTTTCTCACCACCCTTCCGGCGGACGCGCCGCTCTACGGCTGGTACCACCGCCTGCTGGGGCTGGACTGCGCCCTGTACCGGCGGGCGCACACCGTAAGCTGCGCCCCCGTGACACCGGTGGAGGAGCTCACGGCCGAAACGTATCTCGCCCGGCGGGAGGCGCTTTTGGAGGGGAGAAACCATCTCTGCCCCACCGAGGCTACGATGGAGTTCATGCGCCGCTTCTGCAAGTTCTACGGCGGCGGGCTCTACGCCGCGGCGGGCGGGCTCTGCACGGCGGAGCTCGACGGGGACACCTGCCTCATCAAGGAGCTCATCGCAGACACGCCGGAGCGCTGCGAGGCGATCGCGGCCTCGGTCGGGGCTTCCCTCGGCGCGAAGACCTGCACCTGCTATCTCCCCGCCCCGGAGGGGGAGAGCTACATCGCCGCGCCCCCCGGGACGGTCCCCGCGGACTGCGTGTGGAACCTCGCGTTCGACTGACGCTTATTTCGCAAGCCGCCAGTTCTCCTTCGGCTCCCAGCCGGGGAGGGGATAGCGCTGCATGGCGCCGAAGATCTTGGACTTCATGTCCGGGTATTCGGCGCTCATCGTTTTTAAAAGCTGCTTGATCTCCCAGCGCTTGCTGGCCTTGTCCTGGGGGCAGGGGTTCTCCACCACCGGGACGTGCAGCGCCGCGGCGACATTCGCGATCTTCTGCTCCCCGGCGTAGATGAGCGGCCTGATCTGCGTGACGCCGGAGCGGTCGAGATAGGTCACGGGCCGGAAGCAGGAGATGCGCCCTTCAAAGAGGAGGCTCATCATGTAGGTCTCCACCGCGTCGTCGAAGTGGTGCCCGAGGGCGAGCTTCGTGACGCCCCGCGCGCGGATCGCGTCATTGAGCGCGCCGCGCCGCATCTTCGCGCAGAGGGAGCAGGGGTTGTCCTCCTGCCGCACGTCGAAGACGATCTCCTTGATGTCCGTCTTGAGACAGGTGTAGGGGATCTCCAGGCTCTCGCAGAGCTCCCTCACGGGCGTGAAGTCCATCCCCTCGAAGCCGAGCTCGATGGTGATGGCCTCCAGCTCAAAGGGCTGCGGGTAGAAGCGGCGCAGGTGGTTGAGCGCGAGGAGCAGCAGCATACTGTCCTTCCCGCCCGAGACGCCCACCGCCACGCGGTCGCCCGCCTGGATCATGTCGTAATCGTCCACCGCGCGGCGCACGGTGCCGGTGAAATCGTTGAGCAGCTTGTTCATGGACTTGTCCCCTTTTCCTGAGTGTGTGGCGCTATTGTAGCGGGAAGGGATGCGCTTGTCAAATGGAAAACACGGTACGTCCGTGTCAAGTAGTTGTAGGAAAAATAAAAAAGGGCTCAAAATGGCCTAAGTGCATTGAACAGCGGGGTAATCTTGTAGAGCCTTGCCGGGAATGT
>CADBCV010000042.1:11739-12094 GCA_902793285.1 Oscillospiraceae bacterium
CAGTAAATAATTCATGTTTTCACGGATTGTCTTCTCTCGGTCAGGATAGCGGCTTAGAAGTGTATCTCGAATAGCCATCAACTTGTCTCGATCACATTCGTCTAAGGCCTTCCGGATATGATGCTCATACTGGCTCGCCGCCATGCGGTCTATGCCGCTTAATGCCTGTTTGATGGCCTTGTTCTTGTGGTAACGATCAAGAACAAATTCGCAGTTCGGCAGATACTCAAGCCCCTGTTTGATCCATGCAGCGCCATCCCCGTGCAGATAGATTTTGGCATGTGTAAGGTCATAACGCTGCTCTATCTCATCGCTGACCTGCTCCCAAAGAGAGGCAATGCTATTGCCATATTCA
>CADBCV010000043.1 GCA_902793285.1 Oscillospiraceae bacterium
CCGCCCGGAGCCCCGCCATTACAGAAATGTGCGTATAAACACAAAACCTCCGTTCCCTCCGTAGGGGCGGGGCTTGCCCCGCCCGCGCGGGGAAATGTTCCCATATGCAAAAAATGTACGGCGATTTCGTAGATTGACTACGATTTCGCCGTACATTTCTATTTGTGTTTATCTTGTGCCGCCGGGCGGGGCAAGCCCCGCCCCTACGGTGAGATGGGGACGTTTGAAGGCCCCCTTGCCTAAAGGGGGGCTTTAAAGCCCCGCGCGGGCCGATGAGGGCATCGGCCCCTACGGGCAGGCGGGAGCGATGCTCACTTCAACAGTGTCATCTCCGGCTCGGAGGTGTCGGAATAGCCGCGGATGGTGATGTAGGCGTCCATGATCTGGCGGGCGATGAACTGCACGTCCGCGCCGGCGCCGCCGCGCTCGACCACGACGAAGATCGCGACCTCGGGGTCCTTGTAGGGGCCGTAGCACATGAAGATGCCGTCGTTCTGGATGCCCTCGCCCTTCTGGGCGGTCCCGGTCTTGCCGGCGCAGCGCCAGGCGCAGGGGACCCAGATGTTGGCGTTTGTCTCGTTGGTGTAGTCGTTGAGCACCATCCACATCCCCTCGTGTACGGCGTCCCAGTTGTACTGGGGCGTCTCCACCTTGGACATGACGCGGCTCTCGCGCTCGTAGAGCTTTTCGGTGTAGTCGTAGTTGCGGATGGTCTTGATGATGGAGGCGGAGTAGCGCGTGCCGCCGTTTGCGACGGTGGCGCAGTACTCGGCCATCTGGATCGGCGTGAACACGGAGTCGGACTGGCCGATGGCGGCCTGCAGCGTGTCGCCGATGCGCCACTCGGAGCCCGCGTAGTCCTGGTGGTTCGCGCGGTTTGACATGTTGCCCTTGGCCTCCACAAGCTCGATGCCGGAAAACTGCCCGAGCCCGAAGGCGGCGGCAAACTCGCCCATGTCGTCAACGCCGAGATCGTTGCCCACGGTATAGAAGAAGTAGTTGCACGAATCGCGGATGGCGGTGGTGACGTTCTCCTCCGGGTGGGTCAGGTGCTCCTTCTTGTTTACGTTCCAGATCCAGCATTCCGGCGCGTAGCCTTCAGCGGCGTAGCGGGTGTACACGCCCTGGCACTTGATCTTCTTTTCGGTGTTGATGATGCCCTTGGTGAGACCCGCGATGGCGGTGCAGGGCTTGAAGGTGGAGCCGGGGGCATAGGTGCCGAGCAGGGCGCGGTTGAAGAGCGGGGCGTTCTCCGCCGCGAGCAGCTCCTGATAGTCCTCGATGATGCGGGACACGTCGTAGGTCGGCCAGCTCGCCAGAGCGAGGGGGGAGCCGTCCTTCACGCTCACCACCACGGCGGAGGCGCCGGTGATGTTGTCCTTGAGATCCACATTGTAGTCGCCGCGGGCGGTACCCTCGGCCCGCTTCTGGGCGATGTTCTTTTTGAGGATCTCCACGCCGTTGCCCAAAATGCGCTCGGTCTGCTCCTGGAGGACGGAGTCGATGGTGAGATAGATGTGGTTGCCGGGCACGGGCTCCTTGGTGTAGACCGTGGCGAGGATGGTGCCGGCGGCGTTGCGGGTCTCCTCCACCTCCCCGTCCTGGCCGTGGAGATAGTTTTCAAAGGCGTACTCGATGCCGTCCTTGCCCACCATGGCGTCGGTGGAGTAGTCGAGGAGGGAGTATTTCTCGTACTCCTCCTGGGTCATGAGACCGACATAGCCCAGGATGTGGGCCGCGTAGTCGGTGGAGTACTGGCGGATGTAGGCGCGCTTGACCTCGATGCCGACGAGCTTGTTTTCCATGATGGAGGAGATGAGATTCATGCTCGCGTCCTGGACGAAGACATAGTCGGCGGTATTGATGGCGTAGCGCACGTTGATGGAGTAGCGCACGCCCGCGATGAGGCGCATCTCGGCGGCGGAATAGCTGTTGTCGATGCTGTAGCGCGTGCGCATATAGCTCATGAGCTCCACGGCCGTGCAGTTGGGGTCCAGGCCCTGGCGCTTATAGTACGCCTCCAGCATGGTGCGCTGGATGGCGGTCATGTTCGGGTCGTATTCAAAGGGCGGCTCGAGCGTGACGGGCAGATCGTCCGTGTACTCGTCCCCGTAGGAGCGCACCATGCTCACAAGCTGGAGGATGACGGAGTTCGGGTCCTCGTTTGCAAAGAGCTTGTCGGTGTCGATTCTGAGGTTATAGCACTCGGCATTGGAGACAAGCACCCGCCCGTAGCGGTCAAGGATGTTGCCGCGCGCCGCCGTGACCGTGCGCTTGGTCTGGATCAGTTCGTTTGCGCGGTTATAGTATTCCTCGCCCTTGACGATCTGGAGCTGGTAGAGGAAGTACATGTACACCGCGAGCAGCAGCACCACAATGGCCGCCAGCGCCGCAAGCCTTCCCCGGCTGATGAGTTTGCTGTTCATAATAATCCTTTCATTTTAAGCTCCCTTTGTGAAAGGGAGCTGTCGCGGCCGATCTCACGCGAGGCCGTGACTGAGGGATCGACCGGCCTGCGCACATCTGGATGAACCCTTTCACTCTCTCCCCCACTTTGCGGGCAGGGGGTAGGTCAGCGCCGCGGCGGGCAGGGAGAGCAGGGTCTGCAGCGCGGCGACGACGAGCATGTCGGTACTCCAGGCGTCGCCCGCGAGGGTTTTGAGCATCTGCAAAAGCGCCGTGATGACAAGCGCGAGAAACGCCACGCCCATAAAGGCGAAAAAGCGGCGGTTGATGAAAAACTGGGACAGAAACGCGGCCAAAAGACTCAGCGCCGGCAGAAGCAGCAGGAAAAACACGCGGTTTTCCACAAAGCTCATGTCCGCAAAGTAGCCCATCAGCAGGCTGAAGAGCGGCCCCCAGGTGGCCCCCTCGAACATGCCGGCCGCCGCCGCTGCCGCCGGGAGCACCAGCGGGCACACGCCGTAGACGCGGATATGGCTGAAGACCATGTTCTGCGCCATGAGCGTCAGAAACAAAAACAGCAGATACCGGAGCGTCTTGCCGAGATTGATTTTTTCCAGCAGATCTCTCATCGTCGAACGAAACTCACTCCATTCTGCCCTCCCGGTTTCGAAGGGCCGGGAGGGCGACATATCCGTTCCTTCCGTTCTCCTCTCCAATTCAAAGCGCAGGGCTTTGAATTGGCAGAAAAAGAAGAACAGAATCTATTTTTACTCTACGACGGTAAAGCTCTTGATGACGAACACCTGCACGAGGGAGTCGAGCTTGGCCTGCGGCTCCACGATGCCGTATTCGATCTGGCCGCCGGCCTCGGTCTGCACGGCGGTGAGGGTGCCGATCATGAGCCCCGCCGGGAACGCGCCGCCGGAGCCGGAGGTCAGCACATCGTCCCCCACGAAGATCTGCGCGCCGTCCGCGAGATAGGTGAGCTTTGCGGTCTTGTCGCGCATGAAGGAATACTCGCCCACCACCATGCCGGAGTTGCCCGTGGCCCCGACGAAGGCGCCGACGGACATGTCCACGTCGATGACCGTGGAGACCGTGGCCCAGTTGGTGCCGAGCTCCGTGATCTGCCCGACCACCGCGCCGTACTCCGTGATGACGGGGTCGCCCAGCTCGATGCCGCTGGAGGCGCCCTTGGAGATGGTGAAGGCGCTGGACCAGTTGGAGCTCGACCAGAGGACCACCTTGCAGGACTCCATCACATAGTCCGTGTGCTTCTCCCTGAGCTCGAGGAGCTGGCGCAGGCGGGAGTTTTCCTCACTCGCGGCGATGCCGTCGCGGGCGGACTGCTGCGCCTCGGCAAGCTGGGAGCGGAGGGATTCGTTCTCCGCCATCAGCGAGTCGTATTCGTATAAGTAGCCGTACATGCTGTCGAACCAGTTGACGGCGGAGGAGAGCACCTTCTGGATCGGGGCCTTGACGATGCCCGCCACGTTCTGGACAAAGCCGATGTTCCCCTTGCGGGCGGCCGCGCCGAGGCCGATGATGAGCGCCGCGGCGGCCACGATGAGCCCCACGCGGATGCCGTTTTTTCTCAGATATTCCTTCAAAGCAGCTCAACCCCCAGCTCGCGCAGCATGATTCCCAGCCTGCAGAGCGGCAGGCCCATGACGTTGAAGAAATCGCCCTCGATCCCCTCGACAAAGAGGGCGGCCCTGCCCTGCGCCCCATAAGCGCCGGCCTTGTCCATGGGCTCGCCGGTCGCGATGTAGGCGGCGATCTCCCGCTCCGAGAGCGCCCGGAAGCGGACCGCGCTGCGCTCGGCCGCGAGAAGCTCCCGCCCGCTTTGGATCACGGCGACGCCGGTGTAGACCTCGTGGAGCCTGCCCGAGAGGGTGCGGAGCATCTGGGCGGCCTCGGCCTCGCTGTGGGGCTTTCCGAAGACCCGCCCGTCGGCCCAGACGATGGTGTCGGCGGCGACGATCACATCCGCCGGCGCGCATTGGGCCGCCACCTCCCGCGCCTTGTGCGCGGCGAGCGTTTTGACGAGCTCCGCCGGCGGGAGGGCGGGATCGGCCCTTTCCTCGCCCCGCGCGGGAATGATCCGTAGATCCTCCACGCCGAGCATTTTCATGAGTTCCTTCCTCCGCGGCGACGCGGAGGCGAGTATGATTGACATTTTTGTGATCTCCAAACAGATTCAACTCCGCAGGGGGCGGCCAAATAATACACGCCCCATTATGCCCAGTAACAGTCATCCGCCCAGCGGGCGGGGTTTGTGTCGATATAGTCCCAAATCTCCCGGTAGTCGTCTTCATTTCGCACGACATGCTCATAATACGACCGCTGCCAGAGAGATATCCCACAGGCTTTGTTTGTAAACCGTTTCAGTGTTGATATGACACTGGGTATCCGTGCGTTTGCCGCCGTAGGGGGCGGCGTCCTCGACGCCCCGTTGTCCGTCACGGATATCAGCAGATGAATATGATTGGGCATAATAACGTATTTATCAATGGACAAATCAGAATACTGTCGGTCTATGTCCAAAATTGTTTTCTCAACGATTTTGCCGTGCGCAGACAATTCCGTTTTCGGGGCGTCGAGGACGCCGCCCCCTACGGGTATTCGGGACAGAATACATCTTTTTTCTGCTGTACAAATGGTAACAAAATAAACGCCGGTGCTGCTGTAATCATACGTTTGCAGGCGTATCTGTTTCCGTTTCGGCAGGCCCTCCGGTATCGCCATGTCTCACTCGACGCCGCGGTAGTAGAGTCCTCGCGTGAGGACGTTCGGCTGGTAGTCGGACTGGCCGAGGTAGACCTTCGCGACCTCGAGGCACTCGCGGGGCGACTCGGTGGTGAACATCATGCGCATCCCCCAGAGGCCCGCGCCGTAGAGATCCTCCGCCTTGTCCGCGAGATAGAGCTTGTGGGCGTTGTAGATGACGTTGCGGCAGCCGAACTCCTTCACGACCGGGAACACGGCGCCCATGCGGTCGGCCATCTGGGCCGGGGTCTGGCAGGTGCAGCGGCCCGAGGAATGGCGGATCACGCACTGGTCCGACACCATGAGCGGGAGCCTGCCGTAGACGATCATCTCGGTGTCGATGGTCTTGGAGAGGTCCCGGATCTGGGCGATGCGCAGCTCAAAGCTCGCCGTGGCGGAGAGAAGCCCCGCCTCGCGCAAAACCGCCATGGTGAGGGAGTTGAAGGCGTTGAGCCCGAAGTCCCCGCGCACGTTGAAGCCCACGGATTTTGCCAGCATCGCGTGGCCGAGATTGCCCACCAGGGCCTCGTTGATGCCGAAGTCGAATAGCTTTTCGAGCGTGGGGCGCACGATATGCTCCTCATCGTCGGTGATGACCCGGGGCAGCACCACGACCGGCACGGTCCCGTGCTCCTCAAAGGGCTCGAGGAGGTCAAAATACTCCGCCATCACCGTCATGGGGACATAGAGATAGCGGGGCTTCAGGGCCGCAAGCTCGGGCGTGAGCTGTTCGGGTGAGAGGACCTGGAAGATCATGGCGGGGTCTGTCCCGGGCGCGGCCCCTTTGGGCTTTGCGGGGATCGTCCCCACGCGGCGCCGGGGCGGCCTGCCGCGCTGCTCGCTGAGCTCCGCGACGAGATTGCGCCTGAGCTCGTTGATGGCGGCGGCGGGGGCGAAGAGGCCCGGGTCCGTCTTGGCCTGGTTTTCCACGACGTTATAGGGCGTGCCGCCGGTTTTGAACATCTGTTCTGTCAGATAGCTCGGCGAAAGGCCGATGCCGCGCGCCTTCTCGGGCACGCGCCCGGAGGCGACGGCCTTGTGCCCCTCGTCGTCAAAGGCGATGGCGCGGATGGGCTGGCCCTTCTCCACGAGGGTATAGAAATGCACGGGCACGCGGCGCAGCTCCCCTTCGGAATAGCCCTTGCGGGCCTGGGCGAAGAGCTGGTCGGTCTCCCGGTCGCTCTCCGTGCGCACGCCGAACATGTCCTCCTGGTCGCCGTTGAAGTAGCCCTGGGTGAAGCCCTGGCGGGAGAAGGCCCGCTCGAGATCCTCCAGCTCCTCGGCGGAGGGCTGGCGGTGCTCCTTGAGGGCGTTCGCGTAGATGCGCGTGACGATGGCGGTGTACTCCGGCCGCTTCATGCGCCCCTCGATCTTGATACAGGAGACCCCCGCCTCCTCGATCTCCTGAAGTCTGTCCACAAGGCAGTTATCCTTGAGGGAGAGGGGGTGGTCGTCCATGCGCCCGCCGAGCGAGTACTGAAGCCTGCAGGGCTGGGCGCACATGCCCCGGTTGCCGCTGCGCTGGCCGATCAGGGCCGACATGTAGCACTGGCCCGAGTGGCAGAAGCACAAAGCCCCGTGCACGAAGATCTCCGTCTCGATGGGGGCGTTCTGGGTGATGTAGCGGATCTGGTCCAGGCTCAGCTCCCGGGCGAGCACCGCGCGGGTCATGCCCATCTCCGCCGCGGCCTCGACCCCGGCGAGATTGTGGATGGACATCTGCGTGCTCGCGTGCAGGGGGATGTCCGGCAGGTAGCCCCGGATCGCGGCGGCGAGGCCCAGGTCCTGGATGATGATGCCGTCGGCCCCGACCTCGGACGCGAGGCGGGCGGTGCGCAGGGCCTCCTCCACCTCCCGGTCGCCCACGAGGGTGTTGAGCGTGACATAGACCTTGCAGCCGCGGATGCGGCAGTAGCGCACGGCGCGCTCAAACTCCTCGTCCGTAAAATTCTTTGCGCCGCGGCGGGCGTTGAAGTTGCCGAGACCCATATAGACGGCGTCCGCGCCGTTCTGCACCGCGGCGATCACAGCCTCGGGCGACCCGGCGGGTGAGAGCAGTTCTGTCATTGTGTATGTTTCCTTCTATGTCTGTGTCAGAAATCGAATTCCTGGCTCCCCCTATGGGGGAGCTGTCAGCGCCGTTCGCGGCGCTGACTGAGAGGGTGCTGTGTTGACGAACAGCCCTCTCCGCCCCAGTGTGCGCACCAATGTCATTTAGTTGGTGTCATTCTGAGGAGCATAGCGACGAAGAATCTCGTACCTCCTGCAACCAACCACGGGATCCTTCGCTTCGCTCAGGATGACATTCTTTATCTTCATAACATTGGTGTGAGCACTGGGGCACCTCTCCCAGAGGGAGAGGCAAGAGCTAAGCGTAAAAATACAGTGTAATTATACCACAGGCGCAGCACTTGCGGCAAGGGGATAATCGTGGTATAATACGAACCCGGCGTAAACAATGCGTAAATTCGGGGAGGTGAGAGCATGGGCAGCGACAGGTTTACCGTTTCGGCGGACGAGCTTTCGCGTCTTGTCGCCGCGCACGACGGGGACGTGGCCCTGCTCTGGCTCTACCGTCTCCTGCACGGGTCCGACGGGACCGAGGAGGCCGCCCGCGCCCTCTGCCGCACGAGGGCGGAGATGGAGGCGGCGCGCGAAAAGCTCCGCCGCATGGAGAAAAACAGCGCCCCCGCGCCCGCCGAAAAGCTCCCGCCGCCGGACGAGACGCCGGAATACACCGCGAAGGACATCGCCGTGCGAAGCCGCGAGGACCCGCGCTTTGCCTCCCTCGTCACCGAGGCGCAGCGCGCCCTGGGGCGCATCCTCTCCAGCAGCGATCTCAAAAAGCTCTTCGGCCTCTACGACTATCTGGCCCTGCCGCCGGAGGTCATCATGGTGCTGCTCAACTACTGCGTCAGCACCGCGCCCGCGGGCAGTCCCCCCTCCATGCGCCTCATCGAAAAGGAAGGCTATGTCTGGGCAAACCGGGAGATCCTCACCCTCGAGCAGGCGGAGGAATATATCGAATCGAGCCGCCGGCGTAAGGATCAGATCAGCCGCGCGGCGCAGATCCTCGGCATCTCGGGCCGCCCGCTCGTCGCAACGGAAACGAAATACCTCTCCGAGTGGCTGGACATGGGCTTTGGGGAGGAGCTTCTGGCTCTCGCCTACGACCGCACGCTCACGAACACGGGCAGTCTCAAGTGGAGCTATATGAACGGCATCCTCAAAAGCTGGCACGAGAAGGGCCTGCACACGGAGGCGGAGGTGCGCGACAGGGATACCCGCAAGGCCAAAGGGCGGGCGGGCAAGCCGGAGGCCCCGCGCAACATGGACAAGCTCCTCGCCGCGCTGGAGAAGATTTAAGACTCTTTTCACGGCCCCCCTGTCTAAAGGGGCCAAAGGAGAAGCGATATTATGCCCTACGACGGAAAGCTCCTGGCCCGCGCCAGGGGCGAGCTTGAAAACATACGCCAGAAAAACCGGGACGAGACGCTTCGCCGCTATGCGGAGGTGACGGCCCGCGTGCCGGAGATCCGCCGCATCGACGAGAAGCTGCGTTCCCACATGGCCCAGCTTGTGCGCCTCACCATCGGGAAGGGCCCCGATCTTGAGGCGCGCCTCGCGGAGCTCCGGGACGAGAACCTCGATCTGCAGATGCGCCGGGCGGAGCTTCTGACCGGGGCGGGCTTCCGCGCCGATTATCTCGACGAGATCGTCTCCTGCCCCCTCTGCCGCGACACCGGCCTTTACGAGGGGCGGGTCTGCAAATGCCTCGACACGCTCTACAACCGGGAGCTCACAAAGGAGCTCGGCACGCTGATGCGCCGCGGGGACGAGCGCTTTGAAAACTTTGATCTCTCCCTGTATCCGGCCCAGCCCGACCCCGCGTCCGGCCTCGTGCCGCGGGACGTGATGCGGAAGGTGTCCGACGCCTGCCGCCGCTATGCCGAAAATTTTTCCGCCGCGTCGCCGAACCTCCTCTTTCAGGGCGGCACGGGTTTGGGCAAGACCTTTCTCTCGGCCTGCATCGCCCGCGTGGTGTCCGCCCGGGGCTTCTCCGTGTGCTATGACACCGCCTCCGCCGCGCTCGAGTATTACGAGCGGGCCAAGTTCTCCCGCGACACGCCCGAGGGGGAGGCGGCCGCCGTCCGCATCCGCCGGATGGAGAGCTGCGACCTCATGATCCTCGACGATCTCGGCACCGAGATGACGACCCCCATGGCCCAGAGCGCGCTCTACACCCTGGTCAACAACCGCCTCGTGAACGGGCGCAGGACCGTCATCAGCACCAATCTCACAAATGACGAGCTCTCAAAGCGCTACACCCCGCAGATCGCCTCCCGCATCCTGGGCGAGTTTCAGTGCCTCCCCTTCGTGGGGGAGGATATCCGCCGCCTGCGCCGCGGAATGTGACGGGGAATGTCAAAAAGCCTTGGACGAAAGTCCAGGGCTTTTTGACAGTGTGGCGTTATCATGGCTCCCTCTCTGAGGGAGCTGTCACGGCGCGTGTACGGCCGCGCCGTGACTGAGGGAGTACTCCTTCCGTCACGGCCTCGCGGGAGATCGGCCGTGCCACCTCCCTCAGAGAGGGAGGCAAATAGAATCCTTCCCCGAAGGGGACACAGCAACTCCACACTCCACTCTTTTCTCACGTCTCCGTGAGCCAGTCCATATCCGTGGGCAGGGCGAAGGGGGCGGGGGATGCGTCCTCCGCGGGCGGCGTGTCCGTGATCCAGCTCTCGGGCGGGGGCAGGATGTCCGGCTCCTCCTCTTCGACCGGCTCCTCCTCATACACAGGCTCCTCATAGCTTGCAGGCGGGGTATCGCGGCGGCCCAGGGAATAATAGGCGATGCCCTGGATGGCCGTGGTGCAGCAGACCTCCCCGCCGCGCAGGTACACGAGATCGAGCTGCCCCTCGCCCACCGGCTCCGTGGAGGGATTGAGACAGTCGTTGATCATCTGAATCCAGTTGTAGAGATCGAGGAAGGTGTAGCTCAGATCGTGCACGTAGGCCGGGGTATTCGGCGCGGTGTAAAAGTTCACATCCTCGCTGCGGCAGCGCAGGAGCTGGCGGGCAAACCAGGCCATGTTCGCGGCCGTCATGTTGGTGTCCATGCTCTCGGCGAGGATCGAGGCCACCTTCTTCACGTTCGGGACGCTCCCGAGCTGGAGAAACTGCTCCGCCGCGCACTTGAGGAAATCGTGCTGCACCTCGATGCGGTCGAGATCCCCGTTCACGTAGTCCCGCCGGTAGCGGCAGAGCCACATGGCCTGCTCCCCGTTCAAAAGCTGCCAGCCCGGCTCCAGGTCGATGACCGGCCCGTCCTCGTAATACATGCGCTGCGGCACATCGTACCAGATGCCGCCGAGGGCGTCCACCGCCCGCTCGAAGGCGTCGAGCTCGAGGATGGCGTAGCAGTCCACGTCAAAGCCCGTGAGCTTCTTCACATGCCGGCGCAGGGCTTCGCTGCCGCTCGCGCCGCTGTAGACCGCGGTCCAGTAGACGGCGTTGAGCTTGCGGATGGGCGTGTCCACGTTGATGAGCGTGTCGCGCGGGATGCTCACGAAATTGGCCGTGTGCCGCACGGTGTCGAGCCTGCCCACCATGATGGTGTCGGTATTGCCGGTGCCGTCGTCGCTGCCCGCGAGCAGCAGGGTGTAGACCCCGTCCTGCCGCGCGGTCTCAAAGGGGGTGCCCCGGTCCGGCGTCGGGCTCGGCGGCAGAGAGGCGGAGGGCACGGGGCTCTGCGCCTGCGCGAGCTCCGTCAAAACCGGGTTCCCCGCGGCCGTCTCGGGCGGCTTCTCCCAGAGAAAATACGCGCCCAGCACCGCCGCCGCAAGCGCCCCCAGACCGCCGCCGATCCAGGCGAGCATCCGCACCCATTTTTTCTTGAACATCGTCCCCTGCCCCTTTCCGAAAAAGGATCTGTAACCAATTCACTCGGGAGTATTTCCCCTTCTGCGGGAAATTATACAGGAGCGCAAAAAATCGGCATTGCGGGGGCATTTTGGCATTGCGGTACGCCCGCGCCGCATCGCAGGCTTGCGGGCCGATGAGGGCATCGGCCCCTACGGACAGGCGGAAACGTTTGTGCGCCGTAGGGGATGTTTAACAGCTAAAACTTCATGTCATTCTGAGGAGCGAAGCGACGAAGAATCCCGTAGACAACCGGGGGATCCTTCGCTTGCGCTCAGGATGACATGTGAAGTTTAAGGACCCGCAATGTCGCCACAGCAGAAGCGTATGGTTCACGGGGAAATGTCTCGCCGCTTCTTTTCTATAACCGCTTCGGCGCCGCGCGCTCTCCTTTCAAAAATTGAACAAAGAAGCCCCGGCGGGCCTGTGCTTTCCTGTTGCTTTTTACCGAAATGAGAAAAACGCCGCAAAACGCCGTTGACTTTAGCACCAAAAAGTGCTAAAGTCCAGGTATCAAACAGAAGGAGCCGCGTTATGCCGAGGATGCGTTATACAGCCGCATACGTCTATTACGATTATCTGTATCAGAGAACGTAATAGCGGTTTGTGCTGCACCCAACGCCCTTGCAGGACGGGGATTCCGAATCCCGTTTCCGACAACGCGCCGCACAGACTGCCGTCTGGGCGGCGTTTCGATTTGGGATGTCTGTTGAAAACCCGCGCGTCAAAAATCCGATAAAGGAGAAAACGATCATGAAAAAAATCTTTGCTCTCATTCTCGCGCTGACGATGGTCTTCGCGCTCGCGGCCCCCTCCGCCTTTGCCGCCGACTCCTACACCGTGGGCATCTGCCAGCTTGTGCAGCACCCCGCGCTCGACGCCGCCACCCAGGGCTTCAAGGACGCCCTGACCAAGGCCCTCGGCGACAAGGTCAGCTTTGTGGAGCAGAACGCCTCCGGCGATTCCGCCACCTGCGCCATCATCTGCAACCAGTTTGTGTCTGACGACGTGGATCTCATCCTCGCAAACGCCACCCCGGCCCTGCTGGCCGCCCAGGCCGCCACGAACAAGATCCCCGTGCTCGGCACCTCCGTCACGGACTACGCCTCCGCCCTTGACATTGACGACTGGAAGGGCAGCACCGGCACCAACATCTCCGGCACCTCCGACGGCGTCCCCGGCGCAGAGCTTGCCGCCGTTGTGAACGAGCTCTTCCCCGACGCCAAGAACGTGGGCCTGCTCTACTGCTCCGGCGAGCCGAACTCCAAGTTCCAGGCCGAGGAGATCCGCCCCGTCCTTGAGGGCATGGGCTACAAGGTCACGGACTACACCTTCGCCGACTCCAACGACGTGGCCGCCGTCACGAATAACGCCTGCGACGACAACGACGTCCTCTACATCCCCACCGACAACACCGCCGCCTCCAACGCCGAGCTCATCAACAACGTGGCCCTCGAGAAGAAGGTCCCCATCGTCTGCGGTGAGGAGAATCTCTGCGCCGGCTGCGGCGTGGCGACGCTCTCCATCTCCTACTACGATCTCGGCACTGTGACGGGCGAGATGGCCGCGAAGATCCTCGCCGAGGGCGCGGATGTCTCCACCATGGAGATCGAGTACGCCCCCTTCGCCAAGAAGTTCAACAAGACTAACTGCGACATTCTCGGCGTCTCCGTCCCCGAGACCTACGAGGCCATCGCGGAATAAGAGTGTGAAGTGTGGAGTGTGGAGTGTGGAGTTATGGTGCCCGCTGCGCGGGCAGATTGAAATGCCTCCCTCTCTGAGGGAGGGGGACCGCGAAGCGGTGGAAGGAGTACTCCCTCAGAGAGGGAGCCTGTTAAAATCGCGGCGCAGCCGCTCCTTCACTCCACTCTTCACTCTCCAAACGCCACACTTTATTTGAGGTGTAATCTGTGACATTGACAAGCTATTTCGCTTCCCTGAATATTCTGAAGCTCTTCCGCAACATGCCGGGCGGCATCTCCCAGGGCATCATCTGGGGGATCATGGCGCTTGGCATTTACATTACCTTCCGCCTTTTGGACGTGGCAGACCTGACGGTGGACGGCTCGTTCACCACGGGCGGCGCCGTGACGGTGATGCTCATTCTCGCGGGCTGGCCCGCGTGGGCGGCGCTGCTCGCGGCGATGGCGGCGGGCCTTCTCGCGGGCCTTGTGACCGGGCTTCTGCACACAAAGCTCGGCATCCCCGCGATCCTCGCCGGCATTTTGACGCAGTTCTCCCTCTACTCCGTGAACCTGCACATCATGGGCATGGCGGCGAACAAGGCCGTCAGCGTGGACAAATACCATTTGCTGCTCTCCTCGCGCAATATCCCCTCCGCCATTCTGACGGGCATTCTGGTGGCCCTCGCGCTCGTGAGCGTGTTCTACTGGTACTTCGGCACCGAGCAGGGCTCCGCCATCCGCGCCACCGGCAATAACCCCGCCATGAGCCGCGCCCTCGGCATCAACATCGACAACATGAAGGTGCTGGGCCTTTCGCTCTCGAACGGGATCGTGGCCCTCTCCGGCGGGCTTCTGGCGCAGTACCAGGGCTTTGCGGACATCAACATGGGCCGCGGCGCCATCGTCATCGGCCTTGCCGCCGTCATCATCGGCGAGGTGCTGGGCGGCGCGATCCTCGGCCGGCGGCTGAACTTCTACGGCACGCTGAGCTTTACGGTGGTGGGCGGCATTGTCTACTATCTCGTCATCGTGATCGTGCTGTGGCTCAAGCTCAACTCCAACGATCTCAAGCTCTTTACCGCCATCGTCGTCGCGCTCTTTCTCGCGGTGCCCTATCTGCGCGGGCAGAAGAAGAGCTCCTTTTCCAAGCTCAAGAGAAAGGGGGCCTGAGCGATGCTTGAACTGCAGAACATTTCCAAGACCTTCAACCCCGGCACCATCAACGAGAAAAAGGCCCTCAACGGCCTGAGCCTCCATTTGAAGCCCGGCGACTTTGTCACGGTCATCGGCGGCAACGGCGCGGGCAAATCCACCATGCTCAACGCGGTGGCGGGCGTCTGGCCCGTGGACGAGGGGCGCATCCTCCTCGACGGGGAGGACATCACCGCCCTGCCGGAGCACAAGCGCGCCCATCTCATCGGCCGCGTGTTCCAGGACCCCATGATGGGCACCGCGCCCAACATGCAGCTTGAGGAAAACCTGGCCCTGGCCCTGCGCCGGGGACAGCGCCGCGGGCTCCGCTGGGGCGTCACGAACGCCGAGCGCGAGGAATATCACGAGCGGCTCAAGCTCCTGGGTCTCGGGCTTGAGGACCGCATGACCTCCAAGGTGGGGCTTCTCTCCGGCGGCCAGCGCCAGGCGGTGACGCTTTTGATGGCGGTGCTCACAAAGCCGAAGCTCCTGCTTCTGGACGAGCACACCGCCGCCCTCGACCCCGGCACCGCGGCGAAGGTGCTGGAGCTCTCGGACCGGATCGTGCAGGAGAACAATCTCACGACCCTGATGATCACCCACAACATGACCGACGCCATCCGCCACGGCAACCGCATCATCATGATGAACGAGGGGCGCATCATCCTCGACATTGAGGGCGAGGAGAAGAAAAAGCTCACCAAGCAGCAGCTCATCGACCTCTTTGCCCAGAAGGGCGGCTCCATCGACTCCGACGAAGCGCTGCTCACGAAGTAAAAGTTTCCCCCGTAATCGTAGGGGATGTTATTAACTAAAACTTCATGTCATTCTGAGGAGCGAAGCGACGAAGAATCCCGTAGACAACCGGGGGATCCTTCGCTTGCGCGAACATTAGAGATTCTTTGCGGGGATGACATGTGAAGTTTAAGGTGTTATAAGCTAGTAGGGGAGGGGCTTGCCCCTCCCGCGCGGTGAAAAGTTTCAACATGTAAAAATGTACGGCGATTTCGTAGAATACTGCGATTTCGCCGTACATTGGTTTTAAATGATTACCTCATTCTGCCGGGAGGGGCAAGCCCCTCCCCTACGGACAGACGGCAGCGTCTCTGCATCATGGGACGTCTGTACCGGATTGAGGGTTTGCGGGCGGCTAATAGCCGCCCCTACTTGCCTCTCCCTATGGGAGAGGTGGCATTCGCCGATCTCACGCGAGGCGAATGACGGAGAGGGCCCTCTCAGTCACCGGTGTGCGCACCGGTGACAGCTCCCCCGGAGGGGGAGCCAAGTTTTATACGCCGCGCAGCGGCTCCACCACTCCACGCTTACGCCAGATTCCCCGTCGCGTACATGGCGGCGGTGAGGGCGACGATGGGGGCCGTCTCGCAGCGGAGGATGCGCTCCCCCATGGAGCAGACGTGCAGCCCGCAGATTTTGGCGAGCTTTGCCTCAAACTCGGCAAAGCCCCCCTCGGGCCCGGTGATGATGGCCATGTCGGCGGCGGTTTTGTTTGCCTCCAGGACCGCGTTCAAAGCCTCGCGCTCGCCGGTCTCATACATGAAGAGGCCGAGCTGCTTTTTGACCGCGATATCGAGGGCCTGCGCAAACTCCCCGGCCCAGCCGACCTGCGGGATGATGCCGCGGCCGGACTGCTTGGCGGCCTCCTCGGCGATGCGCTGCCAGCGCTCGAGCTTTTTCTCCGGGGTCTCGGGCCGGGCGACGCAGCGCTCGCAGTTAAAAAACAGGATCTCGCTCGCGCCGGCCTCCACGCCCTTCTGGATGATGTAATCCACGCGGTCCCCCTTGGGAAGCCCGCACAGGAGCGTGACTTTGACATTGGGCTCCGCCGGGCAGCGGACGACCTCCACCACCTCGGCCTCGGCCTGCTCCTTATCGGCGTAGACGAGGCGGCACTTGTAGTCCGTCCCCTCCCCGTCGCAGATGATGAGATCCTCGCCCGGGCGCAGGCGCAGGACGCGGACATGCTCGGCATCGCGGCCGCGGATGATCGCCGTGCCGCCCTTGATGTTGGCGCCGGCCATGAAAAATCTCGCCATGTGGTCCCCCTCCGTGTTTTTCTTTTCCCGATTATCGCACACTTTTCACCGCTTTGCAAGTGCGCGCGTAGAATGGGGGCGGAGATGATTTTTCATGAAGGATGACAGAACGGGGGCCGACTGGCAAAAACGCCTCCGGCCCTTTGACGCGGTCTGGGCCCGGGTGCAGGGAGAGCACAGGCCGCCCCCGCCGAGACCCGCGCCGCCTCCGCCGCCGGGCAGATGCTGCTGCACCAGGGCGGTAAGATTTAATCCCCACGGCGGGAGAAGATAGCGTCGCAGGGGATGTTATCAACTAAAACTTCATGTCATTCTGAGGAGCGAAGCGACGAAGAATCCCGTAGACAACCGGGGGATCCTTCGCTTGCGCTCAGGATGACCCGCGAACCTGCGATACGGTACAGGCGTACCCCGATGCGCAAACGTCCCCGCCTGTCCGTAGGGGAGGGGCTTGCCCCTCCCGCGCGGGGAAACCGACGTTTTTCCTCCGCGCCCGGGCGAATGCGTAAAGCCGACCAAGTACGGCCGGGCGGATGGTATCCGCCCCTACGGTTTGGATGGACGTTTTGCCTCTATACCCACATGTCTAATACGGTACTGTTTCGGGCGGGGCAAGCCCCGCCCCTACGTAGTGTAGGCGATTCCGGTTTCAAATTCAAGCGTCGCGCAGCGACTCCTTCACTCCACTCTTCACACTCCACACTCCACTCTATTGAAAAGCTCCCCCCAGAGCTCGACGATGCGGAAGCGGAGCTGCCAGCCCTCCTCCCGCGTGATGAGGGCGTAGTCCTCCGGGTTCATGGCGGGGCGCAGGGTCTCCTTCTCGGCGGCGGCGAGACAGACCGGCGGGAACACCACGCACCACCAGTTGCGGCCCTGCCCCGCGCCCAGCACCACGCGCAGCGAGCGGTAGCGCCCCGCGGGGAGCGAGAAGCCCGCGTAGTCCCGGGTAGGGTAGCGCTCCTCCCCGAGGGTGACGGTGACGGACCGCCCCTCGGCCGCGCTCTCGGCGGCAAGGCGGATCTCGTCAAGGCTCTGCGCCAGCACGGTGTCAGCCTCCGCCGCGTCTGTCACATTTTCCAAAAGCGGCGCGACACATTGGAGCACCGCGTCCCGCACGCGGAGCTTCACGGCCTGCTCCTCCGCCGCGTCCGACACCGCGAGCACGTGCAGCCGCACGAGCTGCCCCGCGACCGACGCCTGCCGCCCCTCGGCCCAGAGGCCCGTTGACAAAAGCACGCACAGGGTCACGAGCCCCGCGAGCTCCCAGCTATACAGCCGCCTGCTCTGCCGCGTGATATCCATAAAAAATTCCGCCCCTTCCGTATGTTGGATGTACATACAGTATGGGCGGATTTTTCAAAAAATAAACCATATAAGCTCCCTTTGCGAAAGGGAGCTGTTACCGCTGCGCACACCGGTGACTGAGGGATCGGCTGTCCCGCGCGATTTGCCTCCCCTCAGTTCAATCTCCCCACGCAGACGGCGGTCTCGCAGAAGCCGTATTCGCGGCGGAGGGTTTCGAGGGCGGACTCGTCCGGCAGCGTTCCGGGGCGGTAGACGCCGAAGACCGCGGAGCCCGTGCCCGTCATCACGGCGCCGAGCGCGCCGAGATCGAGGAGCTTGCCCTTGATCTCCTTCACGGTGCGAAGGCGGCGGTCGTCGATCTCCTCAAAGACATTGTACATGCGCCGGCAGATGCCGGCAAGGTCCCCCGCGCCGAGCGCCTCCACCAGGCCGGCGTTGTCCGGGTGGCAGCGGGTCCCGCACTGGTCGAGCTTCCGGAAAAGCTCGGGCGTGGAGACGGAAAAGCCCGGCTTGCAGATCACAAAGGCGCAGTCCGGCATGTCCGGCAGGGTTTCGAGCTTCTCCCCCCGCCCGGTGGCGAGGGCGGTGCCGCCGCGCACGCAGAAGGGCACATCGGACCCCACCTCGGCCGAGAGCGTCTCGAGCGCTTCCGCGTCCAGCGCGCCGTAGTGCCGGTTGAGGGCCCGCAGCACCGCCGCCGCGTCCGAGGAGCCGCCGCCCATGCCCGCCCCGACCGGGACGCGCTTATCCAAACGGATGGAGAGGCCCTGCCCCTCGCATCCTGCCGCCCGCAGATAGCAGAGCGCCGCCCGCACGGCGAGGTTCCGCTCATCCCCCGGGACGAAGGAGAGGTTGGAGCTTGCCCGGACAGAGTCCGTGTCGGTGAAGCGGATCTCCACCTCGTCCGCGAGGGAGACGGTCTGCATGACCATGGCCATATCGTGGTAGCCGTCGGCGCGGCGCTCGGCCACGTCGAGGGAGATATTGAGCTTGGCGTAAGCGTTTTCGTGCAGGGTCATCAAAGGGATACCTCCGATCAAAAGTACAGAGTGGAGTCGCTTCGCAACGATGAAAACAGGCTCCTTCCGTCTCGCCCCTCGCGGGAGATCGGGGCGAGCCACCTCCCTCAAAGAGGGAGGCTTTCAAGGCTCCCTCCCCGAGGGAGCTGTCAGCGCCGTTCACGGCGATGCCTGAGGGAGTACTCCTTCCACCGCTGAAGCGGTCCCCCTCCCTCTTATCGCCGCAAGCGGCTGAGGGAGGCAGCATTATTCCAGATAGTACACCCGGAGCTCATAGGGCCGCGCGGTGAAGCCGTTGCCGATGTTGAAGCAGGTCTCGTAGTTTGTCAGCACGAGCTGCCACTTGTCAAGGCGCACATCCTCCGGGGCGTTGAAGCGCTGGAGCTCATCGGAAAAGCTGCACACCACGAGCAGGCGCTGGTCGAAGTAGCGCCGCTCATAGACATAGAAATGCCTGTTGCGGGGGTCGATCTCCCGATAGTCGCCGCGCAGCACCACGGGCGTGGCCTTGCGGAAGGCGATGAGGCGGCGATAAAAGTTCAGCAGGGAGTTGGGGTCCTCATTCTCGGTGCGGACGTTGACCTCGTGATAATTGCCGTTGACGAAAAACCAGGGCCTGCCGGTGGTGAAGCCGGCGTTCGGCCCGTCGTCCCACTGCATGGGGCTGCGGGCGTTTTCACGGGTGCCGCGCTGGACGATGGACAAAACCTTCTTCTGCGGCAGGAATTTGCCGAGGAGGCGGGCGGAGTTGAAGGTCATGACGTCCTTGTACATGTCGAGCTCCGGCAGGGGCATGTTGGTCATGCCGATCTCCTGCCCCTGGTAGATGAAGGGCGTGCCCTGGAGGAGCATGTACATCGCGGCCAGCATCTTCCCGCTCTCGGTGCGGTATTTCTCGCTGCCGTAGCGGCTGATGACGCGCGGGTGATCGTGGTTTTCGATATAGAGGGCGTTCCAGCCCCGGCCCGCGAGCTTGTACTGCCACTCGCTCAGGGCCTTTTTGAGCTTCGGGAGGCTGAAGGGCCGGGGGATCGTGTCCACAAAGAGGCAGTCGGCCTCCATGTGGGAGAAGGCGATCATCTCGTCGAGGACCTGGTTCGGCCCCTCCGTGACATAGCGCAGGGCGGTATCGGCGTTTGTCATGGGGCTCTCGCCGACGACAAAGCAGTCGTACTGGCTCAGCACGTCGCGCTTAAACTCCCGCAGATAGTCGTGGGCCGCGGGGAGATTGGAGTAGTGCCGGAGCCCGTTTGCCACCGGGATCTTGGGGTAGGCGTTCGGCAGGCCCGGGGTCTTGGCGATGAAGGTGATGACATCCTCGCGGAAGCCGTCCACCCCCATGTCCAGCCAGAAGCGGAGGATGCGCTTGACCTCGTCGCGCACTTTCGGATTGTCCATATTTAAATCCGGCTGTTTTTTTGCGAACAAATGCAAATAATATTCGTCTAAGTTACTGTCATACTCCCAGGCTTCCCCGTCGAAGACGCTGGTCCAGTTGTTCGGCGGCAGGAGGCGGCCCCCCTTGCCCCGCTTCGCCGGGCGCCAGTGGTAGTAGTCGTGGTAGGGGTTGTCTTTGCTCTTGCGGCTCTCGAGAAACCAGGGGTGCTCGTCCGAGGTGTGGTTCACCACAAGGTCCATGAAAACGCGCATTCCCCGCTCGTGCGCCTCCTTGAGGACGCGCTTGAAGACCGTGAGATCCCCGAAGTCCGGGTGGATGTCCATATAGTTTGAGATGTCGTAGCCCCAGTCCGCGTTGGGCGAGGGGTAGAGCGGCGAGAACCAGATCGCGTCCGCGCCGAGACTTTTGATGTAGTCCAGGCGGTACAGCACGCCGTAGAGGTCGCCGATCCCGTCGCCGTTGCCGTCGCAGAAGCTGCGGGGCCAGATATGGTAGACGACCATGTCCTTGTACCAGGGTGTAAACGCCATGGGGACAACCTCCTTTAATAAACCTGTCATTCCGAGGAGCGCAGCGACGAAGAATCCCGTGCCCTATACATAAGCGGGAGATCCTTCGCTCCGCTCAGGATGACACAAAAGGTTTTCGTTATTTATAAACCTGTCATTCTGAGGAGCGCAGCGACGAAGAATCCCGTTATAAACCTGTCATTCTGAGGAGCGCAGCGACGAAGAATCCCGTGCCCTATGCATAAGCGGGAGATCCTTCGCTCCGCTCAGGATGACGCAAAAGGTTTTCGTTATTTATTTATATTCTACCACATTGCGTGGAAAAAACCAACAGCGCTTCCAGAAAAAAGTACCCCCGCACCCCCGTTGACAAACGGCGCGTTTTGTGCCATGATTTTCAATAAGAAAAGCGGGCGGATCTCTCCCGCCCGGAAAGGAACTGCCATGAAGAAAAATTTTTTCTGCTCCCTTTTGCCGGCCCTGCTGCTGGCCCTGGCGATCGGGCCCTTTGCGCTCGCGGCAGGGCTTCCGGAGCTTGCCGAGCTTGAACCGGGACCGGAGGGCTCGCTGCGCAATTATGTGGATGATACGACGGAGTCCGTCAATATCCGCGGCACCGAGGTTCCCATCGAAAACGTCTTCTTTCTCGACTTTCTCGCCGTGAACGAGGAGGTCAGCGTCTGCATCGGCGAGGTGCCGGAGGATATCGCCGTGATGCCCCTGGACAATGAGCTGCCGGAGGGGATGCGCACCGAGATCCGCAAGGAGTCTGTCCGCGAGCACGAGCAGGCCGTGGCCGAGCGCAACGCCGAACATATCCTCCGGGAGGAGGACCTGGAGGAGACCCGCCGCATCGGGCTGGAGGACGACGGCGATCTCGACCGGGACGCCTTCTACCTGTATCTCGAGGGTACGCCCACCAAGACCGGGTCCTACCTCATCTTTCTCGGGGTAAATACGGAGATCTTCCTCTGCAGCCAGGATATTCTGGAAGCCCTCCCCGACCGGGAGCCCGCCGGGGTCTTCGCCCCGAGCGCCGAGCCCGAGCCGGAGCCCGCACCCGCGCCGGAACCTGAGCCTGAACCCGCACCGGAACCGGAACCGGAACCCGCACCCGAGCCCGAGCCCGAGCCGGAACCCGAGCCTGAGCCCGACGTCTGGACCAACGCCCCCGCGGTCTGGGACGAGCAGCCGGCCATCGAGGCCTCGGAGTCTCCCGCCCCCTCCCTCACCGACGCCCAGACCTTCAGCCAGTCCAGCCAGACCGCCCCGGGCTATGACGTCTACGACAACCAGACGAACTTCTATTTTCCTGAGCCGACGGTCACAAACCCCGTCGTCAATCCCCCGCTTGTGACGGAGACGCCGGTGGCCCCGCTGTCGGTTTCAATCGTGGGCATGACGGAGTGCCGCCCCGGGGACCAGGTGGTGCTGAGCGCCTATGTCAACGGGAACTCCGGCCAGGCCAGCTACCAGTGGTACTACAGCATGGGCCCCTACTCCGGCCCCATGGACGGCGCGACGGACAGCCGCATCCTGGCGGACACCTCCCAGGCCGGGGTCTGGAACTACTTCTGTCTCGTCACGGACCAGCTCGGCCGCCAGGCGCTCTCCGACCCGCTGACGCTCACGGTGGTGGAGCGGCAGGTCCGCTCTGTGAGCATTGAATCCAACCCCACAAAGCTCGACTATTACGACGGCCAGGCCATCGAAACCGCGGGCCTGCGCCTGCTGGTGCGCTATGACGACGGCTCCGTCGGCCACATCTCGGAGGGCTTCACCGTCTCGCCCAATGTGGCGACCTACACCGGCGCCGGCAGCCAGAACGTAAACGTCTACTATAACGGCGCCACCGTCGCCTACCAGATCCGCGTGCGCAGCGCCTGGGATCGCATCCGCAATATCGCGGTGCTGAACCTGCCGAACAAGACCGCCTACACCGTGGGCGAATCGCTGGACACCACCGGTCTCGTTCTGCGCATCTACTCCGTGGACGGGGAATATCTCGACATGGACCACGGGTTTGAGTGCTCCCCCACCTATTTCAGCCAGGCGGGCGGCCAGGTCATCACCGTCACCTTCGGCAACAAGACCTGCACCTTCTCCGTCTCCGTCCAGGAGGAGAACCGGATTCTCGGCATCTCGCTTCTGAGCCTGCCGGCAAACCGCAGCTACACCGTGGGCGACACCATCAGCACGGCGGGCCTCTCCCTCCAGGTGCGCACCACCCGGGGCTATGAGACCGTGACAAGCGGCTTTACATACACCCCGCGCGTCGCGACCGCGGCCGGCACCCAGACCATCACGGTGCTCTACGGCGGGCAGAGCGCCACCTTTACCGTGGATGTGAGCGCGACCGTCGCCCCTACGCCGACGCCGCGCGCCTCCGCCCTGCCGACCTACTCCCCCCTGCCCGGCGCGGTGACGCCGAGTCCCACGCCCTCCGCCGGCGTCCAGCCTGCCGTGAGCGCGACGCCGAGACCCGCCACCACCCCCGCCCGCCGGAATACCGGCGTCGGCGCCATGGTGAAGATCCTCTTCGTGGTGGCGCTGCTGGCGCTCGCGGGGCTCATCTTCATCGTCCTCTACCTCCGCAGACAGGATAAGGCCGAGGACACCCGCGGCCAGAGCGATCCCCCCCGCCGCAGCAGGCACTGATGCCCCCATGCGTAAAGCGATGGGACTGTGAAAAAAGTACCCCACAGTCGTAGGGGAGGGGCTTGCCCCTCCCGCGCGCAGAAATGTTAAAACCGCAAAAATGTACGGCGAATTCGTAGAAAACTGCGATTTCGCCGTACATTTCTTTTTTATAGTTATCTTCTGCCGCCGGGCTTATACACCTTAAACTTCACATGTCATCCTCCTGAAGGGCATAGAGCTTCTAAGCGGCAAGCCGCAAAGAATCTCTAATGTTCGCGCAAGCGAAGGATCTCCC
>CADBCV010000044.1 GCA_902793285.1 Oscillospiraceae bacterium
TCTCCGATTTGGAAAGGAAGAAGGAGACTGCGGATGTGGAGCTTTCGGGGCTCTTACGCAAACCCCGGAAGCGAAACGCAGCAGGCTTCTTCTGACGTGGTGCGGGTAACAGGGGTCGAACCTGCACGCCTTGCGGCACGAGAACCTAAATCTCGCATGTCTGCCAATTCCATCATACCCGCATTACTTTAATAAAAAAACCTATTGCCGGAGCAATAGGTTTTTTTGGAGCGGCTTACGAGGCTCGAACTCGCTACCTCCACCTTGGCAAGGTGGCGCTCTACCGGATGAGCTAAAGCCGCATCAACAGCATGGAGGATTATACCACATTTGGAAGGATTGTCAAGTATTTTTTCATGAAAGCCACAGCAGACGCATATGGCTTCCCCTCGAGGGGAAGCTGTCACAGCCGATCCCCCGCGAGGCTGTGACTGATGAGGTGGAGGCTGCCGCTTCTGAGCGTCTGCGTACAAAGGGCTACATTGACACCTCATCCGTCATCCGGCTTGCGGGGGACGCCGGATGCCACCTTCCCCTCAAGGGGAAGGCTGTTACGGGCAAGCGGCGGCAGAGCCGGCAAGAAGCCTGTTCGTAAATTCACCGCGACTCGTTGAAGCTCTCGAAGCCGTTGCCGAAGACGTTCTTGGCGTTTGTGACGATGAAGAAGGCGTGCTCGTCCTCGGCTCTCACGAGGCGCTTGAGCTGGCCGAGCTGCGGGCGCTTGATGACGCACATCAGCACATCCCGGCGGGCCCCGGAGTAAGCGCCCTTCCCCTCGAGCAGCGTGACGCCCCGGTGCAGGGGGCCGGAGACGATCTGCCTTGTGATGTCGTCCGTCCGCTCGGAAATGATGTAGCAGAGGCAGGCGTTGTCGATGCCGTAGAGCACGAGGTCCACGACCTTGGTGGCGACATACATGGCGATGAGGGAGTACATGGCGCTCTCATAGCGCCCCAGCACCATGGCGTAGGCCGCGATGATGACCGTGTCCAGCAGGAGCATGATGGTGCCGAAGTTCACGGAGGCGAGCTTCTTGCGCAGGATCTTGACCACGATGTCGATGCCGCCGGTGGTGGCGCCCACATAGTAGATGACGCCGAGGCCCGCGCCCTTGATGACGCCGCCGATCACCGCGGCGAGCATGGGATCGTGCGTGAGCGAGAGGCCGACGCCCGCGAAGAGGTCCACGAGCACGGAGCTCAGGCCCATGCCGAAAAGCGAGCCCACCAGAAAATCCAGCCCGAAGTGCCGCCAGGCGATGAGAAAGAGCGGGATGTTCAGAAGGATCGTCATGACGCCGACGGGCAGGCCCGTGAGCTGGTTTACGATCATGGCCGTGCCCACGACGCCGCCGGAGGTGATGTTGTTCGGATAGAGGAAGAACTGGAAGCCCGCCGCGTACAGGACCGTGCCGACTGTGATGGTGAAATACTTTTTCCAGAGCTGTGTGAGCCGCTGTGCCTTCATCCAGGTCTCCCCCTTTTTATTCTTTCACTCTTCTTCGAGCAGTGAAATCTGCTGCTCGTTCTTGTCCTCGGGCTTGAGGAGCGCGCCCGCGCCGGGGAGCTTCTTCACCCGGTAGCGTGCGGTGTTGAGGATGCCCGTGTCGCCGAGCGGCTCCGCCTTTACGAGCGTGCGCTTTGCCTTGAGCGTCATGACGTTCACGCCCTGGGTGGTGCGGCTGGTCTTCGGCTGGAGCTGGGCGCTGTTGAAGATGAGGACCCGCCCGTCGCTCGAGGTGCAGGCGATGTCGAGCTCCTCCGTCAGGAGGAAGACCGAGACGACCGGGCTCTTGTCGGAGCAGGCGTTCACGAGCTTTCTCCGGTTCGTCTTCGTCTCGTAGGCCGAAAGCTCGATGCGCGCGGCCTTGCCGTTTTCAAAGATCAGCAGCAGGTGCTTGGTGTAATCCCCCGGCAGGAGCATGGCGAGGATGTTCTCCCCCTCGTCCATCTGCAGCTTCGCCGGCAGGTACACGCCGAGCTGGGAGGCCTTGCCGTCCTCAAAGTCGGAGACCCGGGCCTTGTACATCTGCTGTCTGTCCGTGAGGAAGAGAAGCTCGGCGCGGTTCGTGGACTCGAAGCTCGCGCGCAGGGCGTCGCCCTCCTTGTATTTCTGCTCCCCGCTCATGCGCAGGGACTGGGCCGTGATCTTTTTAAAGTACCCCTCGCGGGAGAGGAAGAGCGTGACGGGGTAATCCTCGACAGACTCCTCCTCGCTGTACTCCTCGATCTCGCTCGCGTAGACGATGCCGGTCCTGCGCGGCGCGCCGTATTTCTTGGCGATCTGCTGAAGCTCGTCCACGATAATGCCCTTGAGTCTGCGGCGGTTATTGAGCGTGGCCTCCAGCTCCTCGATATCCCGCTCGAGCTCCTCGGTCTCGGCGGTGCGCTTGAGGATATACTCGCGGTTGATGTTGCGCAGCCTGATCTCCGCCACATACTCCGCCTGGACCTGGTCGATGCCGAAGCCGAGCATGAGGTTCGGCACCACGTCGGCCTCGAGCTCGGTGCCGCGGATGATCTCGATGGCGCGGTCGATATCCAGCAGGATGCGCTCGAGCCCCTGGAGAAGGTGGAGCTTTTCCTTCTTCTTGCCGAGATCGAAGAAGATGCGCCGGCGCACGCAGTCAAGGCGCCAGGCCGTCCACTCCTCCAAGATCTCCCCCACGCCCATGACGCGGGGATTGCCCGCGACGAGGATGTTGAAGTTGCAGGGGAAGGAATCCTGCAGGGGCGTGAGCTTCATGAGCTTCTGCATGAGCTTTTCCGGGTCCGTGCCGCGCTTGAGGTCGATGGCAAGGCGCAGACCGCCGAGATCCGTCTCGTCGCGCATGTCGTTGATCTCGCGCACCTTGCCCGTGGTGATGAGCTCGCGCACCTTGTCGATGATGGCCTCGGAGGTGGTGGTGTAGGGGATCTCATAGATCTCGATGATGTTCTCTTTTTCCACATAGCGCCAGCGCGCGCGGACCTTGAAGCTCCCCCGGCCCGTGCGGTAGATACTCTCCATCTGGGCGCGGTCATAGACGATCTCGCCCCCGGTGGGAAAGTCCGGGGCGGGCATGGTGCTGAGTAAATCGTGCTCCGGGTCCCGGAGCCAGGCCACCGTGGTATCGCAGACCTCGGCGAGGTTAAAGCCGCAGATCTGGCTTGCCATGCCGACGGCGATGCCGAGATTGGCCGACACCAGCACGTTCGGGAAGGCGGTGGGCAGGAGCGTCGGCTCCTTGAGGCTCCCGTCGTAGTTATCCACGAAGTCCACGGTGTCCTTGTCGATATCGCGAAAGAGCTCGGCGCAGATGGCGGAGAGCTTTGCCTCCGTATAGCGGGGTGCGGCATAGGACATGTCCCGGGAGAAGACCTTGCCGAAGTTGCCCTTGGAGTCCACAAACGGGGTCAAAAGTGCCTCATAGCCCGCGGAGAGGCGGACCATGGTCTCATAGATGGCGGCGTCCCCGTGGGGGTTCAATTTCATGGTCTGGCCCACGATGTTCGCGCTCTTGGTGCGCGCGCCGGTGAGCAGGCCCATCTTGAGCATCGTGTACAGGAGCTTGCGGTGCGAGGGTTTAAAGCCGTCGATCTCCGGGATGGCGCGGGAGACGATGACCGACATGGCGTAGGGCATGTAGTTTGTCTCCAGCGTCTCGGTGATGGGCTGCTCCAGGATCTCCGCCCGCAGGCCGACCACGTTGGGGTTTACGTATTTTTTTGTTTCCTCTTGTTTTTTCCTTGCCATAGTGATCCCTTATCTGCTTATTTTAATGCCGTAGGGGTCGATCCCAAGATTGACCCGAACCCATGCCATGCCGCAGTACAGCTGTCATCCTGAGCGCCAGCGAAGGATCCCCCGGATGTTGCACCCACCACGGGATTCTTCGTCGCTGCGCTCCTCAGAATGACACGGGTTTTCTTATCTCTTCCCCTTTTTGATCTTCTTCCCCGTGGTGAGATTGCGCTTGCACCTGGGGCAGGTGTCGATGGCGAGCACGCCGAGGAGGATCACCTTCCCGCAGTGGGGGCAGCGGCAGAATTTCACATCGATGTAGATGATCGCGGCGAAAAGCAGCAGCGTCGCCCCGGAGAAGATCCCCATGACGGTGGGGGTAGAGCGCGTCAGCATGGCGAAGACGGCGCAGGCGAGATCCGCGATGAGGAGCTTTTTGAGTAGCTCCCGCCCGCGCGTAAAACCGCTGATGTAAGTGTTCATAGCATGGCTCCTCTCTTTTTCTTGTCATCCTGAGCGTCAGCGAAGGATCCCGTGGTCGGCTGCAAATCGGTACGGGATTCTTCGTCGCTGCGCTCCTCAGAATGACAGCTTTTTTATCTTGCATCCTCTGCTTGTCATCCTGAGCGTCAGCGAAGGATCCCGCGGTCGGCTGCAAATCGGTTCGGGATTCTTCGTCGCTGCGCTCCTCAGAATGACAGCTTTTTTATCTTGCATCCTCTGCTTGTCATCCTGAGCGTCAGCGAAGGATCTCGCGGTCGGCTGCAAATCGGTACGGGATTCTTCGTCGCTGCGCTCCTCAGAATGACAGCTTTGTGGTATTTATGAGATGTCCGCCAGATCCAGAAACTGCGCGCCGAATTCGGAGATGTGGTTTTTGCGCCCCTCGAGATTGTCGCCGAGGAGGAGGTCGAACACCTCCGCCATGCGCGCGGCGTCCTCGGGCATGACCTTGATGAGGCGGCGCGTCTCGGGGTTCATGGTGGTCATCCACATCATGTCCGGGTCGTTCTCACCGAGACCCTTGGAGCGGCTGATCGCGGCCTTCGCCCCGCCGAGGGAGTCCAGGATCTCCGCCTTCTCGCGGTCGGAGTAGGCAAAGTAGGTCTTGCCCTTGCACTCGATCTCATAGAGGGGCGACTCCGCGATGTAGACATAGCCCTCGCGGATGAGGGTGGGCACGAGGCGGTAGAGCATGGTGAGGATGAGCGTGCGGATCTGAAAGCCGTCCACGTCCGCGTCGGTGCAGATGATGACCTTGTTCCACCGGAGGCTCCCGAGATCGAAGGCGGACATGTCCTTCGTGTGCTTGTCCTTGACCTCCACCCCGCAGCCCAGGACCTTCATGAGGTCCGTGATGACATCGCTTTTGAAGATGCGCACATAGTCCGCCTTGAGACAGTTGAGGATCTTGCCGCGCACGGGCATGATGCCCTGAAACTCCGCGTCCCGCGACAGCTTGCACGCGCCGAGAGCCGAATCGCCCTCCACGATATAGAGCTCGCGCCGGTCGATGTCCCGGCTGCGGCAGTCGACGAACTTCTGCACGGGGTTTGTGATGCTGATGCTGCCGGAGAGCTTTTTCTTCATGCCCTGGCGGGCGCGCTCCGCCGTCTCGCGGCTGCGCTTGTTGATGAGGACCTGCTCGGCGATGCGGTCGGCCTCGGGCTTGTTCTCGATGAAATAGACCTCAAGCTGGCTTTTGAAAAACTCCGTCATCGCGGTCTGGATGAAGCGGTTGTTGATGGCCTTCTTGGTCTGGTTTTCATACGAGGTCTGGGTGGAAAAGCAGTTCGTGACGAGCACGAGACAGTCCTGCACATCCTGGAACTTGATGGGGCTCTCGCTCTTCTGGTACTTGCCGAGGCCCTTGATATAATTGTCGATGGCGGACGTGAAGGCGAGCTTCACGGCCTTGTCCGGCGCGCCGCCGTTTTCAAGCCAGGAGGAGTTGTGGTAATATTCCAGGGCGCTCACGGTCTTCGAGAAGCAGAAGGCCGCCGAGAGCTTGACCTTGTATTCGGGCTTGTCCTCCCGGTCGCGGCCCCGGCGCTCGGCCGAGATGAAACAGGGCGCTGTGAGGGGGTTTTCCCCGGCAAGCTCCGTGACATAGTCCATGATGCCGTTCTCATACAGGTAGTCCCGGGTGTCAAAGCCCTTGTCCCGCTCGATGCGGAGTCGGAACGTGACGCCCGCGTTCACCACGGCCTGGCGGTGGAGCACATCGTCAAAGTACTCCTCCGGGATGTCGATATCCGTGAAGACCTCGAGATCAGGGAGCCAGCGGATGGTGGTGCCGGTCTTTTTCCGGTCGCCGGGCTCGATCGTGAGCTCCTGGCCCTTTTTGCCGACGGGCTTGCCCTTTTTGAAGTGCAGGGAGTATTTCTTCTCATCGCGCCAGACGGTCACGTCCATATACGCGGATGCGTACTGCGTGGCGCAGGAGCCGAGACCGTTCAGGCCCAGGGAGTATTCATAGTCCCCGCCGTCGAGATTGTTGTACTTGCCGCCGGCATAGAGCTCGCAGAACACAAGCTCCCAGTTCCAGCGCTTCTCCGTGGGGTTCCAGTCGAGCGGGCAGCCGCGCCCGTTGTCCGCGACCTCGATGGACCCGTCCCGATAGCGGGTGAGGGTGATGAGCTTGCCGTAGCCCTCGCGCGCCTCGTCGATGGAGTTGGAGAGGATCTCAAAGACCGCGTGCTCGCAGCCGTCGAGCCCGTCCGATCCGAAGATGACGCCGGGCCTTTTGCGCACCCTGTCCGCGCCCTTGAGCTGGGAGATGCTGTCGTTGCCGTAATTGGGGGTATTGCTCATGGATTTCAAACCTTTCTCGGCACAGTGTCCGAATCAAATCAAAATAACCAAGATAGTGTATCACACTTTTTTTGCTTTTCACACTACAATTTGGTTACATTTGCTCGCTTTGGGTCCGGGATTCCGGGCGGGCTGCCGGGGGAATAGTCACGCCGCCTGAAAAGCTGCCTTGTGACGGGGTCCGCGTCATAGCCGAGCGTGTAGAGCCTGCATTTCATGCGGATGCTCTCCTCCCGGTTTCGCTGGTCGAGCGCCGCGATCCATTGGCGGTAGGCGCTTTTCGCTTCCCCCTCTGCCTCTCCCCTGCATCCCTCTCCCGTTTCCTCTTTCGCTGCCGCTTCCGATAGAGATTTGTTTTTGGATGCGGATGGGGATGCGGCTGTGGTTGCAGATGGGGATGTAGTTGTGGATGTAGTTGTAGTTGTAGATGGATACGGATCGCTGCTCTCGTCTTCGGACTGCATCGGGCCGATGTTTTCGCTCTCGGAGCTGCGGCTCCGGGCAAGACGCCAGTCGGCATAGCTCAGGCAGTCTTCCCCGTTCTTTTTCTTCTCGCGCGTATAGGCGGCGTACTGGCGCTGCTCGCGGCTCTCCTCATAGCGCTCGGCATCCCGGTCGATCTTCGGAACCAAAAGGTCAAAGGCCATGCCCGTCATGGCGTCCAGCTCCGGCATCACGCCGTACTGCGCGTATTCGATCACGGAGCGCAGGAGCGTGCCGCACTGGGCGTCGCTCAGGCGCTTGATGACGGGCCGGATCGTGTCGAAATAGAGCACGACGCCCGGGCGTTCTTTCGCTTTTGCCATCGTTCAGCCCCCTCCCCCTTCGCACGGATCGGCGCTCTGCGGTGCGTTCTTTGATCTTGTCATATGTGGCCCTCCAATTTCTCCGTTTTTTAAGATAGCCCATTATAGCATCTTATCTCGCAAAGATCTAGGGCGGATGAGGTCTTTTTTATAAAAGATTTCGCATGGGGTAAAACGTCCGTCCCCACCGTAGGGGCGGGCGTCCCCGACCGCCCGAAACCTCACCGAATCACAAACGTGAATACAAACGGGAAAACGTCCGTCCCCACCGTAGGGGCGGCGGCTTGCCCCGCCCGGCGGTACTGTGTCGGTTCACGCATTCGCCCGGGCGCGGAGGAAAAACGTCAATTCCCCCGCGCGGGAGGGGCAAGCCCCTCCCCTACGGACAGGCGGCGACATTTGTAAGCCCCCCTTGCCTAAAGGGGGCCTTACCGTGTCGCGAGCTTGCGGGCCAATGAGGGCATCGGCCCCCGCGGTGATGCGTATCCCCATGCAAAAGACGGGCTGCCCTTCGGCAGCCCGTCTCCGCGGTCTGGGTCGTCTCCCCGTTCGGGGAGGATCCGTGCCGCTTGACTTTTTTCCGTTTTCGTTGTATCCATATAGACATACGGACAAGGTCGGGACTGTCTCTGTCTCGCCCGCCGGAAAACCGTCCGCTCATAGTTTGTGCAGGGCGGGTCAAGATACACAGGTAAGTACTGGGTCGGAGGATAAATTATGGATATGCTGTATACCGGTCTTCTCATCGTCGGCGTCGCGGTCGCGGTCTGGGTTTTGATCAAGATACTCGCGGCGCCCGTGAAGTTCATTTTCAAGTGGCTCATCAACGGCGCTGTGGGTTTCGCGCTTTTGTTCCTCGCCAATTTTGTGGGTGGGTTTTTTGATTTTTCCGTTCCGGTGAATCTCGTGACCTGTCTCGTGGCGGGCGGCTTCGGCATCCCGGGGGTCATCTTCCTCGTGGTGGCGACGCTGTTTTTCCTCTAATCCTCCAGGATGAGACAGTTCATGCGCCCGCTGAAGGCCGTGCACGCGTCGAGCGCGATGATGCCGGGGGCTGTGTAGGGGCTGAAGTCCGCGTCCGGGCCGAAGTCCGAGCCGCGCCCCTCGTATTTGCTGTGGCCGTAGGAGCAGTGGTAGTGCCCGCAGACGACAGTCTTGTCCTCGGCCCGCACGGTCCGGGCAGCATCCATGGGGTTTGTCCAGCGCGCCTCCCGCCAGGCGTCCCGGTCCGCCTCGCGCCAGTCCCCGTCGTAGACGAGACTGCCGTACCAGGTTTCGCAGGGAATCCAGGCGTGGGTGAAGATGTAGCTGCGCGTCTCGTAATAGTCCAGCATCGCGGGCAGGATGGTCTGAAAGAGCGGGGTGTCCCGCCCCGCCGCGGCAAGCTGCATGTTGCTGTTCCAGCTATAGCCCGCCCGGAGCCCCGTGAGCTGCTCAAGCGTGTCATAGGTGCCGTTGTGGACATGGTGGCGCAGGGGGCGGCCGCGGTCCTTGGTCACAAGCTCCTCAAAGAGATCCTCGTGGTTGCCGCGGATGAGGATGGCGGCGTCCTCCTCCAGAAAGCCCAGGATCTTTTCCTGGAGGGCGCGCGCCTCGCCCCCGCGGTCAAAGAGATCGCCGAGCAGGACGAGCTTCTTCTCCCCCGCGTCCGCGTAGTACCCCGCGTTTTGCAGCGTCTCTTCAAACAGGGTGCAGTATCCGTGGATATCCGTGAGAACATAGTATTTCATAGACAAAGCAGGGGCTTTTAAAAACTGTTGACATCGTAGGGGCCGACGCCCTCGGCGGCCCGCGCGGTACAGAGCCGAATAAAGCAGACAGTCCCCAGCGAAAACGTACTTTGTTACGAATTCGCCGGGGGCCAAATCCTGTTTCAGGCTTTTCACTGCCGGGCCGCCGAGGGCGTCGGCCCCTACAGTGCTGTGATTCCCGCATACATGAGAAAGCAGCTTTTACAGTCCTTTTCCTCTTCTCAATATGCTACCCGTGAGGTCTCGACCGTGGGCTTGATGCTCACGTTCTTGATGCCGGCGGCGGCGTCCATGACGCTGTCCCAACGCGGAGGCGTCGGCTCCACGGGGTCGGGGGTCAGCTCCACGCGGCCGTTTTGACGCACGACGCCGGGATGCGCGGGGTCGTAGTCCGGGTTTTCGGGCAGGACGCCGTAGCCCACGATGGCATAGTCGTTCTTGTTGAGGACGAAGTGCTCCACATAATCGAAACGGTTGCCCTCGATGGTGTAGATCCAGCCCTTCTCCGCGTCGATATCGCGGATGATGCCCACATGCTCGGCCTTCTCGTCCTCGTCAAAATCGAAGAAGATGAAGTCGCCGCGCTTCGGGCTGTAGCCGGAATCCCAGCTCCGGTACATGCCGCGCTCCGTGAGCTCGCGCACCCACTCGGAGCAGTGGCAGTTGTAGGGCACGGCAGTGTCGGGGATCTCGGCATAGAACATGCAGAAGGAGATGAACATGGCGCACCAGTCCCCGTAGGGCAGGCCGTACCACGCGCCGTAGCGGGTATAGCCCCTGGGGTGCCAGGGGTCCTCATCGTCGAAGTTCAGCTCGCTCTCCGTGTAGCCGAGCTGACTCTCCGCCACGAGCAGCAGATCCTCCGCCCAGTTGCCGCTGAGCTCCATGTCCATAAACATGCGCCACCAGGTCTCCGCGTCCTCGAGATCGGCCGCGGGGTCGCTCACCTCGGCGAAGCTCAGCTCCCGCTGGAGCTGGAGGTAAGAGGTGATCTCATTGCCGGGGTTCATGGTCGGCTCCGGCTCCTCCGGCGCGTTGGGCTCGTCTCCGGGCTCCTCGGCGTCCCGTGCGGGCTCCGGGGAAACCGGCTCCGCCGTCTCGACGGAAAGCTCCGCGGGATCGCAGGGAGCGCACTCCTCGGCCGGCTCCTCCTCCACCAGGACGATGCCGATATCGTCCGGATCCTCGTAGAGGGAGATATCCTCCTCGGCGAAGGCGGGCGTAAAGCCGAGCAGCAGCGAAGCGGCGCACACAGAGGCCAGCAGGCGCTTTGCGCCCTGTTTCAGTCTGTTTCGTTTTAAAAGCTCTGTTTTCATCATGGGTACCTGTAGGGTTCACGGGGTTTGGCTGCTTCCGATCTGTCTTATGTAAACGGCTATATGTTTACACAGATTCAATTATAAATTGCGGCCGTTTATGATGCAATCACATTTTGATGACATTTCGGTTAAATTTTGTCGTTTTGTTCAGCGCATACACGTTCGTCTCCGTAGGGGCGGGGCTTGCCCCGCCAGGCAGTACAAAAAATCCTTACAAAAAATGTAGGGCGAATTCGCAATGTCGTTAAGTTCGTGTCATTCTGAGGAGCATAGCGACGAAGAATCCCGTACCTCCTGCAACCAACCACGGGATCCTTCGCTTGCGCTTATCTTGACATTCCTTATCTTAATGACATAGGGCGAATTCGCAGCTTTTTACGAATTCGCCCTATACAATTTGCAAACTACGGGTTTCTTCCGCGCGGGAGGGGCAAGCCCCTCCCCTACGGACAGGCGGCGACGTTCGCGCTCCCTGGGACGATTGTACCGCGCCGCGGGTTTTGCGGGCGGCTGATAGCCGCCCCTACGGAACTCTGGTTTGGGCTTATCGGGATCTTCTCGCGGTCCCGCCTGCTTTACGTCTTGCCGAGGACCTTGTAGTCCTGGGCCTCGACGGCGGCCTTCATGGTCTCGAAATCGGCGGCGCCGGTGACGACGGCGGTGCCGGCCTCGTGGCTCACGACGGCGCTCTCCACGCCGTCCAGGGCCTCCAGCGCCTTCTTGACGCGGGCCTCGCAGTGGGGGCACATCATGCCCTCGATCTTCAATGTGGTGGTCATGTTTTCTTCCTCCTTGTCAGGTTTTGAAATTTCCGCGGGTTTGCTGTTTCTCCCTCTCCGGGGCCTGTCCCGGGACGCGTCGCGCGGCTTTGTGAGATTGAGGCGCAGGGCGTTTGTCACGACGCAGAAGCTCGAGAGGCTCATGGCCGCGGCGCCCAGCATGGGATTGAGCGTGAGGCCGAAGCGCACAAACGCGCCCGCCGCGACTGGGATGCACACGGCGTTATAGAAAAAGGCCCAGAAGAGGTTTTCATGGATGTTGCGGAGCGTGGCGCGGCTCAGGCGGATGGCGGCGGCAACATCGAGGAGGCTGCCGTGCATGAGCACCACGTCGGCGGCGTCCACGGCGATGTCCGCCCCGGCCCCGATGGCGATGCCCACATCGGCCCGTGTGAGGGCGGGCGCGTCGTTGATGCCGTCGCCCACCATGGCGACCTTGCCGGATTCTCTGATCCTGCGCACGGCGCTCTCCTTCCCGTCCGGGAGGACCCCCGCGATCACCTCGTCCACGCCGGCCTCCCGGCCGATGGCTCTCGCGGTGCGCGCGTTGTCGCCGGTTAACATAACAACATTCAGGCCGAGGTTTTTGAGTTCCCGGATGGCCTGGGCGCTGTCGGGCTTCAGGACGTCCGCCACCGCGATGATGCCGAGGAGCCTGCCGTCATGGGCAAAGAACAGGGGGGTCTTCCCCTGCTCCGCAAGCGTCTCGCTCTCCGCCTCGAGCGCCGCGGGGATCGGCACGCGCGTTTTGAGAAAGCTGCCGCTGCCGCCGAGAAGCTCTTTGCCGCCGAGCATTGCCGCGAGGCCGTTGCCGGGAAGGGCCGTGAAGTCCTTTACTTCCTCGGGCGCAATGCTCTTTTCCTGCGCGTACTCCATCACGGCGGCGGCGAGGGGGTGCTCGCTCTTCGCCTCGAGCGCGGCAGCGAGCGTGAGAAGCGCTGTCGCGTCCGTCCCCTCGGCGGGGATGAGGTCCGTGACCTTCGGGGTGCCGGCGGTGATGGTGCCGGTCTTGTCGAGGATCACGGTGTCCACGCGGCCCGTCTCCTCGAGGGCGGCGGCGGTTTTGAAGAGGATGCCCTGCTTTGCGCCGACGCCGCTGCCCACCATGATGGCGACGGGCGTGGCAAGCCCGAGGGCGCAGGGGCAGCTTATGACGAGGACCGAGATCCCGCGCGCGAGGGCAAAGCCGACCCCCCTGCCGAGGAGGAGCCAGACGAGCGCCGTGACAAGGGCGATCGTGATGACGACCGGGACGAACACGCCCGAGACCCTGTCCGCCACCTTTGCGATGGGGGCCTTGGTCGCGGCGGCGTCCGAGACCATGCGGATGATCTGGCTGAGGGTGGTGTCCTCCCCCACGCGGGTCGCCTCGCAGCGGATGAAGCCCGCCTGGTTGACCGTCGCGGCGGAGACCGTGTCCCCCGGCCCCTTGTCCACGGGGATGCTCTCTCCGGTGAGGGCCGACTCATCCACGGCGCTGCTGCCCTCGAGGATGAGGCCGTCGGTCGGGATATTCTCCCCCGGGCGGACGACGAACACGTCCCCCCGCTTCACCGTCTCGATGGGGACGGTCTTCTCCGCCCCGTCTATCACAAGCGTCGCCGTCTTCGGGGCGAGCTTCATGAGACCCCGCAGGGCGTCCGTGGTCTTGCCCTTGGATCTCGCCTCCAGCATCTTGCCCACCGTGATGAGTGTGAGGATCATGGCGGCGGACTCAAAGTACAGCTCGTGCATCCAGGGCATGGCGGCCTCAGATCCGCCCGCGAGCTGCGCCCCGGTCATGCGGAAGAGGGCGTAGGTACTGTAGACAAAGGACGCGCCGGAGCCGAGGGCCACGAGCGTGTCCATGTTGGGCGCGCGGTGGAGAAGGCCGCGAAAGCCGCTGACAAAAAACTTCTGGTTGATGACCATGACGATGACGGCAAGGAGCAGCTCGGCAAGGCCCATGGCGACGTGGTTCCCGTCAAAGAAAGCGGGCAGAGGCCAGCCCCACATGCCGTGGCCCATGGAGATATACATTAAAACAATCAGAAAGCCGAGCGACGCGAGAAGCCGCCTTCGGAGCACCGGGGTGTCCCGGTCGCGCAGGGCGTCCTCCTCCGCCGCGGGCGCGCTCTCCGCCGCCCCCTTGGGGCTTGCGCCGTAGCCCGCGGCCTCGACCGCGGCGATGACGCTGCGCTCGTCCGCGCTGCCCTCGACGCCCATGGAGTTTGTCAAAAGGCTCACAGCGCAGCTCTCCACCCCCGGGACGGCGGAGACGGCCTTCTCCACCCGGGCCTGGCAGGCCGCGCAGCTCATGCCGGTGACGGTATACTGTTTCATGCGCGCCTCCTCACTTCATGAGCTTCTGGAGCGTGTCCAGCAGCTCGTCCACGATCTCATCATTCCCCGCCCGCACGTCGTTTACCACGCACGAGCGGATATGGCTCGACAAAAGCTCCCGGCTGAAGGCGTTGAGCGCCGCATTCGCCGCCGCGGCCTGGGCCAGGATATCCGGGCAATAGGCGTCCCGGTCCAGCATCCCGCGGATGCCGCGGATCTGTCCCTCGATCCGGCTGAGACGGTTGGCGAGCTTTTTGTATTCCTCCTCCGTGCGCTTTTTCGTCTGGTGGCAGGCGCAGCACGCGGGGGTTTTGTTCTCTTGATCCATCCTGTTCACCTCGCCGGGATTATATACCCCCACCGGGTATTTGTCAAGGGCAGAGGAAATGATAAAAGTCGCAGGGGCCGATCCCTTGATTGGCCCGCCGTCCCCTCGTCCGGGGCTTGCGACGGGTCGATCAGGGGATCGACCCCTACTATCATGCAGCACCTGAATCTTTACATGTCATCCTCCTGAAGGGCATAGAGATTCTAAGCGGCAAGCCGCTAAGAATCTCTAATGTTCGCGAAGCGAAGGATCCCCCGCTTGTCCACGGGATTCTTCGTCGCTGGCGCTCCTCAGAATGACACCAGGTTTTAAGTGCTGAGTTTTACTATGGTCTGCAACTCAAGGATAATAGATCTCGAAGGGATGGTCGATGAGCGTCTCCTCGCCGTTGGTATAGGAGTTATTCTCCGCGATGGCGCTCACGATATAGGAATATTGCCCCGGCTCGAGCAGGCCGAAGACCAGCTCCGCGTTCACGGTGCCCGCGAGACTGAAGGTCGAGTCATAGGGGTAATAGAGGCACTGCTGGACGTTGTTGCCGTCCGCGTCCACGATGCGGCCGCGCACCTGGGCGATCACGCCCTTGTCGGTGTAGATCTCCCCCAGCAGCACCGCGATCCCGCCCTGGCCCATGCTCTCGGGGTAGGTGGCGTCCCGGATATAGAGGTGGGGGGTGTTGGGGTCCTCCGGCTTCGGCGTCGGCGCGGGCGTCGGCGTGGGGGCCGGGGTGGGCGGCAGCGTGGGCACGGGGGTTGAGATCACGGCGGGCTCCATGGTCGGCCGGAGCTCCGGCTCAAAGAGCGGCTCGGTCGGCAGCGGCTCCCCGTTCGACGGGGTTGGCAGCGGCGGGAGCCTGTCCATCACGGCCCGGCAGCCGCCGAGCGCGAACGCCGCGCACAAGATCAGCAGGGCCGCAAGCAGTCTTTTTCTGTAGGTTCTCTTCATATCTATACTCCATCTCCGGGGCAAGGCCCGGTCGTTTTCACACAGGGACTCCATTATAAAGGGAAATCCTGCAAAAAGCAACCGAAAAAAGCGGCTGTGCTGAAAGCTATGGGATAAAAAGGCGTAGGGGCCGATGCCCTCATCGGCCCGCCGTTTTGCTGGATCGTGCGTGTAACGGCGGGTCGATCTGGGGATCGACCCCTGCGACGTTCATTATTATAATCAGTCCACCGGGATATAGAGCCTGTCGCCGACGCGGAGCTTTGTGAGATCGGCCCCGCCGTTGTAGTTTTGCAGGCGGGCGATGTTCTCGTTGTAGTCGATGCCGTAGGCGGCGAAGACATCGTAGGCCGTCTCCCCGGCGCGCATCATATGGGACATGACCGTGATGTACACATCCGTCTGGAGGTTTTCCAGCGTCGTCGGCAGCAGGTAGATCGCCCCGACAAAGAGGAGGTCCAGATCCTCCACCCCGTTGAGGACGCGGATCATGTCGGCGTACTTTTCAAAGCGCAGACCCCAGAGCTCGTAGATATGGGCCATGCTGTCCCCCTTCTGGATGACATAGGGGATCACATAATAGGCAACCTCATCCTCCTCGGCAAAGGCGGCGGAGGGCAGCGCGAGCATGAGCAGCACCGCGCATAAAACCAGGGCAATCAGACGCTTCGACATAGGGCCGGCCTCCTTTTCTTTCGACAGGATTTATGATACCATGGTTTCAATATTATGTAAAGTCTTTTATGATAAATTTTGAAGTTTTTCCCGCCGTTCCCTCCGCCTCCGGTTTTTGATCCGGATGTGTTTCCGCGGGCGAGTCTGTCAATTGGTAAAATGCTATAATTCTTTCTCTCAAACTTCGTGCAAAACGCCCAGATTGGGCGATCCGTACAAAAAAGATTGATTTTAAGCCCTTAAAATGTTAGAATCAATCAAGCAGGCGGGCAGTCCCGCCACAAAAAATTTTTTAGAAGTGAGGTAAACAGAATGAAAAAGTATCTGGCAATCTTCCTGGTGCTGACGATGTTCGTCGCACTGCTGCCGACGGCCGCGTTTGCCGACGGCATCCGCCTCTTCAACGGCAAGATCGAGATCGCCGAGCCCCTGGAACATGCCGCCAAGGTTTATGAGGAAGCCACCGGCAAGCACGTCGAGGTCGAGTCTCTCGGCGGCGGCGTTGACCTGCAGGCCACGCTGAAGCAGTACTACCAGGCCGGCAACATGCCCGAGATCTTCGTCGGCGAAGGCAAGACCGACTTCGACAACTGGACCGGCATGATGGTCGACATGACCGACTGGGAATGGGCGAAGGACACCGAGGCCGGCTTTGTTGACGAGACCGGCGCTCTCATCGGCTTCCCCTACACCACCGAGGCCATCGGCCTTGCCTACAACAAGAGCATCCTCGACAAGGCCGGCGTTGATCCCGCCAGCATCACCGGGCCCGAGTCCATGAAGGCCGCCTTCGAGAAGATCGACGCCATGAAGGACGAGCTCGGCATCACCGCCGTCATCGGCTACTGCGCCAACGCCACCGAGCTCTACTGGTCCACCGCACAGCACCTGTTCGGCAACTACCTCGACGCGGGCCTTGACCGCGACGACACCACCTACTTTGACCTCCTGATGGACGGCGGCAAGCTGGACACCGAGCGCTTCACCCACTTTGCCGAGATGGTCGCCCTCTTCAACCAGTACTCCGACCCCGCCCTGCTCGTCTCCGGCAACTATGATATGCAGGTCTCCGGCTTCGCCGCCGGCAAGTACGCCTTCGTGACCCAGGGCTCCTGGATCGGCTCCTCCCTGACCAACCAGTACAAGGATCTGTACGCCGCCGCCGGCAACTTCGAGTGCGGCTACGTCCCCTACTGCTTCGAGGAAGGCATCGACACCATCCTGACGAACTCCCCGTCCTGGTGGGCTGTCTACAAAGACGGCAATGTCGAAGAGGCTGAGGCGTTCCTGAACTGGCTCGCCACCAACGACGGCCAGAAGATCATGGTCGAGGAAGCCGGCTGCGTCAGCCCCTACAAGAGCTGCACCGCCATCGCGAACGACCCGTTCGCCCCCGCCATCTCCGCCTACACCGCCGCCGGCAAGACCTCCGCGTGGCACTGGCTCAACCAGCCGGGCAACCTGGCCCAGGACTACACCGGCATCATCTTCCAGGACTTCGCCATGGGCATCCTCACGGTCGATGACTTTGTCGCCGACATGGCCGACACCATCCCCCAGTGCATCAAGTAATCTGACCAAAATCATCCTGCGTTAAACCGTAAGGGGCGGCGGGTCTGCTCGCCGCCCCTTTTCTATTCGGAGAAAAGTTACTGGAAAGGGAGCGTTTCACTATGACTGAAGCTACCTCCGGCAAGAAAAGCTTGTCGATGACTCTCCTGGCCCTCGGTACGGCGCTGCTGCTCGTGTCGCTCTACTGCGACTTTACCAAGACCTACAGCGGGATCGGCGCCATGCGCGGCGCGTTTCTTGTGATCGGCGCGCTGCTGATCCTCGCGGGCATCTACTACATCCCCACGGTGCTTCATCACCGGGCCATCATCAACTGCATCTTCCTCTTCCCCCTGCTCTTTACCTTTGCGGTGACGGTCATCATCCCCATGTTCGTCGGCTTCTTCTACTCCTTCACCGACTGGAACGGCGTCACCTTCACGCGCATGGTCGGCTTTGAAAACTACGCCGCCATGTTCAAAGAACCCGCCTTCATCTGGTCCCTGCTGCTCACGGTCCTGTTCGTGCTTGTGAACATGATCCTTGTGAACCTCGTGGCCTTTCTGCTGGCGCTGCTGTGCACCACCAAGCTCAAGGGCGTCGGCTTCTTCCGCGCCGCCTACTTCCTCCCGAACCTCATCGGCGGCATCGTACTCGGCTATATCTGGCAGTTCATTTTCTCGAACGTGCTCACAAAGATCCTGAGCTCCCCGTACTCCGCCCTCGCCAAAACCAACACCGCCTTCATCGCCATCATCGTGGTGTATGTCTGGCAGTACGCGGGCTACATCATGCTCATCTACATCAACGGTCTCGCCACCGTCCCGAAGGACGTGCTGGAGGCCGCGCAGATCGACGGGGCGAGCGACATCATGACCCTCTTCAAGATCAAGATCCCCATGATCGCCGCGACCTTCACCATCTGCACCTTCCTGACCCTGACCTCCGCGTTCAAGCAGTTCGACGTGAACCTCGCGCTGACAAACGGCGTCGGCACCGTGAGAGGCTTCATGGGCGCGAGACTCTCCAACGGCACCCAGATGATCGCGCTGAACATCTACAACACCGCCTTCGCGCGCGACCAGTACGGCTACGCCCAGGCGAAGGCCATTCTGTTCTTCATCATCCTCGCCTGCGTGTCGCTGCTGCAGGTGCGCATCTCCAATAAGAGGGAGGTCGAAATGTAATGAAAATGAAGACATCCCGGGCGATCCTCCTCACGGTCATCGCCGTCATCCTCGCGGCCTATGTGCTCTTCCCCTTCGCGCTCGTGGTTTTGAACTCCTTCAAGACGCAGGCCGCCATCGTGCAGAGCCCGATCTCCGCCGCCGGGGCGAGCTTTTCGCAGTTCGTCACCAACCTGAGCGCGGTCGTGAACAACAAGAACTTCGTCTTCTGGCGGGCCTTCGGCTCCTCCGCTATCGTGACGATCATCTCCCTCGTGCTGCTGGCCGTGTTCGGCGGCATGGCGGCGTGGGTCATCTGCCGCAACAAGGCCAAATGGTCCACCGCCATCTACATGGTGTTCATCTCCTCCATGATCATCCCCTTCCAGGTGGTCATGCTCCCGCTGATCGCCACCTTCCGTGAGGTCGGCAAGTTTGTGGGTCTCGGCATGAACGGCACGCTCCCGGGCCTCATCTTCGCCTACTGCGGCTTCGGCGGCGCGATGACCGTGTTCATCCTCACCGGTTTCATCAAGGGCATCCCCTATGAGCTGGAGGAGGCCGCCGCCATCGACGGCTGCTCGCCCGAGGGGACCTTCTTCCGCATCATCTTCCCGCTGCTCAAGCCCACGATCGTGACCGTCACGATCCTCAACGGCATGTGGATCTGGAACGACTACCTGCTGCCCTCCATCCTGCTGGGCCAGTCGAACCCGAACAAGACCCTGCCCGTCGCGGTGCAGGCTTTCGTCGGCTCCTTCGTGAAGTCCTGGGATATGATTTTGACGGCAGCTCTGCTCGCCATGATCCCGATGATCGTGATCTTCCTGCTCGCGCAGAAGCACATCATGGACGGCATGGTCCAGGGCGCCATCAAGTAAAACACCAAAACAGCATCAAAAACGGGCGCCGGGTAACGGCGCCCATTGACTTATCTCTCGGGAGGCTTTGCCATGAGAATTTTCGATCCCGACGGGCCGCTCATGACGGCGATGGGGAAGTTCGCGGACATCGTGCTCTGCAACCTCATGTTCGTGCTCTTCTGCCTGCCGGTGTTCACGATCGGCGCGTCGCTCACGGCGCTGTATACCTGTATGCTCCATCTCGTGTATGAGGAGGACCGGAACGACGGGCTCATCTTCCGCGATTTCTGGTTCGCCTTCCGCCGGAACTTCAAGCAGGCCACGCGCCTCTGGCTCGTGTGTCTCGGGGCGCTCGCCTTCCTCGGCGCGTACTACTGGGTGGTGCGCTCTCTCGCCGGGGGCTACGGCAGGGTCTATCTCATCACGTTCTATCTGCTCGCGCTCCTGTTTCTCTTCGGCTTTCTCTACATTTTCCCCCTCCAGGCGCGCTTCGAAAACAGCGTGCGCAACACGCTCCGAAACGCCTGGCTTCTCAGCGTCGCGGCCCTGCCGTGGACGGTGCTGACGATCGCCCTCATCGCTTTCGCGGTGTACATCAGCTTTATCATGAACCCCGGGGCCTCCGCCGTCTTCACCTATCTCTGGGCCGCCTGCGGCTTTGCGCTGATGGCCTATCTGCAGGGCTTCTTCCTCCGGCAGGCGTTCCGGAAGCTCAGCCCCGAGCTCATGCGCCCGAAGACCGCGCGCGCGGAGGGCTCCGTCTTCACGGACGAGGAGCACCGGGACCAGGATCTTCTCGTGCAGGAGAGCTCGTACTCAAACCCCAACTGGAACCGGCGCGAAGACATCGTCGGCCCCGAGAGGGCGCAGAAGCGCAGGCGCAGGTAAGCCGGCGGCCCGGCGCAGTATCAGCCGCATTCGCATTCGGCTAACCCGCGGAGGATACGCCGCCGGCTATCGCAGGGCTGTCAAAGCGCGGGGCGCGCCGGCGGAGATTCAGAAGCTGGGACAGGCGCGCCTCGTCGAGGGGCTTGAGCAGATAGCTCGTGGGGTGGACCTCATAGGCGTCCAGCGCGTAGCGGTCGGAGGCCGTGAGAAAGATGACGGCGGTCCGGGGATTCAGCTCTCTGAGCCTGCGGGCAAGCGCAAGCCCCGTCATCCCCGGCATGTTGATATCGAGCAGGGCAAGATCCACCGGGTTCTCTCCGGCCCATTGCAGCGCCTTCCGGGGATCGGTAAAGCCGCGCACCTCCCGCAGCGGGCGCATCCTCCGGCAAGCGGAGACCGTGTGCTCCAGCACCTCGGCTTCATCATCGACGCAGATGATGTTCATGCGCGCTCCTTTCCGCGGGGATGTGATCGGCGTCCCCCCCGCCCTTTTCGTATCCTTGCAGCGTTTTTCCTTTTTTTATCATAGCAGGATTCCCCGCCGCCGTAAAGGGCTTGCGGCAAATTTTTATCCAGCCGGTTTCCGGCAAAAGAGAGCTGTGATAAAATACCCCGCCCGGCAGCACATGGTAATCCATGAAAAGCAATGTACGGCGAAATCGTGACTTCCTGCGAAATCGCCGTACATTTTTGCATTTTTGTAACTATTCAGTCTATAGGGTAAAACCCTTGTAAAAAGTGCACATGTTGAAAACTGTTCCGAGTCTGGATAACACGCCAAATGAGAATAAAGGGAGTA
>CADBCV010000045.1 GCA_902793285.1 Oscillospiraceae bacterium
ACAAAAAACGCTTACAAAAAATGTAGGGCGAATTCGCAATGTCGTTAAGTTAGTGTCATTCTGAGGAGCATAGCGACGAAGAATCCCGTACCTCCTGCAACCAACCACGGGATCCTTCGCTTACGCTCAGGATGACATTCCTTTTAATGACATAGGGCGAATTCGCAGCTTTTTACGAATTCGCCCTATACAATTTGCAAATTACGGGTTTCTTCCGCGCGGGAGGGGCAAGCCCCTCCCCTGCGAAATCCCGGCACGATTACGTGTTTTGAAACAGACCCTTCCCCTCAGCGGTGGGCGAGCGTCCCCTGCGCGTCGCGGAGGGCTGCGACAAGGGCCTCGGCGTCCTCCTGCGTATTGAATCTCGAAAACCCGATACGCAGGGCCCCGTCGATGCGGCGCGGGTCCATGCCGATGGCCTCGAGCACATGGCTCCGGGCCCCCTTCTTGCAGGCGGAGCTGCGCGAGACGTAGATCTTGCGCGCCTCGAGAAAGTTCATCAGTACCTCGCTCCGGTAGCCGGGGAGGGAGACGGAGAGGATGTGCGGCGCCGCGGTGTCGAGGATCTGGATTCCCGGCACGGCCTCTGAAAGCTGCGCCTTTGTCAGGGCCTTGAGCGCGGCCATATGCGCCGCGTTATCACGGAGCCCCGTCTTCGCGATGCGCGCCGCCTCCCCGAAGGCCGCGATCTGGGGCACGGCCTCGGTCCCGGCGCGGCGGCCCTCCTCCTGCGCGCCGCCGAGGATATAGGGGCGCAGGCGCAGGCCCTTTCGGATGTACAGCGCGCCGATCCCCTTGGGCGCGTGGATCTTGTGCCCGCTCACGCTGATGAGATCCGCGCCGAGGGACTTCGGCGTGAAGTCGAGCTTCATAAAGCCCTGCACCGCGTCCGTGTGCAGAAGCGCCTGGGACCCGGCCTCCCTCAGGACCCGGGACACGGCGGCGATATCCGTCACGGCCCCGGTTTCGTTGTTGACCAGCATCAGCGAAACGAGTATCGTATCAGGGCGGAGGGCGTCAGACACCGCGGCGGGGTCGACGGCCCCGGTGCGGTCCGGGCGGAGGTATGTGAGCTCATAGCCCCGGCGCTCCAGCTCCTCGGCGGATTTTCGCACGGCGTCATGCTCCACTTCGGAGGTGATGACGTGCCGCCCCCGCCGGCTCATGCTCTCCGCGCCGGAGAGCAGGGCCCAGTTGTCGCTCTCGGACCCGCAGGAGGTGAAAACCAGCTCCCCCGGCTCACAGCCGAGCGCCGCGGCCACGCTCTTGCGCGCCCGGTCGAGGAGCTTTTTCGCCTCGCGTCCCTTGGTGTAGGTGGAGCTCGGGTTGCCGTAGGTTTCAAGCATGGCCTCCATCGCGGCCTGCGCCGCCTCCGGGCACACGCGCGTGGTGGCGGAATTGTCCAGGTAGTGTTCCATTTATGGTAACCTCGATATGTAAAATTGATTATGTTAACTTGCACCTCGTAGGGGCCGATGCCCTCATCGGCCCGCAAAGCCTGCGTCGCGGCACAAGCGTCCCACGATGTGCAGATGTTCCCGCCTGTCCGTAGGGGAGGGGCTTGCCCCTCCCGCGCGGGGAAACCTTTCCTGTGCCTCCGCGCCCGGGCGAATCCGTGAACTGACATGGTGCCGCCGGGCGGGGCAAGCCGCCGCCCCTACGGAATGGACGGACGTTTCGCCTCAATAGCTGTCATTCTGAGGAGCTTCGCTACGAAGAATCCCGTACCTTTTGCAGCTAACCACGGGATCCTTCGCTGACGCGAACATTAGAGATTCTTAGCGGCTTGCCGCTTAGAAGCTCTATGCCCTTCAGGAGGATGACAGCGTGGACGGGTCGATCTGGGGATCGACCCCTACGGAGCAGAAGGGAAGTCCGGCATCGTAGGGGCCGATGCCCTCATCGGCCCGCAAGCCGGCGGGTCTAAGCTCCCTTTCGCAAAGGGAGCTTAAAGCTGGGTAAACTTGGCTCGCCCCGCGTCGGGGAGAGCAGTCGCACAGCGACTGAGAGGGGCCGCGGGTCAATTCTCGGGATGGCCCTCTCAGTCACAGCGCGGCCGGACACGCGCTGTGCCAGCTCCCCCGGAGGGGGAGGCAAGAGGACAAACCCGCGTCGCGGCATCATTGTCCCTCAAAACAATTTGTTATGTTAATAATATTACGTTCACAACATTACGTAAAATAAATTACGTAAGCAATATTATGTAAACAAAAACCACACAGGAACGGAGATGCATATGAAGTATATTATAGCGACTCTCGGCTGCAAGGTCAACCAGTATGAGACCCAGGCAATGGAGAGCTTTTTGGCGGAGCGCGGTTTTGCGCGCGCGGCGCCGGGGGAGATCGCGGACGCCGTCATCGTGAACACCTGCGCCGTCACGGCCGAGAGCGGGCGGAAATCCCGCCAGCTCATCCGGAGACTCCGCGCGGAGAACCCCGGGGCCGTGCTCGCGGTCTGCGGCTGCTATTCCCAGATCGAGCCGGACGCGGCGGCGGAGCTCGGCGCGGACGTGATCTTCGGCGCGGCCGAGCGTCAGAAGCTGGTGGACGCCGTGGTCAGAGCGTGCGAGGCCGGGGAGGGGGCGCGGGTGATCGACGAGCCCTTCAAGCGCCGCGCGTTTGAGCCCCTCCCCGCCGGGGCCGCCGAGCACCGTACCCGCGCCATGCTCAAGATCCAGGACGGCTGCGTGAACTTCTGCACCTACTGCATCATCCCCTATACCCGCGGCAGACTCAGGAGCCTGCCCCTTGCGGACGCGGCAGGGGAGACCGCGCGGCTCGACGCCGAGGGCTTTCGCGAGATCGTCCTCACCGGGATCGAGGTGGCCTCCTACGGGGTGGATCTCCCCGGAAGGCCCGGGCTTGCCGACGTGATCGAGACCGTGGCGGCGAACGCCCCGCACATGCGCATCCGCCTCGGCTCCCTCGAGCCGACGGTGATTACCGAGGATTTCTGCAGGCGGCTCAAAGCGACAGGAAAGCTCTGCCGGCACTTCCATCTCTCGCTCCAATCCGGCTGCGACCGCACGCTCAAGGCCATGAACCGCAAGTACGACACCGCGACCTTTTTTGAAAAGACCGCGCTTCTGAGGGAGTATTTCCCAGGCTGCGCTCTGACGGGCGATCTCATCACGGGCTTCCCCGGCGAGACGGAGGCGGACCACGCCGAGACGCTCCGCTTTCTCGAGCGCTGCCGCTTTGCCGCCATGCACGTCTTCCCCTACTCGAGGCGCCCCGGCACGCCCGCGGACGAGATGCCCGGGCAGCTCTCCCGCGCCGTCAAGGAACAGCGCGCCCGCGAGGCCCAGCGCCTGTGCGACGCGCTGCACCGGGACTATCTCGAGTCCTCGGTGGGTGGGACCCTGCCCGTCCTCTTCGAGTCGGAGGAGGACGGCTTCAGTCTCGGCCACAGCGACACCTACCTCCTTGTGAAGGTACAGGGGACGGGCCTGCGCGGGGAGCTGCGGGATGTGCGCATCGAGAGCGCCGAGGGCGACACCCTCCGCGGCGCGCTTCAGGAAAATCTTGACGAATAACGCACGAACAGGTAAAATAAAAGTCCCCGAAAGGGGACGGTGAAGAGAGAACATTCACACGCAGGCGGTTGGTTCCATCCCTCCGAAAGGAGGTGATGCGTATGCGTCTGACCTTCCACATAGGAAAGTACACCGTGACGATCATCGTCCGGAAAACTTCCCAGAAGGCGAAGACACAGCACGATAAAAAATCTGCCGCCACTCCGCATAAGTGACAGCAGGTTTTTGTGGCTTCGCCACGAAATAAAAGCCAATCTTTGAGGAGCTAACCGTGTGCGTGGTTCGCTCTTCACTGTTATTATAGGGCAGGGCAGGGCTTTTGTCAATCCCGCCCCGGACGTTTTTCCCTCGCCCCTTGGCTCCCTCTCCGAGGGAGCTGGCTGCGCCGATCCCCCGCGAGGCGCAGACTGAGGGAGCCCGCCGAGCTCCCTCCACCGCCGCGAGCGGCTGAGGGAGGCAGAGCGATCCCGACCTTCCGGCCACTCGGCTAAAAACACCAAATTCAGGACGAAACAGCCCCGATTTCGGGGGTGTTTCGTATAAAAGGCGCATTGACGAAGCGTCGTTTTGTATTGTAAAATACACGGGATCATAAAGGAGATGGTAACGATGCTGAACGATCGTGTCTATAATTTCGCGGCGGGCCCCTCGACCATGCCGGAGAGCGCGCTGAAAACCGCGGCGGCGGAGATGCTGAACTTCCGCGGCAGCGGCATGTCCGTCATGGAGATCAGCCACCGCAGCGCCCTCTTTCAGGACGTGTTCGACAGTGCCTGCGAAAAGCTCAGGACCCTGATGCGCGTGCCGGAGAGCCACGCGATCCTGCTTTTGCAGGGCGGGGCCACCACGCAGTTTGCCGCGATCCCCATGAACCTCATGGAGGGGGGCGCCGCGGACTACGCCATCACCGGCAACTTCTCCGCCAAGGCCGCGGAGGAGGCGGGCAAGTACGGCACGGCCCACATCTCCGCCAACACCAAGCCCGGCGGGCACGACAAGATCCCCGCCCAGGAGGAGCTGAGCCTTTCGGAGGACGCGAAGTATTTCTACTACTGCGCGAACAACACCGTCTACGGGACCGAGTGGCAGTACGTGCCTGAGACCGCAAGCCCCCTCGTGTGCGACATGTCCTCGGATATCCTCTCGCGCGAGGTGGACGTGTCGAAATTCGGCCTCATCTACGCCGGGGCCCAGAAGAACATGGCCCCCGCGGGCCTCACGGTGGTCATCCTCGACAAGGCCCTCGCGGGCAGGGAGCTTCCCTGTACGCCGAAGATCCTCAGCTACAAGACCATGATCGAGACGGGCTCCATGCTCAACACCCCGCCCTGCTGGTGCATCTATATGCTCGACCTCACGCTCGACTGGGTGATGCGGGAGGGCGGCGTGCGCGCCATGGACGAGCGGCGGCACGAGCGCGCCGCGCTTCTCTACGACTATCTCGACAACAGCCGCCTCTTTAAGCCCCACGCCCTGCCCGGGTCCCGGAGCTTTATGAACGTCACCTTCCGCACCGGATCTGACGCGCTCGACGCCGCCTTTATCCGCGGCGCGGCGGAGCACGGGCTTGTCAATCTCAAGGGCCACAAGATCACCGGGGGGATGCGCGCCTCGATCTACAACGCCATGCCCGTGGAGGGCGTCAAGGCGCTGGTTGCCTATATGAAGGAGTTTGAACGCGAAAATGCTTAAAATCAAAACCATGAACACCATCTCCGAGCACGGCACCGGCGCGCTCGAAAAGCGCGGCTGCCTTGTCGGGCCGGAGGTGGAGAACCCCGACGGACTGCTCATCCGCAGCGCGAACATCCACGGCATGGAGTTCGGCGAAAACCTGCTCGCCATCGCGCGGGCGGGCGCGGGCTTCAACAACATCCCCATCGAGGAGTGCGCCGAGCGCGGCATCGTCGTCTTCAACAGCCCCGGCGCGAATGCCGAGGCCGTCAAGGAGCAGGAGATCGCCTCCCTCGTCATGGCCTCGCGCGACATCGTCGGCGGCATCGAGTGGGTGCGCTCCATCGCCCACGAGGGGGACAGCATCCCCGAGATCGTGGAGAAGGGCAAGTCCTCCTTCGCGGGGCCGGAGCTTCTGGGCAAGACGCTCGGCGTCGTGGGTCTCGGCGCGATCGGCGCCCTGGTCGCAAACGCCGCCCTCGATCTCGGCATGGTGGTCTACGGCTTCGACCCCTTCATGTCCGTGGACGCCGCCTGGCGCCTCTCGCGCGATGTCATCAAGGCGGAGGATCTCGACACCATCTGGGCCAAGGCCGACTACATCAGCATCAATGTCCCGTATAACGAGCAGACCCACCACATGTTCGACGACGAGGCATTCTCCAAGATGAAGCAGGGCGTGCGCATCGTGAACGAGTCCCGGGCCGAGGTGGTGGACGACGAGGCCATGACCCGCGCCCTCGACTGCGGCAGGGTCGGCAAGTACGTGACGGACTTCCCGAACCAGGTCATCCTCCGGGCCCCGAACGTGATCGCCATGCCGCATCTCGGCGCCTGCACCCCGGAGAGCGAGGACCGCTGCGCCGCCATGGCCGCGATGGAGCTCTATGACTATCTGGTTAACGGCAACATCAAAAACTCCGTGAACCTCCCGGACGCGACCCTCTCGCGCATGGGCGTCTGCCGTCTCTGCGTCCTGCACCGCAACAAGCCCCGCATGATCACCCGCATCCTCGACTTCATCAGCGACCGCAACATCAATGTTGAGCACATGATCAACAAGCCCCGCGGCGAATACGCCTACACCATCGTGGACCTCGGCGAGTCCATCGGCGAGCCCACCGCCGCCGCCATCCGCGCCATGGGCGATGTCCTGCGCGTGCGGGTGCTGTACTGAGAAAAGGTTGACATAATTAAAGCCGACAGGATAACACTGGGGAAGGGACGCCCCTCCCACGCGGAGAAATGAATCAACAGGGAAAAATGTACGGCGATTTCGTGAAAGCGATTTCGCCGTACATTGCTTTTAAATGATCTCCCTATGCTGCCGGGCGGGGCAAGCCCCGCCCCTACGGAGTTCCTCTAAGCTCCCTTTTCGAAAGGGAGCTTAGAACGCGTAGGGGACGGCGTCCTCGACGTCCCGCAAAGCCGCGACGCGGTACAGGCGTACCACGATGCGCCAGCGTCCCTGCCTGTCCGTAGGGGAGGGGCTTGCCCCTCCCGCGCGGTGAAACCTTTCCCGCACCTCCGCGCCCGGGCGAATGCGTAAACCGATATCGTACCGCCGGGCGGTCGAGGACGCCCGCCCCTACGGTATTATACCGTCGTCGCCCTATTTGTTCACAAACAGGGCCTTGAAAAACCCGGCGCGATGGACTACTATACACTTTGAATATACTTGAAAGGCGGCTTGTCAGTCCCTGTCATTCTGAGGAGCTTTGCGACGAAGAATCCCGTGGATCACCGGGAATCTTTTGCCGGCGCGAAGCCATGACACGGTGAAAGCCGCCTTGGGAGCCGGTCACATGAAGAGTATTTATCTGCGCAATTTCACAGCGATGGCGGTGCTGGTGTTTTTCTGCATGATGCTCATCTGCCTGTCCTTTGTGGGCATCGGGCGGATGCATCTTCTGCGCGTCATGCAGGGGGACATGGTCGCAAGCTGCGAGGAGGTCTCGCGCATCGCGGCCGCCGTCGGGCAGAGCGATTCGCTCGACAGCTGGCTGCTCGGCATGAATGTGAGCGCCATCGCAAACTCCACCGACAATCTCATCTTCGTCGCAGACGCCGACGGCTGCATTGTGCGCTGCTCCGACAAGCCCGCCCGCTGCCGCCACATCGGGCAGGTCCTGCCGGAAAACGTCCTGCTCCTTGCCCGGGAGCGCGGCGGCTTCGGGACGACGGATCTCGGCGGCGTGTACAAGCAGGCGCGCTATGTCGTGAGCCGCGTCATCACCTCCGAGGCCGACGGGCGCATCCTCGGCTATGTGTTCGTGGCGAGCGAGCCGGGCAAGATCCTCGGCGACTGGTCGGCGTTTCTGATCCTCGCCTCGGTGGTGACGGTCGTGATCCTTCTCGTGTTCCTGCTCGTGACGCTCGTGTACTCCAAGCGCATGGCGCGGCCCCTCGATGAGATCGCCGCCGCCTCCCGCAAGTTTGCCCGGGGCGATTTCTCCGTGCGCGTGCGGCAGGAATACGACTCCACGGACGAGATGGGCGCGCTCATCGACTCCTTCAACAAGATGGCGGACTCTCTCGAGGTGGCGGAGGCGCGCCGGAGCGAGTTCATCGCAAACGTCTCCCACGAGCTGCGCACCCCGATGACCACCATCTCGGGCTTTGCCGACGGCATCCTTGACGGCACCATCCCCCGCGAGGAGGAGAAAAAATACCTCACCTCCATCCGGGACGAGACGCGGCGCTTATCCAGACTCGTGCGGGATATGCTGGACGTGTCCGCCGCGCGCAATCTCGCCTCGGACCCCAGCCGGCGCACGGTCTTCGATCTCAACGAGCTCGTTTTGCAGACGCTTTTGAGCTTTGAGGACAGGGCCACGCAGAAAAATCTCGACGTAGACCCCCAGCTCCCCGACAACAGCATCATGGTCGTGGCCGACAAGGACGCCATCACCCGCGTGATCTATAACCTGCTCGATAACGCGGTGAAGTTTGCAAACCCCGGCAGCTGCCTCACGCTCCGCCTCTACAAGGACGGGGAGAAGGCCTATGTCTCCGTCAAGGACATCGGGGAGACCATCCCGCCGGACGATCTGCCCTTCATCTTCGACCGCTTCCACAAGTCCGACCGCTCCCGCAGCCTCGACAAGGAGGGGATGGGCCTCGGGCTCTATCTCGTCAAGGCCATCATCAACGGCCATGACGAGGATATCGCCGTCAAGAGCGAGGACGGCATGACCGAATTTGTCTTCACGCTCAAGCTGGCAAAGTGAGGAGAACGCCATGAAACCTGAACAAAACGGAACCACCGGCTGGTACGCGCCCCTGAAGGCGGAGCGGCGGCAGAGCGCGCCCGCGCCCCGGGCGGAAAAGAAGAAAAAGAAGAAGAGACTGTCCCCGGGCGCGCGCTTTCTGCTGGGGACGCTCCTCGTCGTGGGTCTCATCACGGGAAGCTCCCTCTTCTTCGCGGAGAGGCCGCAGGAGAACCCGCCGGCGGGGGAGCACAGCCCCTTTAACCAGCCCTTCGCGCCCGAGGGGCCGGGGGAGTACCCGGACGACTGGCAGGCGTTCTTTGACTCCTTCTTCCTCCCGGCGGAGACGGGCAGCGGCACAACCAACATCCCCGCGGTGGAAAAGCGCCCGGACTGGCGCCTCACCCTCGCGCCGCCGGAGGAGCGGGAGCTGAGCCTGCAGGAGATTTACCGCACGGTATCGGATTCCATCGTGATGATCCACGCCTACATGGACGGCTACAGCGGTTATTACTTCGGCTCCGGCATCATCGCGAGCGCGGACGGGATCATTATCACGAACGCCCATGTGCTCGAGGACTGCGACAGCGCGACCGTCACCCTCCCGGACAACACGCAGTACAAGGCTCTCCTCGTCGGGACGGACTGGGCGAGCGACATCGCCGTTTTGAAGATCGAGGCGGAGGGCCTGCCCGCCGCCGTCTTCGGGGACAGCGACGCCCTCGCGGTGGGCGATCACGTGGCCGCCATCGGGAACCCCCTCGGGGAGGAGCTGCGCGCCAGCATGACGGACGGCATCATCTCCGCCACCCCGCGCAACATGGAGTTTGACGGGCACAGCACGAGCCTTCTCCAGACCAACGCCGCCATCAACGAGGGAAGCTCCGGCGGGGCGCTCGTGAACATGTACGGCCAGGTCGTGGGCGTGACCAACATGAAGATGATGTCCTACGAGATCCCGGTCGAGGGGCTGTGCTTCGCGGTGCCGAGCGCCACCATGCACACGGTCGTGAACGCCCTCATCCGCGACGGGGAGGTCCGGGGCCGCCCGGCGCTCGGCGTCACGCTGGGCGCCATCACGCAGGAGATGGCCGCGCAGTACGAGCTGCCCGACGGGCTCTATGTCTCCGCCGTGTCGGAGGGGGCGGACGCCCACGGCAAGATCCTCGAGGGCGACATCGTCACCGCCGTGAACGGCAGACCCGCGCGGACGACCGACGATATCCTCGCCGAGCGCAGGGACATGCAGGTGGGCGATCCCATCACCTTCACCGTCTGGCGCGAGGGGGAGAGCTTCGACGTCACCTTCAAGGCCGTGGAGTATAACGATATCTATTGAGCGCAAAAGCGCCGGTCAACCCGCAGGGGCCGCGGGAAGAAAGCCCCCCTTGCCTAAAGGGGGGTGGCCGAAGGCCGGGGGGATACGGTGCAGTAACGCAGTTCCCTCCTCGCGGCATAGCCGCTGCGGCCTACGCTCGGCACATTTGCTTAACGCTGCGGGGTGGCCGAAGGCCGGGGGGATACGGTGCAGTACCGCGGCTCACAACAGGAAAGCCCCGGGCAAAAACGTACACGGTACGGATTTGCCCGGGGCTTCTCATACTGTTTTTCGTTAAAACGGCTCGTTTTAACGAAAAGGCATCGCGCGAAGGCGCGCTGCCGGTTTTGTGCCTAATGGCACAAAACGCGTCTCATGCAGACCCCCGACGCGCCTGCGGCGCTATAAAACGGCTTTAGGCCGTTTTATGGGCGTCTAGTATCATATGTTTCGTGCCCTCCGCGCGGGACGTCGAGGACGCCGTCCCCTGCGCTGATGCGCGAGGGCTTACCCCAGCGCGACATCCAACGCCATCATGAGGGTGAAACCGACGGAGAAAAGGACAACGCCGATGTTGGAGTGTTCGCCCTCGGACATCTCGGGGATCAACTCCTCCACGACGACATAGAACATGGCGCCCGCCGCAAAGCTCAAAAGATACGGCATCGCGGGGACGATGTGCCGGGACGCGAGGATCGTGGCAAGCGCGCCGAGGGGCTCCACCGCGCCGGAGAGCGTGCCCGCCCAGAAGGCGCGGGCCTTGGACTGCCCCTCGGCGTCGTTCCTGACGCCGTTTTTTGAAACGGGAGGGGCTTGCCCCTCCCGCGCGGGTTTTGTATCCGGGAATTGAAATTGGCGGAAAGTTGTGCTATGATAACCGATATTAGCCAAGGCTAATCAAAACAGATAAACAGGAGGACACGGGAATGAACATGACAGGAAAGATCGCGCTCTTTGCAGGCGGGGCGCTGTTTGGCTCTTACGGCTTGAAGCTCCTCGGGAGCAGAGACGCAAAGAAGCTCTATACGCACACCACGGCGGCGGTGCTCCGCTGCAAGGACCAGGTCATGCGCGATGTGGAGACCGTGCAGGAGAACTGTTCGGACATCCTGGCCGACGCGAGGGCGATCAACGAGGCCAAAGCCGCAGAGCGGGAAAAAGCCTATATTGAAGACAGCGCAAAAGACTGATGAAATTTCAGATTCTGCACGAAAGTCCGGGGCGCGTTCGCCTGCGCGCCGTGCAGCCATCCATGAGCATGGAGCAGGCGGATCTGCTGGAGGCGTGGGTGATGGCCCTGCCCGGTGTGGAGCATGTGACGGTGCATGAGCGCGTGTGCGGCGTGATCGTGGTTTTCCACGGGGAACGCCGTGCGCTCTATCAGAGCCTCGCCGCCTTCTCCTATGCCCTTGCCGAGGAGGAGACCCACATCCTCAGCCGCAACAGCCGCGCCATCAACCGGGAGTACAAGGAAAAGCTGGTTTTCCACGTCGTGCGCCACTATCTCAAAAAGCTGTTTCTGCCCATGCCGCTGCGGCGGGTGATCACGACATGTCTCGCGATCCCGCGGATCTGGAGGGCGGGAAGGGTCCTGCTGAGCGGGAGACTGACCGTGGATGTGCTCGACGGCGTGGCCATCGGCGTCTCGCTTCTGACGGGCGACCACCCCACGGCGGGCTCGGTGCGCTTTTTGCTGAGTCTCGGCGAGACGCTGGATGAGTGGACGCACAAGAGATCCGTGGACGATCTGGCAAAGAGCATGTCCCTGCAGGTGGAGCAGGTCTGGCTTCAGACGGAGGACGGCGCGCAGGCGCTTGTGCCGCTGGATGAGGTGAAGGCCGGGGATCTGATCCTCGTCCATACCGGGCATGTGCTGCCCATGGACGGCCTGCTTGAAAAAGGGGACGTGATGCTCAACCAGGCGTCCCTCACGGGGGAGTCCGTCCCCGTCGCCAAACACCCGGGCGCCGCCGTCTATGCCGGGAGCGTCGTGGAGGAGGGCAACTGCGTCCTGCGCGTGACGGGCGCGGTCGGCGAAAACCGCTATGACCGCATCGTGCGCATGATCGAGGAGTCTGAGCGCCTCAAGTCCGGGGCGGAGAACCGCGCCTATCATCTCGCGGACAAGCTGGTGCCCTGGTGCCTCGGCGGAAGCCTGCTCACCTGGCTCCTCACCGGCGACACGACGCGGGCCGTATCGGTGCTGATGGTGGACTTCTCCTGCGCCTTAAAGCTCTCCATGCCGCTGAGCGTCCTGTCCGCCATGCGGGAGGCCGGGCGGCACAAGATCACGGTCAAGGGCGGCAAATTCCTCGAAAAGCTGAGCGTGGCCGACACCGTGATCTTCGACAAGACCGGCACGCTGACGAACGCCTGCCCCACGGTGTCACAGGTCGTGGCCTTCAACGGCGGGGACGCGGGCGAGATGCTGCGCGTGGCCGCCTGCCTGGAGGAGCATTTCCCCCATTCGGTTGCCAACGCCGTCGTGAGAGCCGCGCGGGAGCGGGGCCTTGACCACCGCGAGATGCACAGCGAGCCGGAGTATGTGGTCGCCCACGGCATCGCCACGAGGATCGGGGACAAGCGGGCCGTCATCGGCAGCCGCCATTTCGTCTTCGAGGATGAGGGCGTGACCATCCGCCCGGCGGATCGGGCGGCGTTCGACGCGCTGGACCCCGGCTGCTCCTGGCTGTATCTCTCGATCGGCGGGGTGCTGTCGGCGGCCATCGGCATTCTCGATCCGCTCCGCCCGGAGGCGGGGGAAATCGTGGCGCTCCTGCATGAGGCCGGGATCGGCAAGACGGTCATGCTCACCGGCGACAGCCGCAATACCGCCGCGGCCATCGCCGAAAAGCTCCAGATCGACGACTACCACGCGGAGGTCCTGCCGGAGGACAAGGCGCAGTATATACGCGACGAGCAGGCCCGGGGCCGCACGGTCGTCATGATCGGCGACGGCATCAACGACGCCCCGGCGCTCTCCCTTGCCGATGTCGGCATCGCCATCGGCAGCGGCGCGACCATCGCCCGCGAGGTGGCGGATATCACCATCGCGGCGGAGGATCTGCGGGAGCTCGTGCTGCTGCGCAGACTGTCCGAAAAGCTGATGCGGCGCATCGGGCGCAACTACCGCTTCGTCATGGGCTTCAACGGCGCGCTCATCCTCTTCGGCGCGCTCGGCCTGCTGCCGCCCGCAACGTCGGCGCTGCTGCACAACGGCTCGACCCTGCTTCTGAGCATGGACTGCCTGACCGATCTGCTGCAGGAATAGCGCCCGCGCCGTCCGTCAAAAAGAAGCAAACTGCCACTTGACAAAAGGCGGCGGCTTGCATATAATATGGCAGAAGTTAGCAGGAGCTAACAAAACGACAAGCGCATGGATGGGGCAGACCCCCGTCCATGCGATTGCTGCATTATGGCATTCGTTAGCTTTTCTAACTTCTATTTCACGGTACGGGTTAGCAAAACCTAACCCAAACGAAAGAAGGATCATCATGTCGAAGCTGAAAAGGCTTTTCTGTCTGGCGCTCGCGGTACTCGCGCTGATGAGCTGCGCCGCAATGCCCGCCTGGGCCGAAGGGGAGGAGTCCTCGCCAAGAGCGCGGAGTATCACATGAGCCAGGAGATCATCGAGGGCATCGCGGCGCTGACTGCCGTGGTGGTCCTCTTCTGGGTCTCCAACTGGATGGTGTCCAAGTCCGAGTCCGCCGCCTGGACGAGCTACATCGAGAGCAAGGTCTCCTCCGGCAGCTCCAGGGGCAGCAGCTTCGCCCTGGCCTTCACGGCCTGGCTCGCGGTCTTCCGCGAGGGGGCCGAGGTCATCCTCTTCTATCAGCCCATGCTCAAGGAGGATCGGCCGGACATGTGCTCGCGGGCGAGGAGGGCGTCTTCTCCCTCACAGAGAAGGGGAAGGCTTTTGCCGAAACGCTCTACGCGGAGCACGCCCCCAAAAGGGAGGAGCTGACAGACGGGGGAATGAGCCTTGAACAGGCAGAGCGGGAGGCAGCCGCCTTCCGGAGATAGGCAATACCGCCCATCGACCGCGAATCGGTGGGCGATATTTTTGTGTTGACAGGGGAGCGGAATCTTGTTATAATAGCGTCAGCGGTTAGCGGGGACTAACCAACGGCATGGAAATTGCTTGCTCCCGATGCGGCTGTAAAAACGTACTCCACAGTCGCAGGGGAGGGGCTTGCCCCGCCCCTGCGCAGAAAGGTTATACCCATAAAGATGCTCGGCGATTTCGCCATACATTCCTTTTCAGTCCTTACCCTGTGCTGCCGGGAGGGGCAAGCCCCTCCCCTACGCTATTATATCGACTTTTGTGCGTATCGGCTTTGCACAGCTTCTAAGCTCCCTTTCGAAAAGGGCGCGACGCGTTAAGCAAACGTGCCAGTGGCACGTTTGTAGCCAAAGCGGGGAGCAAGCTGTGCTTGCGACC
>CADBCV010000046.1 GCA_902793285.1 Oscillospiraceae bacterium
AAAATGTACGGCGATTTCGTAGATTGACTACGATTTCGCCGTACATTGCTATTTGTGGTTATCTTGTGCCGCCGGGCGGGGCAAGCCGCCGCCCCTACGACGCTTTCTAACCTCCCTTTCGAAAAGGGAGGTGGCCGAAGGCCGGAGGAATCGATTTGCCCCGGCTTGCACAGGATTCTGTCTAAACCAGGCGCAGGACAGTCGATCCCTCAGTCATGGCCTCGCGTGGGATCGGCCATGACAGCTCCCTTTTCGAAAGGGAGCTTAGAAGCTGCGCAAAGCTGATACGCACAACAAGAAAAAAGCAATGTACGGCGAAATCGCAGCATTTTACGAAATCGCCGTACATTTTACCTGTTGGATGATTTTCCCGCGCGGGCGGCTGACAGCCGCCCCTGCCGGATGCTTTCTCAGCCGAAGACGGAGAGCAGGAAGCCCGCCGCGATGGCAGAGCCGATGACGCCGGCCACGTTGGGGCCCATGGCGTGCATCAGGAGGTAATTGTTCTTATTGTACTTGCGGCCCACGTCCTGAGAGACACGCGCGGCCATCGGCACGGCGGACACGCCCGCGGAGCCGATGAGGGGGTTGATCTGGCCGCCGGAGGTCTTGTACATCACAAGGCCGCCGAGAAGCCCGCCCACGGTGGAGATCGCAAAGGCGATGAGGCCGAGGATGATGATCTTGATGGTGTTGAGATTCAGGAAGTTCTGGGCGACCATGGTGGCGCCGACGGAGGTCGCGAGGAAGATGGTGATGATGTTCATGAGCGCGTTCTGCACCGTGTCACTCAGACGCTCGGTCACGCCGCACTCCCGGAAGAGGTTGCCGAGCATGAGGCAGCCGATCAGCGGGGCGGTGGAGGGCAGGAGCAGGATGACGAAGGTGGACACCACCATCGGGAAGACGATCTTCTCGGTCTTGGAGACCGTGCGGGTCTGGACCATCTTGACCTTGCGCATCTTGTCGTTGGTCATGGCCTTCATGATGGGCGGCTGGATAAGCGGGATCAGAGCCATGTAGGAGTAGGCCGCGATGGCGATGGGGCCGAGGAGCTCCGGCGCGAGCTTTGTGGTGAGGAAGATGGCGGTGGGGCCGTCCGCGCCGCCGATGATGCCGATGGAGGCGGCCTGCGGGCCGGTGAAGCCGAGGCAGACGGCGCCGAAGAAGGCGACGAACACGCCGAGCTGGGCGGCAGCGCCCAAAAGCAGGCTCTTGGGATTGGCGAGCAGGGGGCCGAAGTCGGTCATCGCGCCGACGCCCATGAAGATGAGGGACGGATAGATGCCGGCCTTGACGCCGATGTAGAAGAAGTCGAGCAGCCCGGCCTCGCGCATGACCGCGCCGTAGCTGTGGTAGGCGGGGCTCGTCTCATCAAGGAAGGCGGCCCAGATCTCGGGGTGGTAGAGGGCGTTTGCGCCCTGGCCCACAAAGTAGCTGAGGTTCGTGAGCAGGCAGCCGAAGGCGATGCCGACGAGCAGCAGCGGCTCAAACTTTTTCACGATGCCGAGATAGAGCAGCACGAAGGCGATGATGATCATGACAAGGTTTTTCCAACCGCCTTCGGTCAGGAAGAAGGAGGCAAAGCCGGACTCAAGCCCCAGCTTCTGCAGGACACCGAGTATATCCATACGCGCCTCCTTATGCGATCACGACGAGCGGAGAATCGGTCTCTACGACCGCACCCTTTTCGACGACGATCTGCGCGACCGTGCCGGTCTTGGTGGAGACGACCTCGTTCTCCATCTTCATGGCCTCCAGGATGATGAGCACATCGCCCTCGTTGACCTTCTGGCCGGGGGTGACGTTGATCTTCAGGACGTTGCCGGGCATGGGGCTCTTCACGACGGTGCCGGCGGCGAGACCCGCGGCGGCAGGCGCGGCAGGCGCGGCGGCGGGGGCGGCGGCCACAGGTGCGGCAGCAACAGGCGCTGCGGCCGCAGGCGCGGCAGCGGCGGCGGGGGCCTTGAGATCATACTCGTCGACGAGCATGGCCTCGCCCGTCTCGACCTCTACTTCATAAACGCGCTTGTTCAGCGTAACCTTATACTTCATCTTCTTTGACCTCCCTGATGGAAATAAAGCGCAGCTCGTTGAGCGGCTTGCCGAGCGTGTCGGCTACGATCGCCATGACCATGGCGGCGTCGCGGGGATCGGTGTTGTAGAGCTTGAAATCGCCGGCGGAGCCGGGGGCGGGGGCAGCCTTCACCGGCGCGGGGGCCGGAGCTGCCGCGGCAGGCGCGGCCGCTGCGGGGGCCGCGGCGGGCGTCTCTTTGTGCATGATCTTGCCCATGATGAGGATGACGCCCATCAGAAGCACAAGACCGAAGAACACGACGAGATAGCCGAGCAGCGCGTAGCCCGCGGCGTTGGGGATGGAAATGTTTACAAGATCAATCACGGTAACAGCCTCCTGTCTCAGTCAGCGGAAACGATGGAGTACTTGACCTTCTTCTCTTCCTCTTCCTTGCGCCTGGCGAAGAACTTCTCCGCGACCGGGGGGAAGGAGATGTAGCTGAGCACGTCTTCCTCGCAGCGCGCGGTGTCGCCGAGCTCGGCCTGGGCCTTCTCGAAGACGTCCTTCGGCAGGGTGTCGGCGTAGCGGCCCTGGATGGGCTTCTCGTCGCCGAGGATCTTGGCCTGCACCTCGGGATTGATGGGGGCGGGGGTGCGGCCGTACTCGCCGCGGCAGTAGGCTTTCAGCTCCGCGCCGACGTTCTTGTAGCGCTCGCCCGCGAGGACGTTCTGCACGGCCTGGGTGCCGATGAGCTGGGAGGTGGGCGTCACGAGGGGAGGATAGCCCATGTCGGCGCGCACGCGCGGGGTCTCGAGCAGGGCCTCGTCAAACTTGTCGAGCTTGTTGAGACTCTTGAGCTGGCTCAGAAGGTTCGAGAGCATACCGCCGGGGATCTGGTAGATGAGGCACTGGGTATCGGTGGCCATGGAGATGGGGTTCAGGCCGCCGTTTGCGAGAAACTCCGCGCGGATCGGTTTAAAGAAGTTCGCCATCTCGTGCAGCTTGTCGGTGTCGAGCCCGGTGTCGTAGCCCATCTGACGGAAGGTGTACTCCAGGGTCTCGGTCGCGGGCTGGGAGGTGCCGCCGGAGAAGGGGGAGATGGCGGTGTCGATGACGTCGGCGCCGGCCTCGACGGACTTCATGTAGGTCATGAAGGCGAGACCCGTGGTGCAGTGGGTGTGCACGACGACGGGCAGGTCCACCGCGTCCTTGATGGCGGAGATGAGGTCATAGGCTTCCTTCGGGCTCATGATGCCGGCCATGTCCTTGATGCAGATGGTGGCGGCGCCCATCTTCTTGAGCTCCTTGACCATCTCGACATACTTCTGGAGCGTATGCACGGGGGAGGTGGTGTAGGAGATGGCGCAGGAGGCCATGGCGCCGGACTTGACGGTCTCCTCGACGGCGACCTTGAGGTTCGTCACGTCGTTGAGGGCGTCAAAGATGCGGATGATGTCGATGCCGTTGCGCACGGACGCGCGCACGAAACGGCGGACGATGTCGTCGCTGTAGTGCTTGTAGCCCAGGATGTTCTGGCCTCTGAGCAGCATCTGCAGCTTGGTGTTGGGCATGGCGGCGCGGATCTTGCGCAGTCTCTCCCAGGGGTCCTCGTTCAGGAAGCGAAGGCAGACGTCAAAGGTGGCGCCGCCCCAGCACTCCACGGAGTAGTAGCCGGCCTGGTCGATGGTTTTGAGGATGGGCTCAAACTGGGCGTAGCTCATCCTCGTCGCGACAAGCGACTGGCTTGCGTCGCGCAGGACTGTTTCGGTAAACTGTACTTTCTTCATACGTACCTCCTCTGTATTTGCAAATGCAGATGAATTTGCCGGATGATGGATGCCAGCGCAAATTTACTTTATTGTACCACAGCTTCGGCCCAAAGAAAAGCGCCGCGGCACAGTTTTTTTGCACAAAAATCGGGAAAAAAGAGGAAGCCGGAGAGCGGGCCGAACCGCAATACTTGCCAAAAACGGGGCGGGAATATCGGGCGCTCTGTCAATTGACAAAAACAGACCCAGGCGGTACAATTTTTTAAAATATTTTGAAGAATCGCATGGCTCCCTCAGAGAGGGACACCTTAAAGCCTTCCCCTGGAGGGGAAGGTGGCATCCGGCGTCCCCCGCAAGCCGGATGACGGATGAGGTGTCAGCATCGCCGCTTGTAACGGGCCGGTCAAAGGCGGCGGGCTCCACCTCATCATTCACGGCCTCGTGGGGGATCGGCCGTGACAGCTTCCCCTCCAGGGGAAGCCAAACCGCCTTCGGCGGTCCCCCTCCCTTTTCCAAAGGGAGCTTAAGCGGAATTTCATGCAAATAAAAAAGAGAGGTTCACACGATGGAAAACTCCTACATCTCCCGCACGAGCGGCATCCGGGCCAGGGACAAGATCGGCTACGCCATGGGCGATCTCGCCTCCTGTCTCGTCTTCGGCCTGACCCAGAGCGTTTTGAACAAATATTATACCGACGTTCTGGAGATCAGCGTGCTGAGCGTCATGGTCATGACCATCATCGCCCGTATCTGGGACGCCGTGAACGACCCCATCTGGGGCCGCATCATCGACGGGGCGAAGAAATACCCCGACGGGCGCTACCGCCACTGGATCAAGGTCTTCGCGCTGCCCACGGCGCTCGCGGCGGTTTTGATGTTCGCGGATGTGCGCGGCTTCTCCGCTGGCGGGCGGGTGGCCTGGATCTACTTCAGCTACATCCTCTTCGGGATGCTCTACACCTGCATCAACATCCCCTACGGCTCTCTCGCCCAGGTCATCACCTCGGACGACAAGGAGCGCTCAAGCCTGTCCGTGTTCCGCTCCATCGGCTCCACCTTCGGGGCCATGCCCGCGATGGTGCTGGCCTCCCTGTGCTATGTCACGCTCGCGGACGGGAAGAAGGAGATGAGCTTCAACCGCGTCTTCATCGGCGCCTGCGCCATCGCGGCCCTCAGCGTCCTCGCCTTCTTCCTCTGCTACAAGTGGAGTAAGGAGCGCGTGGATACCGAGCCCGCCCCGCGCGAGAAGGGCCAGACCGTGAAGGTCATCAAAACCCTCCTCAAGAGCCGCCCCTTCATGGCCGTCTCGATCGCGAGTATGCTCTTCCTCGCGGCACAGATGTTCGGCCAGGGCTACAACACCTACCTCTTCCACCACTACTTCAATAAGCCCGGCCTCACCATGCTGCCCACGGTCTTCCAGTATCTGCCCGTGGCGGTGGTCATGTTCTTCGCCACAAAACTCGGCAACAAGTACGGCCGGCGGGAGGTCTGCTCTGCCGGCATCCTGCTCGCGGCGGTGTTCTACATTGCGCTTTTCGTGCTGGCCCTCTTCGGCATCACGCCGGTGTGGATGTATCTCGCCGCCTGCCTCATGAGCGGCATCGGCACGGCCTTCATCTTCCTGCTCGTCTGGGTCCTCGCCACCGACGCCATCGACTACAACAAGGTCACCTACGGCCTCCATGACGAGGCCACCTCCTACGCCTTCTACTCCTTCATGCGAAAGCTCGGCACCACCGTCGCCACCATCCTCATTAACGTCCCGCTTCTCCGCATCGGCTACAGCGGCAGTGAGCTCAAGACCGAGGGTCTCAGCGCCGCGGCGCTCAAGAGCATGTATAACTTCTCCGTCATGATCCCCGCCGTCCTCTTCCTGCTCGTGTATCTCACGCTCCGCTTCCTCTACCCCCTGTCCAAGGCGCGCGTGGAGGAGCTGCAGGTTCAGAAGGAGGCGCTGCTGCGCGCCCAGAGCGGGAAATAAGCGCAGATGAGGATCCTCGCCGTCTCCGATGTGGAGTCCAAGCGCTATTACGAATACTATCAAAAAGGCAGTCTCGACAGCTTCGACCTCATCCTCTCCTGCGGCGACCTGCACCCGGAGTATCTGGAATTTCTCGTGACCATGGCCCGCTGCCCGCTTTTGTATGTCCACGGCAACCACGACGACCGCTATGGCCGGGAGCCGGACGGCTGCATCTGCGTGGACGACAAGCTCTATGTCTGTAAGGGCCTTCGCATCGTGGGGCTCGGCGGGTCCTACCGCTACCGGGACGGAAAGTACATGTACACCGAGCATGAGATGAAGCGGCGCATCTTCCGCCTGGGCTACAGGCTCCGGCGCAGCGGCGGCTTTGACATCCTGCTCACGCACGCGCCGGTGCGCGGTCTCGGCGATCTGGAGGATCTGCCCCACCGGGGCTTCAACAGCTTCCGCCGGCTCCTTGACCGCTGGCAGCCCCGGTACTTCATCCACGGCCACGTCCACCGCGATTACGGCCACCGGATTCCGCAGAAGAGCAGCTACGGCGACACCACCGTCATCAACGCCTGCGACTATTGCGTCATCGAGATCCCCTGACAAAAACAGGGGCGTGCGCCAAAAACAGGATTGACTTCTCTGTCCGGCATGGTATAATCAGAATGCAAGAAAGCAACAAGCTGTTTACATAACAGTTACAATCACCGTTTCAGAAGGAGGATTCTTTGATGAGAAAACAGGCAAAACAGGCGCTTGCCCTCGCGCTGTGCGTGATGATGTTCACGGCGCTGCTCTCGACCCAGGCGTTCGCGGCGGGCAAGGCGTCGGACGCGTTTTTCAAATGGTACACCAAGGCCCAGCAGGATTACACGGAGAGCGTCGTCAAGCAGCCCAAGACCTTTGAGGATTACCGCCGCAACAGCGATTTGAAGTATGCCTTCCTCGTGGATTTCAACAGTCACAAGAACGCGGCCATGGGCGAGATCGCCACGGAAGCGCTCGCGATCGACAAGGAGACCTTTGATCTGCTCGCGATCGAGCAGAAGATCAAGAAGCTCGAGGCTGAGCAGCTCGCCGCGGATTATAAGGCCGCCGCCGACAAAGCCGTTCTGGAGACCACGATGGCCAGAGACGCTGCGTGGCAGGCCTCTGTGGACGGCACCCTCTCCGCGGATGCCGCCTACCAGCAGTATCTTGATAATGGCGCCCAGGCTGTGAAGATCGCCCAGGACACCATCGAGCAGGCACAGAACGACTATGCCGACGCCATCAAAGCCATTGACGAGGAAAACGAGAGGATCCGCAAGGAACGCGAGAAGAAACTCAAGGAGCTCATGGAGGAGCTGGAGCGGCTGAGAGCCGCCCAGGCCGCCACCGTCGGCTGATGCAGCCAAAACAATAGAGAAGCAGAGCGAATCCGTGGATTTGTACGGATTCGCTCTGCATTTTGTTATGGATTGATCGGCTTCCCGTCCAGCACGGCCTCGCAAAGCCGCTCCCCCTCGTAGCGGAGCTTGAGGGAGAAGAAGGGGCGGTCCGTGTCCAGAAGGCGGAGAAAGATCCTGTCCCCCTCCCAGATGGGGAGCGTGAGCAGGGCCTTCTTGTCCACCCACTCAAGGACGCCCTCGTCGCAGTCCTTGACGCGGCCCGCAAAGTCTGCGGAGTGGAAAAGGTGCATGTACTCCGTGCCCCACGTATCCGACACGAAGGTGACGAGCCCGCGGTAGGCCCAGCTTTTCATCACAAGGCCCGTCTCCTCGTATACCTCGCGCAGGGCGCAGTCCTCGGGGCTCTCGCCGGGCTCAAACTTGCCGCCGATGCCGACCCACTTGTCCCGGTTCTCGTCCCGCTCCTTCTTGACGCGGTGGAGCATCAGATACTTTCCGTCCCGCTCGAGGTGGACGAGCGTGGTGTTTCGCATCAGAGGCGCACCATGTCGCGGGTGATGTCCGCGAGGGTGGCCGCGCCGCACATGGTCATGGTGGACTTGAGCTCCGCGATGATCTTGTCCATGTAGACGGTGAAGCCCTCCTCGCCCGCGGCGTAGATCATGGGGAGGATGGGGCGGCCGATGAGGACGCCCTCGGCCCCGAGCGCGAGGGCGCGGAACACGTCCACGCCGGAGCGGATGCCGCCGTCGACCAGGACAACGGTCCTGCCGCACACGGCCTCGGCGATCTCGGGCAGGACCTCCGCCGTGGAGGGGACGCCCCCCTGCACCCTGCCGCCGTGGTTCGAGACCACGATGGCCGCGGCACCGGCTTCGACGGCCTTCTCCGCGCCCTTCACGGTCATGATGCCCTTGACGATGAAGGGCATTTTCGCGTAGTCGATGATCTCCCGCATCTCCTCCACGGACTTGCTGCCCGCGTTCGGGTTCATGGCCTTGAGGAAGGGGAGGCCCGCCCCGTCCACGTCCATGCCGGCGCAGAAGATGCCGCCCGCGTTCAGAACGTCCAGCTTCTCGAACACGGCCTCCTTGTTCCAGGGCTTGATGATCGGACAGCCGAGCCCGCCGACCTTCTTCATATCCTCCGCCGAGCGGAGCATGATGCTCGGGTCCACGCCGTCGCCCGTGAGGGCCATGACGCCGTAATCCGCGCAGGCTTTGATGAGGATGCTGTTATACTCCGCGTCCTTGTACTTCGGGCCGTAGTGCAGGTCGATCGCGCCGAGGGGCGCGGCGAAGATGGGGGCCTTGAACTCCCGGCCGAAGAGCTCGAAGCGCACGTCGGGGTCCGCGTTCGGGCAGAGCGTGTCCATGTTCACGCAGATCTCCTGCCACTTGTCGAAGTTGCGCGCGGCGACGCTGCCGGGGTACTTGCAGCCGGGGCCGGGCATACTGTTGCCGCAGGCCCTGCCGTTGCAGACGGGACATGCCTTGCAGTAGGGGCCCACCTGGTCGCGGGCCGCGGCGAGTATTTCGTTGTAATTCATGTTGACCGCTCCTTTTTATATGTAGTGTTGATGGGACTGTTGTGGTTTATATAGCCTTCCCCTTGAGGGCAGCTCTAAAAACGCCTGCCCGGCGCTGCGCCGGATCTTTTGCCCCAGCTTTTCGTGCAAAAAACTTGAAAGCCACAAAGGATTCCTGCGTTTTTTGCCCTTCTCACCAGACCCGCGTTTTTAGAGCTGCCCTTGAGGGGAAGGTGGCATCCGGCGTCCCCCGCAAGCCGGATGACGGATGAGGTGGCGCCCGCCGTCTCTGACCGGCATTGTACAAATGGCGACGTTGACACCTCATCAGTCACAGCCTCGCGGGAGATCGGCTGTGACAGCTTCCCCTCAAGGGGAAGCCATTCCGTACACGCAGGCGCGGGGGCGCTTTCGCGTCGCCCTCAGCGTTCGGAGTTCTCCCAGGTGCGCGCGCTGATGATGTAGCGCGGGCGCTGCTTGGTCTCCAGATAGATCTTGCCGACGTATTCGGCGATGATGCCGAGACAGATGAGCTGCACGCCGCTGACAAAGCAGATGATGCACGTCATGCTCGCCCAGCCGGCGACGGCCCTGCCGCAGAGCGCCGTGACGAGCGCCCAGACGCAGAAGATAAAGCTCACCAGGGCGATGAAAAAGCCGAGGCCGAAGATCATGTTCAGGGGCTTTACCGAGAGACTCGTCACGCCGTCCATCGCAAGGCCGAGCATTTTCTTGAGCGGATAGTGGCTCTCGCCCGCGATGCGCTCGGAGCGGGTGAAGCTGACCGTCGTGCTCTTGAAGCCCACGAGCGGGACGAGACCCCGCAGGTAGAGATTTACCTCCTTGAAATTGGCAAACTCGTTCAAGGCGCGGGCGCTGATGAGGCGGTAGTCCCCGTGATTGAAGACCACCTCCGCCCCCATGAGGGCGAGGAATTTATAAAAGCTCTCCGCCGTGAAGCGCTTGAAAAAGGTGTCGGAATCGCGGTTGTCGCGCACGCCGTAGACGATCTCGCAGCCGTCGAGATAGGCGTCGACCATTTTGTCCATGGCGTTGATGTCGTCCTGGCCGTCGCAGTCGATGGAGATGGTGATGTCGCACTTGTCGCGCGCCTCCATGAGCCCCGCGAGTACCGCGTTCTGGTGGCCGCGGTTGCGGCTCTGGCTGATGCCGATATAGTGCTCGTCCTCCTTCGCGAGGGCGCAGATGATGTCCCAGGTCGTGTCGCGGCTGCCGTCGTTGACAAAGAGGACGCGGCTGTCCCGGGCGATCTTGCCCTCCCCGGCGAGTTGGAGGAGCTTGTCGCGGAAGCTCGGCGCCGTGATGGGCAGGACCTTCTCCTCATTATAGCAGGGGATGACGATAAAAAGGCGCGGTGCTTTGGTCATGGATTTCTCCTTTCCTCCCCGGTCAGGCCGAGGACAGCGAAGATGATGAGCAGCGGGATGAGCGAGTAGTGGTAGCGGTCCGCCACCTCCACCAGCATGTGGGCGAGCGTGAGCCCCAGGAAAAAGAGCGGCAGCAGAAGCCCCGGCGAGAGCGTCCGCCGCCGGAGCATCCGGAGAATGCCCGCGATGCCCGCGAGATAGACGCCGTAGTAAAACACATTGCACAAGACCATGCAGATCTTCACAAAGCGCTCAGGCCTTGTGAAGCGGTAGGTGTAGCCGCCGAGCTGGTCCGCCCCCAGAAAGGCGAAGAGCTTCTCGGCGAGGAGCTTCTTATAGTCAAGGCCGGAGGAGAGCCGCTCTTTGATGTGGGGGATCATATGGCGCTGGGCCTCGTCCGCGGTCAGACCCTGCTTGAGATAGGCGGTGAGCAGGTCCATGTCCGCGTCGGTGTAGCGCCCGCCGGTCTCCCCGTTGAGGCCGACATAGATGTTGTACCAGGGCACCGTCGCGATCTCCTGGTCAAGCACGCGCTCCACGTGCCCGTTCCAGAGCGTGAGCGCGGCGCGAAAAAGCCCCAGCATCGCCGCGAAGGTGATGAGCCACGTGAGCCAGCGCCGGGCGTTTTTCGCCTCCCGCCCCCGCAGGAAGAGGAGCCAGAGGGCGACCGCGATGAGCAAAATCGACGCGATGGGCCGCACGATCTGGATCGCCGCGAGGAGAAGCCCGAGCGCCGCCATCCCGCAGGCGGCCCAGAGCGACCCCCTGCGCATCCGTCTTTCCAGGCGCAGAAAGAGCCAGAAAAACAGCAGGATCAGGAAGGTGTAGATGGGCTCCGAGAAGACGAGAGAGCCCAGCATCAGCTTGCAGGGGGCGACCGCCCAGAGAAGCGCAGCGACGTATGCCGCCCGCCGGGACAGAAGCTCCCGCCCCAGAAGCCACACAAGGCCGCAGCTCAGGGTCGTGAGCAGGGTGTTGAACGCCGTGACGACAGAGAGCTTCGCCCCGAAGAGACGGATCGGCAGGCTCAAAACCGTCGCGGTGCCGAGAATGTGGGGGTACATGGCCACATACCAGGCGTCGGGGACCGCCCGCCCGTCCGCAAGGGCGCGGGCCACGTCCCAGTATTCGGCGTAGTCGCTGAAGGGCTCGATGCGCACAAGAGAGACCCAGAGCCCGTTGAGCACAAGGCACAGCAGCATGGCGCGCAGGGCGGCGCGGGGCGGCGGGTCGAGCGCGCCCCTTCGCAGAAGCCAAAAGAGCCCGACGCACCAGAGAGCCCCCAGCGCGAGGGCCGCGAGATAGGACCGGGCCGTCATCCCCTCGCGCAGGATGAGCCCCAGCGTCACGAGCAGCACCGCGAGGAGTATGCCCAGCATGATTCTTTTCAAAAACACGGAGGCTTTTTCCATGGTAAACTCCGTTTCAGGAATTTTTTATTCGGGGCGCTTGCCCTTCTTCGGCAGGGGGTGCTTTTTCCCGTCGGGGGTCTGGATCCAGGTGTGCTCCAGAAGCTCGATGGTGCCGCGGCGAAACTCCACGATATACTCCCGCCGCAGGCTGTCCCGCTCGGAAAGCTCCGCCGCTGTCAGCGCCCGCTCCTTCGCAAGGTGCGCAAGGGCGTTGATGCGGTCGATTTTGGCTTTTTCCATCTGTTCTTACACTCCATACCTTATTGGCTCCCTCCGTGAGGGAGAACTCCTTCCGTCACGGCCTCGCGGGGGATCGGCCGTGCCACCTCCCTCAGAGAGGGAGGCAATATGGCTCCCTCCGTGAGGGAGCTGGCACCAGTGCGCACACTGGTGACTGAGGGAGTTTTTTGACTCCTTCCACCGCTGAAGCTCCTATCGCCGCGAGCGGCTGAGGGAGGCTAATCCTCGATGGTCCCCAGCTCGTCGAGCGTGAGCTCGAAGGCGGGGATGAAGTAGAGGAGGAAGTAGTCCACCTCCGGCAGGTGGTAGTCCTCGAGCGCGGCGCGGGTCTGCCGCTCGGCCGAGAGAAAGTCGCTGTTGCCGGCCTTGCGCTCCTCGATGCACTTGATGTAGGCCGAGAGCTTGTCCGCCGCCTTCACAAGGTCGTGGCAGCGCGAGGCCGTCTCCCCGTTGAGATAGGGGGCAAACGCGCCGCGCAGCTCCGCCGGCAGGGTGGCGAGGAGCTTTTCGCAGGCGAGGTTTTCCACCTCGTCATAGGCGCCCTTGATCCTGCTGCTGTGGTACTTGATGGGGGTGGGCAGATCGCCCGTCAGGATCTCGGAGCAGTCGTGGTAGAGGGCCGCGACGGCGTACTCCTCGGGATTGCAGGGGACCTGCAGCACGTCCCGCCGGATGATGCCGAGCGCGTGGGCGATGACCGCGACCTGATGGCTGTGCTCCTGGATGTTTTCGGGCAGGGCGTTTCGCATCAGGCTCCAGCGCCCGATGTAGCGCATACGCGAGAGATAGGCAAAAAAGTTGTAGCTCATGTCAGTTTCTCCATAAATCCAATTCCAAGCATACCATTTTACCACGCCCGCGGGCAGAATTCAACCATGGAGAGCGCGTTATCAGGGCATATGCGGAAATGCTGTAGGGGCCGACGCCCTCGGCGGCCCGAAACGTCGCCGCATCGGAAATGTATGTATAGCGGTAAACCTCCGACCACACCGTAGGGGCGGGGCTTGCCCCGCCCGGCGGAACGGATGGCGGTTTACGGTTTCGCCCAGGCGCAGTGAAATAACGCCGGTTCCGCCGCGCGGGCCGCCGAGGGCGTCGGCCCCTACGGATTGAACCCGGTTTTCGTGCGTTTGCCCCGGAGGCTTATCGAAAACATCGGGCCGATAGTTTCCGTGAACGAAAGCATCGGGCCGTATCCATCTACAACTACAACTACAACTACATCTACAACTACATCTACAACCACATCCACATCCACATCCAAAACCGCATCTATATCGGCAGCGGCAGCGGGAGAGGGATGCAAGGGGGAGGGGGGAGAAGTCTTCCGAAAGCAAAAGAAAAACTTGCAAAACGGGCGAGAGGGTGTTAATATCTATCTTTGTGTTGAAATGTAATTGTAAAGGAAGTCATGCTGCCTATGGATAAGCTCAGAAACATCGCCATCATCGCGCACGTTGACCACGGCAAAACCACGCTTGTGGACGAAATGCTCAAGCAGTCCGGCGTGTACCGGGAGAACCAGGAGATCGTGGACCGGGTCATGGACTCGAACGATCTTGAGCGCGAGCGCGGCATCACCATCATGGCCAAAAACACCGCCGTCTGGTACGGCGACACGAAGATCAACATCGTCGACACCCCGGGCCATGCCGACTTCGGCGGCGAGGTGGAGCGTATCCTCAAGATGGTAAACGGCGTCATCCTCCTTGTGGACGCGGCGGAGGGCCCCATGCCCCAGACCCGCTTTGTCCTGAGCCGCGCGCTCGAGCTCGGGCACCGGGTCATCGTGGTGCTCAACAAGATCGACCGCCCCGACCAGCGCATCCATGAGGTCGTGGATGAGATCCTGGAGCTTCTCATGGATCTTGACGCCACCGACGAGCAGCTCGACTCCCCCATGCTCTTCTGCTCCGGCCGCAACGGCACCGCGAGCTATTCGCCCGAGGTGCAGGGCACGGACTTAAAGCCCCTCTTCGAGACGATCCTGGAGTACATCCCCGCGCCGGAGATGGACCTTGAAAAGCCCTTCCAGATGCTCGTGAGCTCCATCGACTACAACGAGTACGTGGGCCGCATCGCCATCGGCCGCATCGAGCGCGGCGTCATCCGGCAGAACCAGGAGATCGAGGTCTGCAACTACCACACGCCGGACGAGCCGACCCTCAAGGCCAAGGCCGTGAGCCTCTATCAGTTTGAGGGTCTCAACCGCGTCCCCGTGACCGAGGCCGGCGCCGGCAACATCATCGCCATGTCCGGCATCGGCGACATCACCATCGGCGACACGATCTGCGCCAAGGGCTTCGCCGAGCCGCTGGACTTTGTGAAGATCAGCGCCCCGACGCTCGAGATGACCTTCTCCGTCAACGACAGCCCATTCGCCGGGCGCGAGGGGAAGTTCGTCACCTCCCGCCAGATCAAGGACCGCCTCTGGCGCGAGACGCTCAAGGACGTGTCCCTGCGCGTGAGCGAGGTGGAAAACAGCACCGACAGCTTCAATGTCGCAGGCCGCGGCGAGATGAGCCTCTCCATCCTGATCGAGACCATGCGCCGCGAGGGCTATGAGTTCCAGGTGAGCCCTCCGCGCGTCCTCTACCGCGAGATCGACGGCGTCCTCTGCGAGCCCGTGGAGCGCGTCGTGGCCGATGTGCCGCAGGACGCCATGGGCGCCGTGATGGAAAAGCTCGGCGCGCGCAAGGGCACCTTCCTCGAAATGACCCCCGTGGGCAGCCGCATGAAGCTGGAATTCCTGGTTCCGTCCCGCGGGCTCTTCGGCTACCGCAACGAATTTCTGACCGACACCAAGGGCGAGGGGATCATGGCCTCCGTCTTCGAGAAGTACGAGCCCTACAAGGGCGACATCGCCCGGCGCAGCACCGGCTCTCTCATCGCGTGGGAGACGGGCGAGGCCGTGGCCTACGGCATCTGGAACGCCCAGGAGCGCGGCGCCATGTTCATCACCCCCGGCACCAAGGTCTATGCCGGCATGGTGGTGGGCGTGTGCCCCAAGGCGGACGACGTGCCTGTGAACGTCTGCCGCACGAAGCACCTCACGAATACCCGCGCCTCCGGCTCGGACGAGGCGCTGCGCCTTGTCCCGCCCCGGCAGATGAGCCTTGAGCAGTGCCTGGAGTTTCTCGCGGACGACGAGCTTCTCGAGGTCACGCCCAAAAACCTCCGCCTGAGAAAGAGCATCCTCGACCACAGCCTGCGCATGAAGACCGTCATGCGCAACCGGTGAGATCCGTCCCCTACGCGCTCTAAGCTCCCTTTGCGAAAGGGAGCTGTCACCAGTTCGCAAACTTACTACAAGTTCTTGGCGACGAAGGAGCCTTAGAACTTGTGTATGCTGCGCAGGTGCTCCACCGCTGACGCGGTCCCCCTCCCTTTTCCAAAGGGAGGTTAGAGGAAATCCGCAGGGCGCCGGGGCTGAGAGATGCATTTTCTCATAATTTAGCACGGTAAATCGATTGCAATTCCGAAAGAAATATAGTATTATAAAAAATATTCCCGCAAAAACGCCCTCCCGGACAGGCGTCCGGGCAAAAAAGAGAGAGGAGACAAGAACGTGGGCAAGTATATCGTCAAGCGCGTACTACTCGCGGTCCTGACTGTTTTTATTATCTGCGCCATCACCTTCTTCACCATGCACGCCGTCCCCGGCGGACCCTTCAACCGCGAGAAAGCGCTGAGCGAGGCGACCATCGCGGCCCTCAACGCCCGCTACGGGCTGGATAAGCCCCTGGGCGAGCAGTTTCTGCTGTACATGAAGGGCGTGCTGCACGGCGATTTCGGCGTGTCGCTCAAAAACGGGCGCGAGATCTCCGCCATCATCGGGGAGTCCTTCCCGATCTCCGCGCGCCTCGGCGTGTCCGCCATGGTGGTGGCCCTGCTGCTCGGCACCGTCTTCGGCAGCACCGCGGCCCTCATGCGAAACAGGCTGCCCGACCGCGTGATCGTCTTTTTCTCCACGCTCTTTACCGCCGTGCCGAGCTTTATTCTGGCGACGCTTTTACTGCTGGTGTTCTGCATCAAGCTCGGGTGGCTGCCGGTGTGGAGCCCGAAAAACCCGAACTACCTGCTGCCGGTCATCGCGCTCTCGGCCTATCCCATGGCCTATATCACGCGCTTATCCAAGACCAGTATGCTCGACGCCCTGGGTCAGGACTACATCCGCACCGCCCGCGCCAAGGGCGTGAGCCGCTTCAAGATCATCTTTAAACACGCCCTGCGAAACTCCCTCATCCCGGTCATCACCTACGCCGGGCCCCAGATCGCCTACATCATCACGGGCTCCATGGTCATCGAGACCATCTTCACCGTCGGCGGTCTCGGCAGCAAGTTTGTCAGCGGCATCAACAACCGCGACTACACCCTCATCATGGCGACGACGATCTTCCTCGCCGTGCTGATGGTGGTGGCGAACCTCATCTGCGACCTGCTGTACAAGCTGGTCGATCCGCGCATCAAGTACGAATGAGAGGGGAAAACAATGGATAAACTGAAAAAGAATCCTCTCAGCACCCAGATAGACCTCTCCAAATTCTCGAAGGACATGTTCACCCCCGCGACCGAGGAGGAAAAGCGCCAGCAGGATGTCATGAGCGAGAGCACCACCTTCTTTAAGGACGGGATGCGCAAGCTCTTCAAAAACCCGCTCGCCGTGGGGAGCCTCATCGTCCTGTGCTGCATCATCCTCACCATCCTCATCGCACCCATGATCGTCCCCTACAGCTATGAGGAGATCCTCTCCGTGGACGGGCGGCGCGACAAGAGCGCGAAAAACCTCGCCCCGTTCACCTACAGCAAGCTCGAGCAGGAGTATATCGCAAACGGCGGGGAGCGCTTCCCCCACATCTTCGGCACCGACGAGCAGTGCCGCGACTACTTCATCCGCGTCATCTACGGCACGCGCATCTCCCTCGCGGTGGGCTTTTTCGCAAGCATCATCGTGCTCATCATCGGGATGCTCTACGGCAGCGTCTCCGGCTATCTCGGCGGCAGGGTCGATCTTATCATGATGCGCATCGTCGATATCATCTACTCCCTGCCGGACATGCTCATCATCATCCTCTTGAAGGTCGTGCTCGATGAGCGCCTGCGCTTTCCCGCGGGCAGCTTTCTCGACAAGCTCGGCACCAGCATGGTGAGTCTTTTCATCGTGTTCGGCCTTTTGTACTGGGTGGGCATGGCGCGCCTCATCCGCGGCCAGATCCTCACCATCAAGGAGAATGAATACATCCTCGCCGCGCGCTCCATCGGCGCAAGGCCCGGGCGCATCATCCGCCAGCACATCCTGCCGAACTGCCTGTCCGTCATCATCATCTCCACCGCCCTGCAGATCCCCTCGGCCATCTTCACCGAGAGCTTTCTGAGCTTTATCGGCATCGGCGTCAAGGCGCCCATGCCGTCCCTCGGCTCCCTCGCCAACGCCGCGCGCGAGGGTTTGCAGAGCTACCCCTACAAGCTGGTCTTCCCGGCCATCATGATCTGCCTGATCGTGCTGAGTCTCAACCTGCTGGGCGACGGCCTGCGCGACGCCTTCGACCCGAAGCTGAGGAGGTAAGGAAATGAGCGAGAAATTACTGAGCGTGCAGGATCTGCACACCTCCTTCTTTACCGACGCCGGCGAGGTCCAGGCCGTCAACGGCGTGAGCTTCGATCTCGACCGGGGGGAGATCCTCGGCATCGTGGGCGAATCCGGCTCCGGCAAGTCCGTCACCGCCTATTCCATCATGCAGATCCTCGCCGACACGGGCAAAATCGTCGGCGGAAAGATCCTCTACAAGGGCGAGGAGATCTCCAAATGGAGCGAAAAGCAGATGCAGGGCTTTCGCGGCAAGTGCTGCTCCATCATCTTCCAGGACCCCATGACGAGCCTGAACCCCGTCTTCACCATCGGCAGCCAGCTCACCGAGGCCATCACCCTCCACACCGAAAAGCACGGGAAGGAGGCCGAGGCCCGCGCGGCGGAGCTTCTGACCCTCGTCGGCATCAACGAGCCGGACAAGAGACTCCGGCAGTACCCCTTCGAGCTCTCCGGCGGTATGCGCCAGCGCGTCATGATCGCCATGGCCCTCGCCTGCGAGCCGGACATCCTCATCGCGGACGAGCCCACCACCGCCCTCGACGTGACCATCCAGGCCCAGATCCTCGAGCTCATGCAGGATCTGCAGAAAAAGCTCGGCATGGCGGTCATCCTTGTGACCCACGATCTCGGCGTCATCGCGGACATGTGCGACAACATCGTCGTCATGTACGGCGGGCGCATCTGCGAGCGCGGCACCGCGCACGAGATCTTCTATAACCCCAGGCACGAATATACCCGGGGCCTGCTGCGCTCCATCCCCAATGTGAACAACATGAAGAAAAAGCTCATCCCCATCTCCGGCACGCCCATCAACATGCTTAACATGCCCAAGGGCTGCGCCTTCTGTGCCCGCTGTGACAACGCCATGAAGGTCTGCCTGACCGAGATCCCGGAGGAGCTGTGGATCAACGACGACCACAAGGCCGCCTGCTGGCTCAATGTCCGCGACGCCTTTGAAGGGAAGGAGGTCTGAACATGAGCGAAACTCTGGTAGAGGTCAAAAACCTGAAACAGTATTTCCCCGTGCGCGCAGGCTTCAAGACCGTCCCGCTCAAGGCGGTGGACGATGTGTCCTTTGAGGTCGGCCGGGGCGAGACCCTGGGCCTCGTGGGCGAGTCCGGCTGCGGCAAGACCACCGTCGGGCGCACCGTCCTGCGCCTCTATGAGCCCACCGCCGGCGAGGTCCGCTTCGACGGCGAGCTTGTCACCGACAAAAACATCACCGCCATGCGCAAGCAGATGCAGATGGTCTTCCAGGACCCCTATTCCTCGCTCGACCCGCGCATGACCGTGGAGGACATCATCGGCGAGCCGCTGGATGTCCACCATCTGTGCGCAAACCGGAAGGAGCGGCGCGAGAAGATCCTCGAGCTCATGAGCTTTGTCGGCCTCAATGCCGAACATGCCCGCCGCTACGCCCACGAGTTTTCCGGCGGCCAGCGCCAGCGCATCGGCATCGCCCGCGCCCTCGCCGTGGACCCGAAGTTCATCGTCTGCGACGAGCCGGTCTCCGCGCTCGACGTGTCCATCCAGGCCCAGGTCATCAACATGTTTGAGGAGCTGCAGGAGAAGCTGGGGGTCGCGTACCTCTTCATCGCCCACGACCTTCTCGTCGTGCACCACATCTCCCGGCGCATCGCGGTCATGTACCTCGGCAAGATCGTGGAGGTCGCGGACTCGGACGAACTGAACGGGCACCCCGTCCACCCCTATACCGAATCGCTGCTCTCCGCCGTGCCCATCCCCGACCCGGACGTGACCCGCGCGAGAAAGCGCATCCTCCTCGAGGGCGACGTGCCGAGCCCCCTGCATATGCCCACGGGCTGCGCCTTCCGCACCCGCTGCCGCTTTGCGACCGAGCAGTGCGCCCACGAGTGCCCCGCCCTCACCGACCGCGGCGGCGGACACTTCGTCGCCTGCTGGAATAAGTAAGCATTCAAAACACGGCTCTGCCGTTTTTGAAAATATATTTTTGAAAGGAAATCCACAATGAAGAAAGTTCTTGCCATGATTCTCGTTCTGTGCATGGTCTTCGCGCTGTGCGCCTGCGGTCAGAGCAAGCCCGCCGCGACCGAAGCGCCCGCCGCAACGGAAGCCCCTGCCGCGACCGAGGCTCCTGCCGCAACGGAAGCCCCTGCCGCTGAGGAGTCCGCGCCCGACGCCGCCTCCCTTGTGAGCGCCGCCTTCATCGATCCCCTCAAGGACTGGGGCAAGTATGACGAACTGATCGCCCAGATCAAGAGCGAGACCGACTTTGCCAAGCGCACCGAGCTCATGCACCAGGCTGAGGACATCCTCATGGCCACCAACTGCGTCATCCCCATCTACTACTACAACGACATCTATATGCAGAAGGATTACGTGGACGGCATCTTCGCAAACCTCTTCGGCTTCAAGTACTTCATGTTTGCGAACATGGCAAACGGCTCCGACACCCTGCGCATCAACCTCGCCTCCGAGCCTGACTTCCTCGACCCCGCCCTCAACAGCTCCGTTGACGGCGCGTGCCTCGCTGTCAACTCCTTCTCCGGCCTCTACGCCTACAACGCCGAGGGCCACACCGAGCCCGCCTGCGCCACCGGCTACACCGTCTCCGACGACGGCCTGACCTACACCGTCACCCTGCGCAAGGGCCTCAAGTGGTCCGACGGCTCCGACCTGACCGCCAAGGACTTTGAGTACTCCTGGAAGCGCGTTGCCGCCGACGAGACCGCCGCTGACTACGCCTACATGCTCAACGGCTTTGCCGGCTTCCCCAACGACCTCGCCGTCACCGCGAAGGACGACACCACCCTCGAGTTCACGCTCGTCGCCCCCTGCGCCTACATGGAAGACCTGATGGCGTTCCCCGCCTTCTATCCTGTCAAGCAGGAAGCGGTTGAGTCCTACGCCGATTGGCAGACCAGCCCCGGCGGCTGGTGCCAGGAGGCCGGCTTCGTCTCCAACGGCGCCTACGTCTGCACCGGCTGGAACCACGACACCTCCATGACCTATGAGAAGAACCCGTACTGGTACGATGCCGACAAGGTCAAGGTCGAGAAGCTCGAGTTCATGCTCTCCGCTGACGACACCGCCATCTTCGCCGCCTACAACTCCGGCGACGTCGACTTCATCGACACCGTCCCCACCGACGAGATCGCCTCTCTGCTCTCCAACCCCGAGTTCCACATCATCGACAACCTCGGCACCTACTACGTGGCCTTCAACGCCAAGTCCTCCATCTTCGAGGGCAAGACGCCCGAGCAGGCCGCCTGTATGCGTGAGGCTTTCACCATCCTCATCGACCGCGAGTATATCTGCGAGAACATCGGCCAGACCGGTCAGGTCGCGGCCAACTCCTTCATCCCCCTCGGCATGGCTGACGGCAACGGCGGCGTCTTCAAGGCCGACGCCGAAACCGGCTACTTCGATGCGTACGCCATCAACAACGACCAGGCCGCTACCGTGGAAAAGGCTCGCGAGCTGCTGAAGGCCGCCGGCTACAAGTTCGGCGAGGACGGCAAGCTCTCCGCCGAGACCCCGATCCAGCTTGAGTACCTGACCAATACCACCTCCGCCCACATCGCCATTGCCGAGTCTATCCAGCAGGATCTGGCCGCCGTCGGCATCGAGCTGACCATCCAGCAGCAGGACTGGAACGTGTTCCTCCAGGAGCGCAAGCAGGGCAACTTTGACTTCGCCCGCGAGGGTTGGCTGGCCGACTTCAACGACCCCATCAACATGCTCGAGATGTGGACCACCGTCTCCGGCAACAACGACTGCCAGTTCGGCCGTTAATCCGCACAGATCTTTTTACAGCGCAGGGTTTTCCCTGCGCTGTTTTTTGTGCTTTTTCTGTTGACAATACCCCGATGGGATGGTAATATACGAAAGTACGCGCCCGCAGCCTGAGCGCCGGGGTCATGCCGCCGATGCGGCGCCCTTTCCGCCCCGCCGCCCGGATGCAGGGTTTAGTAACATTATCTTGAAAGGAACCGACACCATGATTACCAAAGAAGTCAAGACCCAGGTCATCGCCGAGAACGCCACCCACGAGGGCGACACCGGCTCCCCCGAGGTGCAGATCGCCATTCTCACCCAGCGCATCCGTGAGCTCACCGCGCACCTCAAGAATCACCCCAACGACGACCACAGCCGTCTGGGCATGTACAAGATGGTCGGCAAGCGCCGCCGTCTGCTCGACTACCTCGCCAAGAAGGATATCGAGCGCTACCGTGCGATCATCGCAAAGCTGGGCATCCGCAAGTAAGCCCCGCTTCTCTGAAGGGTATGAAGGTTTGAAAGTCCGGGGACAATTGAATACTGTCCCCGGATTTTTTTCCCCTCTCAGTCAGCGCCGCAGGCGGCGCTGACAGCTCCCCAAAGGGGGAGCCAAGCCCTTGCCGCCCTCAAAGGGAGGCGTTAAAGGCTCCCTCACTGAGGGAGCTGTCACCAGTGCGCACACTGGTGACTGAGGGAGTACTCCTTCCGTCACGGCCTCGCGTGAGATCGGCCGTGCCACCTCCCTCAAAGAGGGAGGCAAATATGTACACCAGCCATCCCGCCGTTGGTATTTGAAAAAGCGGCCGAAAAGAAACCTGTCATTCTGAGGAGCGTCGCGACGAAGAATCCCATCATATCGGGGGGGATTCTTCGCTCCGCTCAGAATGACACAAAGAGTGGCGGACGTTTTTTCAAGTACTGAGGGTTGGGATGCAGCGATAAAAATACAACAAGGAGAAATCACATGATCATCACCAACAAGCAGTTCCCCAACTACCGGAAGTTTGAGATGATGTACGAGGGCCGCCCCCTGACCATGGAGGTCGGCAAGCTCGCGGAGCTCTGCAACGCGGCCGTCCTCGTCAAGTACGGCGAGACCACCGTCCTCGTCACCTGCACCGCCTCCGCCCGCCCCAAGGACGGCATCGACTACTTCCCCCTCGCCGTGGACTTCAACGAGAAGCTCTACGCCGTCGGCCGCATCCCCGGCAGCTTCATGCGCCGTGAGGGCGCTGGCCTCCCGCCTCATCGACCGCCCGATGCGCCCGCTCTTCCCCTCCGACCTCAGAAACGATGTCGTCATCGCCTGCGAGGTCTTGAGCGTCGACCGCGACTGCAGCCCCGAGATCACCGCCATGATCGGCGCCTCCGCCGCCGTGTCCATCTCCGATGTGCCGTTTAACGGCCCCATCGCCGGCATCGTCCTCGGCTGGGACGGGGAGAAGTACCTCTTTAACCCCACCGAGGAAGAGCGCAAGAATAACCGCATGATCACCACCGTCGCGGCCACCCACAAGAAGATCGTCATGATCGAGTCCGAGGCAAACCAGGTGCCCGAGGACGTGATGTACGAGGGCATCGTCCAGGCGCATGAGCACCTGCAGCCCGTCCTCGACCTCATCGACACCATGGTCAAAGAGATCGGCAAGCCGAAGTTCGAGTATGAGCACGCCTCCTTCGACGAGGAGCTCTTTGAGAAGCTCGTCGAAAACGAGTTCGAGTCCATGGAGTACTGCATGGACACCGACGACAAGAACGTGCGCGAAGCCCGCGTGAACGACTGGATCACCATGGTCGAGGAGAAGTACGGGGAGGAGCACCCCGACATGATGCAGTACATGGACGAGATCCTCTACAAGCTCCAGAAGAAGGTCGTGAAGAAGTGGCTGCTCGCCGGCAAGCGTGTTGACGGGCGCGCCATGAACGAGATCCGCCCGCTCGCCGCCGAAGTCGGCGTTCTGCCCGTGGTGCACGGCTCCGGCCTCTTCACCCGCGGCCAGACCCAGGTTCTCTCCGTCGCGACCCTCTCCACCCTGGCCGACGCCCAGAAGCTCGACACCATCTGGGAAGAGGATTCCAAGCGCTTCATGCACCACTACAACATGCCGAGCTACTCCACCGGCGAGGCCCGTGCCAGCCGCTCCACCAACCGCCGCGAGTACGGCCACGGCGCCCTCGTGGAGAAGGCCCTCGAGGCCGTGATCCCCGATGTGGAGGACTTCCCCTACGCCATCCGCGTCGTGTCCGAGGTCCTCTCCTCCAACGGCTCCACCTCCCAGGGCTCCATCTGCGGCACCACGCTCGCCCTGATGGACGCGGGCGTGCCCCTCAAGGCCCCCGTGGCCGGCATCTCCTGCGGCCTCATCCAGGACGGCGACAGCTTCACCACCTTCATCGACATCCAGGGCGTGGAGGACTTCCACGGCGAGATGGACTTCAAGGTGGCCGGCACCAAGAAGGGCATCACCGCCATCCAGATAACGACGGCCTCAAGCACGAGATCGTCAAGGAGGCCTTTGAGATCACCCGCGAGGCACGCTGCCAGATCCTCGACGAGATCATGCTCAAGGCCATCCCCGAGCCTCGCGGCGAGCTCGCCAAGACCGCGCCGAAGATGATCCAGATGAAGATCAACCCCGACAAGATCCGCGAGGTCATCGGCTCCGGCGGCAAGGTCATCCAGAAGATCACCGCCGACACCGGCTGCAAGCAAGATCGACATCAGCGACGACGGCACCATCTTCATCGCCTCCTCCGATATCGAGGCCTGCCGCGCCGCCCGCAAGACCATCGAGGATATCTGCTTTGAGCCCGAGGTGGGCGCCCTCTACTACGGCAGGGTCAGCAACATCCGCTCCGACTTCGGCTGCTGGGTCGAGCTTGCCCCCGGCAAGGACGGCCTCGTGAAGATCAAGGATCTCGAGTTTAAGCGCACCGAGAAGGTCGAGGATGTGCTCAAGGTCGGCGACATGACCTGGGTCAAGGTCATGAACATCGGCCCCCGCGGCATCGACCTCAGCCGCAAGGACGCCCTGCGCGAGCGCGGCGAAGCCTGATAACAAAAGGACAGTGCCTCCTGCACTGTCCTTTTGGCATATAAAAACACACCGCCGGGTTGCGGCGATGTGTTCAGAGTCAATTTTTATTGGGCCATTTCCAGCTTTTGCAGCTTCTCGCTGAGGTATTTCACGGCGTCCTTCAGCACAATGACATCGGCCTCCAGCGCCTCGATCCGGGACACCGGCGCCATCTTTTCAAGAATGGCCTCCTGCCCCTCCGCAAGCAATTGCAGCTTGGGCGTCACTTCGCTCTCGATCACGGAAAGAAATTCTCCGCGAAGCGCCTGTGACTGCCGATCCAGCTTGCCGTCCATGCGCTCTTCAAGGGACGAGAGCTTGCCATCCATGCGCTCTTCAAGGGCTGTGAGCTTGCCATCCATGCGCTCTTCAAGGGCTGTGAGCTTGCCGTCCATGCGCTCTTCAAGGGCTGTGAGCTTGCCGTCCATGCGCTGCTCGAGGGCTGTGAGCTTGTCATCCATGCGCTCTTCAAGGGCTGTGAGCTTGCTGCCCATGTGCTCCTCAAAGGCGTCAAATTTGCCGTCCAGCTTCTGGTCGAGCTTTTGATCGAGCGTGTCATTCAAGAGCTTTGTGAACATCTGGATATCTTTCTCATCCAACATCTCTCTCACCTCTTGCATATCATAGCATCCCCGGCGCCGGCTTGTCAAGACGGGCCGAGGGCCGCATCTTATAAGGAGTGATCCACATGCTTTCCTTTGCATCCGACTATACCGAGGGCGCGCACCCGAAGGTGCTGGAGCATCTTCTAAAGCGCAACCTTGTGACGCTGCCGGGCTACGGGCTCGACCCCGATACCGAGGCCGCCAAAGCCAAGATCCGCGCCGAGATCGGGCGGGACGATCTGCAGATCTGCTTTCTCACGGGCGGCACCCAGACAAACCGCATCGCGGTGTCGAGTATGCTCCGCTCCTACGAGGGCGTGGTCTGCGCCGACACCGGCCACGTCGCGGTGCACGAGTCCGGCGCGATCGAGCACAGCGGCCACAAGGTCCTCGCCCTGCCGCATCGCGACGGCAAGCTCGAGGCCGCAACCCTCGCCGCCTTTATGGACGCCTACCTCGCGGACGCGACCTGTGAACACATGGTCCGCCCCGGCATGGTGTACATCTCGCACCCGACGGAGCTCGGCACCCTCTACACGAAGGCGGAGCTCACCGCGCTCTCGGACACCTGCCGGCGCTACGGGCTGCCCCTCTATCTCGACGGGGCGCGTCTCGGCTACGGCCTCATGAGCCCCGCGAGCGACATGGACATCCGGGACATCGCGGCGCTCACCGATCTCTTCTACATCGGCGGCACCAAGGTCGGGGCCCTCTGCGGGGAGGCCCTGGTCTTCACGCGCGGGAACATGCCGCCCCACTTCATGGCGATCATCAAGCAGCAGGGGGCGCTGCTCGCCAAGACGCGCGTCGTGAGCCAGCAGTTCGACGCCCTCTTCACGGACGGGCTCTACTGGGACATCGGCCGCCACGCCATCCGCGAGGCCATGCGCCTGAAGGAAATGTTTCTCAAAAAGGGCTGCGCACTCTACGCGGATTCCCCCACGAACCAGCAGTTTTTCGTCATGACAAACGCCCGGATCGAGCGCCTGCGGAAGGACGTCGCCTTCGAGACCTGGGCCCGCCTCGACGAGGACCGCGCCGCCGTCCGCTTCGTCACAAGCTGGGCCACCACCGACGAGCAGATAGACGCGCTGGAGAAGCTGCTGTAAGCTGAATTGAAAACCGCAGGGACGACGTTTTAAAGCCCCCCTTGCCTAAAGGGGGGTGGCCGAAGGCCGGGGGGATACGGTGCAGTAACGCAGTTCCCTCCTCGCGGCATAGCCGCTGCGGCCTACGCTA
>CADBCV010000047.1 GCA_902793285.1 Oscillospiraceae bacterium
AAGCCCTCCTCGGCATGAACGTCCTCGATCAGACTGCACTCGACAAGATGCTCATCGAGCTCGACGGCACCCCCAACAAGACCCGTCTCGGCGCCAACGCCATCCTCGGCGTGTCCCTGGCCTGCGCGAAGGCCGGCGCCCTCGTTACCGGCACCAGCCTCTACAACTACATCGGCGGCGTCAATGCCAAGACCCTGCCCGTGCCCATGATGAACGTCCTCAACGGCGGCGCTCACGCCACCAACTCCGTTGACATCCAGGAGTTCATGATCATGCCCGTCGGCGCCCCCAACTTCAAGGAAGCTCTCCGCATGTGCGCTGAGGTGTTCCATGCCCTGAAGAAGGTCGTTCCTCCCTCCGGTGTGGGCGACGAGGGCGGCTACGCTCCCGACCTTGCCAGCGATGAAGACGCCCTCAAGGCTCTGGTTGCAGGTATTGAGAAGGCCGGCTACAAGCCCGGCGAAGACTTCATGATCGCCATGGACGCCGCTGTCTCCGACTGGTTCAGAAGGCCGGCTACAAGCCCGGCGAAGACTTCATGATCGCCATGGACGCCGCTGTCTCCGACTGGTTCAACAAGGAAGACGGCAAGTACCACCTGCCCAAGCGCGGCACCGTCATGTCCAGCGACGAGATGATCGACATGTGGGAAGACCTCGTCAACAAGTACCCCATCATCTCCATCGAGGACGGCCTCGGCGAAGACGACTGGGACGGCTGGGTCAAGCTCACCAAGCGTCTCGGCAACCGCGTCCAGCTCGTCGGTGACGACCTCTTCGTCACCAACGCCTCCCGCGTCAAGCAGGGCATCGAGCTCGGTGCTGCCAACGCTGTCCTCATCAAGGTCAACCAGATCGGCTCCCTGACCGAGACCCTCGACGCCATCCAGACCGCGAACCGCGCCGGCTACACCGCCATCGTCTCCCACCGCTCCGGCGAGACCGAGGATACCACCCTCGCCGACATCGCCGTCGCCGTCAACGCCGGCCAGATCAAGACCGGTGCTCCCTCCCGCACCGACCGCGTCGCCAAGTACAACCAGCTCCTCCGCATCGAGGAAGAGCTCGACGACGTCGCCCAGTACCCCGGCAAGGCCGCTTTCTTCTCCATCAAGAAGTAAGCCAGAACCGCACCTAAGCTACAGGGGCTGTCCCAAAACGGGGCAGCCCCTTATTCTTTGATCCGGCAGACATCGTAGGGGCCGACGCCCTCGGCGGCCCGAAATCTTGCCATTTCGGAAACGCGCGTATCAGGGCGGAAAGGTCCGACCATTCCGTAGGGGCGGGGCTTGCCCCACCCGACAGAGAAATGAAATAATAAAATATGGGTATCGGGTTGACGCAGCTTCTAAGCTCCCTTTCGAAAAGGGAGCTGTCATGGCCGATCCCACGCGAGGCCATGACTGAGGGATCGACTGTCCTGCGCCATGTTTCAGCAGAACCTTGGATCCCTCCACCGCCTTCGGCGGTCCCCCTCCCTTTTCGAAAGGGAGGTTAGAAAGAGGCTTGCTGACTTAACCCGATACCCATATAATAAAAACACAATATACTGCAAATTCACAATTTATTACGAAATAAGCACACATTTTTTGCACATTCGTTGATCCCGCCACGCGGGAGGGGCAAGCCCCTCCCCTACGCTGATGTGGGAACATTTGCGCATCATGGGACGATTGTACGATGTCGCAGGTTCGCGGGCCGCCGAGGGCGTCGGCCCCTACGATGCTGAGAGTAAGATTTCCTGATAAGGGGACTTTTTCACAGCTCACCGCTTTGGCTATCCGGTTGACTAAGCGTTAAAAAATGCTATAATCTTCCTATCTGAAAAAGCGAAAGGAGTTAACATAACTATGCCCTGCACCACTGTAATGGTTGGAAGAGGGGCCAGCAACGACGGCTCCACCATGATCGCCCGCACGGACGACGGCCACTTTGACGTCAAGAAGATGGTCGTGGTCGAACCGGCAAAGCAGCCCAAAAAGTATAAATGCGTGATCTCCCACCTGGAGATCGAGCTGCCCGAGAATCCCATGCGCTATACCGCCTGCCCCAGCGTGGACGACAAGCAGGGGATCTGGGCCGCAACCGGCATCAATGCCGCAAACGTCGGCATGACCGCGACCGAGACCATCACCTCAAACCCCGTCGTCCTCGCGGCGGACCCGCTGGTGTGCTATCAGAAGGCCAAGTCCCGCCGGGAGAAGGACATCCCCGGCGGTATCGGGGAGGAGGACATCGTCGTCCTCGTCCTGCCCTACGTCCGCAGCGCCCGCGAGGGGGTCCTGCGCCTCGGGGAGCTTCTGGAAAAGAACGGCACCTATGAGTCCAACGGCATCGCTTTCAACGACGAGAAGGAGGTCTGGTGGCTCGAGAGCATCGGCGGCCACCACTGGATGGCGCGCAGGGTCCCGGACGATCGGGTCGCCATCGCGCCGAACCAGTTTGCCATGGACGCCTTCGACCTGGACGACGCCTTCGGAAAGCAGGAGGCCCACCTCTGCTCCGGGGATCTGCGGGAGTTCATCGCGGAAAACAGGCTGGATCTGAACCAGGGCGGCAAATTCAACCCGCGGGACATCTTCGGCTCCCACCGGGAGATGGACCACGTCTACAATACGCCGCGCGCCTGGTTCATGGGCCGCTTCCTCACGCCCTACTCCCACCGCTGGGAGGGGGAGGGAGCCGAGTTCGGCCCCGAGAGCGAGAACATCCCCTGGTCCTTCGTGCCGGACCGGAAGCTCTCGGCCGAGGATGTGGAGTACATGCTCTCGGCCCACTATGAGGGGACACCTTATAACCCCTACAGCGGCCAGAACACCGGCAAGCGCGGCATGTACCGCTCCATCGGCATCAACCGCACCGGCGTTGCCGCGATCTGCCAGATCCGCCCCGATGTCCCCGATCCCATCAAAGGCGTGGAGTGGGTCTCCTTCGGCTCCACGACCTTTGCAGCCTGGCTCCCGGTCTACACGAACACGCCGGAGCTGCCCGCCTTCCTCAGCAAGGTCACGCTAGACACCTCCACCGAGAATCTCTACTGGTGCAGCAGACTCATCGGCGCGCTCGCCGACAAGTGCTATGCCGACACCCAGCAGAATATCGAGCGCTACCAGGACGCCGTCGCCATCCGCGGCCGCACCCTCCTCAGAGAGTACGACCGGAAGATGGCGGAGAGCGGCGACTTCTCCCTGACGAAAGAGGCAAACGCCAAGCTCTGCGCCATGTGCAAAGAGGAGACGGTCTCGACCCTCAACAAGGTCCTCCTCACCGCAAGCCAGCATATGAAAAACGGCTTCAAGCTCGCGGACAACTGATAATTAAATTTGCTGTCATTTGATAATTAAAATTTGCTGTCATTCTGAGCGAAGCGAAGAATCCCGTGGTTGCTTGCAGGAGGTACGGGATTCTTCGTCGCTATGCTCCTCAGAATGACACGAACTGAACGACATTGCCCGCATGAGTTGCTTTTCCCGGCGCTCCTTCGCCGAGACGCAGGATGACAGCATTTTAACAATTCTGCCGTGATCTTCGCGGCAGAATTTCTTTTCTCTCCTTGTGTATATTTCCTCTCCTCCCAGGCAAAAATAGGATCGCACAAAACAAATGGGAGGTTGCAGAAATGAACAGTAAAAACTCCGGCAGAGGGCTGGAGGGATTCCTGATGGGGAAGGGCTTCTACATAGTCCTTTTCCTCTGCGCCGCCGTCATCGGGCTGTCCGCCTGGATGATGACCGCAGGAAATGAGACTATGGAAGACCTCACAAGCAGCGATGTAAGCCTGAACAACCGCCGTGTGGAAACGGTGCTCATCACGCCCGACGTACAGGCGCCCGCCCTGGAAGTCATGGCTGTGCCGAGCGAGGCCCCGGCGCCCATCGAGCCCGTTCTCAAGGAGGAGCAGGAGGAGGAAACCGTCCCCGTCTGGAACGAGACCATAGCGGAGGAGGAGACCTTCTGGCCCGTCGAGGGAGAGCTTGAGCGCCTGCATGACGTGGACCGGCTCCACTATGACGTGACCCTGCGCGACTGGCGCACCCACGAGGGCGTGGATATCCTCGCCCCGCTCGGGGAGACGGTCCATGCCGCGATGAGCGGCGTCGTGCAGGAGATCGAGGACAGCGGCCTCTACGGGACCGAGGTGGTCATTGACCACGGGGACGGGACCGCCGCCGTGTACGCAAACCTTGCCTCCATGCCGGCGGTGAGCGTCGGCGACCGGGTTTCGGCGGGCGATGTGATCGGCGCTGTCGGCACGACGGCCCTGTGTGAGATCGGGCAGGGGACGCATCTGCACTTTGCCATGTATCTCGACGGGACCAGTGTGGATCCCCTCGACTATCTCCCGGTCTGAGAAGAGGCGGAGGGTGCGCGAAAAGGGGACTGCAGCGGCCGTAGGGGCTGATGCCCTCATCAGCCCTTAAAACAAGCACAAATCCCGGATAAATACGTAAAATAACACGCATTTATCCGGGATTCTCTTTGCCGTTAACGACAATGACAAGCGGGTCGATCTGGGGATCGACCCCTACGTTTTTGCGTTTATATCCATTTGGAGACAGCTTCTTGCCTTCCTTTACGCCGGCTGGGCGCAGACATAGGGCTGCTCGTAGGGGGAGAGCTTCTGCGCGCAGGGCCCCTCTCTCCACATGCCGAAGAAGCGGCCCAGCGGGTAGGTATAGTAGCCGTCCTGGAAATGGTCGGTGATATCATAGGGATCCGCCAGGATCAGAACGTCGTCGTAGGGGCTCTCCGTCCCGCAGGTATCGAGCCCGATCACCACCTGCCAGTGGCCGGCCCAGTCCACCATGACAGGCACGCCGGCATCGATCTTTTCCAGCAGGTAGGCCTCCCAGTCCTCCTCGGTCTCAAAGACAAACCCGGTATCTGCGTGGACATCGACCTGCCAGCCGAGCGAGGCAAAGAAATCCGCGAGCCCCTCGACGGAGGTGCCCTTGCTGGTGTCCGTCTCCATGATCTCGGCAAGCTGCATCTCATCCCAGCCGTCCTCGCCGAACCAGTGCAGCACCATCAGGGCGGAGGCCGTGCCGCAGGTGTATTCCGTTGTCTGCTGGTAGGTATCAAAGCCGGAGAGAATGTGGAGCGTGCCGCCGCTGTGCATATTGTGGAAATCCTTTACCACATAGTAGTCGGACTGCGGATGGTCAAGACTCCCCGCGAACGCGGAGGCGCCTTCCTCGTCCTCGGCCGTGGGATAATTCTCGGGATAGGGGATGGAATAGACCGCGGGGGTTTCCGCCTCGGCGTAGCTCACGGGCCCCGAGAGGCCGAGGGAGGAGACGATCATCAAAACAAGAAGCGAATATGCAAGAATCCTTTTCATGTGTTTTCCTTTTTTTTATTAAATAATCTGTTTTTGGGAACCCCTCTACAGGGAATCACGGCTGTGCCGCGCTCTCAGCGGCGGAGACGCTCTCGGGCACGGGGATTGCGAGATACTGATCCACGATCTCCAGCACGGACTCGTCGCGCAGGATCATGGAGATCTCGATGCGGCGGTTCTGGGCCCTGCCTTCGTTCGTGTCGTTGGAGGCGACAGGGCGGGTCTCGCCGTAGCCGGCGGCACAGAAGAAGGGCGCGTAGGCGGCCAGCTTCTCTCTCTTGCCGCCAAGCAGGTAATTGAGCACGGAGTTTGCGCGGTCGGTGGAGAGCTGGCGGTTGTCGGACTCCGTGCCGGTGGAGTCGGTGTGGCCGGAGATGACGATGGAGTCCACATAGCGCGTGGTGTTCTCGTCGGCGAGAAAGGCGTCAAAGGCGTCGATGAGCTCGTCCAGCACGGCGATGCCCTCCTGCTTGAGGGCGGAGGAGCCGAGATCGAAGAACACACCCTCGGACAGGACGATGTTGCCGTTATCGGCAATGGAGATCTTGTCGGGGTCGCCCATGACCTCGATGAGCCTGTCCTGGATCTGCTTCACGATCGACAGACGCAGGGCGGCGACCGTGGTCATCTGGCTTCTGAGGGCGATGATCTCGTTGTCCGCCGCCTCCAGATAAGCCTTCTGGGCGCTGAGCTGCTTTTCCTGCTCCTTGAGCTCGTCCGCCTGCTTGGAGAGCTGGATGGTATAGGCGTCGATCTCCTCCTGCTTCTGCGAAAGCTCGGCGTTCAGACCGGTCAGCTCGTTCTGCGCGCTCTGATACTGGGCCTGGGCGGCAAAGGCTTTGTCCTGCGCCTTGCGGAACTCCTCCAGCGCGGCGGCCACCTGGGCGCGGGTGTCGGTCAAAAGCGCCTCGGTATTCTCCAGGTCGCGGCCCGTAATCATGGACTGTATGTAGCTGAGGAGCATGAGGAAGAACAGAATCAGCGCGACGGCGCTCATCATATCCGCGTAGGAGGGCCAGAAGCCCTGTTCGCCGCCGCTCTCCTCCGTGCGGGGGGAATAACTGGCAGCGCGTCTCATGAGCGACCGCTCCTTTCAAGAATCCGGGACACCTCGCGCAGGCTGCCGACGAGATCGCGGACCGTGACGTCCATGCGCTCGACCGTGCCCCGCAGGTTGTAGTTGAACTCGGAGAAGTCGCGCACGCCGTTGTTGAAGTTCTCCACAGTCTTGTTCATGGCGGCGATGGGGGCGCGGCTCGAGGAGATGGCGGTCCTGAGCTCGTTCGTGGCATTCATGAGGGTCGCGTCCATGTTGTCGGCGCTGCGGTCGAGCGCCATGACAAGCTGGTGCACAAGCTCCACATCGTCCTTCGGCGCGTCGGTGGGCAGGGTCGGGGCGACCTCATGGTCAAGCCAGAGCTCCAGCTTTGTCTCCATCCTCTCGCGGGCGGCCTGCACGCTGAAGATGGAGCGCAGGATCGTGAGCATAATGGAGCAGGCGACGCCGACGAGGGAGGTGTAGAACGCGACGCCCATACCGCTGAGCGCGGACATGAGGCCGTCCAGCACGCTCAGAAGCTCGGAGTCTGTGGAGAAGCTCAGCATCTCGGTCAGGGAGCTGACGGAGAGGCTCAGACCGATGAAGGTGCCGAAGAGGCCCAGCGTCACGAAGAGGGAGACGGCGTTATTCAGAAAGCGCTCGCACAGAAGGCTCCCGCCGAGGCTGGAATTGACGCCGTCGGAGATGATGGCGGGGGTGTTGATGTCCCGGCCATGGCGCTTGTAGGCGTCGGCAAAGCTGTTGACGACGCGGCGCAGAAAATCGTTGTCACGGTTGAGATTGCCGACCAGGGAGGTCAGACGCCGGTAGCGGCCGTAGGTGATGAAGAGAACCAGGACGGCCAGCACAAAGAGGGACAAAATCGCGACGATCACGACAAGTCCGACGGGCGGCATGGTGCTTAATTTGCTCATAATTGATTCCTCCGAAATTTCATTCAATTACGGATCTGCTTCGCAATTGAGGATTGACAGTTTGTCGATGCAAGGCTTGCTGGATGCGGGGCAGGGGGGCAAAACATGCTCTCCCATTACGACGAAATTTTATTCGATTTGTTACACCCTGTCAACTTAATTCTTTCCAATATTGGAAGCATCAGGTGAGATCGAGCCCCGCAAGCTCATCCACCAGCTCGCCGAAGAGATGCAGGGCGGCGTTCACCGGGGCGGGGGAGCCCATATCGACGCCGGCGATCTTCAAAAGGGAGATGGGGTCCGTGCTGCACCCGCCGGAGAGAAAGCGCTTGTAGTCCCTGACCGCCGGCTCGCCCAGGGTGAGGATGCGCTCGGCCAGGGCTGCCGCGGCGGAGAAGCCGGTCGCGTACTGATAGACGTAGTAGTCGTAGAAAAAGTGCGGGATGCGCGCCCACTCGAGGGCGATCTCCGGGTCGCTCACCATCTCGGGGCCGAAGTAGAGCCTGTTGAGCGCGAGATATTTTTCGCAGAGGGCGTCGGCGGTCAGGGCCTCGCCGCGCTCGGCCATGCGGCCCATCTCCAGCTCAAACTCGGCAAACATGGTCTGGCGGTAGATGGTGCCCTTGAACTGGTCGAGGAAGTGGTTGATGAGATAGGCGCGCTCCTTCACATCCGCCGTCCGCCCGAGAAGATGGCGCATCAGCAAAATCTCATTGCAGGTGGAGGCGACCTCCGCCACGAAGATCACGTAGTCCGAGGTGTTGACCGGCTGCTTGTGGCAGGAGTAGTAGCTGTGCAGGGCGTGGCCCATCTCGTGGGCGATGGTGAACATGGAATCGAGCGTGTCCTTCTGGTTCAAAAGCACATAGGGGTGCGGCCTCGCGCTCCCGGAGGAGTAGGCCCCGCTGCGCTTGCCGCGGTTTTCATAGACGTCGATCCAGCGGGAATTAAACCCTGTTTTCAAAAGCTCCACATAGTCCTCACCCAGAATGGACAGGGCCTCGAGCACCGTGGCCTTGGCCTCCTCGTAGGGGATCTTCACGGCGGCGTCCTTCACCACGGGGGTGTACACGTCGTACATGTGAAGCTCCTCCACGCCGAGGAGCTTCTTGCGCAAAGCCACGTAGCGGTACATGGCGTCAAGATTCTGGTGCACGGCCTCAATGAGGTTCAGATACACGCTCTCCGGCACCTCGTTGTGGTCGAGCGCCGCAGCGAGGGTCGTGGGATAATGCCGGGCCTCACTGAAGTAGCGGAGCTGCTTGAACTGGGCGTCCAGCGTCGCGGCGACGGTGTTTTTGAATGCGCCGTAGCGGGCGTAGCAGTTTTCAAACGCGCTCTTTCTGAGGGCACGGTCCGGGCTCTCCATCAGCGGGCCGAAGGTCCCGGCGGAGAGGGGGTGGTGTCCGCCCTCGCTGTCGATGGCGTCCTCGAAGCGCAGGTCGGCGTTTCGCAGCGCCCCGGCGATGGCGTCCGGCGCGCCCGCCATCTCGCCCGCCGCGGCGAGGAGCTTTTCTTCGGCGGGGGAGAGGATGTGCTCGCGCATCCGCCTCACCTGGGTGAGCGTGCGGCGGTAAGTCTCCAGCGCCGGGCATTCGGCGTAGAAGCGGTCGAGCGTCTCGTCCGGGATGGCGAGAAGCTCCGGCGTCGAAAAGCTCGCCGCGCCCGCGATCGCCACATAGCAGGCCATGGCTTTGCTGCGCATGTCCTGGTAGCCGCCGTCCGCGATGTCCTGATCGCTCTTGCAGCTTGCGTAGCCCAGGAGCTTTTCCGTCCGCACGCCGATCTCATCGGAAAACTTGAGCCAGGCGAGAAGCCTGCCCGCGCTCTCGCCGAGGGTGCCCATGTAGGCGGCGATCTCTTCGGGCACAGTCAGCAGCGCCCGGTATTCCGCAAACCAGGCCTCGTCATCGGGGAAAATATCGCGCAGGTCCCAGGTGTATTCCTCCGGGATCTCGTTTCTTTCGGGAATGATGCTCAGATCCATACTGTCCTCCGGGTTATTAAAATAATATAAACTATTATACCACGCCTCAGCGCCGTCTGCAAATATTGCTTCACCTTTTCGTCCGTGTCAAGTAGTTGTAGGAAAAATAAAAAAGGGCTCAAAATGGCCTAAGTGCATTGAACAGCGGGGTAATCTTGTAGAGCCTTGCCGGGAATGT
>CADBCV010000048.1 GCA_902793285.1 Oscillospiraceae bacterium
GTCATTCTCCGCAAAAAAGTCAAAAACGTGTATGAATATATACTGATCGGAGCTGCCGTAGGCATGGGGTTTTCCTTCTTCGAGGAGTTTGCTTACGGTGGGGGTGAAGACGCGACCATCGTTTCTACTGTTGGAAGGCTGATCTCGGTACCAGCGCACATGACTTTTAATATGGTCATGGCAGAGTTTTTAGGACGGGCCAAGTTCAGCAAACTGAGCGGAAAGGGCTCTGTGATTCTCAATTATGTACTGGCGCTTCTCGTTCCCATTATCATCCATACGTTGTACGATGTTTGTACAGCCTTTAACTCCAGTCTGATGAGAGGCGAGGTCAGTGGCTTAGTCAGAGCACTGATCGGCTATGCAGCCTTGTTGGTCTATGAGCTCGTTGTGCTGGTTCGCTACAAGAAGAAGACAGAAACGTTCTGCGGTATGAGCACTTTGGCGGAAGAGGCGGTATAAGGCTGACCCATTCAGGGGTTTTACGAATAACAGACAACTTCCAGTTTGTCTCCCTTCAACCCCTTCACCCGACGGTAGTAAACTACCCCGATTCTTGCTGCCATATGACTGCCGTTGACGACATTTCAGGAGGCTGAACGCATTTGACTAAGATACTTTTTGTTTGCCACGGGAATATCTGCCGCAGTCCGATGGCGGAGTTTGTGATGAAGGATATGGTGTCGCGCGCGGGGCTGGGGGATTCGTTTGTGATCGCCTCCGCCGCGACGAGCGCCGAGGAGCTGGGAAACCCCGTCTATCCCCCGGCGAGGCGCAAGCTCGCGGAGCACGGCATCTCCTGCAAGGGGAAGACCGCCCGGCAGATCACCCGCGCGGACTACGGCGCGTGGGACCTTCTCATCGGCTTTGACGGGGCCAATCTCCGCAACATGGAGCGCTGCTTCGGCGGCGACCCGGAGGGCAAGCTCCACCTGCTGCCGGAGTTTGCCGGACGGCCCGGGGAGATCATCGACGACCCTTGGTACACCCGCGACTTTGACGCGACCTGGGAGGACGTGAACGCGGGCTGCCTGGGGCTTCTGAACCGGCTGTGCCCGGAGCTCACGCTGGACCTCTCCCGCTGCCGGGAGCGGGCGGAGCTCTACGACGTGCTGAGCGCGCGGATGCTCTGGGGCGCGGATTACGGCCGGAATCTCGACGCGCTCTACGACATTGTCACGGGCCTGCCCCATCTCGGGCGCAGCTTCCGCATCCTGCTCCCGGCGGAGGACGCCCCCTGCCGCGGATATGCCGAGATCATGGCGCAGGTGTTTGAGGACGCCGGGGCCGAGGTCTCGTGCGAGGGATAATAAAATGTGCGCCGCGGGGCTTCCCATCCGGGAACGTCCTGCGGCGCACGCTCTTTATCATATCAGATCTCGGAAATTTCCTTCATCTCCTGGGCGATAGCGCCCACGCGGTCCTCGAGCTCCCGGGGGCTGATGTCCCCCTCCGGCGCTGCCTGCGCTGCGGGCTCATCCGCGAAGACGAGACCGGACAGAAAGCTCCGCCACTGCTCGCTGATGAGGTCCGCGGCCTCGAGCTGCCGGCGGCGAAGCTCCTCAAAGCAGTCGCCCACGCAGCGGACCACGTACTCCTGCATGTCCGCGGGGAGCTCCGGCGCGGGGCAGCGCTCAGACTCCGCGGAAACGGCGGCGGCATCCTCCGCGTGCTGCAAAAGGACAGCGGCGCTCTCCTCCGCGCGGCGCAGGATGGCGGCCTTTTCCTCCTCCGCCTCGAGCTCCGCCGCCTGTAAGAGGGCGGTTTTTTCTTCCGCTGCCGCCTCAAGGATGGCGGCCTTCTGCGCTTCGGCCTGCCGGGCGACGGCGGCGGCGTCCTCCTCCGCCTTTCGGATGAGCGCGTCCGCCTGATCCGCGGCCTCCCGCAGGACGGCGGCCTTGGCCTCCTCCGCCTCCCGCAGGGCGGCGGATTTGCGCGCCTCGGCGTCTTTGGCGATCTCCTCCGCCCGGTCCCGGGCGTCCTTGAGGATACCCTCAGCCTGCTCCTTGGCCTGGGCGATCATCTGCCGGGCGACAGAGCGCGCCGAGAGCAGGATATCGCCGATCTCCGACTGCTGTTCCCGGTTTGCGCGCCACTCCTCTTTTGGAAGTCTGTTCGATTCTTCGGCCATGACCCATTCCCCCAAGCTCTTTTTTCCTATTATAACAGCCCTTGCCGCTGTTGGCAATTGACAATATTCGTTATCTTTTCTATCTTATGCCAGCCGTGTTCATTTTCCCACGCAGAAGCGTGAGAAGATCCGGTTGGTCACATCCTCCCGCAGATTGCGGCCGCTGAGCTCGCCGAGGGCTTCCATGGCGGTCTCGCTCTCGGTGAGGACGATGTCGGGGGTGCGGCCCTCCTCCATCGCGGCGAGGGCGGCGCGCACGCTCTCGAGCGCCCTTGAAACGGCCTCGGCCTGGCGGACGTTGGTGAGGATCTCCCCGGCGGGCACCGCCGGCAGGGGGAAGAGCGCGCGGATGACCCGCTCCAGCTCCTCCAGCCCCTCCCCCGTGCGGGAGGAGAGGACGACCGTGGGAAGACTCGTCTCCGGCGGGGCGCAGGCAGGGCCGAGGTCGGATTTGGACAGGACCAGGACCGCGCGCGCACAGCGCTCCGCCTCCCGCAGGAGGGCGAGATCCTCCGCGTCCGGCGCGGTGCTGCCGTCCAGCACGTCGATGACGAGGGAGGCGCTCTGCATAGCGCGGCGGCTGCGCTCGACCCCGAGGCGCTCCACGGCGTCGGCGGTGTCGCGGATGCCGGCGGTGTCCGTGAGGCGCAAAAGCAGGGAGCCGAGACGGAGCTTTTCCTCAATGGTGTCCCGCGTGGTGCCCGGCACATCCGTGACGATGGCGCGCTCATATCCGAGCAGGGCGTTCAGGAGCGAGCTCTTGCCGGCGTTGGGTCTTCCGACGATGGCGGCGGGGATGCCCGCGGTCATGAGCTTGCCGCGCTCAAAGCTCCCGAGCAGGGCGCAAAGAGCGCTCTCCGCCCCCCGGAGACTCTGCTTGTAGTTTTCAAGGCGGAAATCCTCGATATCCTCATCCGGGTAGTCCAGCACCGCGTGGTAGTGGGCGCTGATGTCGGCGAGGGCGGAATAGACCGCCTCCGTCTTTCTTGCGATGGCGCCGGAGAGCTGCGCGGCGGCGTTTTTCGCGCACTCCACGCTCTCGGCGTCGATGAGGTCCGCCACGGCCTCGGCGGCGCTCAGCTCCATGCGCCCGTTTAAGAAGGCGCGCCTGGTAAACTCCCCGGCCCGGGCCTGGCGCGCGCCGAGACGGAAGCACTCCTCCAGCACCGCGCGCAGAAGCGTGGGCGAGCCGTGGCACTGAAACTCCGCGGTGTCCTCCCCGGTATAGCTCTGCGGGCCGTGGCTCAGGGTGCAGAGGCAGAGATCCAGAAGCGCCCCCGCCGCGTCATAAAGCCCGCCGTAGACGAGGCTCCTGTCCCGCGCCTCCCGCACGGAGCGGCCCGAGGCGGGGCGAAAGAGGGCGTCCGCGATCTCGTGCGCCCGCTCTCCGGACAGGCGCACGATGCCGATGGCGGCCACCTGAAAGCCGGTCGCGACGGCGGCAATGGTGTCAGGCATGGCGCTCCCCCTCCCAGTGATCGATGAGCGCGGGGAGATCCAGGGGGGCCTCGATCACGGCGTCGGGGCTTATGGCCTCCCCGAAGCCGTAGGCGGCAAGGATGAAGGGCAGGCCCGCTTCCCGCGCGCTCTTCTCGTCCATGGCGGTGTCCCCCACGTAGACGGGGGCGCAAAGGCCGTGGCGCTTTGTGATGAGCGCAATGTTGCCGGCCTTCAAAAGGCCCGTCGAGCCCTCAGAGGCGAAATCCCGGAAGCGGGGCCCGAGGCCGCTGCTTTCAAGGAAGCACTCGATATACCCCTCGAGACAGTTTGAGACGATGAAAAGCGGCAGGCGCTTTGAAAGCGTCTCCAGCATCTCCGGCACCCCGGGGTAGAGGTCCCCGCCGTGCCGGGCGATATAGGCGTTCTCGCCGTGGATGCACGCGCGGCAGATCTCCCCCGCCCGCTCCCCGTATTGGGAGAAGAGGGTTTTTGCGATCTCGTCCGCCGTCATGCCCATGATGCCTTTTACCTCCTGCGGGCCCGGCCCCCGCTCCGCGATGCCGAGCGTTTTGAGCGTGAGGCTCCAGCTCTCCGAGACGACGCGGCAGGAGTCCCACAGCGTCCCGTCCAGATCAAAAATGATGCCGTCGATCATAGTTCTCCTCCAAGAGAATGGGTTTCTTTCCAGCGTGTCCTGCTGTTTCTTTCTCACAAATCCTGATTTTCAGGAGAAGCAGGGCTACAATATGGCCCCCTGCGGAATTGCGGGAGCATTATTGCATCATAGTACGGCCAACTCCGTAGGGGCGGGCGTCCCCGACCGCCCGAAACCTCACCGCATCGAAAACGTGCGTGCCAAAGGGAAATGTCCGACACTTCCGTAGGGGCGGCGGCTTGCCCCGCGATGCCGCAGACGTATTGTGCGGTGTTGCCGTTAAAAAAGGGCGCGCCGCAACATGCGCCTGTCCTGCACCGCGGGCATTCACGCCGCGTCGGTCCATCATGACAGGCCAGCACTTTGCAGCGCGCCTTTTGCCGTTTATTTCTCCTCGCGCGCGGATTTCGCCGCGGCCTCGTCGCGCCGTTCGGCCACGAAGTAGCTGAGGGAGAGGAGGCTGTCGGAGAAGTGGATGTTCTCCACAAGGGTTTTGCTGTTGGGCTCCGTGAGCTCCACATTGGTGAAGTTCCAGATTGCGTCGATGCCGCGATTCGTGAGCGTCTCTGTCACGCTGACGGCGACGGTCTTCGGCACGGTCAGGACCGCGACGTCCACCGTATGCTCCGCAAGATAGCGCTCCAGCTCGTCCATGCCGTAGATGCGCACGCCCCTGTACTCCGTGCCGATGAGGGCGGGCTTGATGTCAAAGGCCGCCGTGAGATTCACGCCCCAGTCGGAGAAGCAGAAGTTCTCCATCAGGGCGCGGCCGATGTTGCCGACGCCCACGAGAATGGCGGTGAAGCCCCGGTCCATGCCGAGGATGCCGGCGATCTGCTCGCGCAGGGAGGCGACATTGTAGCCATAGCCCTGCTGGCCGAACTCCCCGAAGCAGTTGAAGTCCTGCCGCACCTGGGAGGATGTGAGCCCCAGCAGCTCCGCAAGCTGGCGGGAAGAGATCTTGTCGACCCCGCTCTCACTGAGCTCATCCAGCTTGCGCAGATAGCGCGGCAGACGGCGGATCACATTGTTGGATACCTTGACTCGCTTCACGATGGGATACTCCTTCCTATGCTGTAAAAAAGCCAATTATTAGCAGAAGTATAACACATCGTGAAGAAATTGGCAAGGGTCGATTTCCAACAACGGAGATGTACGTATAAGCGGGAATGCACCGGCGGCAGTGGGGCCGGTATATCTTCGTCCCCTTGTCTGTTCAACACGGTCGATCCCTCAGTCATGGCCTCGCGTGGGATCGGCCATGACAGCTCCCTTTCGCAAAGGGAGCTCAGGGCGTTCCATAGGGGTCCGGGATGGGACTCGGCACGGGCGTGGGCGCGGCCTCGGCCGTTTTGAGGAAGGCGTCCAGCTCCGCGAGCGAGCAGGCGGCGCGGTAGGTCTTTACCCCCTCCGCCTCATAAAGCTCATAGAACACAAAATCGCCGTAGACGCGGATGTCCAGCTTCTCCTCGCTGCCGTATTCATCGTCCGGCACAAGGGTGAGACGGACGGTGCGGGTCATCTCCGCCTCCTCGGGCAGGGCCTCCTCGCTCCCCGCGAGCAGGGCCAGAAGCCTTGCGCGGGCCTCCTTCCCCCGGATGGGAAGGCGCGGTGCCTCGTCCTTCTTCCCGGCGGGCTGCTCCGCCTCGGCGATGCCGTCGTCGGGCGCGGTGTCCTCCTCCGCCTCGGCAAGATCGAGGGTGAGCAGGTCCGGCTCCGCGGCCTCTTCGGTCCAGTCGCCCGTAAAAAGCTCCGTGTCGGGGGCGGCGGCGTTAAAGAGATCAAAGTCCTCGAGGGAGAGGGAGAAGCTCTCTCTCTCCTCCGCCGGGGCCTCCTCCGCCGGGGCCTCCTCCGCCGGGGCGGGAAGCTCCTGTGTCGGGGCGGTCACTTTTCTTGCGGAGGCGGTCAGATCCGGGATCTGCTCCGGCTCGGGCTCCGTATTGACGGGGGTATAGACCGTCTCGGGGATATAGACCGGCGTCTGCGTGTAGGCCGGCATGGGGGTATAGACCGGCGCCGGCGTGTAGACCGGGGCCGGGGTCGCGGGCTGGTATTGGAAATTCTGAATCGGCTGCGGCGTATTGTACTGTGTATCCGTGCTGTCTCCCGACATGAGATAGGCGTCGGGCGCGGTGTAGGCGTTATTCTGTTGAGACGCGGAAGCCTCCTGCGGGAGCGCCGGAACAGCGCTCGGCGCCGGGGCCGCGGTCACCGTGGGCGCGGCAGGCTCCGGGACCGCCGCCTCTTCGGCGGGGGCCGGGATGACCGCCGCCTCCTCGCTTGAGAGGATGACGTTCTCCGCGTCCCTTCCGGGGAGGAAGCCGCTCGCCGCGAAGAGGACCAGCACAAGGCAGGCCGCGGCGGTCAGGGCCGTGCGCAGGCCGATGGTGCGCATACGGCGGTTCTTCCTTCTCAGGTCGCTGCGGCGGACGTCCGCCATGATGTTCTCGTGAAGGCCCTCGGGCAGCTCTTCGGGCTGCTCGGACAGAATATCGGACAGATCGTGAAAGACTGCGTACATTGCGTTGCAGCGGGAGCAGGTTTTCATATGCTCCATCAGGGCCTCATGCTCGTCATGGCTCACCTCGCCGTCCACGAGCCTGCTGATCAGCTCCTGATAGTGTTCACACGAATTCATTGCCTCTCACCGCCTTTCGATTTACCTGACGTAGGAAAATCAGGAATGTTCCCGTCCTGGATCAAAAAACTGCACAATCGTTTCCGCGCCCGGAAGATCCTGGATTTCACGGTGCCGACCTCGATCGAGAGCGTGTCCGCGATCTCCTCATAGCTCAGGCCCTGGATCTCCCGCAGCAGCAGGATCTGCCGGTAGTCCGGCGGAAGGGCCTCAAGCCCCCGGCGCACGGCGTCTCTTGTGAGACCCCGTTCCAGAAGCTGCTCGGGCGACTGGCTCTCATCCGCGATGTCGAGCTCCGTCTCCTCCCCCTCGTCATCCTCTACGGAGAGGGAGACCGTGGGCTTGCGGCTTCGGCTGCGCAGAAAATCGAGGCAGACGTTGCTTGCGATGCGGTAGAGCCAGACGGAAAACTTGCTGTCGCCCCGGAAGGACTGCAGGGAGTTATAGGCTTTGATGAAGGTCTCCTGCGTCATGTCGGCGGCATCCTCGGCATTGCCGGTCATGCGCAGGGCGATGGCGTAGACCGCCTTCTCGTACTCCGTGACCAGCTTTTCAAAGGCGTTCACGTCGCCCTGCAAAACCCTGCGGACGATCTGCGCCTCCTGTTCTCTTGTCAAGCTCTCACCTCCAGGATGTCTTTTCTGGCAAAGGGAAAGGGAAAGCCTTCCCCTCGAGGGGAAGGTGGCTCGCCCCGTCCCCCGCAAGGGGCGAGACGGATGAGGTGTCAGCGTCGCCGCTTGTCATGGGCCATCAAAGGCGGCGGGCTCCACCTCATCAGTCGCAGCCTCGCGGGGGATCGGCTGCGACAGCTTCCCCTCGAGGGGAAGCCAAACCCGCCTGTCGTAGGGGCGGCTATCAGCCGCCCGCAAATCTGTGATCCGGTACAAGCGTACCGTGATGCGAAAACGTACCCATATTACCGTAGGGGAGGGGCTTGCCCCTCCCGCGCGGGGATAACCTTCCCTGTACCTATTTGCC
>CADBCV010000049.1 GCA_902793285.1 Oscillospiraceae bacterium
CACGACGGACACCCTTGGCCTTGGCTATGACCTTCCCGCTGCCGGGCGGTCTCGGGACTTTCACCCTTTAGAACGTGCGCTCGCCGGGCGCACAATAAAGACATGGGCTCTCTCCAAAGAGAAAGCCCATGTCTTATTTGTAGGGGCGATGCCCTCATCAGCCCGCCGTTTTCCGTTCTGTACGTGGTGCGGCGGGACTGTGAAAAGTCGGTATGATAGCGTAGTAGCTTATAACACCTTAAACTTCACATGTCATCCTGAGCGCAAGCGAAGGATCTCCCGGTTGTCTACGGGATTCTTCGTCGCTTCGCTCCTCAGAATGACATGAAGTTTTAGCTGCTAACATCCAGTAGGGGAGGGGCAAGCCCCTCCCCTATGTTTTCATTTATCTGTGCAGGCCGTGCTCGCTCTCTTTGAGCTGCTTTTGAAGCTGTTCGTTCTGTTTCTGAAGCTGCGCGTTCTGGGCTTCGAGCTCCGTGAGCTTTTTGCTGATGGGCTCAAGCTGCTTTTTGAGCTCCCGCTTTACCGCCGCGCGAACCATGCGGCTCTCCCCGATGCTGCTCATGAGCGAGAGACCGGCGGAGCCGCCGACGGCGACGATGGCGATGCGCTTGAGATTTTTGGGCTCCAGCAGCTTCCCGATCACGCGCAGGGTCCTCTGATCGACGGGGAGCTTTTCAGCCAGGGCTTCCTCTGCCTTGGCGGCGATCAGCTTGCGGGCAAGATTCTTTTTCATGGCTTCCTCCTGATCCTGTAATAGTTTTTATGTATTTGCCGCAGTCTCGGTATCCAGGCGCTGCCTTGCGACGAGCTCGGCAAAGACGCCGTTTTTCGCGATCAGCTCGTCATAGCTGCCGTCCTCCAGGATACAGCCCTTGTCGAGCACGAGGATGCGGTCGCAGTTTTTGATGGTGGAGAGGCGGTGGGCGATGACGATGCGCGTGCACTTGAGCTTGTCCAGGGCGTCGGATACCTGCTTTTGCGTGCGGTTATCGAGGGCGGAGGTCGCCTCGTCAAAGATGAGGATCTTCGGCTTCGGCGCGACGGCCCGGGCGATCATGAGGCGCTGCTTCTGTCCGCCGGAGATGCCGCCCGCGCCCTCAGCGATCATGGTCTGCATCCCCATGGGCATGGCGCGGATATCGTCCGCGATGCCCGCGAGCTCCGCGGCCTCCCACGCGTCGTTCAGCGTGAGATGCGGGGCGGAGATCACAATGTTCGAGTAGATGTCCCCCTGGAAGAGGCTGCCGTCCTGCGTCACGGTCCCGATGCGGCAGCGCAGGGAGCGGAGATCCAGCTTGCTCAGATCCTTGCCGTCATAGTAGATGCTGCCTTTCTCCGGGGTCTCAAAGCCCAGCAGCAGGCGCACGAGGGTGGATTTGCCGCAGCCGGTCCTGCCGACGATGGCGATGTACTCCCCTGCCTTGATCTGCAGGCTCATACCGTTGACCACATAGGGCATGGAGTCGTTGTAGCGGAAGCAGACGTTTGAAAGCTCGATGCTGCCGCGAAGGGACGTGACCATGGTCTTGTTTTCCGCGGTCTCTGGCTCCGCCGCAAGGATGGGCTCCGCCATCTCGAGGATGGGCTTGATGCGCGCGACCGAGAGGGCCACGCTCATGAGTGCGCTGAACGCGCCGGAGACTGCGCCGTAGGCCGCATTGAAGGCAATGTACTCCGAGCCGGAGACATTGGTCCGCACCGCGATATAGTACATGACGATCGTCCCGACAAGGCCGATGGCGGTGGAGATGACGCCGTTTACGATGAGAAAGAGGGGCGGGTTGTAATTATATGCCGCCGCCTTGGAATAGGCGTCTGCCCAGCGGGCGAAGGCGCGCTTTTCCGCCCCGGCGAGCTTGATCTTCTGCACGCCCGAGATGAGGGCGAAGCTCAGGCCGCTCTCCTTGGCACTCAGCTCCATGAGCTTCTTGCTCACGCGCATCTGCATGAGGGAGGCCACGATACTCACAACGACGCTTGCGAGCAGCACGAGAAGCGCCGGTGCCACGAGAGCCGGGGCGTAGCGGAAGATCTGCGAGATGTAGAGTAAACTCATCAAAGACGAGAGCGTTGTGGAGAACACGCCGCTGATGAGCAGGGAGCAGAGCTGGTTCACCGCGCTGCAGCGGCTCGAGAGCTCGCCCGAGGAAAAGCGGCGGAAGAAGTTTGCCGGCAGGTTCATGACGCGCATCATGATCGCGGCCTCTACCGACACGGAGGTCTTGATCTCAAGGCGCTGGGTCATGAGCTCGCGCACGGTGGTGACAAGCTGCGTGGAGACGATCGAGGCGAGCATGAACACCGCCGTGCCGAAAAGCAGGCGCATACTCCCGCTCTCGAGCACATAGCCCGTGAGCAGGCGGAAGATCGGCGTCTGCACGAGGCCGAAGAGCGTCACGAGCAGGAACACCGCGGCGAGCGTCACAAAATCGTCCAGATTCAGGCAGTCTTTGAGATACTGGATAAGATCCGTGATGCCGAGCTTCTTGAGCGGCAGCGGGCGGTAGAAGCAGATCGCGTCCCGGTCAAAGAGGGCGGCGGTCTTTTTGTTGAGGCCGCACTTTTTGCCGCTCTCCGCGTCCCGGTACCAGTAGCCGTGGATCTGGGGGATGAGGGCGACGGGGGCCCCGTCCTCCCTGCGGAAGGCGATCATGGGGCCGAAGGCGTCCCGGTACCAGCCGTCCTCGAGGCGTACATTGCGGCGCATGATGCCGTGGGGGCGCAGGCAGTACTCCAGCGCCTCCTCCGCGTCCCGGACGGTGGAGGGGATCTCCACGGGCTTTGCGCGGTAGTATTTCAGAATATCATCCAAGGCCTTTTTGGTGATGATGCGCTCATCGTTCAGGGCGCCCGCGCGCTGCTTTCCCAGCACGACGGAGGCCATCTGATAGATGGACTCCTCAAAGAGCTCCTGGTCGCTCAGCTTGCGCTGGCGGATCTGTTCGTCAAACCAACCCATATGCTTCCACCTCCTCAGTCGCTCGAGATGAGCTCTGTATAATAGCCGCCCCGGGCGTAGAGCTCATCGTGGGTGCCGCGCTCGACCACCTTGCCTCGGTCGAGCACGATGATCTCGTCGCAGTCGCGGATGGTGGAGAGGCGGTGGGCGATCACGATGCAGGTGATGCCCCGGTCCTTGACCGCCTTGACAAGCTCATACTCGGTCTTGGCGTCGAGGGCGGAGGTGGCCTCGTCCATGATGATGACGGAGGGGTCCTGGGCGAGGACGCGCGCGATCTCGATGCGCTGGCGCTGGCCGCCGGAGAGGTCCTTGCCGCCCTCGGTGAGCATTCCGGAGAAGCCCCCCTCGCGGGCCATGATGTCGTCATAGATCTGGGCGTCGCGCGCGGCGAGGATCATCTCAAAATCCTCGATGGACTCGTCCCACATCTTGATGTTGTTTGCGATGCTGTCCTCGAAGAGGACGATGTCCTGGTCCACGACCGCGACGGAACCGGTGAAGACGCTGCGGTCGATGGCGCTGATGGGCTTGCCGTCAAAGAGGATCTCCCCGCTCCAGGGCTGGTAGAGCCCGGAGATGAGCTTGGAGAGCGTGGACTTGCCGCAGCCGGAAGTGCCCACGAAGGCGACGCGGCTGCCGGGCTTCATCTGCATGGAGAAGTGCTCAATGAGAGGCGCGCCGAGGCGGGAGTAGCCGAAGCTCACGTCCCGGAGCTCAATCGCGCCGGAGAGCTTGGAGTAGTCCGCATCCTCCTCCAGCGGCTCGTCGCTGAAGCTGGGGTCGGTCGGGTACTGCATGACATCCTCCACGCGCTCCATCTGGGTGCGCATCTCCTGGATGGTCTGCCCCGCCGAGACAAGCATCATCGCGGGGGACATGAAGGAACTCAACGCCCCCTGGAAGAGCATGATCGCGCCGAGGGTAAACTCCCCCTCCATGCTGAGACCGACGCCGATGATGAGCACGGCCGCGTTCGCGGCGGTGGAGAGTAAGCCCGGGATCGCGCCGAAGATCTGGTTGAGCCTTGCAAAGCGCACCTGCTGGGCGTTGACGGACGCCTGGTAGCCCGCCCACTTCTGGAAATAGCCGTTCTCCGCGCCGCTTGATTTGATGGTCTCCATCATCTGGATGCCGGAGACCGTGGCTGAGGCGAGCTTGCCCGCGTCGCGCATCTGCACGCGGGTGATGTTGACGCGCTTGTCGGAGATGATCTTCGAGACAAGCAGGTTCAGAATGATCGTCACAATGCCGACGAGGGTGAGCAGGGGGCTCAGCTTCAGCATCACGACCAGATAGAACACCATCATGATCGTGTTCAGGAGAAGCGGCGTGAGCGTGTTTACGAGCGTGGAGGCGATGGTCGCATTCGTGCTCTGGCGCTGGAGAATGTCGCCCGCCATGCGCTGGGAGAAAAACTCCATCGGCATACGCAGGATCTTCCACATATACTCGCTGCTGCCGACAATGCTCATCTTCCCGTCGATCTTGCGGGAATAGACCGCCTGGACCCAGCCCACCACAAGCTGCGCAAGGCCCGTGAGGGATAAAAGCAGGATGAAGGGCATGAGGAGCTCGCGGTTTTCCCCGGTGAGGAGGCGGTCCATGAAAAAGCGGCTGAACACAGGGTTTATGATGCCGAAGAGATAGGCGATGACGGAGGAGAGCAGCACGAAGGCCACGGCCGCCCCGGCTCCCTTCAGGCGCCTGCGCGCAAACTGGAGCGTACTTTTGGGCTTGCCGCCGGGCTCAAAGCCGGGGCCCGGCTCGACCTGGAGGACGATGCCGGTGAAGGCGTTGTCAAACTCCTCCATGGAGACCCTGACCTCGCCCCGGGCGGGGTCGTTTATGTAGGCGTACCTGCCCTTGAAGCCGTCGAGCACCACGAAATGGTTGAAGTTCCAGTGGATGATGCAGGGGAAACTCATCTCCTCCCGCATGGCGGACAGCTCGCAGCGGAAGCCCTGGGCCTCAAAGCCGTAGCTGCGCGCGGCGATGAGGATATTGCGCGCGTTCGACCCGTCGCGGGACACGCCGCAGTCGAGGCGCACCTGCTCGAGCGGGACCCACTTGTCATAGTAGGCCATCACCATCGCAAGCGAGGCCGCCCCGCACTCGAGCGCCTCCATCTGCATGACGACCGGCACCCGGGCCCTGCCCCGCTGCACCGGTTTCTTTTGTTTCTTCTTTGCCATGGGCCGCCCCTCATGCAAACAGCAGGCGCAGGATCTGCTCCTGTTTGTAGCAGACGCGGGCGCTGTAGTAGCCGTCGGAGAGCGCGGTGTTCGCCGTGGCGAAGAGCAGGCCGTTTGCATCATGCCCGACGTTTACAAGCGTGCTCCCCGTGTCGCCGGTCTTGACCGTCATGCCGGGCTCCACCCGGCGCGCGGTCTGCTGGTCCGTGAAGCGGATGGTCATCACGCCGCCCTTGACCTCGGCGCTGCCGTCCACATAGCTCTCGATATGCGCGAAAGAGCTCCAGATCATAAGCCCCGCGAGCAGCACGATCACCGCCGTCAGGATCATCCAGACAGAGGGCGTCGTCACATGCAGATAGTCGTTGAGCTGCTCGGGAGACGAGATGCGGTCCAGGCTCTTTTCCCGATACAATTTTTGGTCCATGGCTTTTTCTCCTTCGGTTCTGGGGCCCGCTGCATCCGCGGGCGCTTTTGTTAACATAATAGCCTGATTATACCATCCGCCGCCTGAAAATGCAATGCCTACCTAAGATCCCATCACGGCGACAGCATTTACTTTTTTGCTGTCAGGATAAGGTCAAGGACAGAATTATCCATAGCAGCCCGTGATATCTTTCTGCGGGTACTGACACGCTT
>CADBCV010000050.1 GCA_902793285.1 Oscillospiraceae bacterium
TTCGCTTGCGCGAACATTAGAGATTCTTTGCGGCTTGCCGCTTAGAAGCTCTATGCCCTTCAGGAGGATGACATGTGAAGTTTAAGGTGTTATAAGCTAGTAGGGGCGGCGGCTTGCCCCGCCCGGCGGCACGATGGCGGTTTCACGCATTCGCCCGGGCGCAAGAGTAAAACGTCGGTTTCCCCGCGCGGGAGGGGCAAGCCCCTCCCCTACGGACAGGCGGGGAACATTTCTGCATCGTGGTATGCGCGTGCCGTGTCGCGGGTTTGCGGGCCGATGAGGGCATCGGCCCCTACGATGCATGGACTTACCGACGACACCGTAGGGGCGGGCGTCCCCGACCGCCCGAAACAGTCCCGTATCAGAAATGTGGATATAGCGGCAAAACGTCCGTCCATTCCGTAGGGGCGGGGCTTGCCCCGCCCGGCGGTATCCTGTCGGTTTCACGCATTCGCCCGGGCGCGGAGGAAAACGTCGGTTTCCCCGCGCGGGCCGCCGAGGGCGTCGGCCCCTACGACGGGCGGAGCCGTTTTAAAGCCTTCCCCTTGAGGGGAAGGTGGCATCCGGCGTTCCCCGCAAGCCGGATGACGGATGAGGTGGCAGCGTCATGTCTTGTACGAAGCCGGTCAGAGGCGGCAGGCTCCACCTCATCAGTCACAGCCTCGCGTGAGATCGGCTGTGACAGCTTCCCCTCGAGGGGAAGCCATTCCGCCCCGTCCATTCCGTGGGGATCGGCAGGCGGGTATGGCTTTCCCCGGTCTTATTCCGGACCATCGACCAGGACCCAGCTTGTGTTGTCCGGGATATAGTTCACGACCACGGGGACGAGGCGGTCATAGATATTGCCCACCGTGACGGCGCCCGCCATATCCTCCACATTGTAGGAATAGGTAAACTTGTCCGTCTCGAGATAGACCCGGTCATAGAGCTGCATGAACAAAACCGCGTTCTGCCCGGTGGTGTAGTCGTCGCGCACGAGGGCCTCGCGCGTCTTGCAGTAGATGGAGAGCACCTTGTCCCGATCCCGCAGCCTGTCCGCGATGCCCGCGGCAAGCCCGCACACGGCGGCGATGGTGCTGCGCGGGGTGGAAATTTCACGCGTATAGCTCAGGGGGATGGGCTCTGCGAGCGAGGGGTGCGCCACGTCCGCGAGCACCACCTCGTCAAAGCCGAGATCATAGAGCTCCTGCACCATCTCGGCGATCCAGGTCCGGAGGTCCAGGTTGTAGGCGTCGAGCCAGGTGCCGAGACCGTCCGTGTAGTTGAGACCCGTCTCCGTGTGGATGCAGTAGGCGGTGGTGCGGGTGGGGAGCAGCTCGTCGATGCAGCAGCTGATCTGCGCCACGAGATAGATGTTCTGGCTCTTGAGCTTCTCGATGATCTCCGGCATGGCGGCGGTGAGCTCGTTTTGCTGGGTGAGGGAGTAGGCCATGGCCATCTGGGCATGGGACTCCCAGAGGCAGACGCCGCTTCTCGGCTTCATCTCCAGCACGAGGGCGTTGCCCGCGACGAGGCGGGCGGCATACTCGATGATCTTGTTCGGCAGGACGTTCGCCGCCGGGATGAAGATCGCGCGCACCGGCGGGGCGTTCTTCCCGGCATTGGACTTGACGTAGTTGAAATCCGCCTCGTCAAAAATCAGGGGGACGCTCACCTGCTCAAACTGGCGCACGACATGCCCCTCGCTGTCCACGGCGGCAGACCCGTCGGAGAGGATGGGCAGCTCGATCTTGACGCCGTCCTTGGAGATGACGGCATACTTCTGCATCCCGTAGAACAGCACCAGCATCACCGAAAAGAGCGCGAGCAGCGCGATGAAGGGGATGAACGCATAGTTTCGCCGCTTGCGTTTCCCCTTGTAAAACTCCTGTACCCGTGCCAAGCGCTCAGTCCTCGATCAGGGAGATGCGGCGGATGTGCCGCTCCTCCTGAGAAAAGGGGGTGTCCAGGAAGGTGTCGGCGATCTTGAGGGCGAGCCCCTCGCCCACCACGCGCGCGCCCATGCAGAGGACGTTCGCGTCGTTGTGCAGGCGGGTCGCCTCGGCCGAGAAGCAGTCCCCGCAGAGGGCGGCGCGGATGCCGGGGACCTTGTTTGCCGCGATGGAGACGCCGATGCCCGTGCCGCAGATCAGGATGCCGCGCTCGCACGCGCCGCCCGCCACCGCCCGCGCGACCTTTTTCGCGTAGACGGGGTAGTCGCAGGAGGCCTCATCATAGGTGCCGAAGTCCTGATACGCGAGCCCTCTCTTCTCCAGATGCGCCATGAGCGCCTTTTTGAGGGCGAAGCCGCCGTGGTCGCTGCCGATTGCAATCATCGTTCTCTCTCCTTTATTCAGGGGCAGAGCGCCCCGTTTTTTCTATAGTTTTATTATTTTACCACGCCCGGCGGAAAGTATCAAGATTCGGCTAAACTTCTGCAAGGCGCTTTCTTTTCCGCGCGGGGTTTGGTATAATGGCGGCAAGAATTCTGTTTGGAGCAAGACCATGACGCATAATAAGCTGCTGATCGAAAAATTACAGGAGTCCATCAACTCCATCCTGCCCATCACGGCCATCGTCGCCGCGGTGAGCTTTCTGTTCATCCCCATCCCCTCGGGGCTGATGCTGGCCTTCCTGCTGGGGGCCGTGCACATGATCCTCGGCATGGGGATGTTCTCCGTGGGGGCGGAGCTTTCCATGTCGAAAATCGGCGGGCACATCGGCGGGGCGATGACCGCCTCACGCAAGCTCTGGCTCATTTTGGTGACGAGCTTTGCGCTCGGCACCGCCATCACCCTCGCGGAGCCGGACCTGCAGGTGCTCGCGGCAAACGTGCCCGGCATCTCGACGCCGGTTCTGCTTCTCACCGTGGGCGTCGGCGTGGGGCTCTTTCTCGCCCTGGCGATGCTGCGCATCTTATTCGCCGTCTCGCTGAGGACCCTGCTGCTCATCCTCTACGCCGGGGTGTTTCTGCTGGCCTTCTTTCTCGATGCCGACATGCTGCCCCTGTCCTTCGACGCGGGCGGCGTCACCACGGGGCCCATGACCGTGCCCTTCATCATGGCGCTCGGCGTCGGCGTGTCCGCCATCCGCAGCGACGAGAAGGCCAAGGAGGACAGCTTCGGCCTCGTGTCCCTGTGCTCGGTGGGGCCGGTGTTCGCCGTGATGCTCCTCAGTCTCATCTACCGCGCGGAGGGGGGCGAGGCAAGCGCTGCCGTCCTCCCCGCCTATGCCGACACCGTCGCTGTGGGGGGCGGGTATCTCGGGGCCTTTCCCGCCTATTTCAAAGAGGTGGCCCTCGCCCTGCTGCCCATCTTCGTGTTTTTCCTGCTGTTTCAGCTTGTGCGCCTCCACCTCCGGCGGCAGCCCTTTCTCCAGATCCTCGTCGGCATCGTGTACGCCTATGTGGGGCTTGTGCTCTTTCTCACGGGTGTGAACGTGGGCTTCTCCCCGCTCGGCGAAAAGCTGGGGGAGCTCATGGCCCTCGGGCGCGGGCGGCTTCTCATCGTGCCGCTCTCGATGCTGATGGGCTGGTTCATCATCCGGGCCGAGCCCGCGGTGAAGGTGCTCACAAAGCAGGTGGAGGAGATCACCGCCGGCGCTGTGAGCGAGCGCGCCATGGAGATGAGCCTCTCTCTCGCGGTGGCGGCGGGGAACGCCCTCGCCATGCTGCGGGTCTTGACGGGCATCCCGATTTTGTATTTCCTGATCCCGGGCTACGCCGCGGCCCTTCTCATGAGCTTTTTTGTCCCCGCGACCTTCACGGGCATCGCCTTTGACTCCGGCGGCGTCGCCTCCGGCCCCCTGACGGCGACCTTCATGCTGCTCTTCGCCATGGGCGCGTCCCGGGCGCTCGGCGGCAACGTGATGCGCGACGCCTTCGGCCTTGTGTCCATGGTGGCGATGATGCCGCTCATCACCGTGCAGGGCATGGGCCTGGTGTTTGTCCTCCGCTCCCGCGGCAGGGCGCCCGAGATGCAGGCCGGCGGCGACGAAATCATTGAATTGTGGGAGATTGCCTGACCATGGAACTGTATCAGCTCATTGCGGTGGTGGACCGCGAGATGGAGCCGCGCCTTGAGGCGGTGCTGCACGACGCCGGGACCGCCGTCGGTCTCAGCCAGCCGGCCGAGGGTACCGCCGGGCAGGCGCTGCTCCAGCGCTACGGCCTGCCGAAGACGGAAAAGCGCATCGTCCTCACGATCGCGGACCGCGCCCAGAAGCGCGCGATCTTCCGGGACGCGAGGAAGCTCCTCTATATGGATATCCCCGGCAACGGCATTCTCGCCGCCGTGCCCATCAAGGCCGTGGCCGGGCGGCAGACCCTGGCATTTTTGACCGACAGCGAAATCAAGGGAGGGACACCGCCGATGGATTTTGAATACGAGCTTATCGTCGTCGTCTTAAACGAGGGCTACGCCGATCTCGCCATGGACGCCGCGCGCGAGGCGGGCGCCGGCGGCGGCACGGTGCTGCACGCGAAGGGCACCGGCGGCAGACGCGGGGAGCGCTTTTACAACGTCCGCTTTGCCGACGAGAAGGACATGCTCTACATCGTGGCCCACAAGAGCGAGAAGGCGGAGATCATGCGCGCCGTGAACCAAAAGGCCGGGCCCGAGACCGAGGCGCGGGGCGTCTGCTTCTCCCTGCCCATCTCGAGCGTGCTCGGCCTGCGCAGCCGCGCGACGGACGAGCTGATCGACGAGAACGGGGCTTCGGGCGGCTGATAGCCGCCCCTGCGGATTTCCATTAACCTCCCTTTGGAAAAAGGGAGCTTAGCGCGCGTAGGGGACGGCGTCCTCGACGTCCCGCACGGGGGGGGAGGCTAATAACGGCTCCCTCCCAGAGGGAGCTGTCAGCGCCGCCCGCGGCGATGACTGAGGGAGTGCTCCTTCCGTCATCCGGCTTGCGGGTACTCCTTCCACCGCTGAAGCGGTCCCCC
>CADBCV010000051.1 GCA_902793285.1 Oscillospiraceae bacterium
GCCGGGCGGTCAACGAGCTTTTAAAGCTCAGTAAGCCTGTGGCGCTATGTACAGCATGATCAGAACGATCACGATGAGGCACAGCACAAAGCGAAGGATCCTCCGCTTTTCCATAAGCCCCACCTCCCCTCTTCGGGAAAGTGGCCAACCGCCATAGTTTCAACAGCGCACCTTTCGCCGGATTGCTCCGGTGGCCTCTTGCGAGGTTGTCTCCATTCTACAAGGTGCGCCGTGCTTTGTCAATGGATCCAGACCTTTCCCCGCGGTCATTTCCCCGCAGGATGCGACAGGCTTTGCGCCTGCCCGCGGCTATAATGGCCGCGGGAGGTGGGAAATGATGAAAAAACAGAGCTGGATGGTCGCCGCGCTCTGTCTTCTGATGACCATGCCGCTGCACGGCTTTGCCGAGCAGAGCCTGCTGCCCGGGGAGATGCACGTGCTCGTCCTGCACCCGACGCCGGAGCCGGAGCCCGCGCCGGAGGAGACGCGCGCGGAGACCGCGCCGCCGCCCGCCCCGACAAGAGTGCCGGAGGTGGGGGACTTCGTCTTCCTCGACCACCGCACGCAGACCACGCCCCTCGACATGGCGGGCTATTATTTAAACGAGATGGCGGAGGCCGCCGCCGCGGGCGACGAACAGGCCGGCCGCGAGGCCGAGCGCTGCCGCGACGCGGCGCTCAGAGCCGGCGGCGGCGGAGAGCCCCTGCGCTTTGACGATCTGCTGCTGCTCTCCCGTCTCATCGACGCCATGGCCGGCAGCGACTGGCTGACGGAGGACTTCCGTCTCTGCGTGGGGGAGGTGGTATTGAACCGCGTGGCCTCCCCGGAGTTTCCGAACACCCTGCGGGAGGTGGTCTATCAGCGCGGGCAGTACACCGTCACGCAGAGCGCGCGCTTTGCCTCCCTCATCCCCCGGCGCGAGTGCGTGGACGCGGCCCTCCGCCTTCTGCAGGGGGAGCGGCACATGGTGCCCGCCGTGGTCTACCAGGCGGACTACCTCCAGGGCGAGCTCTTCATCGTGTACAACGACCGGCGGCTCGGCAGCACCTACTTCTGTCTCAGCGACCGGCTGGAGCTCTATGCCTGATGTCCCCTTCCCGCGCGACATGACGCATTTTGGAAAAATCCCCAACATTTTCTGGCCCGATGCCTTGACAACGGGGCGCAGGTGTGATTAAATATTTTCAAGTTATGGTAACTTAAGTTATGGTAACCAAAGAGGGGGTTTTGCGAATGCGTACCATTTCGAGAAAGAGGACTTTCGGGCTGCCGGCGCGCCTGCTCGCGCTGACGCTCGTGTTTATTCTGGCCTTCGGGGTCCTCGCGCCGGGGGCTTATGCCGTCGTGCTCACGCCCGGCGACTTTCTGCGCTATATCCCGGTGGGCATCGCCGTCACCGATAGCGCCGTGCAGGTCTACGGCTACTTCACCAATCTGAACAGCAACTGCACGGTCTCCAATTTCCGGGACTTCTCGCTCGACGTATACATGGACGATTACCTCATTGCCAGCGGCTACTTCGGCGCCATCGACTATTTTGAGATCGAGCCGGAGGGCGTCCTGTACCACACCTTCGTCTTCCCCGGCAGGAGCGGCCTGGTCCCCGGCGCCTACGTCTGTGAGGATGACGACTGCTGCGTCCTCTCCTGCACCTTCGACTATACGGAGCTTGTGAACAGGGAAAACGGCGTCAAGTAAGGAAATCGGATAAGAGCGCAAAACGGGGCTGTGAAAAAGACCTTCCGGCGCCGTAGGGGCGGCTATCAGCCGCCCGCGCGCTATAAAGAAAAACATGATAAAAATGTTGGGCGAATTCGTATTGTTTCACGAATTCGCCCAAATACGTCTATAGAAAATGCTGTTTTCCGCCGGGCGGCTGATAGCCGCCCCTACAGGATAGAAAGGAGAGCGCCATGCGAAAAGGAAAAATTGACAGGGTGTGGCTCACGGTTTTGATCTGTCTCGGCATCACGCTCGCGATGGTCTGTGCGGTGCTGATCGCGCTGGCGGGGCGCGGCCGGTTCGCCCCGAAGCCGAGTCCGACGCCGGAGCCCACCCCGGTCCCGACGGCAAGCCCGACACCGACGCCCTCTCCGACCCCGCCTCCGACGCCGACGCCCGTGCCCTACGTTCCGCCGGAGGAGCTCGCTGCGAGCATCGGGATCAATCCCCACGTCATCGCCTGGCTCGAGATCCCCGGCACCGAGATCGCCTATCCCGTCCTCCAGCACCCGACGGAGGACAACCACTATCTCGACATCACCATCGAGGGCGGTTACGGCTATCCCGGCTCCATCTACACCAACAGCATGGAGGGCCGCAGCTTCGATACCTTCAACACCGTGATCTACGGCCACAACATGGCGGATGAGAGCTACTTCGGCAGTCTCAAGTATTATAACGACGAGAGCTTCCGCGACGCCCACCGCGAGATCGACATCTATACCCCCACAAAGGCCCTGCGCTATGACGTGTTCGCCGTCGTGACCTACGACGACCGCTATATCACCGACCGCTACCGCGATGAAAGGCGCGAGGACCGCATGGCCTTTCTGCGCTCGCTTTTGGATTTCGGCCCGGTGGTCTATGACGACGTGAGCGTCGGCCCGGACAGCCACATCCTCACGCTCTCCACCTGCATCGGCGGAATGCCGAATAACCGCCTGCTCATCCTTGCGGCGCTGCGGGAGCCGGCGGTAAGCCCCACGCCCGCCGTTCTGCCGGAAAACGGCGCCGCCGGGCAAATTATACAAAATTGAAAAATTTTTGAAAAAATTTTGTAACCCTCTCGCAATTTATTGAAACCTGTGTTATACTGTCTCCAAAGAAACGCCAGGCCCGCTCCGGCGGGTGCGTGAAAAAGGAGGCAGAAACATGAACACAACAAGCGCAAGGAGAGCGGCACGGTTCCTGGCCGCGCTTTTGTGCGCGCTGGTGCTGGTGGGCTGCTGCGCCGCGATGGCGGTGTACGCCGACTACGCCCCGCCCGCCGCGCTGGTCGAGGCGTGGAAGCAGAACAGCCATGTGATCGGCGGCCTGATGATCCCGGGCACCACGGTGGCCTACCCCATTCTGGAGCACCCCACGGTGGACGACTACTATCTCAACATCTGCATCGACGGGACCGAGGGTTACCCCGGCTCCATCTACACCAACAAGATGGAGGGGCAGATGTTTGACACCTTCAACACCGTGATCTACGGCCACAACATGCGCGACGGCAGCTACTTCGGCGCGCTGCGCGATTTTCTGGACGAGGACTTTTTAAACGAGCACCGGCAGATCTTCATTTACGCCCTGGACGGGGTGCATGTGTATGACATCTTCGCGGTGTCGGTCTACAACGACAAGCGCATCACGGACTACTTCCCGGACGACAAGCCGGCGGACCGCCAGGCTTTTCTCGACTCCCTGCGGGAGGACAGCCAGCCCGGTTCCATCCTGCTTGACGACGTGCCGGTGGATATCGAGGGGCACATCGTCACCCTCTCCACCTGCATCACCGACATGCACGACAACCGCCTGCTCATCGTCGCCTTCGAGCGGGAGTGATTATGCGGCCCTGTCTCAAAAGACCGCAGGCGTAAAGATGTATGCAAATTTTGATTGCCAGGCAGGGAGAAACATGCTATACTCTGCGGTGATAAAAGCACATTTCAAATAAAGGAGAACAACAATGAGCAAAGTTTGCGTGTTTGATCATCCCCTGATTCAGCACAAGCTGTCCATTCTCCGCGACAAGAGCACCAGCGTCAAGGAATTCCGTGAGCTGATTTCCGAAATTGCCATGCTCATGTGCTATGAGGCGACCCGCGATCTGCCCCTGGAGGAGATCACCGTTGAGACGCCCGTCGCCCCCGCCAGGTGCAGGCGCATCTCCGGCAAGAAGCTGGCCGTCGTCCCCATTCTCCGCGCCGGTCTCGGCATGGTGGACGGCATGGTGAGCATGATGCCGAACGTCAAGGTCGGCCACATCGGCCTCTTCCGCGACCCCGCCACGCTGGAGCCTGTCAAGTATTACTTCAAGATGCCCCCCGATATTGAGGAGCGCGACGTCATCGTCGTCGATCCCATGCTCGCCACCGGCGGCTCCGCCTCCGCGGCGGTCACCTTCCTCAAGGAGGTCGGCGTCAAGCACATCAAGCTCATGAGCATCATCGGCGCGCCCGAGGGCGTGAAGCGGATGCAGGACGACCACCCCGACGTGGACATCTTCGTCGCGGCGCTCGACGACCACCTCAACGACCACGGCTACATCGTCCCCGGTCTCGGCGACGCGGGCGACCGCATCTTCGGCACCAAGTAAAAAACTCGAAACCGCCCCAGAAGGGGCGGTTTTTTTGTATGATGGGGCCCCTCAAGGGGAAGGCTTTGTTCTGCCCAAAAACGTTTCCGCCTGTCGTAGGGGCGGATATTATCCGCCCGCGCGGGGAAAGGCTTTCAACGGCTCCCTCGCAGAGGGAGCTGTCAGCGCCGCCCGCGGCGATGACTGAGGGAGTGCTCCTTCCGTCATCCGGCTTGCGGGTACTCCTTCCACCGCTGAAGCGGTCCCCC
>CADBCV010000052.1 GCA_902793285.1 Oscillospiraceae bacterium
CACGACGGACACCCTTGGCCTTGGCTATGACCTTCCCGCTGCCGGGCGGTCTCGGGACTTTCACCCTTTAGAACGTGCGCTCGCCGGGCGCACAATAAACAGCAAGGGCGGGGAAACCCGCCCTTGCCGCTTATTCCTCGCTTTTGATCTCCACGGTGACGCCGTCGGCCTCGGTGGCGCTGACCACGTCGTCAAAATCCGTGATCTCCACGTCGATGTCGTGCTCCGCCGGCGCGCCGTAGGTCTCATGCAGGGCGTCGATGCGGGCGCGCTTTTCGCGGATGTTCGCGCTCACGCGCTCGGCCTGCTCGAAGAGGGGGACAAAGAAGCCCTCGGGATTGGCCCGCGCCTGCTCAAAGTAGAGGCGGCCGATCTCGGTGTAGATGCGCTTGAGCTCCTCATGCTCGCCGTTGAGCTCGAGAGAGAGCTTGGCCATCTGCCCGAAAGCCTTCGCGCGGCTTGTGCCCTGGGCGTAGACGTCAAGTACGCCGCTTGCCCCCGCGGCCTCCTTCGCCTTGTCCGCGAGCCTGCCGAGCGTCCCGCTCAGGATGTCCTTATAATCTGCCATGCTTATTCCTCCTGTTCACGATTTGATGATGCATCGCTTTTCTTTTCGATCACGACGGCGGCCTCCTGCGCGGCGACGCGGTTGACGTACAGGTCGCCCGGGGAGAAGGGGCGGCGGCGCATGGAGAGCAGCAGCGCCCCGGCCGCGAGCACCAGCACGAGACTGAGCGCCTGGGAGACGCGGACAGAGGTGCCGGCAATATAGAGGCTGTCGGTCCGAAGCCCCTCGATCCAGAGGCGGCCGAGCCCGTAGAGGAGAAAGTAGAGCGCCGTGCAGTGCCCGTCAAAGCGCCGGCCCCCGCGCCCTTCAAAGCGCAGGAGAAACAGCAGCACGCCGAGATTCCAGAGGCTTTCATACAAAAACGTCGGATGGACATAGATCGTGGAGCCGTCCGGGGCGGTGAGCCCCATGCGGCAGAAGATCTCCGTCTCGGCGCCGAAGGCTTCCCGGTTCATGAAGTTGCCCCAGCGCCCGATGATCTGCCCGATGAGAAGGCCGAAGCTGATGTTATCGAGCATGGCGGGCACGGGGATCTTTTTTTTGCGGCACACGAGCGCCACCGCGAGCGCCCCGCCGATCACGCCGCCGTAGATGGCGAGCCCGCCGTTCCAGACGGCGAAGAGCTCGTCCAAATGCCGTGTGTAGTAATCCAGATTGAAGGCCACGTAGTAAAGGCGCGCGCCCAGGATCGAGCAGGGGATGAGCCAGAGGACCGCGTCATAAAAATCATCCTCCCGGATGCCGAAGCGCCTTGCGCGCCGCGCGGAGAAGGTGATGCCGCAGAGAAAGCCCAGGCCGATGATGAGCCCGTAGAAATAGACGGGGTAGCCGAGGACCGTAAAATACGCCGGCGGGTTCAGGCGCAGGTTCCCCAGCATCGGGAAGGAGATGACGGAGCTGCGCTGGATGGTGTCAAGCATGGCTCAGCTCTCCGCCTCCCGGGTCTTCGGGCGGATGACCGAGAGGGCCATGCGCTCCGGCGTCAGGTTCTCCTTGACAAAGCGGCGGCAGTCCTCCGCCGTGATGCCCTCCAGGATCTTGAAGCTGTCAAAGGCGCAGTAGCCCTCCAGCACGCCCGAGGCCATGGAGACGCACACGCTGTCAAAATCCTCCAGCGCGCGCAGCCGCGCGCCCAGCGAGGCCCTGCGCGCGCGGGTGAAGTAGCCCTCGTCAAAGCCCTCCGCCGCGACGCGCTGCGCCTCCTGCTGAAATTCCGCGAGCACGCGCTCGGGGTCGCGGCTCTCCCCGCCGACGATCACCATGAAGGCGCCCGCGGGGGAGTCGATCTCATAGTCAAAGTCCATGTTCAAAAGCCCCTCGGCATAGAGCCGCGTGAAGAAGGGGGAGGAGATGCCGCAGAGCATCCGCATGGCGAGCGCCGCGACGATGTTCTCCCGCTGGAAGGCGGGGCCGCCGTCAAGGGACGGGAGCTTCACGCCGATGAGAAACTGGGGGGCGGAGATCTCCATCTCCTCCGTGCGGCGCGTCTCGACGGGGAGAAGACCCTCCTTCTCGCCGAAATCCGCCCGCGGCACCGGGGCCTTCTCGCGGGGCAGGACCTCCTCGGCGATGCGCGCGACAGTCTCGGGGTCCACGTCCCCCTCCACGCAGAGGACCATGTTGGACGGGGCGTAGAAAACCCGGTGGCAGTCGTAGAGGGTCCGGGCCGTGATCTCGGCGATGCTCTCGACGCTGCCGGCGACCCTGTCGCGGATCGGGTGATGGGCGTAGAGCATCTCGAGCAGCTTATAGTAGACGACCATGCCGGGGTTATCCTCCCCCATGCGGATCTCCTGGGCGATGATGCCCTGCTCCTTCTGCACGGTCTCGTCCGTGAAATAGGGCGTGGAGACGAAGTGCAGCAGCATCCGCAGGTTTTCCTCAAAGCCCTCGGTGCACTGGAAGTAGTAGCAGGTCATCTCCGCGGAGGTGAAGGCGTTGGGGTCGGCCCCGTTTGCCGAGAGGATCGCGAGGGCGTTGTCCCCGTTCGGCAGGTCGAACATCTTGTGCTCTAAGTAGTGGGCCACGCCCGCCGGGGTGTCGCGCGTCTGCCCGTCCACGGAAAAGCGGCGGTGCGCCCCGCCGTAGCGGGTGGCGAAGGCCGCGTAGCAGGTGGAAAAGTCCTTCTTCGGCACGACGCGCACCTCAAGGCCGTTGTCCAGAACGGCGCTGTACAGCGTCTCCCCGATGCCGGGGTAATCATGCTTCTGCATCTTCATCCTCTGCCGCCTCCTCTTCCGTATCTGTCCCGTCCTCGCCGCGCAGGAAGTAGACGAGATCGAGCTCCACGCTCTCGGCGATCTTCATCACGTCCTCCCGCGTCACTTCCTCCACAAGGCCCGCAAGCTCCGTCGGCCCGTAGTCGAGCCCGTCGATCGCCTGGCCGAGCCAGTAGCCCTCCAGCTCGCCCTGGCTGTCGAGCGCGGCGCGCAGGTCGGAGGCCACGGCGCGCTTTGCGCAGAGGAGCTCCTCATCCGTGATGTCGCCGTTTTTCACGGCCTCAAGCTGGGCGAGGATCTCCCGCTTCGCGCTTTCAAAGTTTTCAAAGCTGATGCCCGAGGACACGAGCATCAGGCCCTTTCTGAGAATCACGGCGGAGCTCGCGTAGTAGCAGAGGGAGAGCTTTTCACGCACGTTCATAAAGAGCTTGGAGTTTACGCCGCTGCCGTAGACGGCGTTGAAGACGTGGATTGCGGCCCGGTCCGGGTCCTCCATGCAGCCTCCGAGACGAAAGCCCAGCACGAGCTTGCCCTGCGTCACGTCCATCCGCTCCTCAAAATAGCGGGGCTCCGCCTCCAGGGCGTTCATGCGCAGGTCGGTGCCGATGTCGTAGTCGATCTCGCCCCGGGGCATCCCCGCGAGAGACGTGCGCAAGGCGTCCTCCACCTCGGCGAGGGAGGCCCTGCCGCAGTAGAAAAGCTCCACCGGGCTCTTGCGCAGAAGCTCCCTGTAATGGCGGGTGAGCTTTTTGTAGTGGATGGCCTCGCAGTCCTCGAGCGTCCCGAAGCGGGAGACGGCGTAGTCCTCGCAGCAGCACATCTCCTCCAGGCAGCGCTGAAAAGCGTAGCTGCGCTTCTCGTTCACGCGGCTTCGGATGAGCTCTGTGAGCTTTTCCTTCTCGCTCTCCACATACTGGGGCAGCAGGAGGCCCCCGCGGGTGTTCGGGGAGAGGAGCATCTCCGCCATAAGCGCGCTCATCTCCCCGAGCAGCGCCTCGCCCCCCGGGAGAAAGGCGGGCTCCGGAAAGCTCGCGAAAAAGCCGATGCAGTGTACCTCCCCCACCCGGCGGTTCACCGGCTCCACCGCCGCGCCGTAGAGCTCGTCAAAGCGGGCGGAGAGCTGCTCCATATCCGGGTAGCGCGTGGTGCCCCGGGCAAGGACGTTGGGGATCAGCGCGTTCATGGACGCGCTCTCCCGCTTGAGCTGCGTGAGCAGATTGAGACTCATGCAGGCGGTTTTGAATTTATCGGATCGCAGATGGCTCAGAAAAACGCCCGGCATCAGCTCCGACCGTGAATACTCCATGGGGCACCTCCGAATGTTAAGTACCTTATTATATCACCGGGGGAGGGAAAAGAAAAGTGCGGAGTTTGGCGTTTTGACTCCTTCCGTCATCCGGCTTGCGGGGGACGCCGGATGCCACCTCCCTCAGAGAGGGAGGCTTTCAAGGCTCCCTCCCCGAGGGAGCTGTCAGCGCCGTTTGCGGCGATGACTGAGGGAGTCCTCCATCCGTCATCCGGCTTGCGAGGACTCCTTCCACCGCTGAAGCGGTCCCCCTCCCTCTTATCGCCGCAAGCGGCTGAGGGAGGCTTTCAAATGTTCCCGCCTGTCCGTAGGGGACGGGGATTGCCGCGATTTGTGTCATTCTGAGGAGCTTGCGACGAAGAATCCCGTGCCTTTTGCAACCAACCGGGGGAGATCCTTCGCTCCGCG
>CADBCV010000053.1 GCA_902793285.1 Oscillospiraceae bacterium
GCCGCTTGCGGCGATAAGAGGGAGGGGGACCGCTTCAGCGGTGGAAGGAGTACCCGCAAGCCGGATGACGGAAGGAGCACTCCCTCAGTCATCGCCGCGAGCGGCGCTGACAGCTCCCTCGGAGAGGGAGCCGTTGAAAGCCTTTCCCCGCGCGGGCCGATGAGGGCATCGTCCCCTACGCGCTCTAAGCTCCCTTTTCGAAAGGGAGCTTGATATAAATACGCATCACGCCCCATTGAACCAAACACCCGCCCGCTGCATAGGATGGACTGACTTCATGATGCGGGGGGCTTTTGTATGGATATCTGGCACATCCGGGGCGGAAGAAGGCTTGAGGGCGTATACCGCGTGCAGGGCTCGAAGAACGCCTCTCTCCCGATCCTCGCGGCGTCGATCCTCGCGCCGATGGAGTCTGAGCTTGAGAACGTCCCGCAGCTCAGAGACATCGACGCCGCGCTGCGCATCCTCCGCCATCTCGGCTGTGAAGCGGAGCAGCACAATAATATAGTTTACATAAAATCAAACACACTCACGCAGAGCGCCATCCCGCACCGGCTCATGCTGGAGATGCGCTCCTCCGTGATCTTCATGGGGGCGCTGCTGGCCCGCTGCGGCGAGGCGCGGCTCTCTCCGCCGGGGGGCTGCCAGCTCGGCAAGCGGCCCATCGACCTGCACCTCGCCGCCCTGCGGCAGATGGGCGCGGAGATCGAGGAGAGCGGGGGAGAGATCCTCTGCCGCGCGAAGAGGCTGCACGGGGCCGACATCCGCCTGCCCTTCCCGAGCGTGGGCGCCACGGAGAACATCCTGCTCGCGGCGACGGCGGCAGAGGGGGAGACCGTCATCCGCGGCGCTGCGCGCGAGCCGGAGATCGAAGCCCTCGCGGCCTATCTCAGCGCGGCGGGCTGCCCCGTCGCGGGCGCGGGGACGGACACCGTGCGTGTCGGGAAGCTCCGGCCCCGGGGCTCTGTGCGCCGCCGTATCCTCGCGGACCGGATCGCGGCCGCGACCGTGGCCTGCGCTGTCGCCGCCGCCGGGGGAGACGTAGAGCTGCAAGGCGCCCAGAGCGCGCATTTTTCTACCGTTCTCCACTTCCTAAAACAGGCGGGCTGTGCTATAATAACTGAAAATACCCTTGTCCGCCTGCGCTCCGACGGGAGGCTGCGCGCGGTGGGCCGGGTGAAAACGGAGCCCTATCCCGGCTTTCCGACTGACGCCCAGCCCGTTCTGATGGCGGCGCTTTTGAAGGCCCGGGGCTGCACCAGGATCACCGAGACCATTTTTGAAAACCGCTTCCGCCAGGTGCCGGAGCTCCGGCGTCTCGGCGCGGAGATCGCGCTTTTCGACAGGAGCGCCTGCATCCGGGGGGTGGACGCCCTGCACGGGGCGGTGCTGAACGCGACCGATCTGCGCGGCGGGGCCGCGATGCTCGTGGCGGGCCTTGCGGCGGAAGGGGAGACCACCGTCTGCGACACGGGCCACATCCGCCGCGGGTATGAGGATTTCGACGGCTGCCTGCGCTCCCTCGGTGCGGACATTGTACTTACACAGCTGGAGTGAGAAAGGAAAGCACCATGGCTTTGAATCTGCACAGGAAACGCGCGGACTACCCCGAGGACGAGGGCTTCAGCCTGCGCGAGCTTACCGAGAGCGTGAGCGGGCCGATCATGTTCTTCCTCGTGATCGTCGCGGTCATCTTTGTGATGAGCGTGTTCTTCCGCGTGTCCGACATTCAGGTGCGCGGGAACAGCCACTATACGGATGAGGAGATCATCCGCGCCATTGATATCGAGGAGGGCGACAACCTGTTCTTCTTTGACAGGTTTGCCGCCCTGAGCCGCGTCTTCGCAAAGCTGCCGTATATCGACGAGGTCACCGTCGAGCGCAGCCTCCCCAACCGCGTCGTCATCACCGTCACGGAGAGCCAGGCCCTCGCCTACATCGTCCTCGGCGAGGAGAACTGGACCATCGACCACAACTGCAAGGTCCTCGGCAAGGCAAACGACGACGAGCTGAAGGGCCTCATCCCCATCCTCGGCATCTCCCCGGGCACCCTCATGATCGGCGAAACGCTCGAGACCGCCGACGGGGACGAGCAGATCGTGGAATTCATCGCCGAGGTCCTCGAGCAGCTTGAGGGCCGCGGCCTCTACACCCGCGTCGGGCGCGTGGACTTCACAGACCCCGAGCAGGTGGAGTTCACCCTCGGCGACAAATACATCGTGCGCATCGGCAATTCCTCCGCCGTCGACTATAAATTCGGGATGCTGATTTCCGTGCTCTCGCAATTATTAGAGGGAGATGTGGGAATAATCAATGTAAGCGACGGAAATACCGCACATTTCAGCCCGACCTGAGCATAAATTACAAAATGTTTACAAAAGTTTTCGGGAAATGAAAAATTCTTCTTGACTCTTGAGAGAACTTGTAATAAAATACGGATTGTAGATCATTGTGAAAACTTTTGTAATTTATGCGTTAACAATAGATGGGAGGCAGTTTTATGGATTTCAAAGCCGAAGTACCGGACAATGTCGTCAATATAAAGGTCATCGGCATCGGCGGCGCCGGCAACAACGTGGTCAACCGCATGGTCAAGGCCGGCACCCAGGGCGTCGAGTTTATCGCCATCAACACCGACAAGCAGGCCCTGTCCGTCTCGAACGCGGACCAGAAGCTCCAGATCGGCGAGAAGATGACCAAGGGCCAGGGCGCGGGCTCCGATCCCGAGATCGGCAAGCGCTCCGCCGAGGAGAGCCGCAACAACATCGCCAAGGTCCTGGAGAACGCCGACATGGCCTTCATCACCTGCGGCATGGGCGGCGGCACCGGTACGGGCGCGGCGCCCATCGTGGCGGAGATCGCGCGGGACGCCGGGCTTCTGACCGTTGGCGTCGTGACCAAGCCCTTCAAGTTTGAGGGCAAGCGCCGCATGGACCAGGCCAACGCCGGCATCAAGGAGCTGCTCGGCCGCGTGGACTCCCTGCTCATCATCCCGAACGACAGGCTGAAATTCGCCACCGACCAGAAGGTCACCCTCGCAAACGCCTTCGAGATCGCGGACGACGTGCTGCTCCAGGCCGTCACCAGCATCTCCGACCTCATCAAGAACACGGGCTTTATCAATCTCGACTTTGCCGATGTCACCTGCATCATGAAAAACGCGGGCTTTGCCCACATGGGCGTGGGCCGCGCCGCAGGCAAGGCCAAGGCGGAGGAGGCCGCGCGCATGGCTGTGGCAAGCCCCCTCATGGAGACCTCCATCAACGGCGCGCGCGGCGTGCTCATCAACATCACTGGCTCTGCCGATATGGATCTCGAGGATGTCGAGACCGCGGCAAGCCTCGTGCAGGAGGCCGCGCATCCCGAGGCCAACATCATCTTCGGCGCGACCTTCGACGACACGCTCGAGGATGAGATCCGCGTCACCGTCATCGCCACCGGCTTTGAGGACAACGCCCTGAACGGCGACGCCGCCCCCGCAGCCCAGCAGAGCGCGGCCCCGGCGAACAACCCGGCCTTCACGCCGGTGCGCCCCGCCCCCGGACGGGAGAGACCCCAGGGCCTCTTCACCGGCGCTGCCGAAAAGGCCGCCGCAGCACAGCCGGCCGCGCAGCCGACTCCGGCTCCCGCGGCCCAGCCCGCCGCAGCCGCCGCCCAGCCCGCCGCGGAGGAGGACCCCTTCGACAGCATCTTCAAGATCTTCAACACCAAGTAAACGGGTTTTCAACAGCATAGCCGTAGGGGCCGATGCCCTCATCGGCCCGCAAGCCCGCGATCCGGTACAATCGTCCCGCGATGCGGAAACGTCCCCGCCTGCCGTAGGGGCTGACGCCCTCGGCAGCCCGGCGGAAAAAATGTGAAAAAGAGGAGAAGCCCCGGGCAAATACGTACCGCGTACGTTTTCGCCCAGGGTTTTCCTGTCGTGAGCCGCTGCACCGCGCGGGCGGTCGAGGACGCCCGCCCCTACGGAATATCTCTAACCTCCCTTTGGAAAAAGGGAGGGGGACCGCGTCAGCGGTGGAGGGATCGATCCCTCAGTCATGGCCTCGCGGGGGATCGGCCATGACAGCTCCCTTTCGCAAAGGGAGCTTAGAGGCGTAGGGGCGGCTATCAGCCGCCCGCAAAGCTGCGATCCGGCACAGGTGTACGGGGATGCGAAAACGTCGCTACTTTTCCGTAGGGGAGGGGCTTGCCCCTCCCGCGCGGTGAAATGTTAAAATTGCAAAAAATGTACGGCGATTTCGTAAAAAGCTGCGATTTCGCCGTACATTGGCCGGGCGGGGCAAGCCCCGCCCCTGCGGTGTGGAAGGACATTTTATTCGTGCACCCCGAAGAGGGACAGCGTGAGCCGCAGGAAGAGGCCGCCGAAGCCGATGCGGGGGACATCCTCCGCCGCGCAGACCGGCACCTCCGCAAGCGTCTTGCCGCCGACCGTGACCCGGAGACTCCCGACCCGCTGGCCCTTTTTAAGCGGCGCCGGCACCGAGGAGGGGAGCGTGAGCGCGTACGCCGGCGCTTCCCCCTTTTCGGCGAGCTGTACCCCGGGCCCCTCCAGCGCAAGCGGCGCTGCCCGCATCATACCGAGCTCCACCGGCAGCAGGGGCAGCGCCCCGTTTTGCAGCGGGATCAGGCGGAAGTTTGCGAAGGCGTAGCTCAAAAGCGTCTCCGCGTCCCGGTTGCGGGAATCCGCCGTCTCCCCGTGCATCACGACGGCGATGTACTCCACCCCGTTTCTCTCCGCCGTGGCGGAGAGACAGTAGCGCGCCGTGGAGGTGTAGCCCGTCTTGAGCCCCGTGCAGCCGGGGTACCAGTAGACGAGCTTGTTGGTGTTCACAAGCTCAAAGCTGCCGTCGCGGATGCTGTCCATCCAGATGGTGGTGTACTCCTTGACGCTCTCGTGCCGGATGAGCTCCCGCGACATGAGGGCCACGTCGCGCGCGGTGGTAAAGTGCTGCCCGTCGTCAAAAAGCCCGGTGCAGTTTGAAAAATGCGTGTGCCGAAGCCCCAGCTCCTTCGCCCTGTCGTTCATCTTTTTGACGAAGGCCTCCTCGCTCCCACATAAAAATTCCGCCATGGCCACCGCGCAGTCGTTGGCCGAGACCACCGCGATGCACTTGAGCATGTCGCGCACCGACATATGCTCCCCGGCCTCGAGATAGACGCAGCTTCCGCCGAAGGAGGCCGCCCGCTCGCTCGCGACCACGGTGTCTTCCGGCGTGAAGGCCCCGCTCTCCATGGCCTCGATGATGAGCAGCAGGGTCATGATCTTCGTGACGCTTGCGGGAAAACCGGGCTCGTCGGCCTTCTTTTCGTACAGCACCTGCCCGGTCTCCTTTTCCATCAGAATGGCGGCGGGCGCCGCGATCGCAAGCGCCGGCGTTTCGGCGCGCGCAGTACCGCCGCGGGGGAGCAGGAGCAGGGCCAGAACCAGAATGAAACAGACGCTACGCTTCATGGTCGCCTCCCAAGTCTCGTAATTTTATAGCCGGTAGGAGACTATGAATGGCAAAAGCGGATTATGCATCGGTTGCCGGGATTATGTATAAATCGACAGAATTCGGCAGGATATTCATGAAGAAAGCATGAACGGAAACCAGACGGCAAGCGGGTTTTGAACACTTTCAACAGGGTTTTCAACAGCTTCCACAAGGAATAATATCAGCGAATACACAGCAAATAGTTTACATAACGCAGATTTCATAAGAAAAGAAGCCGTGATTCCCCCGCAAAAGCAAAAACGCACGCTTGACGGCGGGCCCTTCAGCGGATAAAATAGGCTATACGGTCTGAGGCAAATCGCTCCGGCCGGGGAGGAACAGTCTATGAGACGGCATTTTCGCTGGGATAAAAAATATCTCTACTGGGGCTTCACGGCCTTCTGCGTGATCGCCTGCGCCATTCTGTTTTACATGGCGCTCAACTATATCGACCTTCTGGGGCAGGGCATCGCCACCCTGACGCGCATCCTGAGCCCCTTCATCTGGGGCCTTGTGATCGCCTATCTCTTAAATCCCCTGGTCCGCGTCCTGCAGCGGAAGGTCTTCGGCCCCCTCTGCAAAAAGATCTTTGCCAAAAGCGGCGGGAAGGGCGTGGGCGTTGCGCGCACGGTGTCGGTGGTGCTGGCGGAGATTTTCATGCTCGCCATCATCACGGGCCTGTTTTTCATGATCATCCCGCAGCTCTACAGCAGCATTGAGACCATCGTCACCAATTCCCCGATCTACATCGAATCCCTGACCAACTGGGCCACAAAGCTCCTCACGGATTTCCCGGAGATCAGCGACTATGTGGCGAAGCTCCTGGGCGATGTGAACACGGACATCGTCGCCTGGCTCCAGACCACGATCCTGCCGAAGCTGGGGAGCGTGCTGTCAAACGTCGGGATGGGGGTCCGCTATGTGCTGACGGGGGTTTATAACCTCGTCATCGGCATCATCGTGTCGGTCTACATCCTCGGCGATTTTGAGGGCTTCTGCGCCAACGGCAAGCGCATCCTCTACAGCCTCCTGTCGGTGGAAGGCGCCAAAAAGCTCATCGACGGCATCCGCTTCACGGACCGGACGATCATCGGCTTTCTCAACGGCAAGCTCCTCGATTCGGCCATCATCGGGCTCATCTGCTACATCGTGTGCGTCGTGCTGAACATGCCCTACGCCCTGCTTGTGAGCGTCCTGGTCGGCGTGACGAATATCATCCCGTTCTTCGGCCCCCTGATCGGCGCGGTGCCGAGCGCCATCATCATCCTGATGGTCGATCCCTTCAAGTGCCTCATCTTTATCATCTTTATCATCATCCTCCAGCAGGTGGACGGGAACATCATCGGCCCGAAGATCCTCGGCAGCTCCGTCGGCATCAACGGCTTCTGGATCATGTTCTCCATCATCGTCGGGGCGGGGATCTTCGGCTTCTGGGGGATGCTCCTCGGCGTGCCGGTGTTCGTGGTCATCTACACCATGATCAACGAGGGGATCACCCGCAAGCTCCGGCACAGCGACCTGCCGGTGGAGAAGGAGGTTTACACAAACCTCGATTACATCGACCCCGTCACCCTCCAGGCCATCCACCACGGCGACGAGAAGAAGCCGTAAAGGGAGCGCTGAGCCCGCTGAGAAAGGATCGTATAATCCCGTAGGGGAGGGGCTTGCCCCTCCCGGCAGTACAAAAAACGCTTACAAAAAATGTAGGGCGAATTCGCAATGTCGTTAAGTTAGTGTCATTCTGAGGAGCATAGCGACGAAGAATCCCGTACCTCCTGCA
>CADBCV010000054.1 GCA_902793285.1 Oscillospiraceae bacterium
TTGACCATATATCTCCATTATGCTCTGCGGGCTTCGCCTTGTCTGGCACAAATTTTCCTCGGGAATCCAATAAAGCTTCTTATCAAGGAATAGTATCAGCTGTCGAACAGGAGGGTCTTACCTTTCAGAAGATAAGCTGCACGGGGCAGTGGATGTTTCGGATCTCGATGTCGGTGCAGGCGCCGCCGGCCTCGCCGTCGCGGGTCCAGGCCACGGGCCGGTCGAAGAAGAAGCGCGCCTTTTTGGTGTGCAGGATCAGGAGGTTTTCGCTGTCGAAGCGCTCGGAGAGGACGGAGCTCACGAGCTCCGCGAAGGCGGCCACGCTCCCGGGGTCGCGCACAAGGACAAGCTCGCTCACCCCGTCGCCGAGGCTGACCATGGCCTCGGGCAGGTGGACGATGCCGGCGACGGAGGTGGAGTTTGAGACACTGCCGTAGAGGACCCGGCCCTCAAAGACGCCGCCGTCATACTCCACGCGTGTCTGGATCGGCTCGATCTTCGGGAGCTGCTGCATCCCCTGGAGCACGTAGGCGAGGTGGCCGAGCATCTTTTTCTGGTCCTGGGGGGTGGCGTAGCTCACCTCGGTAAAGGCGCCGAAGGCCGCGATGTAGGAGAAGTAGTCCGACGCCCCGAACTGCCCCACGTCGAAGGGGTGGGGCGTGCCGGTGAGGATGCGGCGCGCCGCGGCGAGGGTGTCGTTTTTCGGAAGCCCCAGCGTGGTCGCGACATCGTTTGCCGTGCCCATGGGGAAGTAGCCCACGGGCGGGGGGCTATCCAGCTGCATAAGCCCCGCCAGCACCTCGCTGAGCGTGCCGTCGCCGCCGATGCAGGCCACGGTGTCGAAGCCCGCCGCGCAGCTCGCGGCGATGCGGTTTGCGTCCCCCGCCTGCTCGGTGAAATACAGCGTCACGGCGTAGCCGCCCCGGGCGAGCACCTGCATGGCCTCCCCAAAGTTCACTTTATACGCGCCCCGCCCCGCCGCGGGGTTCACGATGAGCATGAGTTTCTTGTCCATGTCAGCGTCTCCCGTGGGCCTCGAGCATCCCGTCCTTCAGGGCCATGAGCTTCGGGGACAGATCCACATAGTAGGTGTGGGGGTTGTCGAAGCGCTTGACCTCGGGCCAGAGGGTGGAGATCTGGTAGCCGCAGTTTTGCTTGATCTCCCGGAGGGTGGGGAGCTTATACACAAGCTCACCGTTCTGGAAGACGGGGACCTGGAGCTCGACCGCGCGGAAGTTCTCCATGGTCTTGCGCTTCCAGCGCTCGGAGGGGTCGCAGATCTCGAGGGGCTTTGTGTCGTCCACGACCTCGTCGCGCATACAGATATAGTCCGCCTCGGCCATGCCGGTCTCGCGGTTGAAGAAGCGGTAGATCTTCTTGAAGCCGGGGTTTGTGATCTTGCCCACGTTCTCGCTGACCTTGATCTTGGGGATGATGTTCCCCGCCTCGTCCTCCACGGCGCAGAGCTTGTACACCCCGCCGAAGACCGGGGAGCTCTTGGAGGTGATGAGCCGCTCGCCCACGCCGAAGGCGTCGATCTTCGCGCCCTGGTGGATGATGTTCGCGATGAGGCGCTCGTCGAGGGAGTTGGAGACCGTGATGGTGCACTCGGTCCAGCCGGCCTCGTCCAGCATTTTGCGGGCCTTCTGGGTGAGATAGGCCATGTCGCCGGAGTCGAGACGGATGCCGCATTTCGTGATGCCGAGGGGCTTTAAGATCTCGTCAAAGGCGCGGATGGCGTTCGGCACGCCGGACTTGAGCGTGTTGTAGGTGTCCACCAGCAGCACCGCGTTATTCGGGTAGGTGCGGCAGTAGCTGCGGAAGGCGTCGAGCTCCGTGTCGAACATCTGCACCCAGGAGTGGGCCATGGTGCCCGCGGCGGGGACGCCGTAGATCTGGTCGGACACGGTGCAGGCCGTGCCGGCGCAGCCGCCGATGAAGGCGGCGCGGGCCCCGGTGACCGCCCCGGCGATGCCCTGGGCGCGCCTTGAGCCGAACTCCAGCACCGCCCGCCCCTGGGCCGCGCGGCAGACGCGGCTGGCCTTCGTGGCGATCAGGCTCTGGTGGTTAAACTCCAGCAGCAGGTAGGTCTCCAGGAGCTGGGCCTGGATGGCGGGGGCGCGGACCGTGAGCACCGGCTCCATCGGGAAGATGGGCGTCCCCTCGGGGACGGCCCAGATGTCGCCTGTGAACTTGAAGTTTTTGAGGTAGCTGAGAAAGCCCTCGCTGAAAATGCCGCGGCCGCGGAGATAGGCGATGTCCTCCTCGTCGAAGTGGAGCTTCTGCACATAGTCCACGATCTGCTCAAGCCCCGCCGCCACGGCGTAGCCGCCGTCGTCCGGGACGTTCCGGAAGAACATGTCAAAGTAGCAGATGCGCTCGCCCATTTGGTCGGCGAAGTAGCCGTTGCCCATGGTCAGCTCGTAAAAATCGCAGAGCATGGTGAGATTGATGCCGTTTGCACTTTTCATGGTAGAACTCCGATCTCCTGTTTTTGGATAATAACAGCGCGCTACGCTGTTTCGTTTGCGTTTTTGTCGTGCCTGCCTCCTTGAGAAGCGGCGGAAGGAGCCTGCGTCATACTCCCTCAGTCGCTGCGGCGACAGCTCCCTCAGAGAGGGAGCCAAAGAAGCTCCCTCCTTGCGGGAAGAGCGCGATTTTCTCTTATTATATCCCCCCGGGGCATTTCGCGCAAGCCAATTGTGTACGGACTTTAAACTTTATCTCCCAGTTATTGGAAAAAGCCCGAAAGCTGTTGACTTTCAAGGCTTTTTTCGCTATACTCTGTAAAAAACTGTTAGGCTTAGGTTGGTGAAGAATATGACGAAGACCCTGTTTACCCCGGGCCGGACCGAGCTTGCCGGCAACCATACGGACCACCAGAACGGCCGTGTCCTGGCCGCCGCCATCGACCGCGGGATCAGCGCGGATTTTGAGGCCAACGGCGGCAAGGTCGTGCATATTCAGAGCAGCGAGACCGGGCCCTTTGAGCTGCGGCTCGACCATCTCTCCCCCCGGACGGCGGAGTTCGGCACGTCCAAGGCCCTCGTGCGCGGGGTGATCGCCGCGTTTTACGAGCTGGGCCTCAAGATCGGCGGCTTTGACGCCGTGATCCGCAGCGCCCTGCCCATCGGCGTAGGGCTGAGCTCCTCGGCAGCCTTCTCGGTGCTGATCGGCAAGATCCTCAACGAGCTCTTCAACGGCGGCGAGGTGGACCCCGTCGTCATCGCCCGCGCGGCCCAGTCTGCGGAGAATACCTTCTTCGGCAAGCCCTGCGGCCTCATGAGCCAGCTCACCTGCGCCCTCGGCAAGACCATCTATGTGGACTTTGCCGACAACAGCGTGGAGCCTGTCGTCGCGGACTTTGAGGGCATGGGGCTCACGCTCTGCCTCACGGACACCGGCGGCAGCCATGCCGACCTCTCCACCTCCTACGCCCGCATCCCGGCGGACATGGTCTATGTGGCGAACCTCTTTGACAAGGGCGTGCTCGGCGATGTGGACCCGCAGGCCTTCCTCGCCAAGGGCTGGGACCCGGCAAACCGCCCTGTGCGCCGCGCGATGCACTTTTTTGAGGAGAACGCCCGCGTCCCCCTCATGCGCGACGCCCTGAAAAATCGGGACGGGGCCGCCTATATGCGCCTCATGAACGAGTCCGGCCGCTCCTCTGAGGAGCTTCTGAACAACATCGTCACAAGCGCCACCGGCGACACCAAGCTCGAGCAGGGGCTCGCCCTCAGCCGGAAGCTCCTGGAGGGCCGCGGTGCCTGGCGCGTCCACGGCGGCGGCTTTGCCGGCTGCGTCCAGGCCCTGATGCCGTCGGAGCTTTTCCCCGACTACAAGACCGAGATGGAAAAAGTCTTCGGCAAGGGCAAGTGCGTCAAGATCCGCCTGCTGTAAAAAATTTTGAAGCCGTGATAAAGCCGGTGTAATTGCGTAGGGGCGGATAGTATCCGCCCGCGCCGTGAAATGAAGAGCATAAAAAAACGTTGGGCGAATTCGTAGTTTTCACGAATTCGCCCGTATATTATTATAAATTATGTGCGTATCGGCTTTGCGCAGCTTCTAAGCTCCCTTTCGAAAAGGGAGCTGTCATGGCCGATCCCACGCGAGGCCATGACTGAGGGATCGACTGTCC
>CADBCV010000055.1 GCA_902793285.1 Oscillospiraceae bacterium
CTTCGGGTCGGTGGAGAGGGTGGTCTTGCCGGTGCCGGAGAGGCCGAAGAAGATGGCGGTGTTCTCGCCGTTCATGTCGGTGTTGGCGGAGCAGTGCATCGCGGCAATGCCCTTGAGCGGCAGGTAGTAGTTCATCATGGAGAACATGCCCTTCTTCATCTCGCCGCCGTACCAGGTGTTCAGGATGACCTGCTCACGGCTCGTGACGTTGAAGGCGACGACGGTCTCGGAGTTGAGACCCAGCTCCTTGTAGTTTTCGCACTTGGCCTTGGAGGCGGTGTAAACCACAAAGTCGGGGGTGAAGGAAGCCTCTTCCTCAGCGGTGGGCTTGATGAACATGTTGCGCACGAAGTGGGCCTGCCATGCGACCTCCATCACGAAGCGGACGGCCATGCGGGTGTCCTTGTTCGCGCCGCAGAAGGCATCGACGACATAGAGCTTCTTGCCGCAGAGCTCGTCCTGCGCGAGCTTCTTCACGACTTCCCAGGTGTCCTGGGTCATGGGGTGGTTGTCGTTCTTGTAGCCCTCGGTGGTCCACCAGACGGTGTCCTTGGAGTTTTCGTCCATGACGATGTACTTGTCCTTGGGGGAGCGGCCGGTGTAGATGCCGGTCATGACGTTGACGGCGCCGAGCTCGGTCAGAACGCCCTTGTCATACCCCTCGAGAGCGGGGTCCATCTCATCGTGGAACAGAGTCTCATAGCTGGGGTTGTAGATGATTTCCTTCGCGCCGGTGATACCGTATTTGCTTAAATCAATCTGTGCCATAACGCATCATTCCTCTTTCCTTAATTCAATCTGTGCCTGGAAACACATGATAAAAATACCACAATCCGCCCTTGGCGTCAAGCGGCACAGTGTACAAATCGCACATCGCTCCGGCACTTTTCCCCCTGCTTTTTCGTGGAATTGCTAAACGCCCGGCGCGAACCCCCCGCCCGGTGATCGCAGCGGGCCGCAGACGGCTTGCGTCCGGGGGAAAAGGGTGATACAATAAAGCCTGTCATCATAAGCATTTCAGGGATTTCAAAAAAAAGGAGGGCGCTGCCCGTGAAACAAGCACTCTGCATGATCCTGCTCATCGCGTTTTTTGCCCTGACGCTCTCACAGGCGTTTGCCGAGACGCCGGAGGTCGCCGCCATCTATGCCGCCCCCGGCGCGAAAAGCGGGGAGGACCCCGGCGAAGGGGCGGGCGCGGTCAATCTCCTCTACCTCTTCCGGGACGGTACATATAAGCAGGAGACCGTCGCCGCGGACGCGGAGAACGGGGAGGCCGGCGCGCCGAGCTATGTCCGCGTCTACCCGCTCGAGGGGGAGGCGGAGACTATCCCGACGCCCATCCCGACGCCGGAACCCACGCCGGAGCCGACGCCGGAGCCGACGCCGGAGCCGACGCCCGCCGCGCCCCCGGAGGAGACGGGGGAAAGCTATGACGAGGGGGTCGATACCCCGATCGAGATCACCGGCTATACCCCGTACCGCGGGGCGCACGAGAACTACTTCCTCGCCCCCGGGGACAGGATCGCCGTCATCACCCCCTCCGCCATGGCGGGGAAGGAGCAGACGGAGCGCACCGCCGCGGGACTGAGAGCCTGGGGCTTTGTGCCGGTCCTCGGCCGGCACGTGTATGCCGATGTCCGCACGCTTGAGGAGTGCATGGCGGATTTCCGCCGGGCGCTCGAGGACACGGAGATCAAGGGCATCTTCTGCGTCCGCGGCGGCTACGGGGCGACCGAGGTTATGGACGCGCTCGGGGGAGAGCTGATCGCCGCCGCGAACAAGCCCATTCTCGGCTACAGCGACATTACGGTCTACCACGGGGCGTGGACGCGCGCTGGCCTGCCCTCCATTCACGCCTGCATGAGCGGGGCCTTCGGTGAATTTCCCGAAGACTGCGCCGAGGCGGAGCTGCGCCTGATGCGCGGGGAGATCCCCGCCTACCGCTGCGAGACGGACGAATACGGCAAGCCGGGCACGGCGGAGGGCGTGCTCATCGGCGGCAACCTCTCCACCTTCACCGCAACGCTCGACACCGCCTATGACAGCACCGCGCTCGAAGGGCCGTACATCCTCTTCCTCGAGGAGATCGGGGAGAATATGCAGCATATCCACCGCTATCTCACCATCCTCAAGCACAAAGGGGTCCTGGACAACGCCGCCGGCATTGTCTTCGGCGAGTGGGTGGACCTCCCCGCGGACGGTCGGGGCAACTGCGGCGACGACCGGGGCGGGCTCTTTGCCTCCGTCGCGGACATGATCAGCCGCCAGTTTCTCGATGGGCTGGACGTGCCGGTCGCCTTCGGCTTCCCGGCGGGCCACGGGGATGTCAACTACCCCCTCCTCATGGGGGAGACGGCGCGCCTGGAGGTCTCCGGGGAGGCGTTCACGCTCTCCTGGCCCCAGGCGGAGGAGCAGGCGGCGGGATCGAATTCGCCCAAACACGTCTATACATGATTCGGTTTTCCCGCCGCCCCGGCTTTTATCACGCGGCAAAGGCCCCCGCGCGATCCTCGAGGGGGTCAAGGCGGATGTGGACGCCTTCACCGGCGACGCCAGCCAGTTCGACGATCTCACCATGCTCTGCATGGAGTATAAGGGAAAATAAAGCAAAGCGTATCGGGGTATAACGAAACAAAAATGCTGCTGCAATATGGCCCCCTTGCCTAAAGGGGGCTGGCACGGCCGATCTCCCGCGAGGCCGTGACTGGGGGATTCAGCCTCCCTGCAGCGGCCGCGACTACTGATCATAGAAACAGGGGGCTGCGAAAAAGACGGTATGAACCCGCAGGGGAGGGGCTTGCCCCTCCCGCGCACAGAAATGTAAAAAATGCGTAACTATTCAGTTCAGCGGGCAAATCCTGCCGGATTTGTGCAATAAGTAGAATTTGTGGCAGGCCACATGTAAGGCACGTCAAATAAGCCTGTTTCT
>CADBCV010000056.1 GCA_902793285.1 Oscillospiraceae bacterium
TCTGCACCGGCGCGCGGTGAACCGTATCCCCCCGTCAGCTCGCAAGCTCGCTGCCACCCCGCAGCGTTAAGCAAATGTGCCGGTGGCACATTTGTAGCGCAGGCCGCAGCGGCTTTGCCGCGAGGAGGGAACTGTGTTACTGCATCGTATCCCCCCGGCCTTCGGCCACCCCCCTTTAGGCAAGGGGGGCTTTCAAACGCCGCCGCCGGGCGGTCGGGGACGCCCGCCCCTACGGAGAGGTCGGACGTTTTGCCGTGTCTGTGACTGACAAGAAAAAACACTTGACAGGAGGGGCGGGGGCGTGTATACTGCGTATGCTTAAAGGAGGGGTCACGGTGGAAGTGAGCAGGAGGACACAGAGTATGCTGCTGGATTTCTACGGTGAGCTTCTGACCGATAAGCAGAGAGAGTGCTGCGACCTGCACTATAACGAGGATCTGTCCCTCTCGGAGATCGCCGAGCAGCTTGGCATCTCGCGCCAGGGCGTGTGGGACAACATCCGCCGCGGCGAGAGCGCCATGCAGGAGATCGAGGAGAAGACGGGGCTCATCCGCCGCTTCGAGCGGACCCGGCGCGCGCTGGGCCTCATCGCGGAGCGGGCGCGGGAGATCGCGGCGCAGACCGAGGGCAGGCCACAGGAGATCGCCCGGCAGATCATGTCGGAGGTCGAGCGGATCGAGGAGTGGGATTTGAACGATGGCGTTTGAGAGCTTATCCGAAAAACTGAACGAGGCGTTCAAAAAGCTGCGCGGCAAGGGCAGGCTCACCGAGAACGACGTGAAAGAGGCGATGCGCGAGGTGCGCATGGCCCTTTTAGAGGCGGACGTGAGCTACAAGGTGGTGCGCGACTTTACGAAGTCCGTCACCGCGAAGGCCGTGGGTACCGACGTGCTCGAGGCCCTGAACCCCGCCCAGATGGTCATCAAGATCGTGAACGAGGAGCTCTGCGATCTGATGGGCAGCGAAAACCGCAAGCTCAATCTCAGCTCCAGATCCCCGAGCGTCGTGATGCTGGTAGGCCTGCAGGGCGCGGGCAAGACCACGAACGGCGCAAAGCTCGCCGGCTACATGCGCAAGCAGGGCAAGCGCCCGCTGCTCGCCGCCTGCGATATCTACCGCCCCGCCGCCATCAAGCAGCTTGAGACCGTGGGCGCGCAGCTCGATATCCCCGTCTTCCAGATGGGCACCACAAATCCCGTGGACATCGCAAAGGCCGCCATCGAGCACGCGAAAAAGCACGGCAACGACCTTGTCTTCCTCGACACCGCGGGCAGACTGCACATCGACGCCCAGCTCATGGACGAGCTTAAAAACATCAAGGCCGCCGTGGAGCCCGCCGAGATCCTCCTCGTCGTGGACGCCATGACCGGCCAGGACGCCGTGAGCGCCGCCACCGCCTTCGACGAGGCGCTGGACGTGACGGGCGTCATGCTCACAAAGCTCGACGGCGACGCGAGGGGCGGCGCGGCCCTGTCCATCACGGCCGCCACCGGCAAGCCCATCAAGTTCATCGGCGTGGGCGAAAAGCTCGACATGATCGAGCCGTTTTATCCCGACCGCATGGCCTCCCGCATCCTCGGCATGGGCGACATGCTCACCCTCATCGAGAAGGCCCAGCAGAGCTTTGACGAGAAGAAGGCCCTCGAGGCGGCCGAAAAGCTGCGCTCCAACCGCTTCACGCTCAACGATTACCTCGAGCAGATGAACCAGCTCAAGAACATGGGCGATCTTGAAAACCTCATGGGCATGATCCCGGGGCTTGACGCGAAGGCGCTCAAGGGCGCGAAGATCGACGACAAGGCCATGGCGCGGCAGGAGGCCATCATCCTCTCCATGACCATGGCGGAGCGGGAGAACCCCGCGATCTTAAATTCCAGCCGCAAAAAGCGCATCGCCGCGGGCTCCGGCACCACGGTGGTGGACGTGAACCGCCTCGTCAAGCAGTATGAGGCCATGCAGCAGATGACCAAGCAGCTCACCGGCAAGAACATGAAAAAGCTGCAAAAGAAAATGGGCCGCATGAACGGCGGCGGGGGCGGTCTCTTCGGCGGCTTCCCCGGACTTTGATTGTTTATAAGATGCCTTGGCATTTTATAATAGATACGATTTATAATATGGAGGTGAATATACATGGTTAAGATCAGACTTCGCAGAATGGGCGCCAAGAAGGCCCCCTACTACCGCATCATCGTCGCTGATTCCCGCAGCCCGCGTGACGGCCGCTTCATCGAGGAGCTGGGCGTTTACGACCCCATGGCTGACGGCGAGAAGATCAAGGTCGATATGGAGCGCGCAAAGTACTGGATCGCGAACGGCGCACAGCCCACCGATACCGTCCGCGGCCTGCTCAAGAAAGTTGAGGCCTAAATTTAAGGAGTTCATGACCGCATGAAAGAGCTTTTGACCTATATCGTACAGAGCCTGGTGGACAATCCCGACCAGGTCTCTGTGACCGAGCGCAAGACCGACGGCGAGATCGTCTTTGAAGTGGACGTGGCCGAAGGCGACAAGGGCAAGGTCATCGGCCGGCAGGGGAGGATCGTCAAGCAGATCCGCATCCTCATGCGGGCCGTCGCCCAGCGAAAGGGCAAAAAAGTATCAGTTGAGATTGTGGACTGATCGACTCCCCCCGGCAAAAGCCGGGGGAATTTTTTTGCCCGCAGGACACCAGGCCCGACGTCCCGCGCGGGGGAAGGCGAATAACGGCTCCCTCCCTGAGGGAGCTGTCAGCGCCGCCCGCGGCGATGACTGAGGGAGTGCTCCTTCCGTCATCCGGCTTGCGGGTACTCCTTCCACCGCTGAAGCGGTCCCCCTCACCTCCCTCAGGGAGGGAGGCAAAAGCGCGGGCCGCGCTTGGCCCCCTTGCCTAAAGGGGGCTGTCATGGCCGATCCCCCGCGAGGCCATGACTGGGGGATACGCAGTTCTGTCACCGGCGTGCGGTGAACCGTATCCCCCTGAAGTGCGTGGGGGAGGCAAAAGCGGTGTGCCGCTTGACAAAGTGCGGGCGCGTGGTATAATGAAGATACAAAAGGGCGCTGTTGATTTGACGGTTGGCCCTATGCGTTCAAACAAAAATAGTTGACCGCTCGGGGTCCAGCCGGGCGGTCAACGAGCTTTTAAAGCTCAGTAAGCCTGTGGCGCTATGTACAGCATGATCAGAACGATCACGATGAGGCACAGCACAAAGCGAAG
>CADBCV010000057.1 GCA_902793285.1 Oscillospiraceae bacterium
CAGTCGATCCCTCAGTCATGGCCTCGCGTGGGATCGGCCATGACAGCTCCCTTTTCGAAAGGGAGCTTAGAAGCTGTGCAAAGCCGATACGCACATAATTGATTACCCTATGCCGCGCGGGCGGGGCAAGCCCCGCCCCTACAGTGCCGGAGGCCCATTTTTCAAAGCCCCTTCTTTTCTTACGCCTTCTTCGGCTGGCGGCTGCGGAGGATGAAGAGGATCGCGAGGATGAGCGCCGCGCCGAGGACGAGGCACACGGCCCAGCTATGCAGGAAGCCCGCCACGATGTAGCACACAAAGCTCACGCCCGCGACAGTCAGGGCGTAGGGGAGCTGGGTGCTCACATGGTCGATGTGGTTGACGTTCGCGCCGGCGGAGGCCATGATGGTCGTGTCCGAGATGGGGGAGCAGTGGTCGCCGCAGACAGCACCCGCGAGGCAGGCGGAGATGCCGATCATGAGAAGCTCGGGATTGTTCTGGAAGACGGGCAGGACGATGGGGATCAGGATGCCGAAGGTGCCCCAGCTCGTGCCGGTGGAGAAGGCGAGGCCGAGCGCCACAAGGAAGATGACGGCGGGCAGCATGGAGAAGAGGCCCGCGGCCGCGCCCTCGACAAGGCCCGCGACATAGTCGGCCGCGCCGAGGAGACCCGTCATGTTCTTGAGTGTCAGCGCGAAGGTGAGGATCAGCATAGCGGGCACCATGGCGATGAAGCCCTTGGTGATGCAGCCGGTCGCGTCCTTGAAGCTGATGACGCGGCGGCAGAGCAGATACACAAAGGTGAACATGACGGCGATGATGCTGCCCCAGGGGAGGCCGACGGAGGCGTCCGTGTCGGCGAAGGAGTCGATGACACTCGCGCCGTCCCAGAAGCCGCCGACATACATCATGCCGATGATGCAGCAGACGATGAGGGCGATGACGGGGATCAGCATATCCCAGATGGAGGCGCCGGGGACGTTCTGCTCGTTCTCGTTGCCGAGAGAGCCGAGCTCGCCCTTCGCCGCGGCGAGCTCCGCCTTCGCCATGGGGCCGTAATCAAAGCCCATCACCGACAGGGCGATGACGAAGACGATGGTCAAAAGGGAGTAGAAGTTATAGGGGATGGCCTGGATGAAGAGCTGGATGCCGGAGATGCCGGAGTCCAGATCCTGCGCCGTGGCGGATACGGCGGCCGCCCAGGAGGAGACCGGGGCGATCATGCACACGGGGGCGGCGGTGGCGTCGATGATGTAGGCGAGCTTTGCGCGGGAGATCTTGTGGCTGTCGGTGACGGGGCGCATGACGGAGCCCACGGTCAGGCAGTTGAAGTAGTCGTCGATGAAGATCAGCACGCCGAGCAGGAAGGTCGCGAGCATGGCCCCGACGCGGGTGTGCACATGCTTGACGGCCCAGCGCCCGAACGCGGCGGAGCCGCCGGCGGCGTTCACGAGGGCCACCATGATGCCGAGCAGGACGAGGAACATGAAGATGCCGGCGTTCCAGCCGTCCGCGATGGCGCCGATGAAGCCGTCGTTGATCATGGTATCGAGCGAGGCGACGGGATTGAAGCCGCCGACAAAGAGCGCGCCGACCAGAATGCCGACGAACAGGGACGAATAGGTCTCCTTGGTGATGAGCGCGAGGACGATGGCCACGATGGGGGGCACCAGCGCCCAGAAGGTTCCAGCCATAATTTTTTCCTCCTGATAAAAAAATCATGAACAGAGCAGGATCTGTTCATGACCGGTGGGTCGCCCCAAAAGTCTGACAGCGCTCCGCTTTCGCGACAGTCCGCCGGATCTTCTCCGGCGGCCCAGAGAACCTGCCCCGGGCGGGCCGATCCCCTTCGGCGGCGTCCCCTTTCACCCCGGCGATTCCCGTCGCTTGTTTCCAGGGCTACTGATGTCGGCCGCGCCTCTATCATGCTTTGTTCATTTGCCCCTCATTATAGGCAGATTTGTACATTTGTCAAGAAATTCCCATGCTTTTCGTATAAATAACCGGTTTTGCCGGCCGCTTATCCCACCCGTATGGTAAACTTGCATGGGCGATGCCATGCGCGCGCTCGCCGTGCCGGACGCCTGCGAGAGGGGCTGAGCGCGTCTACTATCCTCTGCTGGCCTGTCCTGGCCTTCCCTCCCCTAAACTGAACTATCCTGTATTAGACTATCCTGGGTTGACCGTTGGTATGACATCCGGTATGACATCCGGTATGACATCCGGTATGACATGGAGGCTCTTTTTTTCGGCCTGATAGCGCGTCTCGGTGTAGCGGTCCCGGCGCACACGGTTCTGGGCCTCCCAGTCGCAGATCGCGCACACGCCGGAATCAAACATGCGCACGTAACCCTTGTCCTGCAGGCGTTTGAGGTCCGCGGGCTTCGCGCGCACGGCGCTCACGATGCGCCGCGGTTTTGCGACAAAGCCGTCGTCATCGGCCCGCATCCCGAGATGAAAATACAGCGCCTGCGCGCTGATCGGGAGATC